>NZ_JAPJDC010000001.1:3048852-3697705 GCF_026241855.1 Curtobacterium flaccumfaciens pv. betae | reverse complement strand
GTCGCGCTCGTCTCCAGGGGTCGTGTCGTGCGTTCGCTGCCGGACGAGGGTGCGTCCTGCGGGGTCGGACATGCCGTGGCGTCCTCGGCGACCGCACTCGGGACCAGGTCGTCGCCGGCGGATCGTCGGTGGCTCCGGGGGCTTCGTCGACGCCTCGTTGCCGCGGAGGTTCCCACAGGGTTGTCCACAGTGTTGTCCACGACCACCTCGAGCCGTCCGACAGGAGTACTTCCCTGTCGTACCGGCCATCGGGGGGATCGATCACACCACTGTAAAGGACCGGACCGAGTCCCACCGAACGGAAGTTGTCCCCAATGTGGAGAATGGGCTCGAGGGGCGCCGGACCCGGCGGCGACGGCGCGACCGCTCCGAGCGGGGTTTGACCTGCTCGCCGCTGTCACGTACCGTTAACCAGTTGACTGCGGCCCTTTGGTCGCGCCCATCTGCGTCGTTCGACACCCGGACGGCTACACATACGTGACGGCTCGCCGCGAGCAGCCGTGTGGAGAACATCATGAGCAAGCGCACCTTCCAGCCGAACAACCGCCGCCGCGCCAAGAAGCACGGCTTCCGCCTCCGCATGCGGACGCGTGCCGGCCGCGCCATCCTGTCGGCGCGTCGCGCCAAGGGCCGTACCGAGCTCTCGGCCTGATCAGGCTCATCGCCTGATCCGGTCCTCGGTCTGACCCCGGCGTCGCAGTGTTGGCCAGCGCCAACCGCATCGTGCGCGGGGATGACTACCGGAACGTCGTGCGTCGTGGTCGCAAGAGCGCCACGGCGCACGTCGTCGTGTCCGTGGTCCGTCAGCCGGCGGATCGCAACGGACCGACGCGGTTCGGCTTCATCGTCGCGAAGGCGGTGGGCAACGCCGTGACGCGGAACCTGATCAGGCGGCGGCTCAAGGCGATCGCGCACGACCTGCTCGTCGAGTGCCCTCAGGGCTTCGACGTGGTGGTCCGTGTACTGCCAGCCGCATCGCAGGCCGGATGGCCTACCCTGCTCGAAGACGTCACGCGCTCCTTCGCGCGCGGGGTGGAGAAGGCAGCATGAACCGCACTCTGTGGACCCGGCTTGCCTGGGTCATCGCGTTGCTCCCACGCAACGCGTGCGTCGTCGTGCTCCGGGCCTACCGTGCTGTGATCTCCCCGCTGTACGGCAACGTCTGCCGCTACCACCCGTCGTGCTCCCGGTACGCCCTCGAGGCGATCCAGCAGTACGGCGTCGTGCGCGGATCCGCCATGGGCGCCTGGCGCATCGCCCGTTGCAACCCCTGGGCTGCTGGCGGCATCGACGACGTCAAGGAACGCCGTCACCCGTTCGTCGTCAACCGGTTCGGGTTCGTCCTCGCGCCGATCCCGCAGCAGCCGCACCCCGCGGTCGGAACGGTTCGGCCGGTCCTGCTCCCCCAGCGCACTCGAAAGGCGTAGCCGTCCCCATGGACATCATCGGAACGATCCTCTGGCCGCTCAAGTGGGTGGTCTCGGCCATCCTCGTCGGCTTCCACTGGATCTTCGAGAACCTCGGCATGGACCCGAACGAGGGCATCACGTGGGTGCTCTCGATCATCTTCCTGACGTTCGTCGTCCGCGCGGCGTTGATCCCGATCTTCGTCCGGCAGATCAAGTCGCAGCGCCGCATGCTCGAGGTCGCGCCGCAGCTGAAGAAGATCCAGGACAAGTACAAGGGCAAGAAGGACCAGTTCTCGCGTGAGGCCATGAGCCGCGAGACGATGGCGCTCTACAAGGAGACCGGGACCAACCCGCTCAGCTCCTGCCTGCCGCTGCTGCTGCAGATGCCGATCTTCTTCTCGCTGTACTCGGTGCTGCACGAGGCCCAGATCAACAAGACGGGCATCGGCCTGCTGACGAACGACCTCGCGGGCTCGTTCGGCAACGCGGCCCTGTTCGGCGCTCCGCTGCACGAGACGTTCACGAACGCCTCCGGGTGGGAGGTCCGTGCGATCGCGGGCTTCATGATCGTCGTGATGACGGCGTCGCAGTTCATCACGCAGCTGCAGCTCGTCGCCAAGAACATGTCGCCGGAGACCAAGGAGTCTCCGATGTACCGCCAGCAGAAGATGATGCTGTACATCCTCCCGCTGGTCTTCGTGATCTCGGGTCTGAGCTTCCCCCTCGGCGTCATGTTCTACTGGCTGGCCTCGAACCTCTGGACGATGGCGCAGCAGTACTTCGTCATCCGGAGCATGCCGACGCCGGGCTCCGAAGCAGCACTGGCCCGTGAAGCCCGCCTGGCCAAGAAGGCACAGCGTCGCGGGACCGCCACCCCGGTGCTCGCCGAGGCCGGCGCCGGCGCCGGTGCGACGGAGATCGAGCCCGTGCGCGTCACCACCCAGCGTCAGCAGCCGGTCGGCAAGCAGCGCCAGAAGAAGAACGGGAAGAAGTAAGTGACCGAGCAGGACACCGCAGCCGCCGTCCAGGCGACGGACACCGAGACGACGGACACCGAGATCGAGGACGCCCGCGACGAAGCGGACATCGCGGCTGACTACATCGAGGAGCTCCTCGACATCTGCGACCTCGACGGCGACATCGAGATCGAGGAACGCGCCGGTCGTGTGTACCTGTCGGTCACCGATGACGGCGAGGCACTCCGAGTGCTGTCGAAGCCCGACACCGTGACGGCACTGCAGGAGCTGACCCGGATCGCCGTGCAGGCAGAGACCGGCGAGTTCAGCCGGCTCATCCTCGACGTCGGCGGCTCGCGGGACGCCCGTGCTGACGAGCTGCAGCGGCTCGTGGACACCGCCGTCGAGCGCATCGAAGCCGGTTCGTCGTCGGCTGCACTCCCCCCGATGTCGTCCTACGAGCGCAAGCTCGTGCACGACCTGGTCGCTGAGAAGGGCTTCCACTCGGAGTCCGAGGGTGAGGGTCGGGACCGCCACACGGTCGTCACCCGATGACGGACGCACCCGTCCCGACCGAGGCCGCACCGGTGCTCGAGGCTGAGCCTGCAGCGGCCGCAGCACTCTTCGGTGACCAGATCGAGGGTGCTCGCTCGTTCACGAACGAACTTGCGCGACGGGGTGAGGAGTTGGGCCTGATCGGCCCGCTCGAGCTCCCCCGGTTGTGGACACGACACATCCTCAATTCGGCGTTGCTTGCACCGCTCCTGGAGGCCCGTGGTCGCGTTGCCGACGTCGGCTCCGGGGCAGGGCTGCCGGGTCTCGTGCTCGCGATCGCCCGTCCGGACGTCGAGTTCGTCCTCATCGAGCCGATGGAGCGTCGGACGGATTGGCTTCGTGCCGAGTCCGATCGGCTCGGCCTGCAGAACGTCACGGTGCTCCGCGGGCGTGCTGAGGACGTCGCTGACGATGTCGTCGTCGACCAGGTCACCGCACGGGCCGTGAGTGCCCTGTCAAAGCTCATCCCGCTCACCGTGCCCCTGGTGCGCTCGGGCGGGCAGCTCATCCTGATGAAGGGTGCGCGGGTCGACGAAGAGATCGAGAAGGCCCGAAAGGTCATCCTCCGGAAGCGCCTCTCCGATGTCGAGGTGCTCGAGCTCGGAGAAGGTGTGGTCGACGAGACCACCCGCGTCTTCCGGGCTACAGTTGACTGACGCTGCGGCTCGGGCCGGGACATCCGGCCGCCAGTGGCTCCGCGTTCCACGTGAAACATCGAACCGGGGAAGAGGCACTCGTTGAGTTCATCGACCGACTACGACGCGTCGACACCGCTCGCTCGCGAGATCGCCGACCTGAACCGTCGCCGGCGCGCGATCGCCACGCAGCAGTTCCCGCTGCCTTCCGAGACACGGATCATCACCGTCTCGAACCAGAAGGGTGGCGTCGGCAAGACGACGACGACGGTGAACCTGGCCGCTGGTCTCGCGCATGGCGGCGCTCGGGTGCTGGTGATCGACCTCGACCCGCAGGGCAACGCCTCGACGGCGCTCGGCGTGGACCACCAGGCGGAGGTCGCGAGCATCTACGACGTGATCGTCGATGAGGCACCGATGGCCGACACCGTGCAAGCCTCCCCCGAGTCGGACACGCTCTGGTGTGTGCCGGCCACGATCCACCTTGCGGGCGCCGAGATCGAACTCGTGTCACTGGTGGCCCGTGAGCAGCGCCTCCGGACTGCACTCGACATGTACCTGCAGTCGCTGGATGAGCCCTACCACTACGTCTTCATCGACTGCCCGCCGTCGCTGGGCCTCCTGACGATCAACGCCTTCGTTGCCGCACAAGAGGTACTCATCCCGATCCAGTGCGAGTACTACGCGCTCGAAGGACTGAGCCAGCTGCTTCGGAACATCGAACTGATCGAACGGCACCTCAACCCGAATCTCCAGGTCTCGACGATCCTGCTGACCATGTACGACAGCCGCACGAACCTGTCGAACCAGGTGGCGAATGACGTCCGTGAGCACTTCGGCGACCAGGTGCTCAAGGCCATGATCCCCCGCTCCGTCCGAGTGAGCGAAGCACCGAGCTACGGCCAGAGTGTCGTCGCCTACGACGTGAACTCCACCGGGTCGCTGTCCTACCTGGAAGCGGCCGCCGAGATCGCAGCACGAGGAGCGAAGCACTGATGGCACCGAAGCGAACCGGGCTCGGCCGAGGCATCGGCGCCCTGATCCCCACAGCAACCGACCAGCAGGACCGTCCCGTCGACGTGTTCTTCCCGACCGGAGGCTCGCCGGCATCCGCTCCGACGGCAGACGAGCTGGTGGCCGTGCCGGGAGCACGACTTGCAAACCTCAATCCGCTCGACGTGATCCCCAACGCGCAGCAGCCCCGGAAGGAGTTCCGCGAAGAGGAGCTCCAGGAGCTCGTCCACTCGATCCGTGAGATCGGTGTCCTGCAGCCCATCGTCGTCCGGCCGATCCCCGGCGCGACGGGTACCGAGCCGCAGTACGAGCTCATCATGGGTGAGCGTCGTCTGCGTGCTACGAAGGAACTCGGCCTGAGCACGATCCCGGCGATCGTGAAGGACACCCCCGACGACGCGATGCTGCGCGATGCACTGCTGGAGAACCTCCACCGTGCGCAGCTCAACCCCCTCGAGGAGGCATCGGCGTACCAGCAGCTCCTCGCGGACTTCGGGATCACCCAGGAACAGCTCGGACAGCGCATCGGCCGATCGCGCCCGCAGATCACGAACACGATCCGACTCCTGCGGCTCCCCTCCCCCGTGCAGCGTCGAGTGGCTGCAGGCGTGCTCTCCGCCGGACATGCTCGTGCCATCCTCGCCGCCCCGGACGCCGAGGCGATGGAGTACCTGGCCGAGAAGATCGTCAACGAGGACCTGTCCGTCCGTGCTGCTGAGGCGATCGCGCAGCAACTCTCCGCGAAGACGCCGCCGGCGAAGCCGAAGGTCGAGCCGTCCAAGCGCCAGGCACACTTCAACGATCTCGCTGAACGGCTCGGTGATCGCCTGAACACGCGGGTGAAGATCGCGGTCGGTGCTCGCAAGAGTTCGGTCACGATCGACTTCGCGAACGGCGATGACCTCAACCGGATCCTCGGCGAACTCGGAGTGCAGGACCTCGAGGGCTGAACCCATCGCTGTGCGGCCGTGTGCGGCGTTTTGAGCCCCCGTAATGGCCAGGCTGGGTCCGGATGAGGGTAGGTCGTTTCGTCGGCTCCAGCGGCTCCGTAGGTCGCTCGGGCGCGGTTGCAACAGGGCTGACCGCGGTTCGCCTCAGGTGAGATGGTGGTGTCGTGACCAACTGCGGCTCGCCCTTCACGCCATCGGTCCGAGGGACGTTCTACCGGGCCGTTGACCCGAGCTTCCGCGATGATCGCCCACAATGACGTCCAGCCCGAGGCCGTGGAGATCGTCGCGATCGACGTCGAAGCGTCCGGCATCGTCGACCTGCGCGATGTGAGCGCCGTGAAGGCAGTCGGCATCGACCTCGAGGACGCCTTGGCTCCTTGACAGAGCGTGACCGCCTTATCGAAGTTGGTACGAACGGCTTGATCGACCCATCCCGGAAGAGCCCGGGCTTCTGGCACCTGGTGCTGTTCCGGTGGAACGTGGCGGGCGCGCCGAGCGCCCGTCTGCTCGGCACCCAACGCCTCGGCGAGTGGAGCGACGTTCCACGTGGAACATCGAAGCGCGCCGACAGAGCAGGCGGGACACGATGTGCCGGTGTTCCACGTGGAACATCGGCTGCAGGGTCAGGCGCGGTGGTCGCGGATCGCCTGCTCGGCGAGCTCGGCGTAGGTCCAGCCGAGATCGAAACCGGAAGCCGACAGCGCCTGCGGAAGCAGTGACGTCTCAGTGAGCCCGGGGAGGACGTTGGCCTCGAGGAACCAGGGCGTCCCCGCCCCGTCGATGATCAGGTCGACACGGGACAGGTGGCGGAGTCCCAGAGCTGCGTGCGCGGCGACCGCAGCCTCCGCGGCTGCTCCGGCGAACTCGGCCGAGAGTCGCGCGGGCGTGTAGAAGGTCGTCTCCCCCGCGTTGTAGCGAGCCTCGAACCCGTAGATGCCGTTCCGCGGCACGATCTCCACGGCGGAGAGCGCCACGGGGCCGTCTCCGGTGTCGATGATCCCCACGGCGACCTCGGTGCCGCGGATGAGCTGCTCGACCACGACGTCGTCGCAGTACGTGTACGCCGTCACCATGGCCCGGGGCAGGTCCTTGACGTCGTTGACCAGGGTGACGCCCTGTGCGCTCCCGCCTCGCGCCGGCTTTACCGCGAGCGGCACCGGGTGCTCCGTCGCGATGGCCTCGAGGACACCGACGGCACCGAGCTCACGGAAGACGTCGTGGGAGAGCGTCACAGAACGAGGGGTGCGGACGCCGGCGCGGGCGACCAACGCTGACGCTGTGGGCTTGTCCCATGCCAACCGGGCCGACGTCGAACGTGAGCCGACGAACGGGATGTCCACGGCCTCCAGGATGCCCCGCAGGGCCCCGTCCTCACCGGAGGCGCCGTGCAGTGCCGGCCACACAACGTCCGGGCGTGATTGGGCGAGAGCCGGCAGGAGCATCGCGTCAGCGTCGCGCAGGTCGACCTGCCAGCCGTAGCCGGTCAGTGAGTCGGCGACCCGACGGCCGGAGCGGAGGGAGACGTCGCGCTCGTGCGAGATGCCTCCGGCTACGACGACGACGTGACGACGGGTGAGCTCGGCCATGCGGGGTCCTCCGGTGTGGAACTGCGGTGCTGTGCGAGCAGCACTGAGGAAAAGCGCTGATCAGGAGATGTTCGGCGGCGGTGCGCTGACCGACGACGTCTGGCGGACCACGGTGTTCGGTTGGGTCGTCGGGCCGAACGTCTCGATCAGTTCGAGTTCGTCGTTGACGACGTTGGCCAGGCGCTTGACCCCCACGCGGATCTGGTCCGGCGTGGGGTAGCAGAACGACAGACGGATGTGTCCGCCTCCGCGTCCGTCGGCGTAGAAGGCCGTCCCAGGCGTGTACGCCACGAGCTCCTTGACCGCGCGCGGCAGCATGCCCTTGGAGTCGAGGGACTCGGGCAGGGTGAGCCACACGAAGAAGCCACCGTTCGGCTTGGTCCAGGACAGGTCGGGAAGGAACTCCCCCAGCGCGGACAGCATGGCGTCACGGCGCTCGGCGTAGATGCCCCGGAAGGTGTCGACCTGGCCCTTCCAGTCCGCCGCGTCGAGGTACGCGTTCACGACGTACTGGCCGAAGGAGTTCGGCGCGAGCACGGCCGACTCGTTGGCGAGCACGAGCTTCTCGCGGATGGCGTGCGGCGCGAGGGCCCAGCCGACGCGGAAGCCCGGTGCGAGGGTCTTCGAGAAGGAGCCGAGGTACACCACGCCCTCTTCGTCGATCGATCGGATCGCCTGCGGCGCCGGCTCGTCGAACCAGAGGAGCCCGTACGGGTTGTCCTCGAGCACGAGGATGTTGTTCGACCGGCAGATGTCGAGCACCTCGATGCGACGCTCGCGGCTCATCGTGACGCCGGCCGGGTTGTGGAAGTTCGGGATCGTGTAGAGGAACTTGATCCGCTTGCCCTGGGTGCGGAGGTTCGCGATCGCCTCGCGCAGCGCCTCGGGGACGAGACCGAGCTCGTCCGTCGTCACGTGCACCGTCTCGGCCTGGTACGACCGGAAGACCCCGATCGCGCCGACGTAGGACGGCGACTCGGCGAGCACGACGTCGCCCGGATCGATGAAGAGCCGGGTGACGAGGTCGAGGGCGTGCTGCGAGCCCGTCGTGACCACGACGTCCTCGGCGCTGGCCCGGATGCCCTCGAGGCTCATGACGTCCACGATGTGCTCGCGGAGGGACCGCAGGCCCTGTCCACCGCCGTACTGGAGGGCCATGGCGGAGTGCTCGGTCATGACACGGTCCAGGGAGCCCGTGACGAGCTCTCTGGGGAGCGCGGAGACGAACGGCATGCCGCCGGCCAGCGAGACCACTTCGGGCCGCGAGGCGACGGCGAACAGGGCTCGGACCTCGGAGGCGCTCAGCCCGGCGGTGCGCTGGGCGTAGGAGTCGTACCAGGGGTCGAGGCTGTTGCCGTTCGTCATCGAGTGCTCCGTTCAGTGGGACATTCCCGCCACACTACGACATCGGCCCGGGGAA
This sequence comes from Curtobacterium flaccumfaciens pv. betae, assembly GCF_026241855.1. Classification (NCBI taxonomy): domain Bacteria; kingdom Bacillati; phylum Actinomycetota; class Actinomycetes; order Micrococcales; family Microbacteriaceae; genus Curtobacterium; species Curtobacterium flaccumfaciens. The sequence continues at coordinate 3,689,180 of NZ_JAPJDC010000001.1, read as the reverse complement.
CCAGGGTTCCGCGACGGGGCCGATCGTCATCCGGTGGCTCCGGACGAGAACGGCCCCGCTCTCCGGGGAGAGCGGGGCCGTTCGGCTGGGGCGACCTACGCGAGGAACTCGGCGAGGTCGGCCTCGAGCGCGGGCTTCGGCTTGGCGCCGATGACGGTCTTGACGACCTCGCCGCCCTTGAAGACCTTCATCGCCGGGATCGACGTGATCTGGTAGTTCATGGCCGACTGGGGGTTGTCGTCCACGTTGAGCTTCACGATCTCGATCTTGCCGGCGTGCTCTTCGGCGATCTGGTCGAGGATCGGCGAGACCGCGCGACACGGGCCACACCACTCGGCCCAGAAGTCGACGAGGATCGTCTTGTCGGACTTGAGGACCTCGTCCGAGAAGGTGGCGTCGGTGACAGCCTTGGCGTTGGACATGTGTGCTCCTTCGAGAAGTCGTTCAGGGGGTACAACGGCGATGCCGTCGTGGTATTCCGAGGCGGGTCAGGCCCGTGCGGCGATGACGTCGACCATCGCGGGCTCGGTCGGGGCGACGCCCTCGGCCTCGTCCGTCAGTGCGTCGTCGAGCTCGGCGAGGTACTTCTCGGCGTCGAGCGCGGCGACCGTGCCGGAACCGGCAGCCGTGATGGCCTGACGGTAGGTCGGGTCGATGACGTCACCGGCGGCGAAGACACCAGGCAGGTTGGTCTTCGACGAACGGCCCTGGACGGCGATGGTGCCCTCGGGCGCGATGTCGATCTGGCCGTGGATCAGGTGCGTGCGCGGGTCGTTGCCGATCGCGATGAACAGGCCGTCCAGCGCGAGCTCGGACTCCTCGCCCGTCACGGTGTCCTTGAGCGTGACGCCCTCGACCGCGGAGTCACCCTTGATGCCGGTGACTTCCTTGTTCCAGGCGAACTCGATCTTCGGGTCCTTCATCGCGCGGTCCTGCATGATCTTCGACGCACGCAGGGAGTCCTTGCGGTGGATGACCGTCACCTTGTCGGCGAAGCGGGTGAGGAACGTCGCCTCTTCCATCGCGGAGTCGCCGCCACCGACGACGGCGATGTTCTTCTGTCGGAAGAAGAAGCCGTCGCAGGTCGCGCACCACGAGACACCGTGGCCGGACAGGCGCTCTTCGTCGGGAAGGCCGAGGTGACGGTAGGCCGAGCCGGTGGCGTAGATGACCGCGAGGGCCTCGTACGTCTCGCCGGAGCCGACCGTGACCTTCTTGACCTTGCCGGTGAGGTCGACGGAGACGGCGTCGTCGTACAGGACCTCGGCACCGAACTTCTCGGCCTGTTCCTGCATCTTGATCATGAGGTCGGGGCCCTGGATCCCCTCGGGGAAGCCGGGGAAGTTCTCGACCTCGGTCGTCTTGGTGAGTTCACCGCCCGTCTCGACACTGGAGGCGACGATGAGCGGCTTGAGCTCTGCGCGCGCTGCGTAGATGCCGGCGGTGAACCCGGCCGGGCCGGAACCGATGATGATGAGCTGGCGCATGCCTGATTGCCCTTCCGTTGCGTCTGACCGGGTCAACCCATCGTACCGGTGAGGCATTCCACGCGGCCCGTGAGCGTGTGGTGCTCGGCTGGGATCAGCGGCCGAGCTTGCTGCGGAGCAACCGGACGGCATTGCCGATCTCGCCGTTCTTCGCGACGACGAGGGCTCCGAAGTACACGGCCGCCATCACCGCGCCGGCGAGGACGAGGGTGATGAGCGCTCCGGTGAAGTCGGCCATCGCGAAGCCGCTCGCCGAGAACGACCCGAAGAAGTTCACGACGAGGAGTCCCGCGACGCCCGCGATGAGCGCGGCGATGACGAACTGCACGTGCGAACGGGTGACCACCGGTCCTTCGATGCCACCGAGCCGCTTGCGGACGAGCACCAGGGCGACGATCGTCTGCGCGGTGCCCGCGAGTGTGGTGCAGGCTGCGATCGCGACACCGATCGCCTCGTTCGGGAGCGTGGTGACCGCGAGGGCGCCGATCACGAACAGCACCGACTGGACGCACTGCATGAGGAACGGCGTCCGGTGGTCGTGCATCGCCCAGAAGACGCGCTGGATGATGAACAACATGCTGAAGAGCACGAGCCCCGGCATGTAGGCCAGCAGGACCGCGCCGATCGACAGTGCCCCGTCGAAGGTGTTGGAGAACATGCGTCCGAACGGAACGGCGACGACCATCAGTGCGATGGAGGCGAAGACCGTGAACAGTCCGACGATCCGCAGCGAGAGCGACAGGTTCTTCCGGACGGCGCCGAGGTCGCCGCGTTCGGCATCGTGGCTCATCCGTGTGAAGTACGCGGTCGCGATGGAGACCGTGATGATCGAGTGCGGCAGCATGAAGAGCAGCCACGCGTTCTGCAGCACCGCATTGCCCGCGGCGCCGGATCCCAGCGATGCGACGCGCGACTGCACGATGCCCGCCAGCTGGGTGACGAGGATCATCGCGAAGAGCCACCCGGCCGCCGTGCCCGTCGACTTCAGGCCGACGCCGCGCCAGCGGAAGTCGGGTCGGAAGCTCAGGCCAGCCCGGCGCCAGAAGAACGGCAGGAAGGCGGCCTGAGCGAGCACGCCCAGGGTCGCACTGCCGGCGAGGACGGCGATCTTGAGCGGAGTCCAGTCGTCGACGCCGGAGTTCGCGGCCCTGCCACCGAACATGGCGATGAAGACCACCAGCCCGGCGATCGAGATGACGTTGTTGATGAGGGGCGCCCACGTGAACGGGCCGAACACCTGCTTGGCGTTCAGGACCTCGCCGAGCAGGGAGTACATCGCGTAGAAGAGGATCTGCGGAAGGCACCAGAACGCGAACGCCACCGCGAGGTCGATCTGACCGGGCGTGAACCCCTTGCCCTCGCCTGAAGCGGTCTGCGCGTACACCTGCACGAGCAGCGGGGCGATCAGGGTCGCCACGAGGGCGATGACGATGAACAGGGAACCGCCGAGCGTCACGATCTTGTTGACGTAGGCCGTGCCACCGTCGGTGTGCTGCTTCATCGCACGGACGATCTGCGGGATGAGCACGGCGGACAACAGGCCACCCGCGATCAGCGCGTAGATGTTGTTCGGGAGCTGGTTGGAGACCGCGAACGCATCCGCCGCCGGTGACTGCGTCTGACCGATCGCGTACGCCAGCACGAAGGTCTTCGCGAAGCCGAGGATGCGCGACAGCATCGTGCCGGCGGCGAGCATCGCGCTCGCCCGGCCGAGGCTGCGCTCGGCGACCGGCTCGGCGTCGACGTCGGGCTGGGGCTGGCTGGCGCTGATGGTCGGCTCCTCGGGGTCGCGGTCGTCCGCGACGGTGCTGCGTGCGGCGTCGGACGGGAGGCCCGGCTCGGCTCCGGCACGCGCGATGGCGTCGTGCAGGGGGCCCTGGTCCACCGCAGCGGCCGGCGCTGCGGTCGCCACCCCGGCGGTGGACGCGGCCACGCTGGGAGCGGGGGCCGCTCCGGAGGGGTGATCCGTGCCTCCAGGCCGGGTGGTTGCCGCCTGAGTGCCCCCGACCGTCGGCTGGACCGCCAGGGGGCGGTTCGGGTCGTCGTCGTCCTCGTCGTCGAGCTCGCCGTTGCGGCGACGGATGCGCTTGCGGATGCTGCGGAAGATGCCGAAGCCGAAGATGCCGATCAGGGCGATCGCAGCGACCGCGGTGATGACCGTCTCCCACTGGGCCTGCACGTTCAGCTCGACGGTCGCGGGCTGGGCCACGGCGACGCCGGTCGGGCTCGAGAGCGACATCGTCAGCTCGACCTTGCCGTTCGCGACCGACTGTACGGGGACGGTGGCGCGGGTGGAGGAGTCGGGCTGGATCTCGACGACGATGTCGTTGCGGACCACCCGCAGCGCCGAGTTGGACGGTTGCACGGACAGGTGCACCGTGACCGGGTAGTCGGAGCTGTTGCGGATGGACACCGGCAGGGACGACCGGTCGCCGAGCAGGGTGAGGCTGCTCGAGTCGACGATGCCGACCTCGGTGGTGGTCTTCGCCCAGGCGGCCGTGCGGGCCTCGACCGCGGCGGCGAGCCCCTGGTCGTCGTCGCGCCACGCGTTCGAGGCGAGCGCGAGCAGACGGAGCCGGGCCGGCGCGGTCAGCTGGTTCGGGTCGTCGAGGATCGTCGCGAACGCGGAGAGCCCCTGTTCTCCGCGCACGAGTCGCCGGAGCTGGTCGATGCGGGCCTCGCCGGTGGACGCGCTGGCGAGCGTGAGCGACCCGGCGACGGCCTTCGAAGCGGTGGAGAGGTCGGCCGGGGCGACCCAGGCGGTGCTCTCGAGGGCGTCCAGCGCCTGGCTGAGCCGCGTGGAGTCAGACGGCCACTCGCGTCCGAGGGTGAGCAGGATCGGGCCCGTGGCGGTCGCTGCACGGGCCGAGGTGGCCAGCGTCGCGGTGAGCTCGGACATCGCCGACGAGAAGGTCTGCCGGTCGGTGGCGGCCGCGGCTCGGCGGAGCATCGACGACATCGACTGGTCGGAGACGAGCACGTGGTCGTCGCCGATCTTCTCGGACGCCGTGATGGTGGTGTCCGCGCCGGCCGAGGTGTTGCCGCTCGAGACGATGGTGGTCTTCGTGCCGGCACGCTCGAGCGCGGGCAGGTCGGCGGAGGACACGGTGCCTTCGGTCGGCCAGGCGATCGAGTCCATCGAGTACGGGAAGTCGAGCAGGGACTCCGTGGTCGGCAGGGTCTCCTGCGCCTGGTCGGCGGCGTCGCCGGTCGTGGCGCCGTCGGTCGAGGTCTCGGTGGGTGCCGGGGACGAGGTCTGCCCCGGCGTGGCCGTCGGTGTCGGGGCTGGGGTCTCGGCGCCGGGGAAGTTCTCGGACTCGACGGACTGGTCGAGGGAGATCGGCGAGAGAATTCCATCTGACCCGGCTTGGCGGAGGCCGGTGACGTCAGCGTCGGCGTAGGACAGTGCGAAGGTCTCGTTGCGCAGTGCTTCGAGACGCTGCAGCCAGGTGGTCGCGCTCGACGGGGCGTTGTCGCCGAGGAGCCGGATCGAGGCGATGATCCGCGGGTCGACGGCCACGGCGACGTTGTGGTCCTCGGCCGCGTCGAGCTGTTGCGTGAGGGTGCCGTCCACCGAGGTCGCGGCAGCCAGCACCGGGGCGGTGAGGACGCCGTCGGTCGACTTGGGCACCGTGACCGGCATCGCGACGGAGACGCTGACCGGGGCCTGTTCGAAGTCCGGGTACCAGGTGATCGCGGAGCGGTCGACGGCGAAGGCGTCACCCGCCGTGTACTCGGCAGCGATGCGGCGGGCACCGAACGAGGGGTACCCGCCGAGGGCGACGTTGCCGGAGACGATGTCCACCGAGTCGATCGAGACCGAACGGTGTGCCGGGATCGCCGGGATGTCCACGGAGTCCATCTCTGCGCCGAGGTAACCCGTTGTGGTGGTGTCGGCAAGCCAGCCGGCGAGGACGTCGCGCGTGCTCACCGACCGGAAGATCCGGAAGTCTGCGGTCCCGGCGGGCAGGGCCGCGTCGGTGTCGTTCGTGACGGTGACCGAGAGGGTGAGGTCCTGGTCGCGCTGGACGACGCCGCGGTTCGCCGGGGCGATCGAGATGGTCGCCTTGCCCGCGTCGGCGGCGGCGGGATCGGCCACGTGGCTCTTGGCGGCTGATGTCGTGGACGCCGAGGCGTGATCGGTGGCGACGGGCGCGACGACCAGGCCGAGCGCGACGAGGGTCGACGCGGCTGCGGCGAGCGTGGTGCGGAGCATCTGCATACGGGGAGCGGGCCACGGGGTCGGTTCGGGCCGAGCACGAGTGTATGAGGCGCGACCATGAACAGGTCCCGTGCGCGCGCGGCTTGTGGAGAACTCGGGGCCTCGATCTGGGAGGATGAGCACCGTCATGCAGTCCGTTGCCCAGGCCGTCGAACGACTCGACGCACTCGCCACCACCGAGCCCGTCGACCTCCTCGCTCGGGCCTTCGCCGACGCCGGACACGAACTCGCCCTCGTCGGCGGCCCCGTCCGTGACGCGTTCCTCGGCCGTCCGGTGACCGATCTGGACTTCACCACCGACGCCCGGCCGGACGACATCCTGCGGATCGTCGAGCCCATCGCGAGCGCCACGTGGGACGTCGGTCGCCAGTTCGGCACCATCGCCGCACGGGTCGCCGGCGAGCAGGTCGAGATCACCACGTACCGCAGCGACGTCTACGACGGCGAGACCCGCAAGCCCGAGGTCGCGTTCGGCGACACCATCGAGGACGACCTGCTCCGTCGCGACTTCACCGTCAACGCGATGGCCCTGCGGCTGCCGGCCCGCGAGCTCGTCGACGTGCACGGCGGCGTCGAGGACCTGCTCGCCGCACGGCTCCGGACGCCCCAGACCGCGGTCGTCTCGTTCCGCGACGACCCCCTGCGGATGATGCGCGCCGCACGGTTCACCTCCCAGCTCGGCTTCACCGTCGACGACGACGTGCGGGCCGCGATGCAGGAGCTCGTCGCGTCGATCGACATCGTGTCTGCCGAGCGAGTCCGCGACGAGCTCGTCAAGCTGCTCAACACGGACGATCCGGTCCCCGGTCTCCGGCTGCTCGTCGACACCGGACTCGCCGAGCGGTTCCTGCCCGAGCTGCCCGAGATGCGGCTCGAGGTCGACGAGCACCACCACCACAAGGACGTCTACGAGCACTCGCTCACCGTGCTCGAGCAGGCCATCGGGTACGAGGCCGAGCGGCACGCCGGGGATCCCCCGGACACCGTGCTGCGGCTCGCGGCGCTGCTGCACGACATCGGCAAGCCCGCGACGCGCAAGCTCGAGCCCGGCGGTGCCGTGAGCTTCCACCACCACGACCTGGTCGGTTCGAAGATGGCGAAGAAGCGACTCCGTGCGCTCCGCTTCGACAACGACACCATCGCCGCGGTCTCCCGCCTGATCGAGCTGCACCTGCGCTTCTTCGGGTACACCGAGGGCGCCTGGACCGACTCCGCCGTCCGCCGCTACGTCCGTGACGCCGGACCCCAGCTCGAACGGCTGCACGAGCTCACCCGTTCGGACGTCACCACCCGCAACCGCCGCAAGGCCGACCGGCTGGCGTTCGCCTACGACGACCTCGAGGACCGCATCAAGACCCTCTCCGAGCAGGAGGAACTGGAGTCGATCCGTCCGGACCTGACCGGCGACGACATCATGCGGATCCTCGACATCCCGCCGGGGCGTGCCGTGGGCGAGGCGTACCGGTTCCTGCTCGAGGCCCGGATGGACGAAGGACCCCTCGGGCCGGAGACGGCCGAGGAGCGCCTGCGCGAGTGGTGGAGCGCCCGAGGCGACGCCAGTGCCTGAGACACCGGCGCCTGAGACGCGACCGCCTGACGGGCGGGACCGTTCTCCACAGGCCGGTGGCGCGCCTCCAGGCAGTCCGGTAGGCTACCCAGGTTGCCCCTCGCGCACCTGCGTGGTCTGGGGCACATGCATCGACCCTCCTGCCCCGGGAACCGCCCGGGGCCGCTGAGACCAGAGGAGGTGGGTTCCGCATGCACCAGTACGAACTGATGGCGATCCTCGACCCCGAGATCGATGAGCGCACCGTCGCTCCCAGCCTGGACAAGTTCCTGGCCGTGATCCGCAACGCGGGTGGCACCGTCGACAACGTGGACGTCTGGGGCCGTCGCCGGCTCGCTTACGAGATCGCGAAGAAGTCCGAGGGCATCTACGCCGTCGTCGACTTCACGTCGTCGCCCGAGGCCGCCAAGGAGCTCGACCGTCAGCTCGGTCTCTCCGAGGCCGTGCTCCGCACGAAGGTCCTCCGCGCTGAAGAGGGCATCGCGCAGGTCGCCGCCCAGAAGCAGCGTGACGAGGCTCGCGCGGCCCGCAAGGCCGCCAACGCCTCCGCAACCGCGACCGCGAGCGCCGAGTAACCCGTGGCCGGCGAAACCGTCATCACGGTGGTGGGCAACCTCACCGCGGACCCCGAGCTGCGGTACACGCAGAACGGGCTCGCCGTGGCGAACTTCACCATCGCGTCGACCCCTCGCACGTTCGACCGTCAGGCGAACGAGTGGAAAGACGGCGATGCGCTGTTCCTCCGCGCGAGTGTGTGGCGCGAGTTCGCCGAGCACGTGGCGGGGTCGCTGACGAAGGGCTCGCGCGTCATTGCGCAGGGTCGTCTGCGTCAGCGTTCCTACCAGGACCGTGAGGGCCAGCAGCGCACGAGCATCGAGCTCGAGGTCGACGAGATCGGCCCGTCGCTCCGCTACGCGACCGCACAGATCACCCGTGCAGCGGGTGGCAGTGGCGGCGGTCGTGGCCAGGTCGGCGGCGGCGCCAGCGCCCCCGCGGGCAACGGCGGCGGCAACTGGAACAACAACGGTGGCGGTCAGTCGGACGCGCCCTGGTCTCCCCAGGGCGGCCAGCAGGGTGGCGGCAACGCACAGTCGAACGACGTGTGGAGCACCCCCGGCGGCAACTTCGACGACGAGACCCCGTTCTGATCCTCAGCGTTCCGACGGACACACAACTTTTCTTCTAAGGACAAATCACTATGGCTGGAAAGAGCACCGGCGACCGCCGGAAGCCTCGCGGCAAGGGCGGCAAGAACGCTGCTCCCGCGAAGTCGATCAAGGTCGGCGTCATCGACTACAAGGACGTTGCGACCCTTCGCAAGTTCATCTCGGAGCGTGGAAAGATCCGCGCCCGTCGCATCACCGGCGTCTCCGTCCAGGAGCAGCGCCTCATCGCCCGTGCCGTGAAGAACGCCCGTGAGATGGCGCTCCTCCCCTACGCCGGCTCCGGCCGCTGATCGGAGGTCGACACATGTCGAAGCTCATCCTCACCCACGAGGTCTCCGGCCTCGGTTCCGCTGGTGACGTCGTCGACGTCAAGAACGGCTACGCCCGCAACTACCTCATCCCCCAGGGCTTCGCTGTCGCGTGGTCCAAGGGCGGCGAGAAGCAGGTCGAGTCGATCCGTGCCGCGCGTACCGCGCGCGAGCTCGCCACCATCGAAGAGGCACAGGACCTCAAGATGAAGCTCGAGAACGCGACCATCACCCTGTCGGTCAAGGCCGGCAAGGACGGTCGTCTGTTCGGCTCCGTCCGTCCGGGCGACGTCGCTGACGCCGTCCAGGCGCAGGGCGTCGGCTCGCTCGACAAGCGCAAGGTCGAGGTCCCCGCGACCATCAAGACCGTCGGTGACCACGAGGCCACCGTGCGCCTGCGCGAGGACATCACTGCCGTGATCTCGCTCAAGGTCGTCGCTGCCAAGTAGCACTGACGTTCCGCTCCACGACGGGCGGGTCTCCTCCGGGAGGCCCGCCCGTCGTTGCGTTCCGGGGGCGGTCGCGTGGCTTGTCCTACGGCTGTCGCCGACATGGTCACGGGCCTGGAGGCGCGGCTCGACTCGGGCTGGCTGGTTACGGTTCAGACGGGGTCACGCTGGCTGGGAACGGGCCGAGAACTCTTCCCACAGGAGGGGTGCTTGTCAAGTCGTTTTACACAGTGGAAACGTGTCAAATCGGAACCTTCAAGGGGTACTTGAACCCCACTTTTCCACACACGGTGTGCAACAGAAAAACCCAGGTCAAGTGATCGAAAGTGTGTTCGCACGCCGCTTTTTCCACAGGCTCGTCCACAGTTCTCCACACAGCGTTCCGGCGTGTTCCGCAGCCTCTCCACAGAGTTATCCACAGGGCCGTTTGTTGGGGATAACTCTGGGGCCGTAGCTTGGGCGAGCGACTCGGGGATGTCGGTCGCCGGGGGTAGAAACAGGGGTGCGGGTTCCGGCCGGTGGGTGCTGTCCCGCCGGTTCAGGTCCGTGTCGTCAACAGAGGAGAGCGTGTGTCGATCGCACATCTTGAGCCCGCACCGCAGGACTACGCGGACCGCGGCATGGAACGCACCCCGCCGCACGACATGCTCGCGGAGCAGTCGACCATCGGCGGCATGCTCCTGTCGAAGGACGCCGTCGCCGACGTCATCGAGACCGCCCGCGGTGTGGACTTCTACGTCCCCAAGCACGAGGTCATCTTCGACGCGATCCTGTCGCTCTACTCCCACGGTGAACCCACCGACGTCATCGCCGTCACCGACGAGCTGACCAAGACCGGCCTGCTGTCCCGTGCCGGCGGCGCCGAGTACCTGCACAGCGTCACGAGCATGGTGCCGACCGCCGCGAACGCCGGCTACTACGCCGGCATCGTCGCCGAGAAGGCCGTGCTCCGTCGTCTGGTCGACGCCGGTACCCGCATCGTGCAGATGGGCTACGCGTCTGAGGGTGAGGTCACCGACCTCGTCAACAGCGCGCAGGCCGAGGTCTACAACGTCGCCGGTGGTGTGCAGACCGAGGACTACGTCCCGCTGACCGACGCCATCTCCGCCGCGCTCGACGAGATCGAGGCCGCCAAGGGCCGCGACGGCCAGATGACGGGCGTGCCGACCGGGTTCGCGCAGCTCGACGGCCTGACGAACGGCTTCCACCCCGGACAGCTCATCATCGTCGCCGCCCGCCCCGCCCTGGGCAAGTCGACGCTGGCGCTCGACCTGTGCCGCGCCGCCGCGATCAAGCACGACCAGACCGCCGCCTTCTTCTCGCTCGAGATGGGTCGCGCCGAGATCGCGATGCGTCTGCTCTCCGCCGAGACCAGCGTGCCGCTGCAGAACATGCGCAAGGGCACCGTGGACTCCCGCGACTGGACCACCATCGCGCAGACCCGCGGCCGCATCAACGACGCCCCGTTCTTCATCGACGACTCCCCCAACATGACGCTCGTCGAGATCCGCGCCAAGTGCCGCCGACTCAAGCAGCAGCACAACCTGAAGCTCGTGGTCATCGACTACCTGCAGCTGATGACCTCGGGCAAGAAGGTCGAGAGCCGCCAGCAAGAGGTCTCCGAGTTCTCGCGTGCCCTGAAGCTGATGGCCAAGGAGCTCCAGGTGCCGGTCATCGCCCTGTCGCAGCTGAACCGTGGTCCGGAGCAGCGTGCCGACAAGAAGCCGGCGATCTCCGACCTCCGTGAGTCCGGCTCCATCGAGCAGGACGCCGACATGGTCATCCTGCTGCACCGTGAGTCGGCGTACGAGAAGGACAACCCGCGTCAGGGTGAGGCGGACCTGATCGTGGCGAAGCACCGTAACGGACCGACGGACACCATCACCGTGGCGTTCCACGGGATGTTCTCGCGGTTCGTCGACATGCCGCAGTAGGCGGCTTGTTGTCGGTGCGGAAGGGCCTGGCCGTCGGTCATGAACGCGCGAATGCTGCAAACGCTCCGGGCACCGAGGTAACTGGACTCCTCCCAGTGGCGGGCTGATGCACTGCGGTGGTCTAACCTTCTGACGAGCCCAGTGAGCGAATCTCGCTTCGAACGGACCGAAGCGCCACACGGTCGGCGTCCATCCGTCGCGGAACAGGCATACTGGGGCCCGCAACAGCGTTAGAGTGTAACGAGATCGGTGACATCGTTTGAAAGTGCGGTACAAGGACAACCGTCTCGAGAAGGTGTGCACGAACGAGCGCGAGATGCAGCGCAAGCGCCCCGACGTCGCCAAGAAGCTCCGGCTCCGCATCAACGCACTGAACAACGCCGAAACCATCGGCGACCTCCCGCGGGATGACCCTGGTGGTGCGTGGCACGACCTGAAGGGCGATCGAAGCGGGATCTGGGCCGGAGAGCTCAGCGGCAACTGGCGGCTCCTAGTTGATCCGATACCGGCGAAGTCGCTCGCCGCCATCGAAGCGACGGTCGTCGAAATCGAGGACTACCACTGAGGAGGGAGAGACCATGACGCAGACGAACTACGCCGTTGCCCCGGGAGAGTATCTCGAGGAGTGGATTGAAGACCGCGGTCTCTCTCAAGCTGACGCCGCGAACCTTCTTGGCTGTAGCCGGAAGCAGGTCAACGAGATCGTCAATGGGCGCGCACCCATCACCGCGGACACCGCGCTCCGACTCCAGCGAGTCGTCGGTATCCCGGCGCAGACCTGGCTCCGCTACGAGGCGGCCTACCGTGCGGACCGGGCACGAATTGAGGACGAGGAACGCCTCGCCGACCACGTCGACGAGATCAGTCCGAACGCTGCGACCTATCTGCGCGCAGTCGGCGCCACGACCGCCACGAAGCGTGATCCCGGAAGGCTGGTCTCGGACTTCCTTGCCTACCACGGCTGCGGAACGTGGGATGCCTACCTGCACCTGCACGAGACGGCTACGCGAGGCGACTACGCGCTCGCAGCGCTGAAGGACTCGAAGGCGACGCTCGAACCAACAGTCCTTTCAACCTGGCTTCGAGCGGCAGAGCAGACGCCGACGTTCGAGACAGGACGGACCCACATCTACAACTCGGACGAGCTGATCGCCGCATTGCCGCGACTGCGCGAACGAGCAGCGACCCCCAACTCGTCGATGCTTCGTGACATCGCGCGCATGCTCGCCGAAGTTGGTGTCGTGTTCATGGTCGTGGACCCTCCATCGAAGTTCCCCCTGCTGGGCATGACCCGCTGGATCGATGAGCGTGTCCCCGTGATCCAGCAAACCGGCCGCTGGGGCAAGGACGGCTTCGTCATCTGGACGCTGTTCCACGAACTCGGACACGTCCTCAACGATCCGCGTGGCGAGATGCACCTCGAGTACAACTCTGAGAAGCAGCGAAACTCCGAGGCAGAGAAGAGCGCGAACGCGTTCGCGATGCGGACCCTCTTCGGCGACGCCGGCGTCGCGCCATTCCGAGGACTCACGAGTGACGCAGACATCCGACGGAAGGCCACCGCCATCGGCATCGCTCCCGGAGTCGCAGTTCACCAGATGCACCGCCGTCGAATGCTCGACTACGGGTGGGGCAATCGGCTTTGCGTCGACCTGGCAGGCACCTTCAACGACTAATCGCACCGAGGAGAGAGAGCGCATCCCCACGAAGGCGGGATACGGCGCACGAGAGTCACGACCCGAAATGTGTTTAACGAAGCCGATGCGCACACTCGCCCCGCCTCGCAAGCGCATCGAACGGACGTCCATGCTGACCCTGGTAAGCAAAGACCTGACCGTGGAGATTTTCGACCCCTCCGCTGACCAGGAGAAGCTCGGCTCGCGCTACTGCGCGGGCGGTTACATCTAGCGACGTCAGTTCGGGCGGTCGACCCCTACGGCCGCCGGACCCGAAGCACACGGATACAGACGGCCATTTGCCCACTCAATGTGTCGGCGACCGACGCAGTCCACTTCGCCTCGCTCGACGCACTTACCGCTCTCTCGGCGCACCGTCTGCTCGGACTCGCCGAACGTGCCAGCCACAACGGCGTGTCTGTCATGGTGGACGGAAAAACCTGACGACGAGGGCCTGACTCACCCACATTGTTAGACGCGTTCGAAGCGTTGGTGAAGTCGTGCACCGTAGTGAAGCTCAGCCGAAAGGACGTTGACCGGCTGTACGCCGGAGATCACCCTTCGGATGTCGCGGATGCGCTCGTTGGGATGGAAGCCCGAGTCGACGGGACCGATGCCCGGTTCGACGCTGACACATTCATGGCCCACCTCATCCACACCGCCGACGCCACCGACTTTGACGTCATGCAGGGCCGTGATCTTCGCAACCCGGCGAGGTATGCAGCCACCAGTCACCGGCGGCCTGAGCAAGCCCGCCGCGCGGGCGATCGATCAGCCTGCGAGGAACTCTTCCCAGCTCTCCTCCCAGACGCTCAGCCAAGTGCGCATCGCCGTAGCGAGCAGGTGCAACCCCGCGCGAGCGTCCTCCGCGAGCTTCATCGTCCTCATCGGATCGAACGGCACTGCACGCTGCACCCGCACTGACAGCGTCAAGGTATCCGCTTCACGCTTCCACGGGAACTCCGCCGGGTCCGCCCCCGGCGAGGACTGCACGCGCCACCGGTGATACTCGTTGTGGCGGCGCCCAACCATCTCCTCCCAACGGTCGTCCACGGTCACTGAGGAGACCGCGTCTGAGACGTGCGTGAAGCACTCCGCGTCGTGGCATCGTGCCTCGCGGCGGAGCACACGCGCTGTTTCCCGATTCAACGGAAAGAACGCGGCCGGGTCGGACGAGAACGGCGTCCACAGCGCCGGCCGGTCCGGGTAGTCCCTGGCGTACCGCGCCTGCTTCCGGACCAGCGGGCTGGACGCCGGCGGCCTGAGGAGCATCGTCCGCGTGGCGACACTGCCGAAGTGATGCGATGCGGAGTGCAGATACGACACGAGTCGTTCCGTCGCCGCACGGGTAGCGAACCCCCATCCATCGTTCACGTCCTCAATGACAGCGAGCCACCGAGCGATGTCCCGGCTCGCTGTCGCGGCAAGCCCGAGCTGCTCCCCCGCCGCCCCCGCCAACCCGAACAGCTCAGCGAGCCTGCCGTGCTCAACACCAGCGAGCGTTCCGCGGATCTCCCAGGTCGTCGCCTGTGCGCCGAGTACTTGCCAGTCGCCGCTGGTCTTCACCGCGCCGCGTTCCACTTCGGTTGGCGGCAGAATCGAGCCGGGCGCGTTGAAACTCGGGAGCACCATCGCGGAGATGACGCGATCCTCCGAGCCGATCGATACGTCGTCCGCTGAGTCAGTCACGCGAACAGTATGTCGAGCACAACCGACGTGCCCGGGTCGCGGCGGCCGAGGCCCCGATACGGTGACGCAGTGGATGCCTCAATCATCATCAACCTCGGGCTTTTGATCGTTACGGGAGTTGCGACGGTCTTCGCCGGCTACCAGGCCATCCAGGCTCGAAAGGCCCGCAGCGAGGCAGAGAGCGCCCGTGATCTGGCTGCCCGGCACGAACAGGCCGCCCTGCACGCTTCCGAGCGGTCCGCTAACGCTGCGGAACGGAGCGCCACGGCCCAGGAGCGACAAGTCGAGATGGCGGCGCGGACCGCCGCGTTCGACGAGTGGGAGTTCCACTACGCAGGCGCGGAGCGGTGGATGGCACTCAACCGGACGGGGCACAGGGCGTGGGCTCACGTCGAAGGCAACGACGACAGAACGCGGAAGCGGATGCGCTCCGGGCAGGACGACTGGACAGAAGTCCCGAAAGGCGGTTCATTCGAGTTCGTAGTCGTAGAACGCGGCACTCTCAGCGGCCCGATCAACATCGCCATCTTCTGGCGGCTCACGCCCGACGCGCCCGAGCAGAGCCTGGCGCAGATCATCAACATCTAGCGCCGCGCGTCAGTGATGCCCACTCACACCGGACCTAAGCGTTGCGAAGCCTGGGCGTGGGTCAGAACCGGAACTCCGTTATGTGACGCACGGCTGACCCGCCTGGTCTTCAACACGGGCCATTCCGGACGCCCTCAAGTCCGCGTCCTCGATTCGACAGGGCGGCTTGACGGGGACCCGAGCGGCGATTGGGAATCCCTTGACCTTGACAACCTCACGCGCCGAGCGGCGCGTCGAGTCCTACTCACGTCTAGTGATCGGCACGATGAGACCACCATGGATGGGCAACACGACGTCGTTCTCGAGCATGTCAGCGCGAAGCCGGACGATTGGGACCAACTACTGCTGCTTGCGAAAGCGAACCGGGCCACGCTCGGGTTCCTAACGGACTCCGCGTTCGAGGACCGTCTCGGCCGCGGCACCGTCGTCATCGCCCGCGTCGGCGGAGACATCGTCGGGTATTGCATCTACGACGTCCCACGCGCCGGCTACATCAAGCTGGTGCACGTCTGCGTCGGTCTCCGCGGGACGGGCATCGGGAAGATGCTCGTTGATGCCGCGGTGCAGGCTCACCCCGAAGCCATTGGCGTTGTCGCCTACTGTCGTCGCGATTACGGGCTGGATCGGTTTTGGGCGGCTGTGGGACTGTCGCCCCGCGGCGAACGAGCCGGCAGGGCGGCCGCCGGATCCACCCTGACGCGCTGGTGGATGCCGCTCGGAGAGCTTGACCTGTTCGAAGATGCGGCGCTCGGGGCAGGGCTGCCGCTGGTTGTGTACGACACCAACATCGTCGCCGACCTCTACGGCTCCTCCGAACTCGATCGCGCTGATCGCGATGCGTCCCTTGGCCTCACCGCAGACTGGATAGCGGCGGAGATCACTGCGGTCGTCTCTCCGCAGGTTGACGTCGAAATCGACCGCATTGATGACGAAGACGAACGCTCCCGACAACGTTCCGGAGCGGACCACCTCGTTCGGTTGCGGTCCATTCGCCGTGAAGATACTTCAGTGCTCGACGTCCTGTTGCAACGAATCGGCCCGGAAGAGCTCGCGGCAGACCCGTCGCTGCGCGACGACCTGAATCACATCGCTGACGCGCTTGCCGCACACGCGGCGTTCTTCGTCACGAACGACACCCGCTTGCTGCGACTTGCCGACTCCTACCTCCCCGTCGACACCCAGCTTCGCGTTCTCCGTCCGCATGAGCTAATACAGCAGGTCGATCAACGGCTCGGGCAACCCGTGTTCCAGTCCAGACTCATCGAGGACATCGACCTGCGCTGGGTTCCGGCAACTTTTTTCACGATCGACCAGCTGGTCGACACGTTCCTCACCCACGAGCGGAACGAACGAGGCAGCGATCTACGACGGCTCATCCGCGCGTCAATCGCATCCCACCCGAGGTCCACCCGAGTTCTCATCGACGAACGGGAACGACCCTGGGCGATGCTCGCTGAACATCCTGGCGACGAGATGCTGGTGATTCCGCTCATGCGAGTCGCACGCCGTCGCGAAACGACGACGGTCGCGCTCCAGCTCGCTCGTCACACGCGCCACGTCGCCCGTCAGAACCAGCTGCCCGTCGTCGAGATCACCGACCCAGTAGTCGCCGATGTCGTCCGCGACGGTCTCCGGACAGAGGGCTTCGACGACGAGCTGTGTGCCGAAGTGATCGATCGGGCAGAACCTGCATCGCGATTCCTCGCCGACCACCCCACAGAGGTACTCCAGACCGCAGCGCAGCTGCGAGACATTGAGCACCGGTTCTGGCCCGTGGTGCTCTTGCGGGCAGGGGCACCGACATACATCGCGCCCATCCAGCCGCGCTTCGTCTACCCGCTGTTCGGCATCCCGAGGCAAGCGCTCTGGGGAGACGACCGACCGTTGGCGCTGGGCCTCTCGCGAGAACACGTGTATTACAGCGGGAGCAGTCGAGCGCTTCCCCCACCTGGCGCTCGCATCCTCTGGTACGCCTCTGCGGACGACACGGAAACCATTCGGAGCATCGTTGCCTACTCCAGGAGCCTCGGTTACGAGCGCACATCACCCGACGAGGCATTTCGCAGACACAAGCAGGTCGGGGTGTTTAAGCGTCGGGACGTGCGCTCAGCTGCCGACAAGCGCGGACGAGTCACTGTCATACGGTTCGAGGACACTGAGTTGTTAGGCCGCCGGATCGGGGGTCCCGAACTTGCCGAACTGTTGGAGCAGCACGACGTGAAGCACCCGATACCCTCGTTCCGGCAGGTACCGTCCACGCTGTTTGACGACCTCATCCAGAGCCAAGGCAGGAGCGCACGTTGACATCGATCCTGCTCTCAGTCCGGCCCGCCTTCGCACACGCACTGCTGGAGGGCACGAAGACCGCCGAGGTTCGACGACGGTTTCCCGCCGTCGCAACGCCCGCCACGATCTACGTGTACTCAAGCACCCCGGACCGCGCAGTCCTCGGCACCATCGAGCTCGAAGGCATCGACCGCCCTGCCGCGTCGTCCGTATGGGACTTGTACCGGCATGAGATCCAGATTCATCGGCAACCGCTCGAGGAGTACCTCGACAACGTCAACGACGCTGCCATCCTGCGTGTGCGCTCGCCAATCCGGTGGCCGAAGGCCATGCCGCTGGCACTGCTCCGGAGCGAAATCGGGCTCGAACCACCACAGAGCTTCCGGTACGTCGACCCAGCGCGAGAAGAACGCCTCCGCGCATGGGGTGAGAGCGGTACCTCGACGATGTTGCCGGCACTGACCGCCGTCGGCTAACCCGAAAGCGGAGTCGGATCAGAGAGCGGCGTGCGCAATTGCTCCAGCAGCGACCGGTCGTTCCACCGGTTCAGCCACCGGTACCCCCACAACTGGTCGGCCTCGAAGCGGGTTGCGTTCAGTGCTGGACGGAGCTGCGCGACCGGGTCGTTGATCGTCTGCAGCTGCAGCTGCAGCTGCTGCTCCCATACCTCGCCGCGGTACCACGCGGGACCGACCGTCGCCGACGTCAAGGTGCCGAAGTCGACCGGTCGTGGCCAATTCGACCAGAACCAGGTTGAGCCAGGCACTTCGACGCAACCGCAGATGAAAATGCGATCGCCACTGCTGAGGACTTCGAAGCAGAACCGCCACCAGTCGGGTCGTTGTCGTCGCCGACGTCGCGGTAGATCGATGCCCACGGGCTGTGGTCGCTCCGGGAACGGACCACCTCCTCGGCGTCCCGGTACGAGCGGAGGACCTCGTATCCGGCGGGCCGGTGTCGTTGTCGCGGTACCAGAGTTCTTCCGGCCGCTCCGGCTCGAGGACACGGAGCAGTTCGAGCGCCCCGGCCGGCGAACCCTGAGTGCCGATGAGTTTGAGGGTAATGGTCGGCTACCAGCGGCGCCCGTTCAGCAGGGCGACGATGGTCCGCTGCGGTTTTCCCGGCGGCGAGTCAGCGGTGCGGCGTCGTGGGAAGCCCGTCGATTTACAGCGTCGGGTGCGGGGACGCCATGAAGAAGCGGGATCGACGCCTGGGTCATCACCGGGATCTCCTGGGGAACCTCGCTCGCGTTGGCGTACACACAACAACACCCGCAACGTGTTCGTGCACTCGCACTCATGGCCGTCACGACGACACATCGTCCCCGACGTGTTAGGTTGTGCGCAACCTAATGGAGCACAACGTGAAATTGACCAGCTGGATCGACCTCGTCACCGGTGGCTTGCTCACCGGGCACGGCATCGTCATGGTTCGCCGCACCCCGCTGCGCGCCAGGGCCCGGCAGATGCAGCGCCGGGGCTTCGAGCCGGGCGTCCCGCACGCACTCGGCATCCCGGCCCTGGACGTCCTGTCCGGGCTCGGACTCGCCGCTGCAGCGTTCCGCCGTGCCCCCGGGAGTCACCTGGTCGGCACCGGCTCCACCATCGCGGCGACCGCCCTCGGCGGGACCCGGCTCGTGATCGACCTCGAAGACCGGCAGGCGACGACCACGACCGGTGCTGCCGGGGCACTCGCGCTCGTCGGCGCACTGCGTCTGGCCGCCTCGACCCGCGGCCGTCCGGTCGCTCGGATCCTCACGCTCGGTGCCGCCGCTGCCGCGATCACGTTCGAGGCCGCACGCCGACGCCGAGTCCTCCGCAGCCGCTGACCTCGGCTCCCCCACTCCACCGAACCCCACCACGACCGTGAAAGGCACCACCCCGATGGCAACCCGCACCCCCGCAGTCCGCTCCACCCGCCCCCGGACCATCGTCCGCATCCTGTTCGGCGCGATGCTCACGTGGGCCGGCATCAGCCACCTGACGGTGGCGCGCGAGGAGTTCCAGGCGCAGGTGCCGAAGTTCGTGCCGCTGCCGACGGACATCACGGTGATCGCCTCCGGCGTGGTGGAGATCTCCCTCGGAGCTGCGCTGATGCTCCTGGCTCGGCGTCAGGTGACCGTCGGATGGGTTGTCGCGGTGTTCTTCCTGGCGGTCTTCCCCGGCAACATCGCGCAGTGGATGCACCACCGCGACGGGTTCGGCCTGGACACCGACACCAAGCGCTTCGTCCGCCTGCTGTTCCAGCCCGTGCTCATCGCCGTCTCCCTGTGGGCCACGAACGCGCTGCGCAAGCGCCGCTGAACCGGCCTGCGCGAGCGCCGCTGATCGGCGCTGCACTCGCGCGGCCGCGACCATGGGGCAGAATCGGCCCCATGAGCGGGGACGACATGGACCAGCCGCGCGTGGTCGCGGTGAGCAAGGACGGCGAGCACCGGTTCAGCAAGCCGTTGGTCGACGCGGTGACGCTCGTGGCGGGGTGGGGCATCGAGGGTGATGCCCACGCCGGCACGACCGTGCAGCACCGCTCCCGGGTCGCCCGTGACCCCTCGCAGCCGAACCTGCGCCAGGTCCACCTGCTGCACGCCGAGCTGTTCGACGAGGTCGCCGAGGCCGGGTTCAGCGTCGAACCGGGCCAGATGGGCGAGAACGTGACGACGAGCGGCGTGGACCTGCTCGGGCTGCCCGAGGGGGCGGTGCTGCACCTCGGTGAGGACGCCTCCGTCCGGGTCACCGGCCTGCGGAACCCGTGCCAGCAGATCAACGGCTTCGAGCCGGGACTCCTGCGTGCCGTGCTGGGGCGCGCCGAGGACGGCACGGTCGAGCGCAAGGGCGGCGTGATGAGCGTCGTGCTCACCGGGGGGACGGTCCGGCCGGGCGATCGCATCCGGGTCGAGCTCCCGGACGGCGAACGACGACCCCTCCAGCCCGTCTGATGCCGCAGCGCGTGCGACGCGTCCTGGTACTCGGTGGCACCGGTTGGCTCGGACGGACGATCGTCGACGAGCTGTTGTCCGAGGGCGCCGACGTCACCTGCCTTGCCCGGGGCACCACCGGCAGCGTCCCTGAGGGAGCGCACTTCGTCCAGGCGGATCGAGCCCTGGCCGGCGCGTACGAACAGGCCACCGGTGGCTGGGACGAGGTCATCGAGCTCGCCCACGCCCCCGAACTCGTCGCACCGGCGCTCGACGCCCTCGCCGACCGGGCCGCGCACTGGACCCTGGTGTCGACGGTCTCGGTGTACGCGGACAACGACCAACCGGGCGCCGACGAGTCCGCTCGACTGGTGGAGCCGAGGGACCCGTCCGCCTACGCCGACGCGAAGGTCCTCGCCGAACGCACCACCCGGCTCCGCCTCGGGTCGCGGCTGCTCATCGCGCGACCGGGGTTGATCGTCGGGCCCGGCGACCCCAGTGACCGGTTCGGGTACTGGCCGGCACGCTTCGACCGCGGTGGGCCGGGGCCGGTGCTGGTGCCGACGACGGCGGAGCGGTTCGTCCAGGTGATCGACGTCGCGGACCTCGCCGCCTGGCTCGTCCGTGCCGGGCGCGACGGGTTCGTCGGCACGGTCAACGCCGTGGGCGCTCCGACGCCGATGCAGGACTTCTTCCGGTGCGTCGCCGAGGTCACCGGCTTCGACGACGAGCTGGTCGCGGTCGACGACGACCTCCTGCTTGCGCATGACGTGGCCTACTGGGCCGGACCGCGATCACTCCCCCTGTGGATCCCGGTGTCGGAGGCCGGGTTCGCGCAGCGCTCTTCGGTGGCGTTCACGGACGCCGGCGGGGTGACCCGACCCATCCGGGACACCGTCGTGCGGGTACTCGAGGACGAGCGTGCCCGCGGGACGGATCGGGAACGCCGTGCCGGCCTCACCTCGACAGAGGAACGGGCGATCCACACCAGGTAGACGCGCGGTCCGCACGAGCGAGATCAGGACGCAGCGGCAGCCTGCTCGTACAGACTCGTCGCCAGGTCGTTGAGCACCTCGTGCAGCTCGCCCTTGTGCGCCCCGTCGACGGCCCGGAGCATCGCTGCGTACCGCTCCTGGTAGTCCGACACGACGACATGGCCCGG
This sequence comes from Curtobacterium flaccumfaciens pv. betae, assembly GCF_026241855.1. Taxonomy (NCBI): domain Bacteria; kingdom Bacillati; phylum Actinomycetota; class Actinomycetes; order Micrococcales; family Microbacteriaceae; genus Curtobacterium; species Curtobacterium flaccumfaciens. The sequence continues at coordinate 3,667,732 of NZ_JAPJDC010000001.1, read as the reverse complement.
GGGAAGCAGCCGCAGCAGTGAGCCCCGGCGATCGGCCGGGTTCGGTGCGCGCTCGAGCAGGCCGGCGGTGCTCATCCGGTCGATCATGTTCGTCACCGCGCCCGAGGTCAGCCCCAGGTACCCGGCGACCTCCGTCGGCGTGGAGTACCCGGTGTCGCTGATGAGCACCAGGGCGCGGAGGGCGTTCTCGTGCACGCCCGCCCGGGCGCTGAGCTGGCTCACCAGGCTGGCGTTCGCACGGACGACGGCGGTGAACGCGGCCATGAGATCGGCGGCGTCGTCGTCGTTCGGTGCTGCTGCCACGAGGGCCTTCTTCCGTGTCGGGGACCGGGGGACAAGGTGCGTCCCCCGCACTGGGGTAAGTATACGAGTGGTCAACTTGGTGAATCACTGACTATCTTAACCATTGAAGCAAAACAGCCCGAAGGTCTTGCTCCCCCGACTTCCTGAAACCACCACCGAACGAAGAGGTACCCCGTGTCCACCAAGCTCCGCACCTCCGCACTGAAGCGGATCCGCTTCGCCCCCGTGGCGCTCCTCGCGGGTATCTTCGCCGCCGTCCTGCTCTCCCTCTCGCTCACCGGCACCCTCTCCGGGTTCGCCGCGAGCATCACCAACAGCAGCAACACCGCCGGCAGCGGCACGCTGATCATGCAGGAGCAGAACGCCGGCGCGACCGTCACCTGCCTCAGCACCGACGGCGGCTCGGTCTCGACGAACTCGGCGACCTGCTCGACGATCAACAAGTTCGGCGGCAGCACGACGATGACCCCGGGCAACACGGTCAACACCGCGATCTCGATCAAGAACACCGGCACCGCGAACGCCAGCACCTTCACGCTGAACCCGGGCGCCACGTGCACCCAGTCGGCGAATGGTTCGGCCAACGGCACCGCGACCGACCTCTGCGCCAAGATGAACCTCGTCGTCACCTCCGGTTCGACCACCGTGTTCAGCGGCACCCTCGCCAGCTTCAAGGGTGCGGCGGCGTCGGCCTTCACGATGCCGCAGGCTCCGGCCGCCGGCGCGAGCGTCCCGTTCAACTTCGCGGTGACCCTGGACTCCTCGGCCGGCAACACCTACCAGGGCCTCGCCGCCTCGGTCCCGATGACCTGGACCTTCACGGCCTGATCCAGCCTGATCCGGCCTGATCCACCCCCATCACCCCTCCCCCAGACCGGCGACGCTCGGCCGACCCCCCTCCGGCCGAGCGTCGCCACCCCAGCAAGACCAGCAAGACCAGCACGACCAGCAAGACCACCGCCCCACCCCGACCTCCCGGAGCAGAGCCCATGAGCCAGACCGCAGCGATCCCGCTCAGAGGCATGCTCGACCGCCCGGTCCTCCGCGGCCGTCAGGTCACCCGCTCCGAGACGGTCCTCGCCTGGTCGGTCGCCGCGATCGCAGCCCTGCTGCTCACCGCCGCCGTCCTGTTCCTCTCCGCCGGCGGCCGCTGGTTCGTCGTCGAGACCCCATCGATGGGCGAAGCCGCCCCGGTCGGCACCCTCGTGCTCGACCTGCCGGTGGACGTCGCCACGCTCAGCGTCGGCGACATCGTCTCGTTCGAGACCTCCGCCAACCCGGACGTCGTCTACACGCACCGCATCGTCTCGATCGACGCGGACGGCGGGATCCACACCCGCGGTGACGTCAACGGCGCGACGGACCCGTGGACGCTCACCCAGGCCGACGTGATCGGCACCCCCGCGCTCCTGGTCCCGCGCATCGGCTGGCTGCTCCGCGCCGCCCCGATCCTGCTCATCGGCACGCTGATCATCCTGACCCTGACCAGCGCGTTCACCGACCGGGTGACCCGTTCCTGCCTGCGGATCGCGGGCAGCGCCCTCACCGTCTCGTACGCGGCGTTCGTGTTCAAGCCGTTCGTCAACGTGACGACGATCACGAACACCTCGAGCCCGGCCGGCGTCGAGGCCACCGTGATCTCGTCGGGGATCTTCCCGGTCCGCGTCGACGCCCACGGCGGCAACAGCGTCCACCTGGTCGACGGCGAGATGGGCCGGGTCGTCATCCACGAGCTGACGAAGAACGGGCACTACCAGCTCATGTCGAACATCGACCTCGACCCCCTGGGTTGGGTCGCCCTGATCGCCGTGTGCCTCGTGCCGCTCGTGGCGTGCCTGGCGGTCGGCCGCGTCGAGGCGGTGCGTCCCGCGTGATCCTCCGCCGCCTGCGCGACGGTCGCGTCGTCGCCGTCCTCCTCGTGGTCGCCCTGGCCGTCGTCGTCCTGCTGAACCAGTTCGCCCCGACCCGCTCGGCGTACACCGCCCGCGTGACCAACAGCGCGAACACGGCCGCGACCGCCCCGTACTTCACGTGCACGGGCGCCGTCGGTGCGGACACCGCGAACGCGCTGTTCGCCTACCGCCTGACCGAGGCTTCTGGCTCGAAGACGGCCACCGACTGGTCGGGTCGCGGCGCGAACGGCACCTACCAGGGCGCCATGACCGCGACCACGCCGAGCCCGAACGCCTGCCCGCGTGACAGCGGGAGCGCCTACGCGCTCAACGGTTCCACGAGCTACGTCTCCACCCCGCGCTCGTACGCCAACCCGACGACCTTCAGCGAGGAGGTCTGGTTCCGCACCACGGTCGCCGGCGGCATGCTCATCGGCTTCGGCAGCAACCAGACCGGTGCGTCGGGCCAGCACGACCGGAAGCTCTACCTGACCACCAGCGGCCAGCTCGCGTTCGGCACGTACAGCGGCACCACGCAGGTCCTCACCTCGCCGAAGGCCTACACCGACGGCGCCTGGCACCACACCGTCGCCACGATGTCGCCCACCAACGGCATGCGCCTGTACGTCGACGGCACCCTCGTGGCGTCGAACGCGGCCTTCAAGAGCCCCGAGAACTTCACCGGGTACTTCCGCGTCGGCTACGACGTCGTCAGCGGGTGGCCGGGTTCCACGAACAACCCGTACTTCACCGGGTCGATGCGGTACGCCGCCGTCTACGGCACCGAACTGACGGCCAGTCAGGTCGCCGCGCACGCGGCCGCCGGTTCCTGACGCACTGACTGCCGGCCTGGAGGCGCGTGGCCGTGCCCGCCACGGGCCTCCAGTCCGTCCCCTGGTCACGTCGACGACGTGGGCCGGGTTGGCGGACCGGGCCCACCAACCCGCGGATTCGGGGCGACGAATCCCGCTGATCAGGCCTTTTCGTGCCCTGGACCGTGCCAGGATCGTCAGGTCCTGAGACGTCGGAGTCTCCATCCGACCGTCTCGAAAGGCGCCTCCCCCATGTCCTTCTGGGCCCTGTTCCTCATCGCGCTCGGCGTCTCCGCGGACGCCTTCGCCGTCGCCCTCGGCAAGGGCCTGCACATGAAGCGCTTCGACGTGCGGCACGCGATCGTGATCGCGCTCACGTTCGGGGTGTTCCAGGCGGTGATGCCGTTGCTCGGCTGGTTGCTCGGGTCGGCGTTCGCGCAGTACATCGCGGCCTTCGACCATTGGGTCGCGTTCGGGCTGCTCGCGCTGATCGGCGGGAAGATGCTGTGGGAGGCGTTCTCGAAGCACGAGGACACCGAGCAGGACACCGATCGGCTGCCGGTCCGCGAGCTCCTCGTGCTGGCGGTGGCGACCAGCATCGATGCCCTGGCGGTCGGCGTCACCCTGGCGTTCCTGCCCGTCTCGATCGGCGGCGCGGTGCTGCTCATCGGGATCACGACCTCGGTGCTGTCGTTCGTCGGGGTCCTGGTCGGTCGCCGTGTCGGTGCCCGCTTCGGCAAGCCGGCGGAGATCGCGGGTGGTGTCGTCCTGATCCTGATCGGTCTGAACATCGTGCTGGAGCACACCGGCGTCATCGGCTGAGGCCGCGGTCCGGAACCGACCCCGGACGAACGGGAGGCCCGTGGCGAGCTGCCACGGGCCTCCGGTCTCGTGCTGGTGGGCGTCAGTACCCGCCCGTGGTGCTGGTGGGGGTGTTCGCGAGGACCGTGACCACGAAGATGATCCAGAAGATGCCGAACACGATCGACAGGGCGCTGATGATGACGCCGGCGAGGGCCAGGCCGCGGCCGCGCTCCCCGGTCTTCTTGATCTGCGAGAGCGCGATGATGGACACCACGAGGCCGGCGATGTTCACCACGAAGGCCAGGACGAACCCGACGATCGCCATGACGTTGAAGCGGTCGGACGACGGCTGCATCGGAGCGCCGTAGGGCTGTCCGCCGGCGGCGTAGGGGTTCGGGTTCTGCTGGTTGTACTGGGGCGTGCCGTCACTCATGGCGCCGCGTCCTCTCTGGTCAGGGGATGTCTACACAGGAAACGTACAGGACCAGCGGGCCGCGATGTGCGGTGGGATCATCGGGGCATGGGATGGCTGCGCCGAAACCTGCTGCACGGCGGCCGGTACGACGAGCGGGACCGACGTGACCAGCTCCGGCGGTACGTGGTCCGCGGTGACCGGCTCGTTGCGTTCCTCACCGAGCACGACGATCCCCACGTCGCGCGGGTGCAGGAGCGTGTGGACCATGCGCGTGGGCTGCTCGAGCACGGCTGGGACCGTGACGACCTGCTGACGGTCGCCGCGCCGGTGCGGGCACCGTGGCCGAACGGCAAGGGGCGTGATGCGGGGGCACCTGCTCCGGAGTACGCCGACCGGGCGGACGGGCTGATCGAGGACCTGAACGCCGTGGCGCTCGAACTGCGGGCCGTCGCCGAGGTCTGATCAGCGGGTCCTGCGGCCTGCGATGATGGTCGGTGCCCCGTCCCCCGAGGGGCGTTCCCGGACCCGGAGGAGCAGTCGTGCAGGTGACCCAGCCGTCCGGACGACGCGAGCGGAACAAGCAGGTCAAGCTCGAGCGCATCGTCGCTGCGGCGAGGGAGCTGTTCGCCGAGCAGGGTGTCGACGAGGTCACCACGCAGCAGATCGCCGAACGCGCCGACATCGGTGCCGGCACGCTCTTCCTGTACGTCAAGAACAAGGGCGAACTGCTGCTGCTCGTGCAGAACGAGCACTACCGCGAGGCACTCGAGCTGGGGCGACGGGCCGCAGCCGACGCACGAACGCTCGTCGACGCCGTGGTCGCCCTCGTCGAACCGGTGGTCGCGTGCAACCGGGTGCAGGTGGAGAACGGACGCACCTACCTGCGGGAGATGGCGTTCGGTGACCCGGGCGAACCGAACCACGCCGAGGCCCTGACGATCTCGGGCGAGACCGAGCGCACGGTCGCAGGACTCATCACGGAGCACGGCGGCGTCGACGAGGACCGGGCGGCGACCCTGGCGCACGTCGTGTCCGCGGTGTTGTTCGTGACGATGGTGTCCAGCGCGGACCCCGACACGAGCGTCGCCGAGGTGGTGGCGACGATCCGCGCACAGGTCGGGGCGGTCCTGCCGAGCTGATCGCTGCAGCGCGCGTCGGGTCAGCGCCGCAGGAACTCCGCCGCGACCGGAGCGAACTGCTCCCAGTACTGGAACACCCCGCCGTGGCCGGAGTTCGGGTAGATGACCAGCTCCGAGCCGGCGATGCGGCGGTGCAGGTCCTCGGACAGGACCGACGGCACCATCCGGTCGTGGTCGCCGTTGGCGATGAGTGTGGGCTGCGTGATCACGGACAGGTCCGACGGCGCCGAGCGGCCGAAGCGCTTGATGGCCTGCAGCTGGGTCCCGAACGCCCGCAGGCCGATGGGTGCGTCACGGTCGACCGTGCGTTCCTGCAGCCGAGCGAGGAACGCCTTGGCGGCACGCTTGCCGACGGCGTCCCGGTTGAAGAACAGGAACTCCTTCGGGTCCGACCGGGTGAGCGTCGCACGGAGGACGTCGAAGTAGGTGGTGGTGACGACCTTGTCCATGTCCTTCCCGCCGCGGGGTCCGGTGCCGGTGAGCACGAGCTTCCGGACGAGACCGGGGTGCGCGACGACGAGGTCCTGCGCGATCATCCCGCCCATGGAGAACGCGAACACGTCGACCTGGTCGTACCCGAGCGCGGTGATGAACGTGTGGGCGTCGTCGGCTGCTGCTTCGATCGTCCGCGGCACCGTGCCCGACGAGGCACCGACACCCTGTTGGTCGAAGGTGATCACGTGCCGGTGCGCGGCGATCGCGTCCACGATGCGCGGGTCCCAGTTGTCCAGGGTCGCGGCGAGGTGCACGAAGAACACGACGGGGACGTCCTCGACCGGGCCGAGCTCGCGGTAGGCGAAGGTGATCCCGCCGGCCTGCACGGTCTTCGCCGGTGCCAGTGCGGAGGAGGTGACGGGTGCTGCTGCGTCGTGCATGGTCGTGGTCCGTTCGTCAGGTCGTGCGTGGAGGGGAAGGTGCTCAGGCGCCGGTGACGACGGTCTTGCCGCGCACCCGGCTCGTGGTGATCGACTCGAGTGCCTGCGGGGTCTGGTCGAAGGGGAACGTGGCACCGACGACCGGCCGGATGACGCCGTCGCGGACCAGGTCGGCGATCCGGCGGAGCTGCTGCCCGTCGGCACGCATGAACAGGAACTCGTAGGTCACCCCGAGTCGCTTCGCCCGGCGGCGGATCTTCCGGCTGATGGCGGCGATGACCAGGCGGAGGACGGGGTTCAGCCCCGCAGCCCGCGCGAAGGCCGGGTCGGGGGCACCGCTGATGCTGATCGCCTTGCCGCCCGGTCGCAGCACGGTGAGGGACCGCTCGAGGTTCTCACCGCCGAGGCTGTCGAGGACGAGGTCGTACCCGGAGAGCTCCTGGGCGAAGTCCTGCGTGCGGTGGTCGATGACGACGTCTGCGCCGAGCTCCCGGACGAAGTCGCCGTTGGTGGCCGATGCGGTCGTCGCGACGTGTGCGCCGAGGTGCTTGGCGAGCTGGATCGCGATCGTGCCGACACCGCCCGAGCCGGCGTGGATCAGGACCTTCTGCCCGGCCTGCACGTCTCCGCGCTCGACCAGGGCCTGCCACGCGGTCAGGGCGACGAGCGGGAGCGACGCAGCCTCGACCGGACTCGTGTTCGCGGGGGCGTGTGCGACGTCGGCCTCGTCGATGGCGATGCGTTCGGCGAACGTGCCGATGCGGTGGTCACGAGGTCGCGAGAAGACCTCGTCGCCGACGGCGAACCGGCGGACCGCGGCACCGACGGCGATGACCGTGCCGGCGACGTCGTGCCCGAGGATCAGGGGGGTCCTGTACGGCAGGATCAGCTTGAACTCGCCGAGCCGGAGCTTCTCGTCGAGCTGGTTGAGCCCTGCGGCGGCGACCGCGACGAGCACGTCGTGGTCGCCGACCACGGGCTCGGGGACGTCGGCTCCGTGGAGGGGCTGCTCGTAGTCGTCGAAGATGAACGCGCGCATGGGTCTGGTGCTCCTGTGGTCGTGAGGGGTCTGGGTGTGTGGGGGTCTACTGGCCGAGCAGGTCGCGGACCGCGTCGACGACGGCGGTCCGGTCCTGGGACACGACGCCGTGCCCGGCATCGGGGACGATCCGCACCGAGGCGTGCGGGAACCGATCGCGCAGGACGTCGACGTTGGTGACCGGGACCATCCGGTCGGAGTCGCCGTGCACGAGCAACGCGGGCCCGGTGAACGCGGACGGCGTCGACACGAGTGGCCGATCGCTCCACCGGCGGACCGCGCGGAGTTGTGCGCGGAACACCGCCGGGCTGATCGCACGGTCTCGGTCGGTACGCGGGCGGGCGAGGCGTGCCCGGTAGTCGGCAGCGGCACGGCGTCCGGCCGGTGTCCTGGTGAAGAACAGCAGGGTCGTGGGATCGGTGGCGGTGACGAGCCCGCGCAGGATCGTGCGGACGACGACACCGGTCATGCTCGCGAGGCCGGGCCCACCGGCCGGTCCCGACCCGGCCAGCACCAGGTGGTGCACCAGCCCGGGGGCGCGCTCGACGATCTCCTGCGCGACCATCCCGCCCATCGACAGCCCGAACAGGTCGATCCGGTCGAGACCGAGTGCTCGGATCGCCGCGAGGGCATCGGTGGCCATTTCCTCGATCGAGTCGCGGGCGCGTCCTCCGGCGCCACCGACTCCGCGGTAGCCGAGCAAGACCACGCCGCCGTGCTCGGCGAGCGGCTGGACGAGCTCGGGGTCGAAGCTGTCGAGGTTGGCGGCGAGGTGCGTCAGGACCACGAGCGGGATGCCCGCGCTGGTGCTGCCGAGTGTGCGGGCCAGGACGGTCCCGCCCGGGACGGCGATCGCACGGGTCGTCGTCGACGTGTCGCGCTCGGTGTGCGGTTCGTCGTCCATCGCCGTCCTGGTCTGGTGTGGTGCGCCTCGGGCTATCCGAGTATGCTCAATAATGAGCACACTCACTAAAGTTGTCAAGGAGCGCGATGGAAGCCACCCTCGGTCGGCGGGAACGCGGACGGCAGGACAAGACCCGGCGCATCCTCGACGCCGCACGCACCCTGTTCCTGGAGCGGGGCGTCGGCGGGGTCACCACACAGCAGATCGCCGACCGGGCGGACGTCGCCGTCGGCACCCTGTTCCGGTACGCGGCGACCAAGGCCGAGCTGTTGATCATGGTGCAGAACGAGCGGTTCGCAACGGCGATCGACGACGGTCTGGCGGCGGTCGCGGCCGCCCCCGACGATGCCGATGCCGTACCGGTCGTGCTCGCGCTGCTCGGACCGGTGGTGCACTGCGTCCGGGAGCATCCCGAGAACGGCCGGACCTACCTGCACGAGCTGGTGTTCGGCGACCCGTCAGAACCGAACCGGCACCGCGGACTCGCCCTGGCCCAGCGTCTCGAGGACGGCGTGGCCGCGGTGCTCGAGCGGCACGCCCGGGTCACGACCGTCGACGCCCCGGTGCTCGCCCGGGTGGTCACCGCCGTGCTGCACATCGGGCTGACCGCCACCGTCCACCAGGCGCTGACGACCGAGGAGCTGCTGCAGGACATCCGGTCGCAGCTCGCTGCGATCCTCGGCCCTGTGGCCGGCCCGTGAACAGCCGGGAGGCCCGTGGCGGGCCCGCACCGCGCCTCCCGTCCGCCCGTTGCCGGTCCACCTGCCGGACCCGCCGCAGCCGTCGGGCGCATGATGGGCGGATGGCACGCATCCTCGTCACCGGATCCACCGACGGCCTCGGGCGGGGAACCGCCGACTCGCTGCTCCGCAGCGGACACGTCGTCGTCGTCCACGCGCGCAACCCGGCCCGCGCCGAGGCGGTCGCCGACCTGGTGGAGCGCGGCGCCGAACTCGTCGTCGCCGACCTGGCGGACCGCGACGCCGTGATCGCCACCGCCCGGGAACTCGACGCCGGCACCCCGCTCGACGCCGTCGTGCACAACGCCGGCGTGATCTCCGGCCGTTCCCTGGTGCCCGTCAACGTCGTGGCGCCCTACCTGTTCACCGCGTTGCTGCGGTCGCCGGGGCGGCACGTGTACCTGAGCAGCGGGATGCACCGGGGCGGCCGTCCGCGCCTGGACACCGTCGACTGGACCGGCGCTTCGGAGACGAACTCGTACTCCGACACGAAGCTGTTCGTGACGGCGCTCGCCGCCGAGGTGCCGCTCCGACGCCCGGGCGTGCTGAGCAACGCCGTCGACCCGGGCTGGGTGGCGACCAAGATGGGCGGGGCCGGCGCTCCGGACGACTTCGAGCTCGGACACCGCACGCAGGAGACGCTCGCGACCGACCCGGACCAAACCGTGACGGGTGGTTACTGGTTCCACGGAGAGCGGCAGGAGCCGCACCCGGCGGTCGCCGACCAGCGGTTCCGCACCGAACTGCTCGACACGCTCGCGACGGCCACCGGCGTCACGCTCTGAGTCGCTGACGGACCGGCACGACCGGTCGGGTGCTCCTGCGAAGGCGTTCGTGGCGACCGGACCAGGATGGGCTCGGCGCGACGAACGGAGGACCCGGTGACCCTCGGCCTGCACAACGGATCGAGTGGGTGGCAGCGTGTGCGACGGCACGGCCTGCTCCTCGCGAACGTCGCCGTCTTCGTCGTGTGCTTCGTCGGCATGGTGTTGGCCGGGTGGCGGGTGTCCGCGGCGGACGCACTCCAGCACGGCGAGGCGGCCGTGTCGCTCTGGGGCTTCCTGACGAGCGGCGACTTCGCCGAGGCCACCTTCGAGAACTGGGAGAGCGAGTTCCTGCAGATGGGCGCGTACATCGTGTTCACGGTGTTCCTGTTCCAGAAGGGGTCGAGCGAGTCCGAGCCCCTGGACGAACAGAGCCCGCAGGACGAGGACCCCCGGGAGCACGCCGACGATCCGAAGGCCCCGTGGCCGGTGCGCCGGGGCGGGATCGTGCTCGTGCTGTACGAGAACTCCCTGCTGATCCTGTTCGCGGTGCTGTTCCTCGGCAGTGTCGTGGGGCACCTGATCGGTGGTGCGGCGGCCTACAACGAGGAGCAGCTCGAACACGGCGGCGATGTCGTCACGGCGTGGGGCTACCTGGGCACGAGCCAGTTCTGGTTCGAGTCGATGCAGAACTGGCAGTCGGAGTTCCTGGTCATCTCGGTGATGGTGATCGCCACCGTGTCCCTGCGGCAACGAGGGTCGAGCCAGTCGAAGCCCGTGGCCGCACCGACCGAGCAGACCGGGGCCTGAGCGGACCCGGCTGACGACGATCGCGGGGTTTCCCCACCGTCGACGGGGGGCAGCACCGGTGTGCGGGCGGACCCCCGCGGCGAGGCTGGTGTCGGGCAATAAGCTCGTCACCGACACGAAGAGGTCCGCATGTACACCGCCGTCGCCACCTCGGGCGCACCCACCACCGTCCCCCGGTTCCGACCGTTCCGAGCCGTCGCCGACGGCAGCACCTGGCGGGCCTTCGCGTTCCACGCCGCGCACCTGCCGATCGCGATCGCCGCGCTGGCCTGGTTCGTCGTGGTGCTGGCCGTCGGCATCCCGGTGTCGCTGACCTGGGTCGGCCTGGTCGTCGCCGCGTTCCTGCTCGGTGGGTCGCACTGGTTCGCCGCGGTCACCCGCCGGATGTCCGCCGCGCTGCTCGGGCAGGTCGTCGTCGCCCCGGCACCGCCCCGTGCAGGTTCGACGCCGCTCGGCACCGCGTTCGCCCGGCTGTCGGACGGCCCCACCTGGCGGGCGTTCGCGTACCTGCTCGCGGGGTTCGTGCTGACCACCACCACGTTCGCCGTCTCGACCGCTGTGCTCGTGAGCGGTCTGGGCGCGATGACGCACGCGGCGTGGGGGCACTTCCTGCCGGCGCAGCGGGGCGCGGACGGCGAGCTCCACAGCGGTGCGCAGTTCCTCGGCGTGTACGTCGACACCCCGCCGCTGCAGGTCGGGTTCGCGGTGCTCGGCCTGCTCATCGTGCTGTTCCTCTGGCCCGCGGTGAACCACGGGCTCGCGGCACTGCAGCGTGTGGTCATCCGCGCCCTGCTCGGTGCCACCGCCCGCGACCTGCGGCTCCGCCAGGTCACGGCCTCGCGCGACGCCGCCGTGCTCGACGCCGACACCACCCTGCGCCGCATCGAGCGGGAGCTGCACGACGGCACCCAGGCCCGGCTCGTCGGCCTGGCGATGACCCTGGGCGACGCCCGCGACCGCCTGCAGACCGGCGCCGACCCGGACGCGGTCACCGCGCTGGTCGACCGGGCGCACGCGTCGACGAAAGAGGCGCTGGTCGAGCTCCGCGCCCTGGCCCGCGGCATCCACCCGCCCGTCCTCGACGAGGGGCTCGAGGCCGCGCTGACCTCGGCGTGCTCCCGGACCCCGTTCCCCGTCGCGCTGTCGGTGGACCTGCCCGTCCGGCCGTCCCGCGTCGTCGAGGGGATCGCGTACTTCGGGGTGCTCGAGCTGCTGACGAACGTGTCGAAGCACGCCGGAGCCTCGGCCACCGCCGTCCGGGTCGGCATGCTCGGCACCGACCTGCTCGTCGAGGTCGAGGACGACGGCCACGGCGGGGCACACGTCGCGCTCGGCACCCCCGACGGTCACGGCACCGGCCTGGCCGGGGTGCTCGAACGGCTGCGCGCCGTGGACGGGGACCTGCAGGTGGACAGCCCCGCCGGCGGCCCGACCCGCATCCGGATGCGCATGCCGAGCGGAGCCGAACGGTGAGGATCGTCGTCGCCGACGACAACACGATCGTGCGCGAGGGGCTGACGTCCCTGCTGCGCGGTCGCGGGCACGAGGTCGTGCCGGTGTCGGACGGCGACGCCGCGGTGGCCGCCGTCGCGCACGGCGCGGTCGACGTCGTGGTGATGGACATCCGGATGCCGCCGACCCACACCGACGAGGGGGTCCGCGCGGCCATGCGGGTGAAGGACGTCCGGCCCGACGTCGGGGTGCTCCTGTTCTCGCAGTACGCCGAGGCGCAGTGGGCGCGGGCGCTGCTCGACGTCGCCACCGTCGGCGTCGGGTACCTGCTGAAGGACCAGGTCGCCGAGGTCGGCACCTTCATCGACTCACTGCACCAGGTCGCCGCGGGCAACGTCGTGCTCGACCCCGAGGTGGCTGCCGCACTGGTCCAGGCGCCGCGTGCCACGAACGGTCCGCTCGACTCGCTGACCGCCCGCGAGACCGACGTGCTGCGCCTGATGGCCGAGGGCCGGTCCAACGCCGCGATCGCGGACACGCTGTTCCTGTCCGGCGGGACCGTCGAGAAGCACGTCACCGCGGTCTTCACCAAGCTCGGGCTCGAGGCGACGCCGAACGAGAACCGGCGGGTGCTCGCGGTCCTGCGGTTCCTGGCGGACTGAGCGGGGCCCTGGACGGGCGACCGACCGGACGGGAGGCCCGTGGCGGGCCCGCCACGGGCCTCCCGTCCGGTCCGCACCACGCTGGTGCGGTAGGTTCCTGCCGAACGCAGTCCGCAGGTGAGAGGGGGCGCCCGATGGCGCAGGGGCACCGCTCTCCGCCCACGATGAGCGACGTCGCCGCCGTGGCGGGTGTCTCGAAGAAGACCGTCTCGAACGTGCTGTCCGGTTACGAACACGTCTCCGTCCGCACGCGCGACCGTGTGATGGCCGCCGTCGACGAGCTCGGCTACGAGCTCAACGTCTCGGCGCGGAACTTCCGCGCCGGACGCTCCAAGGTGCTCGGCCTCGCGGTGCCGGAACTGCGGCAGGCGTACTTCGCCGAACTCGCCGACGCCGTCATCCGCGCTGCCGGAGCCGTGGGCTACACGGTGCTCATCGAGCAGACCGCGAGCGGCGTGCGCGAGGCGGACGCGATCACCCGGATGCGCGAGCACTCGATCGACGGCATCATCTACAGCCCCCTGACCGTCCGGCCGAGCGACGCCGCCGCGCTCGAGGTGAAGTTCCCCCTGGTCGTGCTCGGTGAGCCGATCCCGGACGCCCCCGTGCCGTTCATCGCCATGTCGAACGCGGACGCGCTGCGGGACGCGACCGCCCACCTGCTCGACGCCGGTCGCCGGTCGATCGCGTTCATCGGCTTCGACCCGTCGGGCCCCGTGCGCACGGCCCAGGAGCGACTGCGGGGCTACCGCGAGGCGCTCGACGACCACGGCGTGCCGTTCGCACCCGAGCGGGTGGTGCGGACCGCGCTGTGGCACCGGGCCGAGGGGGCGGCGGCTGCACGGCAACTCCTCGACGCCGGTGTGCCGGTCGATGGGATCGTCTGCTGCAACGACGCGCTGGCGCTCGGGGCGATGAGTGCCCTGCAGCTCGCGGGCCGGACCGTGCCGGACGACGTCGCGGTCGTCGGGTTCGACGACATCGAGGAGTCGGCGTACTCGACCCCGGCGCTGACCACCGTGTCGGCCGACCTGGACCGCGTCGCTGCGACGGCGGTCGGGGTGCTCGTCGCCCAGCTCGAGGAGGGCGCCCCGGCGACACCGGGGGTGCTGCGCTCGCGCCACACGCTGGTGGTGCGGGCGTCGTCAGCGACCCGCTAGGGACGGGAGGCCCGTGGCGGACCCGCCACGGGCCTCCCGTCCGTCCCGGTGTCGCGTCTCAGGCCGCGACCGGCTCCGCAGGCCGGTCACGCAGCGCCGGGCAGTGCTCGGCGGTGGGGTGCTCGGTGATCGCGATGACCTGGTCGAGCCGCCCCCGGACCGCCTCGAGCTCGGCCAGCTGCGCGGTGATCCGGTCCCGCTCCGCGATGAGCAGCGCGAACGACTCCGGCGTCGACTCCCCACGGTCGACGCAGGGCAGCAGCTGCACGATCGTGCGGCTCGCGAGCCCGGCGGCGAACAGCTGCTGCACGAGCTGGACCCGCTCGACCGCTGCGTCCGTGTAGATCCGCTGCCCGCTCGCGGTGCGCGACGCGGTGAGCAGTCCCTGCTCCTCGTAGTACCGCAGCGAGCGGACGCTGACGCCGGTCTCGGCCGCGAGGTCGCCGATGCGCATGTGTGCTCCGATCCGGGCTTGCCCCTGACATGGATGTGAGGTCTTAGCGTAGCCGAGCCGCTGCGGGAGACACCCGCGCGGCAGGAGGAGACACCATGGACATCGCTGGATCGGTCGCACTCGTCACCGGCTCGAACCGCGGCATCGGACGCCGCTTCGCCCTGGAGCTGCTGGAGCGCGGGGCGTCGAAGGTCTACGCGACCGCACGCCGCCCCGAACTCGTCGACGTCGAGGGCGTCGTCGCGCTGCCCCTCGACATCACCGACCAGGCCTCGGTCGACGCGGTGGCCGCAGCCGCGGGCGACGTGACGCTGCTCGTGAACAACGCCGGCATCTCGACGCAGGGCTCCCTGGTGACCGACGACCTGACCATCGTCCGGAAGGCCATGGACACGCACTTCTGGGGCAGCCTGTCGATGATCCGTGCCTTCGCGCCGGTGATCGAGCGGAACGGCGGCGGCGCGATCGTCAACGTGCTGTCGGCACTGTCCTGGTTCGCGGCGCCCGGCGCCGGTGGCTACGCCGCGGCGAAGGCGGCCGAGTGGAACATGACGAACGCCGTCCGCCTGGAGCTCGCCGACCGGGGCATCAGCGTGCAGGGACTCCACCTCGGTGCGGCCGACACCGACATGATGGGCGACTACGACGGCCCGAAGACGGACCCGACGGACGTGGCCCGTGCGGCACTCGACGGTGTGGAGCGCGGCGCGGCCGAGGTGCTGGTCGACGACTGGAGCCGGATGGTGAAGGCGTCGCTCGCCGATGCACCGGAGCGCTTCTACGCGCAGATGGCCTGAGCGCCGCGGCGACGCGACGGACAGCTCGGGGTCGCGGCGGGAGGACCGTCGCGACCCCGTCCGTCAGTGGTCTGCCGGTCCTGGTCAGACCGCGTCCGCGCGCAGGAACTCCGCCACCGGGGTCGACCCCGTGTTGAACCGGAAGGTGTTGCCGGCCGTGCCGGGGTTCTCGACCACGTCGGCGACCACGTGCGCCACGTCACCGCGCGGCACCTGGGTGGACGAGCCGTCCCAGTCGACGGAGCCGGTCGGCTCGTCGTCGGTCAGGGTGCTCGGGGCGACGATCGTCCACTGCAGCCCCGAGTCGCGGAGCACGGCGTCGGCGATCATCTTCGACTGCGCGTACGCGAAGAAGTCCTGGTCCTGCGGGATCCCGTGGTCGAGCTGCGAGCCGGACCACGACACCATCACGTAGCGGTCGACGCCGGCCTGCTTCGCCCCCTGGATCGACAGCACCGCAGCGTCGCGGTCGATGGCCCAGGTCCGGTCGACGGAACCGCCACCGGCACCGGCCGACCACACCACGGCGTCGTGCCCGCGGATCAGTTCGGCGAAGTCGTTCAGGGACTGCTGCTGGATGTCCGCGACGTGCGGTTCGCCGCCGTGCGCCCGGATCTCGTCGGACTGGTCGGCGTTCCGGATGACGGAGGTGACCGTGTGTCCGCGCTCGGACAGGATGCGGGTGGCGAGGAGGGCGACCTTGCCGTGGCCGCCGAGGACGATGACGTTGCTCATGCGCCGGACGTTACTCGGGGAGGCTCCGTACCCGGGAACGCCGGACGTCCGCCCGGCGATCGCTCGCGATGCTCGGAACACCCGAGGTCACCGTGCGTACCGTCGGGGGCAACACGACAGGAGTCACGATGAGCAAGCAGCACGAGCAGCACACCCTGGTCCGCACCCTGGTCCTCGGCATCATGAGCGGCGGCCGGAGCGCCACCCCGCTCGCCGTCCTCGCACTGAACCACGACCGGTCCTCGCTGAAGGGTTCGTGGCAGCAGTGGAAGGTCTTCAGCACCCCGGTCGGCCGTGGGCTGCTCGTCGCCTCCGCCGTCGGTGAGCTCATCGGCGACAAGCTGCCGAAGACCCCGAACCGCATCGCCCCCTCGGCGCTGCTCGGACGTGTCGCGTCCGGTGCCCTCGCCGGAGCCGCACTCGGCACCACGGGCAAGCGCGACCTGCGCATCGAGGGCGCGATCCTCGGTGGCGTCGGTGCCCTCGTCGGCAGCTTCGTCGGCTGGGGTGTGCGCAAGGCCCTCGGGGGCGCGGGCCTGCCCGACCCCGTCGTCGCGCTCGCCGAGGACGCCGCCACCATCGCCGGCTCCGTGAAGGTCATCACCGCCGACTGAGCGCCGCGGGCGCGCTGCGCTTGCTCGCCGCGCGCGCTGCGCTCGCCGCGGCGCGCTTCGTGAGCAGGAACGGTCGGGTCGCACCGCCGCACCCGACCGTTCCTGCTCACGATCCGCACGCCTCGGCCTACGGTGGCCCTCATGCACATCGTCGTCATCGGAGCCACCGGCCACATCGGCTCGTTCCTCGTCCCCCGTCTCGTCCGCTCGGGGCACCGCGTCGTCGCCGTCACGCGCGGCACGAGCACCCCGTACGCCGACGCCCCGGAGTGGCAGCAGGTCGAGCGGATCACCGCCGACCGCGAGCAGGAGGACCGTGACGGCACCTTCGGCAGCCGCATCGCCGCGCTCGGTGCCGACGCCGTCGTCGACCTCGTCTGCTTCACCGAGTCCTCGGCCGCAGCGCTGGTCGACGCGCTCCGCGGCACCGGCACGCACCTGCTGCACTGCGGTTCGATCTGGCGCGCCGGTGTCTCGCACGTGCTGCCGATCACCGAGCAGGACGCCACCCCGCCGTTCGGCGACTACGGCGTCCAGAAGGACGCCATCGCCCGGATGCTCAAGGAAGAAACCGCATCAGGCGGTTTGGTCACGACGTCGCTGCACCCCGGACACATCAGCGGTCCGGGCTGGACGCCGATCGGTCCGCTCGGCAACCTCGACACCTCGGTGCTGACGAAGCTGTCCGCCGGCGAACCGCTCGAGGTCCCCGGTCTCGGCGCCGAGACGATGGCCCACGTGCACGCCGACGACGTCGCGCAGGCGTTCCAGCTCGCGGTCGAGCACCGCGATGCGGCGGCGGGCGAGGACTTCTTCGTGACGGCTCCGACGGCGCTCACCGCGCGCGGGTACGCCCACCTGGCAGCGTCGTGGTTCGGCCAGGAGGCCCGGCTCGACTCCGTCACCTGGGACCGGTTCCGCGAGACCACGGCTCCGGAACACGCTGACGCCAGCTGGGAGCACCTGTCCCGCAGCCAGGTCTTCAGCACCGAGAAGGCGAGTCGTCTGCTCGGCTACGCGCCGGCGTTCACCGCCGAGGAGACCGTGCTGGACGCCGTGCGCTGGCTCGTCGACCACGGTGAGCTCGCGGTCACGAACCCCCTGGTCCGCTGAGATCCACGGTCAGGCCCGCTCCGGCTCGACCACGAGCCCACGGTTCCGGTGCACGACCCAGACCGTCGCGGCGAACCCCGCGAGCACCGCGGCGCCGATCGTGACCGCCGTCCAGCCCCCGGCGTTCCACAGCACCGACGCCAGGGCCGAACCGATCGCGCCGCCGATGAAGTTCGAGGTGACGAACGCCGTGTTGAGCCGGCTCCGCGCGGCCGGGTCGACCGAGAAGAGCCGAGTCTGGTTGAGCACGTTCGCGGCCTGCACGGCGACGTCGAGCAGCAGCACGGCGAGCAGCACCACGACGATCGAGTGCGCACCGATCCCGGCGACGACCAGGGAGACGAGCAGGAGCACGATCGCTCCGCCGGTGACGGGTACCGACAACCCGCGGTCGTGCAGTCGCCCGACCCGCTGCGCCGCCACGGCACCCGCGAGCCCCACCAGGCCGACCAACCCGATGCTGCTGGTGGAGAAGTCGTAGGGGTCGCTGCTCAGCAGGAACGTCAGGGCGGTCCAGAACATCGTGAACACGGCGAACACCGAGGAGCTGATCACCAGCGTGACCTGGACGGTCCGGTGGGTCCGGACGGCACGGAACACCGACAGGATGAGCTGCGGGTACGCCACCCTGCCGCGGGTTCCGAGTTCCGGGATGGCCCGCCGCAGCAGCACGGCGAGGACGACCGCGACGACGGCGGCGAGGACGTAGATCGCGCGCCACCCGAACGCGTCCGCGACCAGGCCGCTGATCGTCCGCGACACGAGGATGCCGGTGAGCACCCCGGACGCGATCGTGCCGACGACGCGTCCGCGCTGCGCGGGGTCGGCGAGGTCCCCGGCCAGGGGGATGAGGAGCTGCCCCGCGACCGTGGTGAGCCCGACCAGCGCCAGGGCGACCAGGAGCGTCGCGAAGGTCGGTGCGATCGCGGCGAGCAGCAGCGCGACGGCGGAGGCGACGAGCACCCAGGGGATGAGGCGTCGGCGGTCGAGGACGTCCCCGAGCGGCACGACGAGCAGGATGCCGAGGGCGTAGCCGACCTGGGTCAGCGTGACGAGCAGCCCGGCGAGCGACGCCGAGGTGCCGAGCGACGATGCGATGTCGTCGAGCAGCGGCTGCGACCAGTACAGGTTGCCGACCGCTGCTCCCCCGGCGACGGCGAAGAGCAGGGTCCGGCCCGTCGACATCGAGTGGTCCGTGCTCATGCGTGGGGTGCTCCTTCGTCCGGGAGGTCCAGCTTCTGCTGTCGCTGGAACAGCGCACCCAGGTGCCACGGCCCCGGCGTGAGCCGTACGGCCGCTTCGGCACGCACACGTGCCTCGAGCTCGCGGTCACGGGTCAGTTCGTGGATCTCCTGCTCGGCCCGCAGCCGGAACCGCAGGCGCTGCAGGAGACCGAGCGGCGCCGCGGGTGGCGCGGTCTGCAGGGACTCGGTGTCGTTCATGCGCTCAGCGCGCCCTTCCTGGTCGTGATGGTGGACAGCCGGCACGGAGGTACGACGCGACCGGCACCGGACTGGAGGCGCGGTGCGGGCCCGCCCCGCGCCTCCAGTCAGTGGGGTGGTCGCCACCACCGCCTCAGGCGAGCTGGCGCGCCCGCTCCGCGATGCCCTCGGTCGCTGCCCACGAGGCCAGCACCCGCAGGGCGTCCGCCGTGGGGCTGCCCGGGGTCGCCGGGTAGATGGTGAGCGCGAGCCCCGGGTCCTCGGCGAGTTCGAGCGTCTGGAAGTGGAGTTCGAGCGGCCCCACGACGCTGTGCCGGAACGACTTCACGCCGGCGTAGTGGCGTCGGACGTCGTGCGCTGCCCAGAGGCCGCGGAAGTCGTCGCTCCGCATCGACAGCTCGCCGATCAGCGCAGCGAGGTCCTTGTCGTTCGGCGTCCGGCCCGCTTCGCGGCGCAGGATCGCGACGTTCGTGTGCGCGGCCCGCTGCCAGTCCTGGTAGAAGTTCCGCGCCTGCGGGTCGAGGAAGATGAAGCGCGAGAAGTTCATCGGCCGCGCCGGTGCCGCGACCAGGTCCGAGTGCATCGCGAAGCCGAGCGCGTTCGCGGCGACGATGTCCTGCCGGTTGTTGATGATCATCGCCGGGGCGTCCGTGACCACGTCGAGCAGGTACTGCAGCTCCGGTCGGACGGCAGCGACGGGCACGACACGACCGGCGCGACGCGGGGTCTCGTTCTGGTGCTGCGACAGGTCGCGCAGGTGCTCCTGCTCGGCGGGGTCGAGCTGCAGGGCCCGGCCGATGGCGTCGAGCACGCTGTCCGAGACCCCCTGCAGGTTGCCGCGCTCGAGCCGCGTGTAGTAGTCGATGCTGACGCCGGCCAGGCGCGCGACCTCTTCGCGACGCAGCCCGGTGACGCGACGCCGCGTGCCGAAGGTCTCGACGCCGGCCTGCTCGGGGGTGATGCGGGCGCGACGGCTGGAGAGGAAGTCGCGCGCTTCGTCGCGGTGGTTCATGCCGTCACGGTACTTCGCCCCGTCCGGCGCGAGCGAGGGGCTGCGGGAACCCCTTTCACGTGCGCGTGAACGGGACGGAGACGATCCGGTCGTCCCCGCTCGACGGCGTCCCGCGGCCGTCGGTGTTGTTCGTGACGAACCAGAGGGTGTCCGACGGGCCCTCGAGCACCGTGCGGATGCGCCCGAAGTCACCCGCGAAGTACTCGGTCGCGGTGCCGGGGTCGTCGGCCGGGACCGCCCGGAGCACCTCGCCCCGCAGGTTCGCGATGAACACCGTGTCGTCGACGACGGCGAGGCCGCTGGGGGACGCCTCGTCGGTGGACCACTGCTGCACGGGGTCGACGAAGCCCTGGTCCTCGCCACCGGTGCCCTCGACCTCGGGCCAGCCGTAGTTCGACCCGGGCTCGATCACGTTGAGCTCGTCGTGGGTGTTCTCACCGAACTCCGACGCGAACATCGTGCCGTCCGACGACCACCCCATGCCCTGCACGTTGCGGTGCCCGAGGCTCCACACCGGCGACCCGTCGATCGGGTTGTCGGCGGGGACGTCGCCGTCCGGGGTGAGCCGCAGGATCTTGCCCGCGAGCGAGTCCTCGTCCTGCGCGTCCGTGCTCGCCCCGGCGTCCCCGACGCTGGCGTAGAGCATGTCGTCGGGCCCGAACGCGATCCGGCCCCCGTCGTGGAACGTGTTCTTCGGCAGCCCGTCGATGATCGTCGTCGCGTCCCCGAGCCCCCACGACCCGGTGTCACCGGTCAGCTCGTACCGCTGGATCCGGTTGCCGTCGTCGGCCGTGGAGTACACGAACAGGTCGTCGTCGTGCAGCGCGAGCCCGAGCAGTCCGCCCTCGCCGCCGTGGCTAACACCGTCGACGGTGCCGACCTGACGGGTGGTGCCGTCGGACCGCAGCTCGAGCACCCGGGCCGAGTCACGCTCGCTGACCAGCGCGTCGCCGTCGTCACCCGTCAGGACCACCGACCAGGGGGCCTCCAGGCCGGTGACCACGTCGGTGGTGTCACCGTCGAGCGCCACCTGACCGGCCGACAGGTCGGCGGGCGCGGTCGCGCGCGCCGACGGCGAACCGCCCCGGTCGGACCCGTCCTGCTCGGTTCCGTCTCCGCTCGTGCAGGCGGTGAGGGCCAGTGCGGCGACGGCGGCGAGGCCGGCCAGCGACCAGAGGCGGCGGCTGCGGGGCGTTCCGGCGGGTGTGTCCACGATGATCCTCCCGGGGTCGTGGGTCGATCACACACGCTGCGTTCGGGAAACCCCTGAGGGGGTCTGTCGGCACCTCCCGACGGTGCGCACGGCGGCCTACCGTCGTCGGCATGCAGATCGAACCGAAGCAGCCGACCGTCAAGAACCCGCCCGAGCAGTTCACCGGCGACGTGTACCTCGACGCCATCGCCTCGCCGAAGGAGCCCGGTCAGACGATGACCGTCGCCAAGGTCCGGTTCCTGCCCGGCGCCCGCACCGCGTGGCACTCGCACGCCAAGGGCCAGACCCTGCACGTCACCGAGGGCGTCGCGCGGATGGGCACCCGGGACGGCCGCGTCATCGAGGTGCAGGCTGGACAGACCGTCTACACGCCCGCCGGCGAGGAACACTGGCACGGCGCGACCCCCACCGACTCCATGGAACACCTCGCGATGCTCGAGGCCGCCGACGACCCGGCGACGACCACCACCTGGCTCGAGCACGTGAGCGACGAGGAGTACACCGCATGACCACCATCGCCATCGTCGGGGCCGGCAAGGGCCTCGGCCTCGCCGTCGCCGAGCGCTTCGCCCGTGAGGGCTTCGCCGTCGCCCTGATCTCCCGCAACCAGGACCGGCTGGACGGCCTCGCCGCGGAACTGCGTGAGCGCGGCCACACCGCCGCCGGGTTCGCCGCGAACGTCCGTGACGGGGACTCCCTGCGCACCGCACTCGAGCGCGCGACCGAGCAGCTCGGCCCCATCGAGGTGCTGCAGTACAGCCCGCTCCCCGCCAAGGAGTACATGCGCCCGGTGCTCGAGACCACGGCGGACGACCTGGTCGGCCCGATCGAGTTCTCGGTCTACGGCTCGGTCAACGCCGTCCGCCAGGTGCTGCCCGGCATGCGCGCGATCGGCCACGGCACGATCCTGTTCGTGAACGGCGGCAGCGCGGTCCGACCGGGCGCCCGCGTCACCGGAACATCCGTCGCCTTCGCGGCCGAGAGCGCCTACGCGCAGCTGCTGCACGACGCCGTCCGCGACGAGGACGTCCACGTCGGCCAGCTCATCATCCCGTTCGGCATCGACGACGGGCAGCCCGAGCACTCCGGGAAGTCCATCGCCGACCGCCTGTGGGCGATCCACACGGAGCGCGGCGACTTCCGCACCTACGCGGAGGCGCTCCCCGAGCTCGCGTGAGCGCGGCGCTCGCCGCTTCGTGAGCAGGAATGGTCGGGTCCGGCACAGCGACCCGACCGTTCCTGCTCACCATGTGACGGACGGGAGGCCCGTGGCGACGCCGCCACGGGCCTCCCGTGGCGTCAGTGCGCCCGTCGCACCGCCACCCGCCGCCGACCCCGCGAGGTCAGCCAGGCCCCGGCCGTCACCACGAGGGGCAGGCCGACCGCCAGCAGGGCCAGTACCGGCCAGTCCGGCACGAACGGCATGTGGTTCACCCCGACCGGACTCTCGGTGAACCGCAGGGTCAGGGCGCGGATCGGCAGGAGTCCGAGGAGCGTCCCGATCACCGAGCCGACCGTGGCCAGGATCGCCGCCTGCCACGTCGACACCCCTCGGCGCAGGCGTGGTGCGGCACCGATGGCGTCAAGCACCTCGTCGTCCCGCCGGCCGTCGGACCGTGCGAGTCCGATCGCGACCGCCGTCGCACCGATGGTGACGGCCGCCGCCAGTGCGAGCACGATCGCCCGGATGATCGCCTCGTTGTCGACCGGACCGGCTTCGTAGGCGAACGACGGGCCGCTCCACCGTGCACGGTCGTCGCCGCCGAAGCTCTGCCACGCCGAGCTCAGCTCGTCCGCCTGTGCCGGGTCGAGGTCGTGGGGCAGCGTCGTGACGAGCATGCCGTCGACCACCGGGACGCCGTACCGCTCGGCGGTCGCCTTCGACATGAAGACGCCGACCTGGATCCGCGGGGTCTGCACGTCGAGCACGGCGGGGATCGAGACGCTGGCCGCCGGTCGGCTCCGCTCGGTGATGGGCTCGCTCTCCCACGTCCGGTCGTGGAAGGTGTCGACGCGGACCGCGCCGTCGTGGGCGTACTCCGGCCAGAGCGACACGGCCCGACCGCCCTCGAGCGCGCTCCGGACGGCGGCGGACGGCCGGTGCCCGGTGAGCACGGCGTAGTCGTCGACGGTCCCCGTCCAGATGTGCGGACTCGACGCGCTCGCCGTGTCCAGGTAGTACGAGCAGCTCGTCGTGTCGTTCGCCGGGCAGTCGTACGCGCTCCAGCGGTGCGGGATCGTGACGGTCGCGGGGGTGTCGCCCGGCTGCTCCTGCGTGACACCGAGCACCCGGATGCGGTCCTGGTCGAAGACCCCGGCCACCACCTTCGCGGCGTGGGCCGTCAGCTCCGCGTCGTGGCGACCGGTACTGCCGCCGTCCTTCGTCTCGGTCTGCACCTCGGCCGTCGCGACCCCGACCGCAGTCGTGTACTCGTACCCGCGGACGTACTGGGCCTGGCTCGACGCACTCCACGTGATCACGACCGACGCCACGAACACGACGCTCATCACGCTCGCCAGCACCGGCACCGTGCGGACCGGGTTGCGGCGGGCGTCGCGGGCGGCGAGCCGTGCGGACAGCCCCGCGCGGGAAGTGAGCCGGGTGACCAGGGCGAGCAGCCACGGCGAGCAGATGGCGATGCCGAGCTGCATCAGGCACGGCCCGATCGCGACGCCGGCACCGACGACGTAGGCCCACCGGTCGTGCTGCACCGGGCGGTCGTTGAGCATGAGCACCCCGACACCGCACGCCAGCGTCATCACGGCGCCGAGGACCACGAGCAGCGGTCCCCAGATGCGCCGACGACGGCGGGCCGGACGGCTGACGGGCACCGGACGGAGCGAGCCCCGCAGCGCCGCGAGCACGTTGATCCGGGTGGCGGACCGTGCGGCGACGAGCGCGGAGACGAGTCCGGCGAGCACCCCGGCGGCGGCGATCGACAGCAGCAGGAGCGGCGGCACGTGCAACCCGGGGAACGACACCACGTTGCCGTTGTCGACCAGCCGGAACGCGAGCACGCCGATCCCGGTGCCGGCGGCGACCCCGAGGACCGCGCCGACGAGCCCCAGCACCAGGCCCGACCCGGCGACGATCGTGCGGACGAACCGCTTGTCACCGCCGACGCTCGTGACGATGGCGTACGAGCGGGTGTCCGCCCGGGTGCCGACCAGGAAAGCTGCCCCGGCGAGCAGGGCGACCTCGAACATCGCGAAGACGCCGAGCAACCCCATCGCCCCGAGGTACCAGCCGAGTGTCGAGCTCAGCTGCCCACCGGAGAGCCGGGCGTCGGGCGGGTCGAGCACGACCGGACGCGACTGCACGATGATGCCGTGCGCGTTGAGCTGCCGGATCTCCGACCACGTCGGGGCGTCCGACGGCAGGTACACGGTGACGTCGTCGAGCCCGACGTCGTCGGTGGTGTCGGTCGTCGAGAGCGTCGTGCCCCAGGGCAGGAACACCCCCTGCGTCCCCGGGTCCGTCCCCAGGTCGGTCATGGTCCCGGTGATCGTGAAGCGCTTGGTGACCGGGTCGGTCAGGTCCACCGTGTCACCGATCCGCGCCCCGAGGCGGTCGAGCGTCGCCGGCGTGACCATGAGCTCGCTGCGCGTGGTCGGCCTGGAGCCGTCGAGCACGTGCCAGTGGCCCTCGAGCGACGGGTCCCAGACGCTGCCCTCCACCGCGGTCAGTCCGACGGGGCCGTGCGCACCCTGCACCACGACGGGCGTGCCGCCGACCGGGATCGCCAGCGCGCCGTCGGGCACGTGCGCCAGGACGTTCGCGAACGGTGAGTCCTCGTCCGACTTGGTGACGGGGCTGTTCCGCTTCGAGTCGGTGAACTGCCACTGCACCGGGTCCTGCACCATGCCGGGCAGGTCCGGGCCGGACACCCGCATCTGCGCCGATGCCTGGCCGAGGTCGTGGTCGAGCTGCTCGGTCACCGTGGGCTGCGTCGACTGCACCACGACGGCGACGGCGGCGAACCCGGCGGTGGGGATCCCGATGAGCGCGATGATCAGTGCCGCACGGCCCGCTTTCGCGAACGCCAGCCGACGCCCCAGACGGAGCGCCGGTCGGAGGGCGAACGGCGTCCGGCCGGTCCCGGCACGCCGACCCCGGCTCACGAGGCGGTCCGGTCCGTCAGTGCCGCCTCGACGCCCGAGTACACGGTCTCGTCGACCACCCGACCGTCGCGCAGGAACACGATCCGGTCCGCCCAGGCCGCGTGCCGGGCGTCGTGGGTCACCAGGAGGGCGCCGGCTCCGGCGTCGACGTGCCGACGGAGCATGCGGAGCACGACCTCGCCGGTCTGCGAGTCGAGGGCTCCGGTCGGCTCGTCGGCGAGCACGAGTCGACGCTCCCCGACCACGCCGCGGGCGATCGCGACGCGCTGCTGCTGGCCGCCGGACAGGTCGTCCGGGTAGGCGTCGGCGCGGTGCGACAGCTCGACGTTGTCCAGCGCGAGTTCCGCGGCGCGGCGGGCCTGCGAGGCCTTCCACCCGTCGAGCTCGAGCGGCAGTGCCACGTTCTCGACCGCGGTCAGCGAGGGGATCAGGTTGAAGTCCTGGAACACGAACCCGATGAGTCGGCGGCGCAGCGCTGCGAGCTCCTTGGCGGGACGGTCGGACACGAAGGAGCCGTCGATCAGCACCTCACCGCTCGTCGGCGGCAGCAGGGTGCCGGCGCAGGCGAGCAGCGTCGACTTGCCCGACCCCGAGGTGCCCATCACGGCCACCATCTCGCCGCGCTCGACCCGCAGGTCGATGCCCGCCAGGGCCGTGACGGCCTTCGCGCCGGAGCCGTAGTGCACGCTCACGGCGTCGAGCTGCAGGAGCGGTGCGGCGGTCACCGTGCGCTCCGCGAAGCGGCAGCGTCGGCACTGGCAGGCGCCGCTGGGTGCTCGTCCGGCCGGTACCGCGCGACACTCGACTCCACGTGGTCGAGCCAGCGCACCTCGGCCTCGGCCTGGAACACCATCGACTCGAGCACGAGCGACCACGCCAGGTCAGTCGACGGGTCGGTCGTCCGCTTCAGCCGCGTCAGGTCCTGCAGGTTCCGGATCGCGGCACCACGCTGCACCTGCACCAGCCGGGCGACGTCGACCCCGGGCACGGTCACGGCGAGGGCGAACTTGATCGCCAGCTCGTCGCGGCCGCGCTTGGCCGGCACGGGCTCGCTGAACCAGCGCGCCACCTCGGCGCGACCCGCGTCCGTCGCCGTGTAGACGACGTGCCCGTCGTCGTCGGCGTCACCGCGGGCCACGAGGCCGTCGCGTTCCAGGCGGTCCAGGGTCGTGTAGACCTGGCCGATGTTCAGCGGCCAGCTCCCGCCGGTGCGGTGCTCGAACTCACCCCGGAGCTGGTACCCGTAACCGGGTCCCCCTACCAGCAGCGCGAGTACGCCCATCCGAACGCTCATGACACTTCCCCCGTCTCGGGCCACCGTGGCCATACTGAGTATGCACATACCCGGTATGCCTGCGCAAGCACGGATCTGGACGGGGCAGGAAACGGACGGGAGGCACGGTGCCAGCTGGCACCGCGCCTCCCGTCCGACCGGTCGTCGCGTTCGCGACCCGCCGTCGCTTCCCGGGGTCAGTGACCCAGCTTCGCCAGCTCCTCGAACTCGTCGTCGGTCAGCTCGACGGTGGCACCCGCGAGGTTGTCCTCCAGGTGCGCGACGCTCGACGTGCCGGGGATCGGCAGCATCACCGGGGAGCGCTTGAGCAGCCAGGCGAGCGCGAGCTGCGCCGGGGTGGCGCCCTTGCGCTCGGCGATCTCGGTGAGCGGCGAGTCCTCGCCGGTCAGGCCACCCGTGGCCAGGGGGAACCACGGGATGAAGCCGATGCCCTGCTCCTCGGACCAGTCGAGCAGCTCCTCGGCGTCACGCTTCTGCAGGTTGTAGAGGTTCTGCACGGAGACGATCGCGGCGATCTCCTGCGCGGCCTTGACCTCGTCGACGGAGACCTCGGACAGGCCGATGTGGCGGATCTTGCCCTCGTCCTGCAGCTTCTTCAGCTCGCCGACCTGGTCCTCGAGCGGGACCTTCGGGTCGATGCGGTGCAGCTGGAAGAGGTCGATGCGCTCGAGGCCCAGGCGGCGGAGGCTCATCTCCGCCTCTTGCCGGAGGTACTCCGGGCGGCCGACGGGCGGCCAGACGTTCGGGCCGGTGCGGGTGAGGCCGGCCTTCGTGGCGATGACGACGTCGTCGCCGTAG
Organism: Curtobacterium flaccumfaciens pv. betae; assembly: GCF_026241855.1. Classification (NCBI taxonomy): domain Bacteria; kingdom Bacillati; phylum Actinomycetota; class Actinomycetes; order Micrococcales; family Microbacteriaceae; genus Curtobacterium; species Curtobacterium flaccumfaciens. The sequence goes on along the minus strand of NZ_JAPJDC010000001.1, from coordinate 3,640,367 downwards.
GGGTGCAGGGCCTCCTTGAGGAGCTCCTCGGCGACGTAGGGGCCGTACGAGTCGGCGGTGTCGAAGAAGTTCACGCCGAGCTCGACGGCACGCTTGAGGACGCGGATCGCCTCGTCGTGGTCCTTCGGCGGTCCCCAGACGCCAGGGCCGGTGAGCTGCATGGTGCCGTAGCCGAGCCGGTTGACCTCGAGGTCGCCGCCGATGCGGAAGGTGCCGGAGGACGCGGCCGGACGGTTCGTGGTGTCAGTGCCTGTGGTCATGTCCCCGGTCTACGCCCGGTGCGTTGCCGGTCCCTGAGTCGGTGTCCCCCGACCGCTCCCCGGGTTCGCAGGGTCTACGAACGGGTGGGCCGCGGGTACGGGGTCTCGCCGCGTTCGAGTCCGCCGACGAGCTTGGTGAGCCGGTTCGTCCGCACCGTGGCGTTCGGGGCCGTCGTGATCCGGTGCAGGACGGCGTACCGGTTCGTGGCGTCGAGCTCGGCGAACAGTGCGGCGGCTGCGGGGGCGGCGTCGAGCGCGGCCTGCAGGTCCTCGGGCACCGTGGCCGTGGCGGATCCGGCGTAGGCGCGGTCCCACCGCCCGTCACCCTTGGCGCGCTCGATCTCGGCGTGCCCGCGCTCCCGCATCCGCCCCTCGGCGATGAGTGCCGCGACCAGGCCGAGGTTCCGCTGCGACCACAGCGAGGCCTTCCGGCGCGGGGTGAACCGCTGACGGTAGGTGGTGTCGTCGCGCCCGCGCCGCTGCCCGTCGATCCACCCGGAGCAGAGTGCCTCGTCGAGGGCCGTGTCGTAGGTCAGCGTCGTCGGTTCCGTGACGCCCTTCTTGGCGAGGACGAGCCACACCCCGTCGGGTTCGTGCTCGTGGTCGTCGAGCCAGGCACGCCACGCGGCGACGTCCGGCAGCACCAGGTCGACGATGTCCATGCGGTCATCGTAGGACCGGCCGGCCGTGGGCCGTGGGTCGGTCGAGTTTCGCGCTGAGCGACAGTTCACGGGGTGCGGGACGCGTGCAGTGTCGCTGGGGCCGAAACCCGGACCGCGCGCACCGTGCCCGGGCCGACGTCAGACCCAGTGCGGCTGCGCGAGCACGCCCGCGGGGTCGGCCTGCTCGGCGATGCGGTGCAGACGTGCGGTGTTGTCCCCGAAGTACGCGGACGGGTCGGTGATCGATGCATCGCAGTAGTTCGCGTACGCGGCGTCGCCCCACGCCGGTCGCATCGCCTTCCGGAACCCCCGCACGTACGCATCGAACGGCGCGGGATCCGCCCCGTCCGCGAACACCGCCGTGTACTGCACGGTCATCAGCGCCGACCGCCAGGGGAAGGCCGAGTCCCCCGCGCCGACGTCCGCCACGGCGCCGCCGAGCGCATCGAGCGCCACCCCACCCTCGAGGTTGCCCGTCACGTCACCCGCCGCGGCCGCCTGGGCGACGAGCACGTCGATCTGCCGGTCGGTGAGCTTCGCCGATCCGATCGACGACGTCGCCGCCTCGGACACCCGCTGCGGCTTCCCCGCCAACGCGGACATCGCCGCGCCGTAGGTGAGCACCCGCCCGGTGTGGGCGAGCGGCTTCGCGCCGGTGGCAGCGATGAAACCGTCGACGGAGGTGTCGGCGCCGGTCTTCGATCCGGTCCACACGCCGGTCACCGTGACGGTCGGTGCGGTGTGCCGACTGCCGTTCAGCAGCTTCAGCGTGGACCACAGCTCCCGGTCGGCGGTCGGCGCCCAGTCCTGCCAGGCACGCACCACGGCAGCGGCGGCCGACCACGCGAACGTGATCGTGAAGAGCAGGACGGGAGGCGCGGCGTGCGTCCGGAACGTCAGTGCCGTCACGACGCCGACGGTTCCACCGCCCCCACCGCGGCAGGCCCAGAACAGGTCGGGTTCGCGGGACGTCGACACCCGGTGCACGACTCCGTCCGGGGTGACGAGGGTGGCCCCGGTGAGCTGGTCGCAGGTCAGCCCGAAGGACCGGACGAGGACGCCGACTCCACCACCCAGGGTCAGTCCGCCGATGCCGACCGTCGGGCACGAACCGGCGCCGATCGCCCGTCCGGCCTTCGCGAGCTCGGCGTACACGTCGCCGAGCCGGGCACCCGGGCCGATCGTGACGGTCCCGTCGTCGTGCAGGTCGATGCCGTCCAGGTCCTGCGTGCTGATGACCAGCGATCGCGGCACGCCGGTGCCGGGTGCCCCTCCGGCCGACCACCCCGTGTACGAGTGCCCGCCGGCCCGGAGCGCCACCGGCGTCGAGGTGGTCCGGGCGAAGGCGAGGCCGGCCTGCACGTCCGCAGTGTCCGCCGCCCGGAGGATCCCCCGCGGGTCGGCGTCGTCGAAGCGCGGGTTCTCGAGCACACGGGCGTCGTCCCACCCCGCCGCGCCGGACCGGAGCACGGTTCCGGTCACCGCGGCGGCCAGAGCGTCCCATGAATCCGGGCCGCGGTCCGGGGAGTCGCTCGGTGCAGGGTCCGGGGTCTGCGAGCGCGTCGGGGCGGCGCTCGGTGACCGGCTGGGTTCGGGCCCCGGCCTGCTGCAGGCGGCGAGGATGCCGGCGACACCGAGACCGACCCCGCCGGCGATGAGCGCGCGGCGTGAGGTGGCGGTCGTCCGGTGGGAGCCTGCTGGTTCGGTCACCGGACCTGTCTACGCCGCGCCACTGCTGATCCGGGTCGCACTCGCCCAGTCGTGCACCCAGTCGGGCACGGTCAGGTCGCGGTCCGCGCCACCCGCGGCCTGGAGCAGGTCCGCGGTCGGCACCGTCCCGCCGGAACGCCGCAGGAACCGGGCCTGCACCACGGCGCGGGCCATCACGGCACCCCCTCGCACGAACGTCTGCTCCAGGTACACGGCACGGTCGTCGACCCCGAGCACGTGGGTGCGGAGCTCGAACCGCTGCCCGAGCGTCAGCGACCGCTTGTACGTGATCGTCTGCGCCGAGACGACGGGGTACCAGCCGTGCTCGGACAGCGCGGCCCAGTACCCGGAGCGGAGCATCAGGTCGAGCCGACCGAGGTCGAGCATCGACAGGTACTTGCCGTTGTTGACGTGCCGCAGCGGGTCGAGGTCGGTCGGGACCACCCGGAACGGCGTCCGCACCTCGTCCCAGAGCGACGCCCGGCGGCGCCCACCCACCCGAGCGCGCAGACGTGTGCGCAGCTGCAGCAGGAGCAGTCGGAAGTACAGGTTCACGGGACGATCACACCAGTGCGCGGACCAATCGTGCGAGCACCTTGGAGGAACCTCACGAAGCGCGGGCAGTCCGGGTCACCGCGATCCGCTGCTTCGCACAACCGCCGGAGCGGCCGGGTGGGTCAGCCGGAGAACATCCCGCTGGAGGCGCTGCCACCCGGGTGCGCGGTCCTCGACACCCCTTCGGCCGTCGATCGAGCGGCGTCGGCCTCGACCATGGCACGTGACCCGGCGGTGGGGTCGGAGAAGTCCTCGAGGTCCTCGAGCGCTCGCCGCCGACGGCGGTTCTGCACCTCGAGCACGACGAGCAGGGCGCCGAGCACGACGACCACGGCGATGACGATCCAGATGACGACCACGACACTCCCCCGAGCCCGGGGCGTCTGCCCCGTCCCTCGCAGCGTAGTGGTGCGGAGGCGGGTACAGCCAGTGCCTCCCGCCGTCAGGGGGACCGGGAGTAGACCTGCAGCATGCAGACACGCAAGCTCGCAGACCTCGAGGTCGGCCCGATCGGCCTCGGAACCATGGGCATGAGCGCCTTCTACACGGGCGCCGGCACCGACGACGACGAGTCGATCCGCACCATCCACCGCGCGATCGACCTCGGCGTCACCCTGTTCGACACCGCCGAGGCGTACGGCCCCTACACGAACGAGGAACTCCTGCGCCGTGCGCTCGAGGGCCGTCGCGACGACGTCGTCATCGCGACCAAGTTCGGCCTGTACCACCACGAGGCCGGTGAGGAGACGCCGACGCAGCAGCGCGGGATCTCCAGCAAGCCCGAGTCCGTGCGCGAGGCGCTCGAGGGCTCACTCCGTCGCCTGGGCACGGACCACATCGACCTCTACTACCAGCACCGCGTCGACCCGGCCGTCCCGATCGAGGACGTCATCGGCCAGCTCGCCGGCTTCGTGCAGGAGGGCAAGATCCGGCACATCGGACTGTCCGAGGCCGGTGCCGAGACCATCCGCAAGGCCCACGCCGTCCACCCGATCACCGCGCTGCAGAGCGAGTACTCGCTGTGGACGCGCGACCCCGAGGGCGACGTGCTCGACACCCTGCGCGAGCTCGGCATCGGCCTGGTGCCGTACTCGCCGCTCGGCCGCGGGTTCCTGACGGGTGCCATCACGAAGCCGTCCGACCTGGACTCCGACGACTTCCGCCTGGCGAACCCGCGCTTCCAGGAAGAGGCGTTCGAGCAGAACATGCGGATCGTCGACGCGGTCAAGGAGATCGCCACCGAGGCCGGCGCCACCCCGGCGCAGGTGTCGCTCGCCTGGCTGCTGGCCCAGGGCGACGACATCGTCCCGATCCCGGGCACGAAGCGGGTCTCCCGCCTCGAGGAGAACGTCGGCGCAGCCGACCTGACCCTCACGGCGGACCAGCTGTCGCGCCTGTCGGCGCTGCCGGTCCCGACCGGTGACCGCTACCCCGACATGTCGACCATCGGCCGGTAGACGCGACCGGATGACGGCCTGGAGGCCCGTGGCGGATCCGTCACGGGCCTCCCGTCCGTCGTCAGTCGCGTTTGCGGACGCGAGACGCCGGCGTCAGCGCGAGACGCCTCCGAATCCGGCGGCGTTTCGCTGACTCGGCGGCGTCTTCCGAGGACGCCGGCGTCTCAGACCTCGGCGGCGAAGGACGCGGCCCGGACCTGCAGGTCCTCGATGCGCCGGAGGCGCGCTGCCTCGACGTCGTAGCCCTCGTAGGCGGGCGGCGGCAGCTTCCGGACATTCCGCGAGCACTGGAAGTCCTGGCACACCAGGGTGCCGACGGTGTTGCCGTTCCGTCCGGCCGGCCCGGACCGTTTCGCGCTGTAGAACGCGACGTCGTTCGGCAGCTTGACGTCCTGGCACCACGAGCACTGGGCACGGGAGCGGGGCGAGGCCTCGGCCTGCCGGAACAGGATGCCGATCAGGTCGCCGTCCAGGGTCGGCACGACGGCGTACGCACGCCGCCCGATCTTCGGGTCGCGCCAGCCGAGGTAGTCGAGCGCGTCCCAGTCGAGTGTCTCGAAGTCGGCGGGCAGCGTGAGGTCGGACACCTCCTTGCGCGAGGCGTTGACGAAGGACGTGCGGAGGGTCTTCTCCACGATGGGGAGCATGGGTGATCGCTTTCGTGCGGGCCCGGGGCGTGCGGACGCACACCGCACCGGGCGGAGGAGGTCAGGGTTCGACGAGGGCGGCCGCACCCGAGGGCACGACCGAGGGCCTCACGCCCTGATGCCGGCGATACGGGCGCCGACCACCTCCTGGAAGCTCACCCGACCAGCCTACGACCGGGTGTCAAGCCCGGCCCGGTCCGCCTGCGGTCGGTTCGGCGTCGCCGTGACCAGGACGACCGAGCCCTCGTACGTCGGGCGGATCCGGAGCGACCCGTGCCGCCGATCCCACTCCCCCGACTCCAGCGCGGTCCGGAGCGCTGCCACCGACCGCCGGACGGTGAACTCGTCGACCAGTCCCCACGCCGGGTCCGCCTGGCGCACGCCGGGGTCGAGCAGTCGCTCGGGGCGGGCGTAGTACGCCTCGGCGAACCCGTCGACGCACGTGAACGGGATCGGCAACGGGGTGCTCGTCACGGTGTCGTCGCCCAGCGCGTCGGCGATCCGCGGCAGTGCCGGATGGCGACGGGCGTCGGCCGACAGCACCTCGGGCGCGTACTCGGCGAGCCAGGAGCGCTCGATGCGGTCGGGGTCGAACGTCAGGACCACGACGGGGCCCCGGGTCACGCGACGCACCTCGGCGAGCACGCGTTCGAGGTCATGCCACTCGTGCATCGAGAAGGTCGTCATCGCGGCGTCGAAGGTGTCGTCGGCGAAGGGCAGGTCTCCGGCGGGCTCCACGGCGGTCACGTCGCGATCGGTCGGCGCGTACGAACGGGCAGCGGCACCGGTACCGGTACCGATGTCGAGCACGGTCCGGGCGTCTCCGAGTGCCTTCGCAACCGCGCGGGCGAACGCGGGTTCGGGCCGGCGGTGCTGCCGGCGGTCCGCATCCCCTGCTGAGCCGTCCGTGGTCCTCGTCACGTCCCCACCCTACGAACCCGCGGGCGCCGGGTCAGTCGACCGACTCGGACTCGGACTCCGACTCGCGCAGGGCCGCGTACTGCTCGGCCCGCTCCGTCGCGGCCCAGCTGCCGAGCAGCGCGAGCGACCGCTCGGACTCGCTGCCCGGTTCGGCCGAGTACGAGAACAGCGTCAGACCGGGGTCGGCGACCAGGTCGAGCGCCTCGTAGGACAGCCGCAGCTCCCCCACGATCGGGTGGTCGATGCGCTTCTTGCCGGTGCGCTGCATCCGGACGTCGTGGGCGGCCCACCAGCCGCGGAACTCCTCGCTCCGGGTGGAGAGCTCACCGACGAGCGTGATGAGCCCCGGCTCGCAGGGGTTCGACACCGCGGCGGTCCGGAGCACGGCCACGGCGTCCTTCGCGGTCTGCGCCCAGTCCGGGAAGAAGTCGCGGGCGGCCGGGTCGAGGAACGTGAAGCGTGCGGTGTTCACCGGGCGTCCGGGGCCGGCGAAGAGCGGTGCGTACAGGGCACGGCCGAGCTCGTTCGTCGCGACGACGTCCCCGCGCTCGTTCCGCACCCAGGCCGGTGCGCCGGTGATGGCGTCGAGCAGCCGCTGCACGCCGGGGCGCACGCGGGTTGGCACGTTCCGGTGCATGACCTTCGCGCCGGAGTTCGCCAGGCGCGTGAGGTCCCACAGGTGCGCGCGCTCGTCCTCGTCGAGCTGCAGGGCGCTCGCCAGGCCCTCGAGCACGCTGTCCGAGACGCCCTTGAGCGAACCGCGCTCGAGTCGCGTGTAGTAGTCGACGCTGACGCCGGCGAGCATGGCGACCTCGTGCCGACGCAGCCCGGGCACGCGTCGGACCCCGCCGCCGAACGACGGCATGCCGACCTGCTCGGGGGTGAGCCGCGCCCGCCTGGAGGACAAGAAGTCGCGGATCTCGTTGCGCACGTCGATACCCATGCGACGAGCGTACGTGCCCGGGCCGTGCGTCCGGCAGGCGGGAGGGCCGTGGCGGGGCCGCCGGCCGTCGCTGACTGGTCACGACACGTAGCGTGCCGTGTGCCGTCCCGTCGCGACCTGTCGGCTGGTGGCGCCGCAGGCGACGGCCTGTGACCGCTCGTCGGCGTCTGGCGGGGTGTTGCGACCGCCCGGAGCGGACGGGAGGCGCGGGGCGGCCCCGCCACGCGTCTCCCGTACGCCGTCTGGTCGCGTTCCGTTGCGTGACCGGCCGTGCCCGACCGGTCGCGACACGTCGCGTGCTGCCCGCCGGGTGGTCGCGACCTGTCGGCTGGTGGCGCCGTAGACGACGGCCTGTGACCGCTCGCCGGCGTCCCGCGGGGTGTTGCGACCGCCCGGAGCGGACGGGAGGCGCGGGGCGGCCCCGCCACGCGTCTCCCGTACGCCGTCTGGTCGCGTTCCGTTGCGTGACCGGCCGTGCCCGACCGGTCGCGACACGTCGCGTGCCGCCCGCCGGGTGGTCGCGACCGGTCGGCTGGTGGTGCCGTAGACGACGGCCTGTGACCGCTCGTCGGCGTCTGGCGGGGTGTTGCGACCGCCCGTCGCCACGGGCCTCCCGACCGCTGTGGGGCCGCGGTCAGGGCGCGGCGTCGGCCCCGATCCGCACCCGCGCGACACGGTGACCGTCCATGGCGGTCACCTCGAGGCGGTGTCCGCCGGCCAGGACGACGTCACCGACCTCGGGTACGCGGTCCAGCTGCACCTGCACGAGCCCACCCACGGTCTCGTAGTCGCCGTCCGGCAGGACGGGACCGCCGTCCGCGGCCAGGTCCTCGAGCACCGTGGCCCCGTCGACCCCGTCGTGAGCCAGCATCGACTCGTCGTACTCGCTGGAGTCCCACTCGTCGCGGATGCGGCCGACGAGGTCCTCGAGCAGCGCCTCGAGCGTGACCATGCCGGCGCTGCCGCCGTACTCGTCGACCACCAGGGCGATCTGGTGGCCGTCGGTGCGCATGTCCGCGATCGCACTCGACAGCGACTTCGTCTCGGGCAGGGCGAGCACCGGCCGGACGAGCGTGGCGACCGGGGCCGAGGGGTCGACCGGACGCAGCAGGTCACGGAGGTGCACGAAGCCCTGGACCTCGTCGCGCCCGCCGGAGGTCACGAGGTACCGGGTGTGCCCGGCTGCGATGGCCTGGTCGGTGGCGTCGGCGACGGAGAGGCCGGCGTCCAGTGTCGACACGTCGTACCAGGGGCGCATCGACTCGCGCAGGATGCGGTCACCGGCGTCCAGGGCGCTGCGGGCGATCCGGCGTCCCTGCTCGTCGACGCCGGTGTGCTCGTCGACCAGGCCGCGGAGCTCCTCGGTGCTCATCGACTCGCTGCGGGCGTCCGGGTCGCCACCGAGCAGTCGCACGACGGTGTCGGTGGACTTCGAGAGCAGCCAGATCACCGGCCGCATCAGCACCGCGAAGCGCTCCAGGGTCGGGGCGACGGCCATCGAGAAGCCCTCGGCACGCTGCAGGGCGAGGCGCTTCGGCACGAGCTCGCCGAACACGAGCGACAGGTACGCGATGACGAGGGTCATCAGCACCAGCGCGACGGCTTCGGCGGTGCCCTGCTCGAGGCCGAGTCCCTGGAACAGCGGTGCGACGTCGGGTGCGATCGAGGACGCACCGTACGCGGCGGAGAAGAACCCGGCGACGGTCACGCCGATCTGCACGGCGGACAGGAACCGGTTCGGGTCACGGCCGAGCTCGGCGACCCGCATCCCCCGGGGGCCGCGGCGTTCGAGCTGCTGCAGCTGGGATTCGCGGAGGGAGACGAGTGCGATCTCGGCGGCCGCGAAGACCCCGCCGACGAGCACGAAGAGGATGACGAGCCCGAAGGCGATCCAGGTGTCGGCGCCCATCAGCGGGCAGCCGCCTCGGATCGACGACGGGCGGGCGGTCTGTGGGGATCGTCCATGCCTGTGAGTCTGCACAGGCCGACTGGGACATCACCGTGCTGCCGCTCGACAGCGGCTGTGGATCCCGCGTCGCGGCGGAAGCGGTCGCTACAGGGTGAGCGAGCGACCGATGCGGGCTTCGAGCCACGCCTCCGGGTCGATCGGCGTGACGCCGTCCATCAGGACCTCGAGGTGCAGGTGCGCACCGGTCGAGACGCCGGAGGACCCGACGAGCCCGATGAACTGCCCGGCAGCGACGGTGTCGCCGACCTTGAGCGGCGAGGAGCCGGGGATCATGTGGCCGTAGAGCGTGGACACCTGTCGGCCGTCGACCACGTGGTCGATGATGACCGCGTTGCCGTACGAGAAGTAGGTGCCCGAGACCCGGACCTTGCCCGCGGCGACGGCGCCGATCGGCGTGCCCATGCCCGGGGTGAAGTCGAGGCCCTGGTGCAGCGACGAGCACGCGCCGCACGGTGCCGAGCGGTACCCGAAGCCGGAGCTCATCTGCACGGGGCCGGGGAACGGCGAGCGGACCGCGCCGCCGAACGACACGGCGCCTCCGGCGATCGCCGCGGTGTCGGCGGAACCAGCCGTCGTCGTGGTGACGGTCGAGCCACCGCCGACGGTGAACCCGTCACGGTCGAACCCGGCGGACGTGACCGCCTGGGTCACGGCGTAGTCCTGGGTGCGCACGATGGGCGCGATGGTCGAGGTGGCCATCGAGGTGCCGGCGCTCGCGTGTGCGGGCATCGCCGAGGCGGCGAACATCGCGATGGCTGCGGCGGCGCTGGTGAGGGTGATGCGTCCGGCACGGGCCGACCGGGAGGCCCGGGGTGCGCTGGCGACGCGGGTCACCCTGGGCGCGGGGCGGCGGACGACGCGCTGGATGCGGTCGTCGACGTGCTCGGTGGTGGCGCGTGCGGCGGCGGAGCGGCGGCCGGCCGGCTCGGTGGCCGAGGACTTGGTCGCGAGCACGACGGACTTCGCCGGCTTGGCGACCTTCGCGGCCTTCGGTGCCTTGGCCGGCTTTGCGACCTTGGCCGGCTTGGCGGCCTTCGGTGCCTTGGCCGGCTTGGCGGCCTTCGCGGCCGGGGCCGTCTTGCTGCGACGCTGTGGTCCGCGGGCGGCTGCGCGCTCGGCCTCGAGGGCGGCGCGTCGGGACAGGTGCACCACCGGGGTCTCCGGGTGCTGGTCTGGTTCGGGTGCAGTCGTCATGGCCGCCCACCATTCTGCACGACTCTGTCGCTTTGTACAGGCCCTTCCGTGATCTTTTCGTTACCGAGTGCGCTGGGAGGCGCCTGACCACCACGGGCGGAAGCGTCCCCCGGGCCCTCCGCATCGGTACGGTCGGGGGAAAGCGACGGAAGGACCCGCACCATGGCCCGATCGCCGCGTGAGCGGTACGGAACGGTCGACCTGGCGTCGGCCGACGTCGTGCTGGCCGGTACCCAGGAACTCCTGCCCGTGCTCCGGGCTGCGGCCGTTCGCGCCGGGATCGACGCCGCGCGGATGCGGGTCATCGGGGTCGACGACCTGCCGGACCCCGACGAGACCTGGGACGCGGCGCTGGCCGTCATCGCCATCCGCCGCCCCGGTGACGACCCCGCGTTCCACCGGGCGCAGGCGGCGGCCGAACTCATCGCGCCGATGCTCGCGCCGCACGCCGTCCGCATCGTCGTCACGGTGTCCGGGGTGACCCGGCTCGCGCCGAAGCTCGAGCGCACCCTGACGTCCGAGGTCCTGCACCAGATCGATGCCGCGTCGGCGTCGTCCGGGTTCCGTCGGCCCTTCCGGCCCCTGCGCATGCGGCTCGGCCTCGCCGGGCTCCGTGCCGCCGGCGTCCGGGTGTTCCGCGTCTCGATCGGCGACTGAGGCTCAGGCTCCGTCGGGTCCGGAGCCCTGCGCGGCGCTCGCCTGCACCGACGGGTGTGGAGGAGCGGCGTGCGCGACGACGGAGACACTGCCGACGGCGAGCACGAGCGCCAGCGCTCCGGCGGTGCAGGCCGTCCCGATCCGCCGCAACCGCGATCGGCTGCCATGTTGACGCGGTGCGAACCGCTTCGTGCTCCGTCGGGGTTCGGGGCCGACGAGCCAGGGACCGGAGCCGTCGGGGTCGTACGAGAACGGGCCGGAGCCGTCCGGCGCGTACCGGTAGGGGCCGCTGCCGTCCGAGGCGTAGGCGGACCGCAGGTCCTCCGCCCTCCAGCCGAAGTCGTCCGGGGTCTGCCGTGTGGTGGTCATGCGCGCTCTCCCTCGCTCTGGTGCTGCGGAAGACCAGTCCACGCACCGTTCCTATGTGTCGACAGTGCGCCTCCAGGGTGTCGGCCGAGCATCTGCCGCGCGGAAGCGGGGGCCATGTATCTTGATGTCGAGACATCCTGCGCCACGAGTACCGTGGACGTACCGACGGTCGAACAAGGGAGTACCCGCCAGCATGGCCAAGATCATCTACACCCTCACGGACGAGGCGCCGTTCCTCGCCACCCACTCCTTCCTCCCGGTCATCCAAGCCTTCGCCGGCACCGCGGGTGTCGACGTCGAGACCCGCGACATCTCGCTCGCCGGCCGGATCATCGCCCAGTTCCCGGAGCGGCTCACCGACGAGCAGCGCCTGGACGACGCCCTCGCCGAGCTCGGCGACCTGGCGAAGACCCCCGAGGCGAACATCATCAAGCTGCCGAACATCTCGGCATCGATCCCCCAGCTCAAGGTCGCGATCAAGGAACTGCAGGCGCGGGGCTACGACCTGCCCGACTACCCGGACGAGGCCACGACCGACGAGCAGCGCGACGTCCGCGCCCGCTACGGCCGTGTGCAGGGCAGCGCCGTCAACCCGGTGCTGCGCGAGGGCAACTCCGACCGCCGCGCACCCCTGTCGGTCAAGAACTACGCCCGCAAGCACCCGCACCGCATGGGCGCCTGGTCGCGTGACTCGAAGACGAACGTCAGCACCATGGGCGTCGACGACTTCCGCTCGAACGAGAAGTCCTGGATCGCTCCCGCCGACGACGTCCTGACGATCACCTTCGTGGCCGAGGACGGCAGCGAGCAGGTCCTCAAGCAGTCGATCCCCGTCTTGCAGGGCGAGGTCGTCGACGGCACCGTGCTGCACGTGGCCGCACTCGAGGCGTTCCTGCGCAAGCAGATCGAGCGCGCCGAGGCCGAGGACGTCCTGTTCTCCGTGCACCTCAAGGCCACGATGATGAAGATCTCCGACCCGATCATCTTCGGGCACGTCATCAAGGCGTTCTTCCCGTCGGTGTTCGAGCGCTACGGCGCCGACCTCGCCGCCGCGGGCCTGACCCCGAACGACGGCCTCGGCTCGATCCTCGCCGGCCTCGCTGCGCTGCCGAACGGCGCCGAGATCGAGCGTGCCTTCAAGCAGGGCATCGCCGACGGCCCCGAGCTCGCCATGGTCGACTCGGACAAGGGCATCACGAACCTGCACGTGCCGAGCGACGTCATCGTCGACGCGTCGATGCCCGCGATGATCCGCACCTCGGGGCACATGTGGGGCCCGGACGGCGACGAGCACGACACCCTCGCCGTCATCCCCGACTCGAGCTACGCCGGCATCTACCAGGCCGTGCTCGACGACTGCCGCGCCCACGGCGCCTTCGACCCGTCGACGATGGGTTCCGTGCCCAACGTCGGCCTGATGGCGCAGAAGGCCGAGGAGTACGGCTCGCACGACAAGACCTTCGAGCTCCCCGGCGCCGGTGTGGTCCGCGTCACGACCGCCTCGGGCGACGTCGTCATCGAGCACGACGTCGAGCCCGGTGACATCTGGCGCGCCTGCCAGACCAAGGACGTCGCCATCCGCGACTGGGTGAAGCTCGCCGTCACCCGCGCCCGTGCCTCCGCGACGCCCGCCGTGTTCTGGCTCGACGAGACCCGCGCGCACGACGCGAACCTCATCGGGCTCGTCCGCGAGTACCTCGGCGAGCACGACACCGACGGCCTGCAGATCGAGATCCTCGCGCCCGAGGACGCCATGCGCTTCTCGCTCGAGCGCATCCGCCGCGGCGAGGACACCATCTCGGTCACCGGCAACGTCCTGCGCGACTACCTGACGGACCTGTTCCCGATCATGGAGCTCGGCACCTCGGCGAAGATGCTCTCCGTTGTCCCACTGCTGGGCGGTGGCGGCCTGTTCGAGACCGGTGCCGGTGGTTCCGCGCCGAAGCACGTGCAGCAGCTCGTGCAGCAGAACTACCTGCGCTGGGACAGCCTGGGTGAGTTCCTCGCGCTGGCGGTCAGCCTCGAGCACCTCGCCGGTGTGACGGGCAACGAGCGGGCGAAGATCCTGGGCGAGACCCTCGACCGTGCCACCGGGACGTTCCTCGAGCAGGACAAGTCCCCGGGCCGCAAGCTCGGCTCGATCGACAACCGCGGCAGCCACTTCTACCTGGCGAAGTACTGGGCCGAAGAGCTCGCGGCGCAGACCCAGGACACCGAGCTCGCGGCGTCGTTCGCGGACCTCGCGGCGAAGCTCGGCGAGCAGGAGCACACCATCGTCGACGAGCTCGTCTCGGTGCAGGGCCACCCGGCCGACATCGGCGGCTACTACCGCCCCGACGACGCCAAGACGAGCGCGGTCATGCGTCCGTCCGCCACGTTGAACGCGGCGCTGGCAGCGCTCTAGCAGCGACCGGCCCCCGGACAGGAGGCCCGGTGCCAGCTGGCACCGGGCCTCCCGTCCGTCCGTGGTCGCGACCACAGCCGCGCTTCGTGAGCAGCCATGGTCGCGTCCGCACCACGAACCCGACCATTCCTGCTCACGAAGTGACAGGGGACGCGCGGGGCGTCAGCCGCGGGACGGCACGGGTGGGCCGGCGGCCAGCAACCCGGTGAAGACCAGGGCGACGGCCACGACCCCGATGCCGGCGGCCACGGCGGGCCGACGCACCACGAAGAACAGCAGACGGTCCCAGAACCCCGAGTGGGCGTCCGGCGAGCGGCGCCAGGAGCCCTCGAGCATGCCGCGGCGGGCGACCGCGACCTCGAACGGCACCGTGGCGTACGGCACGACGGCACTGGCCCAGCCGAGTACGAGCGCCCCGAACGACCACCGCTGGTTCACCGCCACGACCGTCGTGACCACCAGGTACGCCAGGAACACGAAGCCGTGCACCCCACCGCCGATGCGGACACCCCAGTCGCCGGCGTCCAAGCCGTACTTGAGCACCATCCCGAGGATGAGCAGGGTCCAGGTCACGAGTTCGGCGACCGCGGCGGCGCGGAACAGGGAGCGCGGAGTCATGGCCTCCATGGTGGCGGACCCGGTTGACAGACAGCAGGGCGCCCCGGGCCGATCGACCCGGGGCGCCCTCTGCTTGTCGGGTCAGCGCCGCACGACCACCGTCTGGCCCAGGCGGTTCACGCCGGCGCGCGCGTCCCACGTGCCGGTGTTCGCGGTCTGGATCGCGAAGGCCGGGTTCGACGCCACCGAGCGTTCGGGTGCCGGCAGGGCGAGGGCGACGTCCCAGCGGCCCTTCGGCAGGTGTGCGAGCGACGCCCGGACGGTCACGGTCCGTCCCGGCTGCCAGGACGACGCGTCGGCGCGCACCGGCACGGTGACCCGGCGGCCCCCGTCGGTCAGGACGAGCTGCACCGGGCGGCTGTTGTACGGCGCCGCCCAGCCGTCGTTCCGCACCGACACCGCGACCGACGGCGTGCGACCGGTGGTGACGGTGCTCGAGGTCATCGTGAAGCGGTAGCCGAGCTTCTTCGCGGCGTCCGTCATGCCGTCTGCGCCCCAGGTCGCCAGGACGTCCTTGTTGTAGTCGAGGTTGAGGTAGCTGTAGTGGTACTTCGCCATCTCGGCCGAGGCGGACGGGTACTCGGACCGCGGCGCGTTCACGGCGCAGGTCTCGCCACCCACGGGGACGTACCGCGACTCGGCGGCCAGGTAGTCCTGGTCGAGTGACAGCGGATCGCTCAGGAACGTGCCGAAGTCGTCCGGCGAAGCGAGGAAGCAGTCGTTGTGGTGCCCGATCCGCGACGCTGCCGACCCGTCGTGCGCCTGCTCCGGGGTGAGTGCCCCGGCCGTGCCGGACGGTGTGCGGAGTGCGTCCTGCTTCATCTGCATCGTGCGGACCTGGACCGAGCGGCTGGACGGCAGGGCGGCGAGTTCGGCCTGCAGGACCTGCCGTCGGGCGTCCTTGTCGGCCTCGGTCAGCACGCCCGGGTTCGCCGGGTCGCTGGCGAAGTGGTCGGTGTAGTAGCCCTCGCCCCAGAGTCCGATGAACCCCTGCTGCAGGGTCGGGATGACGTCGGCGTTCCGGCGGAGCGTCGGGGTGAGCTGCTGGATGTGCGCGAGCACGGTCGGCAGGTCTGCGTCGCCGTAGGGCGCCGAGTACGGGTACGCGCCGCCCTGTACGTAGGCGAACCGGGTGATCACACCCACGCCGGCTGAGCGCGCGGTGTCGTAGTCGTGCTGCACGAGCGCGAGCCAGGCCGGGCTGAGGCGCCGCTGCTGCACGAACGCCTCCATGTAGAACACCCGGACGACCTGGGTGACCCCCTCGGCGCGGTAACCGCGGAGCGTCGCGGCGTCGAGCGGCGTGTACCCGGTGCCGTCGGCGCGGTAGTGCGTCTCGGTGGTGTGGTCGAACCCGCGCGAGGGGTTCGGGATGACCGCGTCGCTCGCCGTGTAGGTCACGGTCGAGGTGGTCGCGGTCCGTGTCGGGTGGTGGCCGGTGGGCGACGACGCCCACGCAGTGGTCGGTACGGCGAGTGCGAGTACCGCCGCGAGTGCGACGGTGGTGATGGTGCGGTGCTGCATCGGACGAGCCCCTGTCCTCGGCGCGGACGGTGATCGGCGCCCCCTGGCGCTGCCGTCCTGCGCGAATGTGATCTGAAGCTAGGCCAAACGATCAGAAAACGCCAGTGGATGCGCGAACCGAGCACGGGTAGCGTTGCCTGCATGTCGCCGTCGACCGAGAACCGTCCCCTGAACATCGTCGTCTGGAACGAGAACGTGCACGAGACCCGCGGTGACGCGACGGTCATCGGGCACTACCCCGACGGCATGCACACCGTGATCGCCGAGGCGCTCCGGCAGCTGCAGCCCGGGGCCGACGTCTCCACCGCCACCCTGCAGGAACCCGACCACGGCATCACCGCCGAACGGCTGGCCACCACGGACGTGCTGTTCTGGTGGGGGCACGCCGCCCACGACGAGGTGAGCGACGCCGTCGTCGACCTGGTCGTCGACGCCGTGCACGCCGGCATGGGCCTGGTGGTGCTGCACTCCGGCCACTACTCCAAGCCGTTCAAGCGCCTGATGGGCACGACCTGCTCGCTGAAGTGGCGGAACGACGGCGAGCGCGAACTCGTCTGGACCGTCGCGCCCGAGCACCCGATCGCCGCCGGGGTCCCGCACCCGATCGTCATCGACCGGCAGGAGATGTACGGCGAGTACTTCGACATCCCGCGCCCCGACGAAGAGGTGTTCCTGTCGACCTTCGCGGGCGGAGAGGTCTTCCGCTCCGGCGTCGCGTACCGCCGGGGGCTCGGCAAGGTCTTCTACTTCTCGCCGGGCGACCAGGAGTACCCCGTGTACCACCACCCGGACATCCAGCGCGTGCTGTCGAACGCCGCCGCCTGGGCGGCCCCGGTCTCCGAGCGCCGCGAACTGACCGCCGACCCCCACCCGCGGGACTGGTTCCTGACGGACGATGGGGGTAGACAGGTCGGGTGACCAACCATCTCGACGGTGCGCACAGGCGCGCCGCGGTGATCGAGGCGCTCGCCATCTTGGGATCAGGACCCGAGGAGCGCTTCGACCGCATCACCCGCATGGCCCACGAGGCGTTCGACGTCCCGTTGACCTTCCTCAACCTCGTCCACCACGACCTCGTCACCACGCAGTCGACCTTCGGCTGGCACCAGGGATCGAGTGTCCCCGCCAGCGAGCAGTTCTGCGCGTCGACCGTGCTCACCCGCGAACCGATGGTGATCCCGGACGCGTCGCTCGACGCCCGGTTCGCGCACACGGCGGCGGTGGCGGAGCACGGCATCCGGTTCTACGCGGGCGCACCGTTGACCATGGTCGACGGCACCCGGGTGGGCACGTTGTGCTTGATGGACGCGGTGCCGCGCACGTTCTCGCCGGACGACGTCGCCCTGCTGGGTGACCTGGCCCGGTGGGCGGAGCGCGAGCTCGGCGTCGCCATCGACCGCGGACGGGTCCGTCGGGTGCTTGACGGCCTGGTGCCGGACCCGGTCGCGCTGCCGGGCTACGACCTCGACGTCCTGGTAGCCCAGCACGACGACGGCGGGGGTGACGTCGCCGACTGGCGCATCGCACCGGACGGTGCCCTGCACGTCACCGTCGGCCGGGTGAGCGCGGCCGGCCCTGCGTCGGGCCTGCTCGCCGCGGCGGTCCGCGGTGCCGTGGCGGCACGGACCGGTTCGGCCATGTCGGACGCGATCGTCGGCCTGGAGGCGCAGGTCACCGCCGACCTGTCGGCTGCGGCCGCCGTCGGCTCGCTCTTCCACCTGCGGCTCGACCCGACGTCGGGTCACGTCGACTTCGGCGACGCCGGCCACGGCCTGGCGGTGCTCGTCCCCGCCGACAGTCCGGCCCGCGTCCTGCACCCGCTCGACCTGCCGCTCGGGCTGCAGCCGGAGTCGATCCCGCGGTCGCCCGGGGCGCTCGACCTGGAACCCGGAGACCGGCTGGCGATCTGCACCCAGGGCGTCCTGACGCTGGACGGACTCCGGCACCTGGACGACCTCGCCTCGCTGGTGCGCTCGGCTCCGGACGGGGCCACGGCGGTCGAACGGGTGCGGACGGCGATCCCGACGGACGCCGCGGTCGACGTCACGCTGGTGGTGCTCACACGGCACTG
Organism: Curtobacterium flaccumfaciens pv. betae; assembly: GCF_026241855.1. Classification (NCBI taxonomy): domain Bacteria; kingdom Bacillati; phylum Actinomycetota; class Actinomycetes; order Micrococcales; family Microbacteriaceae; genus Curtobacterium; species Curtobacterium flaccumfaciens. Next base: position 3,622,406 of record NZ_JAPJDC010000001.1, on the reverse strand, counting down.
AGCGAGATCCGCCGCCTCGGTGCGTCAGGCGTCGCCCGGGGTGCGGATCGCCGCCCGCAGTGGATCAGGAGCGGAAGCGGTCCGGCCGCGGCCGCGGGGTTCCGGTCAGCGCGACCACGAGCAGCGTCGCGAGCAGGGCGAACCCGGCGAGCTCGATGCCCAGGCCGGCGAGCTGCCAGTACGCACTGCCGACGTGCTGCGGCTGCGTGATCGACTCCGGCCACCACGACTCGATGAGCGGGAACGAGCCCGGGAACGGATCGAGGCCGAACACGACGAGGCCACCGAGCAGCAGGACGACCCCGAGACCGGCCATCGCCCCACGGGACCGACGGAGCATGTGCACCACGAGGGCCGCACCCATGCCGGCGAGCCCGACGACGGCGAGCAGGAACGCGAGCACCACGATGGTCTGCGGCGCGAGCGCGACCCAGTCCAGCACCGCGATCGGCAGCAGCAGCCACCGCCCCGTCCGTGCCCAGCGCGCAGGGTTCCGCCATCCGTCCATGGCGACCGACCGTAGGGCACCCGGCCGAACGCCTGCCGAATGCGGCCAGTGGACCCCGGCGGCAGTGTGCGCTGACTACGATCGGACCCCATGGCGCAGGACCGACCGACCCGGCAACAGCGGTCGCTCGCGACCCGCACGGCGATCATCGAGGGCGCGGCCGCGGAGTTCGACGAACGCGGGTACGTCGGTGCCTCGATGGACGGCATCGCCGAACGCATCGGGATGACCAAGGGTGCGCTGTACTTCCACTTCACGTCGAAGGCCGACATGGCCGGGGCCGTCGTCGCCGAGCAGCACGCGATCTCCCGCCGGTACGGCGAGGCCGCGGTGGCCCGGGGCACCACCCCGCTCGAGTCGATCATGTGGCTGTGCCAGGGGCTCGCGGTCCAGATGACGTCCGAGGTCGTCGTGAGCGCCGGGGTGCGGCTGTCGACCGACGTGGCCGCGAGCGACGTCGCGCGGCAGGACCCGTACACCGACTGGACCACGGTGGTCGCCGGGTTCGCACGGCAGGCCGTCGAGGTGGGCGAGCTCGACCAGCGGTGGGACCCGGACCTGGTCGGCCGGGTCGTCGTCCGCGCCTACACCGGCGTGCAGACCGTCTCGGACGTGATGACCCGCCGGGCCGACCTGTTCGCGGGCCTGCGGGAACTTTGGACGGTCCTGCTGGACGCGTTCGTCACCGAACGGCTGCGTCCGGAGATCCCGCGGCTCGTCGCGCTCATCGCTCCGGAGTGACGCGGGTCCCCCCAGGGAAACACCCACGTCACCTCGCCTCTGAGACTAGCGAGAAGGGTGTCGCGCCACCGGCCCCAGTTCGCGGGCGTGTGTCCGGCGGCCCACTAGCCTGACGCCGTGCCCACACCCGCTGCCGAGGTCGACGTCGACGTCCCGCTCGTCCGGGCCCTGCTGTGCGACCAGCACCCCGACCTGGCCGGGCTCCCGCTCCAGGTCGTCGCGAACGGCTGGGACAACGTCGTGCTGCGCCTGGGCGACGACCTGGCCGTCCGGGTCCCCCGTCGGGAGCTGGCCGCACGCCTCGTCGAGCACGAACAGCGCTGGTTGCCCGACATCGCCGCCCGGGTCGGATCGGTTGTCCCGGTGCCGGCCCCGGTGCGCACCGGCCGCCCCGCCCTCGGGTACCCGTGGTCGTGGAGCATCGTGCCGTGGCTGCCCGGCACGGCGATCGGTGAACGGGCGGCCGGGGTCCCCGTCGCCGAGGCGCTCGCCGCGTTCGTCGGACTCCTGCACGTCCCCGCCCCGGACGACGCCCCGGCGAACCCGTTCCGTGCGGTGCCGCTCGCGTCGCGGAGCGAGGCCGTGCTGGCGCGACTCGACGACCACGGCGTGCACCGGGCCGGAGAGCTGGCCACGCTGTGGCGGACCGCAGCGGCCGTGCCCGCGCACGCCGGGCCTCCCGTCTGGGTGCACGGCGACCTGCACCCCTTCAACCTGCTCGTCGACTCGTCGGTCGGCGTCGACCGTCTGTCGGCCGTGATCGACTTCGGGGACGTCACCGCGGGCGACCCGGCCGTCGACCTGGCCACGGCCTGGCTGACGCTCGACCGGCCGGGGCGGCGCGCGTTCCGCGCGCGCGTCGCGGCCCCGGAGGCCACCTGGCTGCGCGCACGCGGGTGGGTGGTCGCGCTCGCGTCCGCGCTGGCGACCGCCGACGAACGCGCCTTCCGGAGCGTCGCGCGACGGAGCATCGACGCGGTGCTGGACGACTGAGTCCTCGCGGGGCTATCGTGACCGCACCATCCGTGCACAGCCGATCGGAGGGGCCGCCATGACCCTCGAGCTCCGCGTCCAGCACGACGTCGCCACCGACGCCTCCCCCGCCCCCGTCCGACCCGAGCGACGCGGTCTCCGCGGCCTGCTCGACCGTCTGTCCGACCGCCGCGCCGCCGCCCGCGCGCGGCGGGTCGACGACCGGGTGCGCGAACTCGGGGAACTCGTCCACCTGCTCTCCGACGCCCGCGCCGTCGTCGAACGCGGGTGGGTCCAGCACGCCTGGTTCGCCTACCTCGACGAGCACGGCCGCGAGCGCAAGGCCTCCAGTGCCGCCGCGATGGACGTGCAGGGCCGGCCGCTCGTCGGTGCCTGCCTGGTCGGCGCGGTCGTGTCCGCCGCCGGCGGGCCGCACGCGGTCCACGCGCCCCGGGTGCAGCACGCGCTCGACGTCGTGTGGCACGCCCTCGCCCGCGACGAGGGCGAGCCCGTGCTGTGGTGCCCCGCGCCGGACATCCGGATGGGGCGCGTGCGTGACCTGACGAGCTGGAACGACGCCCCGGCACGCACCGGCGCCGAGGTCGCCGGGCTGCTGCTGACGGCCGAACGGGTCGCCGTGCAGGAGTCGACGCGCCTGCAGGAGCTCCGGGTGGCACGATCGGGGGCATGAGCGACGTCGAAGCGGTCCCCGAGGTGCACCCCGCGAGCACCAGCACCCTGGCCGCGAGCGGCAACGCCCTGCTGTCGGACGAAGGGTCCACGCGGAACCCCGACGGCGCGACCGTCACCGACGCCGCTGCCGCCGACGCCGCGGTGAAGCGGACGCTGCACCGGTACCTGCAGAAGCACCGCGCGGCCCTGCTGGCCAAGCTCGACGGGCTCGCGGAGCGGCAGGCTCGCTGGCCGGTGACGCCGACGGGCACGAACGTCCTCGGGTTGGTGAAGCACGTCGCCGGGGTGCAGGCCGGCTACTTCGGCGAGGTGTTCGGGCGGCCGTTGCCGGACCAGCCCGCCTGGCTCGAGTCGGAGGACGGCGAGGACATGTACGCCTCGCTCGACGAGACCATGGCCGACATCGTGGCCTTCCACCACCGGAGTGCCGCCCACGCCGACGCCACGATCGAAGCGCTCGACCTCACCGCCACCGGGACCGTGCCGTGGTGGCCGGAGGGGCACCGGGACGTCACCCTGCACCGGATCCTGGTGCACATGGCGTACGAGACCGCCCGGCACGCGGGTCACGCCGACATCGTGCGCGAGATGCTCGACGGCCTGGCCGGCGACGGCGACGGCAACCTGGCCGACAAGTCCCCGGAGGAATGGGTCCGGTGGCGTGAGCAGCTCGTCGACATCGCGGAGCGATCAGGGTTGCGCGAGCTCGACGTATAGCCGAGCAGGCAGACCGATCGTTACCGTTCTCCCAGGCTCGCCCTGGTAAACCCCCGCTGACCAGGGGTTGTCCTCCTCGCAACCGCAAGGGAAACCGTCGTACAGGCGGGGTTGCGTTGTACAACCGGTCCCGCTGTTGCATAGCTTTGGCCGAGCTCGTGCCCCGATCTGTGGGCAGTTCAGCCGACCGGAAGGGGAGCGCCCACCCGTGTTCCAGTACGTCGTGGAGCGATGGAACCAGATCTGGTTCGCATCGTGGCAGCACTTCTCACTGGTCGTCCAGTGCGTCGTCCTCGCCACGGTCATCGCCGTGGTGCTCGCCACACTCGTCTACCGCAGCCCGCGCCTGACCGCGTTCGCGAACGGGGTGTCGGCCATCGGCCTCACCCTGCCGTCCTTCGCCGTCATCGGCCTGCTCATCGTCCCGCTCGGCTTCGGCGTCCTGCCGTCGGTCGTGACGGTCGTCTTCTTCGCCGCGCTGCCGATCCTGCGCAACGCGGTCGTCGGTCTCGCCGAGATCCCGCCTGCAGTCGTCGAGTCGGCGCGCGGCATCGGCATGAGCCGGTTCCGCACCCTGCTGCAGGTCGAACTGCCGATGGCCTGGCCGATCATCCTGAGCGGCGTGCGCGTGGCCGCGCAGATGGTGATGGGCATCGCCGCCATCGCCGCGTACGCGCTCGGTCCCGGGCTCGGAGGCTTCATCTTCTCCGGGCTGTCCCGCCTCGGCGGCGCCAACGCCCTGTTCTCCGTCGTGGTCGGGGTGGTCGGCGTCGTCCTGCTCGCCCTGGTCCTCGACCTGCTCCTCATCGGCCTCGGCCGCCTGACCATCTCGAGAGGTATCCGTGTCCAGCACTGACTCCGCCACCACCACCGCGCCCGACGGGGACGTCACCGGGCGCAGCATCCTGCTCGACGAGGTCACCAAGCGGTACCCCGGGCAGTCGAAGCCCGCCGTCGACGGCATCACGCTCGAGATCCCGGCCGGCAAGATCGTCATGCTCGTCGGCCCGTCCGGCTGCGGCAAGACGACGACCCTCAAGATGATCAACCGCCTGATCGAGCCCACGCAGGGCCGGATCGTCGTCGGCGACGACGACGTCACGGGCATCGACGGTGACGAGCTCCGCCGCCGCATGGGCTACGTGATCCAGGCCGGCGGTCTCTTCCCGCACATGACGGTCGCGGCGAACATCGCGATCGTGCCGAAGATGCTCGGCTGGTCGAAGGAGAAGATCGCGGCGCGCGTCGACGAGCTGCTCGACCTGGTCTCGCTCGACCCCGACACCTACCGCGACCGGTTCCCCCGCGAACTCTCCGGTGGCCAGCAGCAGCGCGTCGGCGTGGCCCGTGCGCTCGCGGCGGACCCGCCCGTCCTGCTCATGGACGAGCCGTTCGGTGCGGTCGACCCGATCACCCGCCAGCGCCTGCAGGACGAGCTCCTGCGGATCCAGGAGGAACTGCACAAGACGATCGTCATCGTCACGCACGACTTCGACGAGGCCGTGAAGCTCGGCGACTGGATCGTCATCTTCACCGAGGGCGCGCACATCGTGCAGTACGACACCCCGGAGCGGATCCTGGCCGAGCCGGCGAACGAGTTCGTCGAGAACTTCATCGGTTCCGGTGCGGGCCTGAAGCAACTCACGCTGAACCGCGTGCGCGACGTCGAGGTCGAGTCGGCCGTGACGTGCTCGCCCGGCGAAGAGGTCAAGGCCGTGCTGCAGCGGATGAACGAGGCCGGCGGGCACCAGCACGCCGTCGTCGTCGACCACCGCCAGCGCCCGATCGGGTGGCCGTCGCGCCGCCAGCTCGAGCGTCTCGACCGCATCCCCGACGGCGTCGAGCCCGGCCTGCCCGTCGTGGGCGAGGCAGCGACCCTCAACGACGCGCTCGACACCATGCTCGTCTCGAGCGCCGGAGCCGCACTCGTCACCGGTCGTCGTGACGCGTTCCGCGGCGTGATCACCGTCGAGACCGTGATGGAGGCGATCACCCGCTCCCGCGCGACCGCCGCCGGAGACCAGGCCTACACGCCGGTCGGCACCAACACGAACCCGATCGAGACCATGCCGTCGTCACCGGTGTCGGCGATGCCCACCGGAGAAGACCTGTGAGCGCAGTCGCCGTCGCCGGCCCCGCCACCGGTGCACGCACCTCGTGGAAGGGCCTGCTGTTCCAGCCGATCGCGATCCTGGTCGTCCTGGCCGGCTTCGCGGTGTGGCTCGCGACGGCGGACCTGACCCCGACGGAGCGCACGACGCTCAACCCGGCGGACATCCTGGCCCTGACCGGCCAGCACCTCGTGCTGACCCTGCAGTCGACGGTCCTGGTGCTCGTGATCGGCATCCCGCTGGGCGTCGTGCTCACCCGCGGGCCGCTGCGCCGGGCGAGCCCGTACGTGCTCGCCGTCGCGAACTTCGGGCAGGCGGCCCCGGCCGTCGGCCTCATCGTGCTGCTCGCCGCCTGGCTCGGCCTGAACAGCTCGTCCGCCGTCATCGCGCTCGTGCTCTACGCGATCCTGCCGGTGCTCCGGAACACCATGATCGGCGTGCAGAGCGTCGACGACCGCCTGGTCGAGGCCGGTCGCGGCATGGGCATGAGCGCCTTCAGCGTGCTGATGCGCGTCGAACTGCCGCTCGCGGTGCCCGTGATGCTCTCGGGTATCCGGACCGCCCTCGTGCTGCTCGTCGGCACGGCGAGCCTGGCCACCTTCGTCGGTGCGGGCGGACTCGGTCTGCTCATCACCACGGGCGTGACGCTGTTCCTGCCGAAGGTGCTCGTCGCCGGGGCCCTCCTCGTCGCCCTGCTCGCCCTCTCCATCGACTGGCTCGGCCGCGTGGTCGAGACGGTCGCACGACCGAAGGGACTCCGATGACCCGCCGCACACGCAGCACCCGCCGCACCCGCACCCGGGTCGGAGCCGCCGCGTTCGTCGCCGGTGCCACCGCCCTCGTCCTGACCGGGTGCGGCCTGCAGCCCGCGACGTCGTTCGTGCCCGAGGCCGGCGCCGGCTCCATCCAGCGCATCGACGACCTGCCGGCCGGCGCCCACATCACCGTGACGTCGAAGAACTTCACCGAGCAGCTCGTGCTCGGCAAGATCGCCGTGCTCGCCGCCAAGGCCGCCGGGTTCGACGTCACCGACGAGACGAACGTGCCCGGCAGTGTCGCGGTCCGTGAGCTGATGACCTCGCACGCGGCCGACTTCACGTACGAGTACACCGGTACCGCTTGGCTGACCTTCATGGGTCACACGAAGGGGATCCCGGACAAGACCGAGCAGTGGACGGCGGTGAAGAAGGAGGACGCCGGCAACGGACTGACGTGGCTCGAACCCGCGCCGATGAACAACACCTACGCGTTCGCCGTCCGCAACGAGGCCGTCAAGGAGCTCGGGGACGTCAAGACGCTCTCCGACATCACCAAGCTGCCGGTCGACCAGCGCACGTTCTGTGTCGAGTCGGAGTTCAACTCCCGTGCCGACGGCTTCAAGCCGATGCTCAAGAAGTACGGCTTGGAGCTCGGCGGTTCGGGGTCGAACGGGGTGCCGAGCAGCAACGTGAGCATCCTCGACACCGGCACGGTCTACACGGCCACCGACCGGGGCAAGTGCAACTTCGGTGAGGTCTTCACCACCGACGGCCGCATCAAGTCGCTCGGGCTCACGGTGCTCGATGACGACAAGGGCTTCTTCCCGGCGTACAACGTCGCGCCCGTCATCGACTCGAAGACGCTCAAGGAGTACCCGCAGCTCGAGGGGATCTACGACCAGATCTCGCCGAAGCTCACGGACGCCGTGCTGCAGGAGCTCAACCGTCAGGTCGACGTCGAGGGGCGTGAGCCGGCCGACGTCGCCTTCGACTGGATGGTGAAGGAGGGCTTCATCACGAAGCCCTGACCGTTCTCGACGCATCCACGTCAGGGACAGGAGGCACGGTGCCAGCTGGCACCGTGCCTCCCCTGCGTTCGTGGTCGCGTCTCAGGCCGCGGCGATGCGCGCCGCCGTGTCGCGGATCGACGCGACCACCGCCGCCCGCACCTGCTCCGGGTCGGAACCCTCGTACCGAGCGGCACTGCGGAGGCCCGTCATGCACATGCCGAGGAGCATCTCGGCCGCCTGCGGGGTCGCGGCCTCCGGGCCCCAGGCCGGGTCGCGTTCGAGGATCGTGCGCACGGCGCCGGTCATCGCCTCGGCAACGGTGGTCATCCGCGCGACCTGCCGACGCATCAGCTGCGGGAACCGCACGATGACGGCCTTGCGCTCGAGCCGCTCGTGCTCGTCGCCGAACGACGACCCGAACACCAGGAACGCCAGGTCCACGACGGCCTGCTCCGCCGGCTCCCCTGCGACGGCCGCCAGGTGCGCCTCGAGGGTGGCGGGTTCGAGGTCGAGCTCGGTGTGCCCGAGGACCGCGTCCTCCTTGCTCTCGAAGTAGTTGAAGAACGTCCGCGGGGAGACGTCGGCCCGCGCGGCGATCTGCTCGATCGTGGTGCCGTCGACGCCCTGCTCGAGGGCCAGGGACCGAGCCGCCTCGGCGATGCGGTTGCGGGTCTCGATGCGCTTGCGGTCACGGAGACCGAGTTCTGACGGCGTCGCGGAGTCGGGCATGGGCCCGACTGTAACCGGAACGTCACATGATCTACAGCAAACGCAAACTTGCAGTCGTGCACCGGCCACTACGGTGAACCCATGACCACTCCCGTGCTCGAGGCCCGTGACCTCGCCAGGACCTACGGCCGCGGCGCGACGCGGTTCGACGCGCTCAAGGGGGTGTCGCTGGCGGTGCACCAGGGTGAGAGCCTGGCGATCGTCGGCAAGTCCGGCTCCGGCAAGTCGACGCTGATGCACCTGCTCGCACTGCTCGACAAGCCGTCGGCCGGACAGGTGCTGCTCGACGGCACCGACGCGGCGACGCTCGGTGCGCGGCAGGTCAACCGCACCCGGAACAGCACCTTCGGGTTCGTGTTCCAGCAGTTCTTCCTGACGCCGAAGACCTCGGTGCTCGACAACGTCGTGCTCCCGCTCAAGATCGCCGGTGTCTCCGGAGCCGAGCGGAAGCGCCGGGGCATGGCAGCCCTCGATGCGCTCGGGTTGGCCGACAAGGCGAAGAACGACGCCAACGACCTGTCCGGCGGCCAGAAGCAGCGCGTGGTCATCGCCCGGGCGCTGGTCGGTGAGCCGAGCGTGATCTTCGCCGACGAGCCGACCGGCAACCTCGACACGAACACGGGGCAGGTGGTCGAGGACATGCTGTTCGGGCTGCAGCGCGAGCGGGGGATCACGCTCGTCGCGGTCACGCACGACGAAGAGCTCGCCGCGCGCTGCGACCGCAGCGTGAACGTCCGCGACGGCCTGATCGTCGGCGGCTCGGACGACGCGGTCGACGCGTCTGCCACGCACGGAAGGCACTCCGCATGAACTTCCTCGACCTCCTGCGCACCGCGGTCTCGAACACCTTCCGCTCGAAGCTGCGCACGACCCTGACCGTCATCGCGATCTTCATCGGCGCCTTCACGATCACCCTGACCTCGGCCATCGGCACGGGCGTCAGCAACTACATCGACAGCCAGGTCTCCTCGATCGGAGACGACGGCACCCTGGTCGTCACGAAGGCCGTGGACTCCACCTCGACCGACAGCGGCCCGGCGAAGTACGACCCCGAGGCCTCGGGCCAGAGCGTCGACCGCGGCCCGGCGTCGTTCTCGTACCTGTCGCAGTCCGACGTCGACGCGATCAAGAAGACGGACGGCATCAAGGGCCTCCGCCCCGCGGTCGCCCTCGCACCGAAGTACGCCGAGTACGGGGACAAGGGCAAGTACGTCGTCTCGCTCACGGCCAACGCCGGCGAGCTCGACGCCGACCTGGCGAGCGGCAAGCAGCTCGACGACGAGACCGACGCCAACCAGGTGATGCTGCCGACGGACTACCTGAAGAACATGGGCCTCGGCAGCGCGTCGGCCGCCGTCGGCAAGGAGCTCACGATCGCCGTCGACGACTACCAGGGCAAGCCGCACACGCTCACCGCCACAGTCGTCGGGGTGCAGAACGAGTCGCTGTTCGGCAGCGGTGCCGGGGCGAACGCCGCACTGACCGACGCCATGCAGGCGGCGCAGGAGATCGGCAAGCCCGACTCGATCGCCACGTCCTACGCCAGCGCCACCGCGACGCTCGACTCCGACGCCTCCGTCACCACGGTCAAGAAGTCCCTGGCCGACGACGGGTTCCTCGGTCAGACCATCCAGGACCAGCTCGGCCAGTTCCAGACCGTCATCAGCGGCATCGTCGGGGTCCTGAACGCCTTCGCCGTGATCGCGCTCGTCGCCGCCGGCTTCGGCATCATCAACACCCTGCTCATGAGCGTGCAGGAGCGCACCCGCGAGATCGGCCTCATGAAGGCGATGGGCATGGGTGGCGGCAAGGTCTACACGCTGTTCTCGCTCGAGGCGGTGTTCATCGGGTTCCTCGGCAGCGCCATCGGCGCCGGGGTCGCGATCCTGCTCGGCACCGGGATCTCGAACGTCCTGGCCGGCACGCTCCTCAAGGACCTGCCGGGGCTGCAGATCATGCAGTTCGCGCCGGGCTCCGTCGCCACGATCATCCTCGTCGTGATGTTCATCGCGTTCCTGGCGGGCACCCTGCCGGCACGACGAGCGGCACGGCAGAACCCGATCGAGGCGCTCCGGTACGAGTGACAGGCAGGGGTGCCTAGTGTCTGGACGGTGACGACGTTCGGACGCGATCTCGGTGACGGCTACACGCTGACGCTGCGCGACCTGACGACGGTCGACCCGGTGCTCGCACTCGTGCACGCCAACACCGATCGTCTGCGGGCCGCCGAGCCCTGGGCCTGGGACCCCCAGACCCGCGAGGCCATCGCCCTGCACACCGAGCGGCTGCTCGGTCAGTTCGCGATGGACCGCGCGCTGCCCTGCGTCATCCGGGCGGACGACCGCATCGTCGGGGTGGCCTCGCTGACGTTCGATCCGTACCTGGGCCAGGCATCGCTCGGCTACTGGGTGGACGCCGGACAGGAGGGCCGTGGTGTCGTCCGGCGGGCCGCCACCGTGCTGATCGGGGTCGCCCGGGCGCGCGGGTCCGCACGGATGGAGATCCGGACGGCGGTCGACAACGCGCGGAGCCGGGGACTCGCCGAGCGGCTTGGCTTCGCGCACGAGGGCACCCTGCGCGGCGCGCTGCCCCTCGGGCCCGAGCGTGTCGACGTCGCGGTGTACGGCCTGCTGCTCTGACGCCCGTCGCCGTCGTGCAGGCCGCCGGCCGCGGCCGACGGCCGACGGCCGCTGGCCGCTGGCCGCGCTCCCGGTGTGCCGCAGCGCCGCACAACCAAAGCCCATCCGAACCGCGCCGACCGCCGGTTCGACGGCACTTCGGTTGTGCGCGGCGCGTCGGCACCGGGTGCCCGCGCGACCGTCGTGCAGGCCGACCGACACCGGTCGCCGGTATCGTCGGAGCATGGCCTTGTTCGGACGACGCAACCCCGACGTGCGCGATCGACCCATCAGCCAGGTCGAACTGAAGCGGGCGGTCGACGAGGGCTTCCTCATCGCGAAGGCCGCCGTCACCATCGCGGTGGCCAACCGCATCATCACGAACGCCCTGCGTGACCAGGGGTACTTCGACCACGCGCTCATCGCCGAGGCCACGCGCGAGGAACTCCACCGCATGGCCGAGGAACAGCGGGGCGACGCCGCACGCATGCGGGAGATCCGCTCCACCTCGAGCAAGCAGAAGGGCCGTTCCCGCCACCAGCACGACTACCGGCGGGGCGACGACCTGAAGCTCCGGATGCGCGAGGCCACCTACGAGCAGCTCGCCACCATGCTCGACAAGCGGCGCGACGACCAGCACTTCGTCGACGGCATCGTGCTCGCCGCGCGGGCCCGCGCCTGGGACGACATCGGCACCACCGTCGTCGGGCGCCTCGGCTGGGCCCAGCGCCCCGCGGACGACTACGAGATCGGCCGCGACGACCGGCTGCAGCAGATGCTCGACGAGGACTTCGCCGAGTTGCTCGCCGAGCACCCCGTCGGATCGACCCCGGTCGACGCCGACGAGCCCGACGACGCCGACGGCGACCAGGACGAGTCGGACCCCGCTGATCCCGACACCTCGCGCACCTGACCGGTACTTGATATACCGACTCGTCTTCGATACGCTCCTCGAGTAACGCCCCAGGACCATTCGGCTCGCCGGACTCCTGGGGCGATTGCTGTCTCAGAGGGGTGTGACGAAGGGCGCGATAATCGATCCAGCCACGCTGCAGGCGCTCCCGAGGCTGCTCAGCGCAGCGCGCTTCGACCGGTACGCGGCTCGCTACGCCGGCCGTACCGACCTCGCCGCGCGGCTCTACGCCTGGAACTCAGAGATCGCGTCGGCGTTCTGGGGTCCCGTCGGTTGCCTCGAAGTGTTCGTCCGGAACGCGCTCCACGACGAACTTCGCCGGGGGCGTCGTGACGACTGGTGGAACGACGCCGCAGTCCACCTGCTGGAACGCGAACGCCGAGCGGTCGACGACGCCACTCGAACCCTGCGTCGACGGGGCTTCGCCGATCCCGAACCGGATCAGGTGGTCGCCGCGACGAGCTTCGGTTTCTGGGTCGGCCTCACCGATGCGGGCATCCCCCGAGACCCGATCTGGAGCTACGAGACGACGCTCTGGCAGCCGCGGCTCGTGCACGCGTTCCCCGGCCTGGGAGCGGTCCGACGCAAGCAGCTGCACCGGCGACTCGATGCGGTGCGCAGGTTCCGGAACCGGCTCGCCCACCACGAACCGATCCACAACGCGCCGTTGGCGGCCATCCGCGACGACATCGTCGCGATCGCCGGAGCGATCGATCCCGACGCAGCGGCCTTCATCACCGGTGCGCACCGTATCGACGACGTGCTGGCTCGGAAGCGGATGGCGGTGTCGACAGGCGCTTCGGTGATCTGACCGACACCACACGCAGTCACGAGTCCCTAGGCTCGGTGCATGGTTGATGCGGTGGTCGTCGGAGCGGGACCGAACGGGCTCGCGGCAGCGGTGACGCTCGCACGCGCCGGACTGTCGGTCGAGGTCGTCGAACGGAACGACACGATCGGCGGCGGCGCCCGCACGGCCGAGCTCACCCTGCCCGGCTTCCTGCACGACGTCTGCTCCGCCGTGCACCCGATGGCCCTGCAGTCGGAGTTCTTCCGGCTCTTCCGGATGGAGGAGCGCATCGAACTCCGCCTGCCCGAGGTGCAGTACGGCCACCCGCTCGACGGAGGCCGCGCCGGCATCGCCTACCAGGACCTCGACCGCACCGCCGCCGAGCTCGGGGTGGACGGTCCGGCCTTCAAGCAGCTGATGGCCCCGCTGGCGGAGAACGCCGACCAGGTCGCCGACTTCGCGACCGACGCGCTGCTGCACGTGCCGCGCCACCCCCTGACCGTCCTGCGCTTCGGCCTGCGGGCGCTCGAGCAGGGCACCGCCGCGTGGAACCTGCGCTTCCGCGGCGACGCTGCTCCGGCGATGGTGTCCGGCGTCGCCGCGCACTCGATCCAGCACCTGCCGTCCCTGTCCACCGCGGCGGCGGCACTGTCGCTCGGCTCGTACGCGCACGCCCGCGGCTGGCCGGTGCCGATCGGCGGCAGCCAGGCGATCGTCGACGCGCTCGCCGCCGACCTCGTCGCGCACGGCGGCCGCATCGTCACCGGGCAGGAGGTCCGGTCGCTCGGTGACCTCACCCCGGCGAAGGCGGTGCTGTTCGACACGAGCGTGCCGGGCATGCTCCGGATCGCGGGCAAGCAGATCCCGACGCCGAAGCGCGGGGCGCTGCGTCGCTTCCGGTTCGGCAACGCGGCGGCGAAGGTCGACTTCGCGCTGTCCGACCCGGTGCCGTGGACCAACGAGTCGCTGCGGAAGGCCGGGACCGTCCACATCGGCGGGACCCGCCAGGAGATCGCGGCGGCAGAACGGGCGGTGGCGCACGGGCAGCACGCCGAGCGCCCGTACGTGCTCGGGGCGGAGCCGACCGTGGTGGACCCGACCCGGGCACCGGCCGGCAAGCACGTCTTTTGGGCCTACGCGCACGTCCCCGCGGGGTCGGACGTCGACCCGACCGAGGCCGTCACCCGCCAGATCGAGCGGTTCGCGCCGGGGTTCCGCGACACGATCCTGTCGTCGAGCTCCCGCACGGCCGTGCAGATGGGCGAGTACAACCCGAACTACGTCGGTGGCGACATCGCCGCCGGTGCCGCGAGCTTCTGGCAGCTCGTCAAGCGCCCCGTCCTGTCCAGCGACCCGTGGCGGATGGGCGGCGGCATGTACCTGTGCTCCGAGTCCTCCGCGCCCGGCCCCGGCGTGCACGGGATGGCCGGGTGGCACGCGGCGAAGAGCGCACTCCGGCACACTTTCGGCCTGCCGGAGGACGTCGACCTCACCCCGGAAGGCTGATCACCATGGCGAAGAACGTCCGCATCCTGCACTGCCGTCCCGAAGCCGTCTTCGACGTGCTCGGCGACGGGTGGCTCTACACGACCTGGGTGGTCGGGGCCTCGCGCATGCGCAAGGAGGAGTCCGGCTGGCCGCAGGTCGGTACCCACCTGCACCACTCGTTCGGCGCGTGGCCGATCGTCATCAACGACGTCACGACGTCGCTGGTGTGGGAGCCGCCGCACCGCATGGTCATCCAGCCGAAGGGCTGGCCCATCGGCGAGGCCCGCGTCGAACTGACGGTCGAACCGCACCGGCACGGCTGCAAGGTCACGATCACCGAGAACGCGGTGGCCGGGCCGGGTTCGTACGTGCCCGACTTCCTCATGCAGCCGCTCATCTGGATCCGCAACCGCGAGACGCTCCGTCGCCTCGAGTGGGTGGCCGTCGGGCGCGCGGCCAACGCCTGAGACGTCCCACGAGACGGACGGGAGGCCCGTGGCGGTGCCGCCACGTGCCTCCCGTCCGCCCTGTGGGTGCGTCGACTACTCGGCGCGCGAGAACTCGCTGGCCCGCGCCACCTGGTCGTCGGTCAGGGCGACGCCCGTGTACCGCTCGAACTGGCGGGCTGCCTGCAGGGCGATGACCTCGGCGCCGGTGATGACGTGCTTGCCGGCGTCGCGGCCCGCCCGCACGAGCGGGGTCTCCGACGGGAACGCGACCACGTCGAAGACGGTGTGCGCCGCCTCGATCCGTTCCGGCGCGAAGGCGAGTGCGTCCTGCTGGTCGCCGCGCATGCCGAGCGGGGTGACGTTGACGACCAGGTCGGTCTCCCCCGCTTCCCGCTCGTCGGCGACCCACTCGTAGCCGTACTGCGATGCGAGGGCCGGGCCGGTCTGCTCGTTGCGGGCGACGACCGTCAACCGGTCGAAGCCGGCACCGCGGAACGCCGCCGTGACGGCCTTGGCCATGCCGCCCGAGCCGCGGAGCAGCACGCGCGAAGCCGGGTCGACCTCGTGGGACCCGAGCAGGGCGGCGATCGCCTCGTAGTCGGTGTTCGACGCGGTGAGCACGCCGTCGTCGTTCACGACCGTGTTGACCGACTGGATCGCGGCGGCGGAGTCCTCGATGTGGTCGACCAGCGGGATGATCGCCTCCTTGAAGGGCATCGACACGGAGCAACCGCGGATCCCGAGCGCACGGATGCCGGCGACGGCGCCGGGCAGGTCGGTCGTGGTGAACGCCTTGTACAGGAAGTTGAGGCCGAGCTCGTCGTACAGGTAGTTGTGGAACCGGGTGCCGATGTTGCTCGGTCGCGCGGCCAGCGACATGCAGACCTGCATGTCCTTGTTCAGGATGGGCATGCCCCCAGTCTCGCACCCTCTCCCTTTCGCGTCCTCGCAGGGATGGAGCGGTCCACGCAGACCGGGTGCCGCGCGCCGGGGTAGCGTCGGTGCCGATGACTGAGATCCCGGAGACCATGCGCGCTGTCCGCTTCGACGAGTGGGGTGACCGATCGGTCCTGCACGTCGCCGAGGTGCCCGTTCCCGAGGTGACGCCCGGGCGGGTGCTCGTCCGTGTCCGCGCCGCGGGCATCAACCCCGGTGAGTCCGCCATCCGCCAGGGCGCGTTCGGCGGCGACCTGCCGTCCGGGCAGGGCACCGACTTCGCCGGCATCGTGGTGGCCGTCGGGGCTGAGGTCGACGGCGTCGACGAGGGCGAAGAGGTCATCGGCTGGTCGTGGGACCGCGCGAGCCAGGCCGAGTACGTCTCCGTGCCGGCCGTCCAGGTCGTCCAGAAGCCACGCCTGCTCGACTGGACCGTGGCGGGTGGCCTCGACGTCATCGCGACCACCGCGGCCGCGGCCGTCCGCGCGGTCGATCCGCGTCCGGGCGAGACCGTCGTGGTGTCCGGCGCCGCGGGCGGGGTCGGCGGCTTCGTCACCCAGCTGCTCGCGAACGAGGGCATCGACGTCATCGCCGTCGCGTCCGAGGCGAACCACGAGTGGCTCCGTTCCAAGCGTGCACGGCCGGTCGCGTACGGCGACGGGCTGCAGGAGCGCATCACCGAACTCGCGACGAACGGCGTCGACGCCGTGATCGACACCCACGGCGCCGAGTACGTCCGGCTCGGCATCGCCCTCGGGGTGCCGGTCGACCGCATCGAGACGATCATCGCGTTCGACGAGGCCGCCGAGGTCGGGGCGAAGGCCTCGGGCAGCGCGGACACCGCCGACCCGGAGATCCTCGGGGCGCTCGCCCTCGAGGTCGCGAACGGTGCGATCGAGGTGCCCGTCGCCGCGACCTACCCGCTCGACCGCGTGCAGGACGCCTTCGAGGAGCTCGAGCAGGGCCACACCCGCGGCAAGATCGTCCTCATCCCCTGATCCCAGGGTCGCTCAGGGCCGGTCCGGGGGTTTCCCCCACCACGCTCGGGGTGCGTCCCGGATGCGCTCGACCGGCGGCGTTGCGTAGCGTCGTCGGTATGAGCACACTCTCCCGTCCCCGCAACGGTCGTCTGCTGGCCGGCGTCTGCGCCGGTCTCGCCGACCGCTTCAACCTGTCCCGCACCCTGGTCCGGGTGGTCTGGGTCATCCTGAGCTTCTTCCCCGGGCCGCTGTGGATCGCGTACGTCGTGCTGTGGTTCGTCATGCCGCCCGAGGGTGGTCGGCGGCGCTGAGCGGTCGGGGTCGCGGCGCTGAGCACCGGTCCGTCCGGACGGGTTAGTGTGGCGGCGTGCCGGTCTCCGTCTTCGATCTGTTCAGCGTCGGTGTCGGCCCCTCGAGCTCGCACACCGTCGGCCCGATGCGGGCCGGTGCCGAGTTCGCCACCCTCGTCCGTGGCCTGCCCGTCACGTCCGTGGTGGTCGACCTGTACGGGTCCCTCGCGTCGACCGGGCAGGGTCACGGCACCCTCGGTGCCGTCGTCGCCGGGCTCATGGGGTCACACCCGGAGACCGTCGACCCCGATGCCATGGTCCTCGCGCTCGAGGCCCTGGAACGCAACGGTGTCCTGCGGCTCGACGGCGGTGCGAGCGTGCCGTTCCGCCTCGCCGACATCGTCCTGCACCCCCTGACGATGCTCCCCCGGCACCCGAACGCCATGCGGCTGCGTGCCCGTGACGCCGACGGGACCGATCTGGCCGACGAGACCTACTACTCGATCGGTGGCGGCTTCATCGCGCGGGACGAGGCAGCCGAGCCCGCGGCGGACGCCTCGGCTGCCGTCGCCGGTGCGGCGATCCCGGTCGACGACGCCGTGCCCCACCCGTTCTCGAGCGGCGCCGAGCTGCTCGCCGCGTGTGCCGGTTCAGGCCTGCCGATCAGCGGCGTCGCCCTGGCGAACGAGGCCGTCACCCGGACGGACGCCGAGATCCGGTCCGGACTGCTGGGCATCCACGGCGTGATGGAGTCGTGCGTCGACCGTTCCGTCCGCAGAGGTGGGTGCCTGCCCGGCGGGCTCGACGTCCGCCGTCGCGCCGCCACCTGGCACGAGCAGCTCACCCGCGAGGACCCCGACCACGACCCGCTCTTCGCGATGGAGTGGGTGAACCTCGTCGCCATGGCGGTCAACGAGGAGAACGCCACCGGGGGCCGCGTCGTCACCGCCCCGACGAACGGCGCAGCCGGCATCATCCCCGCGGTCCTGTACTACGCGCTCACCTACGTGCCCACGGTCGCCGAGGCCCCCGCCGCCGAACGGGACGACGCCGTCGTGCGGTTCCTGCTCACCGCCGGGGCGATCGGGTCGATCTACAAGGAACGGGCGTCGATCTCCGGCGCCGAGGTCGGCTGCCAGGGCGAGGTCGGCTCCGCGGCGTCGATGGCGGCTGCGGGGCTCGCCGAGGTCCTCGGGGGCACGCCGGAGCAGGTCGAGAACGCCGCCGAGATCGCGATGGAGCACAACCTCGGGCTGACCTGCGACCCGATCGGCGGTCTGGTGCAGATCCCGTGCATCGAGCGGAACGCGATCGCGGCGAACAAGGCGATCAACGCCGCCCGGATGGCCCTGCGCGGCGACGGGGTGCACCACGTGTCGCTCGACCAGGTCGTCGAGACGATGCGGCAGACCGGGGCGGACATGTCGTCGAAGTACAAGGAGACCGCGATGGGCGGGCTCGCGGTGAACGTCCCGCTCTGCTGAGCGTCCGCTCGCGCGTCAGGCGTGCAGGAGCGTCAGCAGTCGCGCCGTCTCGGTGGCGATGGCGTCCCGGCCCGCTGAGACGTACTTGCGCGGGTCGACGACGTCCGGCCGCTCGTCGAGCACGGTGCGGAGCGCACGGGTGAAGAGGCCGTTCAGGTGCGTTGAGATGTTGATCTTCGTCATCCCCGCGTGCACGGCGCCGCGGAGTTCGTCGTCGGACAGGCCCGAGGACCCGTGCAGCACGAGCGGCACCGGCACCGCGGCACGGAGGCGCTCGACCAAGTCGCGGTCCACCGAGGCCTCGCGGGTCTGCATCGCGTGCGAGGTCCCCACCGCGACCGCCAGGGCATCGACCCCGGTGTCGGCGACGAACGCGGCGGCGTCGGTCGGATCGGTGCGGACGCCGGGCGCGTGCACGCCGTCCTTGCCGCCGACCTCGCCGAGCTCGGCCTCGATCGCGACACCCGCGGCGTGACACCGGGCGGCGAGCTCGCGGGTCGCTGCCACGTTGGCGGCGAAGTCCAGGTGCGAACCGTCGTACATGACCGAGTCGACGCCCAGGTCGACGCCGGCCGCCACCAGCTCGGGGTCCTCGATGTGGTCGAGGTGCACGAGGACCTCGACGTCGGCGGCACGTGCGACCGCCTGCGTCGCGGTCGTGATCGGTGCGAGGCCGCCGTGGTAGCGGACGCAGTTCTCGCTGATCTGCAGGATCACCGGCAGACCGGCCAGCTCGGCGCCGGAGACGATCGCCTCGGCGTGCTCGAGCAGCACCACGTTGAACGCACCGACCCCGCGGCGTGCCGTGCGGGCGGTGTCGAGCAGGCCGGTGAGGGCGAGGTCGGTGATCATGCGGGGGTCCTCGTTCGGTCGTGGGCGGGATCGGGCGGTGTGGACAGGAAGCGGTGGACGTCTGCCGCGTCGACCGCGCCGGCCACCGGCTGGAGGACGGCCGCGGCCCCGTGTGCGGCGGCGGACCGCAGGGCTCGGAGCAGGGTGGCGTCGTCGAGGGCCCGGACGCTGCCGTCGGACGAGGGGAGACCGGCACCGACGAGCACCTCGACGAGGACACCGACGAGCCCGGCGGTGGCGGCGTCACCGGCGCCGGTCGGGTTGCCCGAGACCCCGGGGACCGCCGGCACCTCGAGCACGTGCTCGGTGGTGTGGGCGGCGATGCCGTCGGATCCGCGGGACACCACGACGACCGTCGCTCCGAGTCCGAGGAGCCGGAGTGCCCCGGAGCGCTCGTCGTCGGTGCCCGTGGCCTCGAGCAGTTCCTCGCGGTTGGGCTTGCAGACCGTCGCCCCGGCCGAGGCGGCCGCCAGCAGCGCGGTGCCCGAGCAGTCGACCACCGAGAGCACACCGCGGTGGCGAGCGGCGGTGACCCAGCGGGCGACGACCGCGGGATCGGAGTCGCGGGGCAGCGAGCCCGACACGACCAGGGCGGCTGCGGGCGGGGTACCGGCGGCACCGCCGGCGCCGCCAGTACGGCCGACATCACTGTCGAGCAGTGTCTCGACCGCGGCGGTGACCGTGTCCCACTCGTCGGGGCTGAGCACGGGTCCGGGCTCGCCGAACATCGTCGGGTGAGCGAGGTCGTCCACCACCGTCACGGTCGTGCGGGTCTCACCACGGACGGCGACGTCGGTGTGGACGAGCCCGAGGTCGTCGAGGGCGTGGGTGATCCAGCGCCCGCCGTCGCCGCCGAGGGGCAGCACGGCGTGGGTCGGCACGCCGGTGGCGGCGAGGACCCGCCCGACGTTCAGGCCCTTGCCGCCGGGGCGCCGCTGGACCTCGAGCACGCGCTGGGTCTCGCCGATGCGCTGTTCGGCGACCCGGTAGGTCACGTCGACGGCCGGGTTCGGGGTGACGACGAGGATCATGCGACCACCGCCGTCGGCAGGGCTCGGACGCTGCCGCGCTCCGGGTCGAGCACGACCAGGTCGGCGGGGCCGCCCACGCTGAGCGGTGCCGGAGCCCCGAGCAGGCGTGCGGCACGCCCCGCGGACGCCGCGACGACCTCGGGCAGGGCGGTCCCGGCGTCGAGCAGGCGGCGGACGGCGTCGGCGACCGTGATCGTGCTGCCCGCCAGCGACGAACCGTCGGCGAGCACGGCGAGCCCGTCGCGGACGGTCACCGCCGATCCGGCCACCGAGTACGTGCCGTCGGGGCAGCCGGTCGCAGCCATGGCGTCGGAGACCAGGACCATCCGGCCCGGAGCACTGCGCTGCACGAGAGTGACCGTCACGGGATCGAGGTGGTGGCCGTCGACGATGCACTCGAGCAGCACACGGTCGTCGGAGAGCGCGACCCCGACCGGCCCGGGCGCACGGTGGTGCAGCGGGGGCATCCCGTTGAACAGGTGGGTGACGAGCGAGGCTCCGGCGTCGACCGCGCGGCGGGTCTGCTCGGCGGTGGCGTCGGTGTGGCCGATGGCGACGACGACCCCGGCTTCGACGAAACGGGCGACGGCCTCGAGTGCACCCGGGAGCTCCGGCGCGAGCGTGACGATCCGCAGGGCACCACCCGCGGCGTCGCAGTAGGCGTCGACCTCGGCGGGGTCCGGGGCGTGCAGCAGGTCCACGCGGTGCGCCCCGCGACGGGCGGGCGCGAGCCACGGCCCCTCCAGGTGCAGCCCGGCGAGCGTGCCGTCCGCGACGAGCGGCCGGAGCCGGGTCAGGGCCGCCACGGTGTCCGCGCGCTCGCCCGTGGCGATGGACCCGACCAGGGTGGTCGTGCCCCGTGACCGGTGGTGCCCGGCGGCGACACGGGCGTCCTCGGCGGAGCACCCGGCGAAGTCGTGCCCGAGCGCCCCGTGGGCGTGCAGGTCGACGAACCCGGGCACGACCACACCGTCGACGGTGACGGCGGTGTCCGTGCGCATCGGGGACCCGGTGCCGGTCGCCAGAACGGTGTCGTCGTCACCGATGACGAGCCAGCCGTCGTGCAGGTCTGCCTGGGCCGTGACGATGCGATGGGCCCGGACGAGGGTGGTCACAGCAGGACCCCGGTCTCGGCCTCGAGCAGCGTGCGTGCGAGGAGCCCCGCTCCGATGGCGCCGGCTGCGTCACCGTGCCGGGCGGGCACGATGACGGGGACACGGACGCCCTGCAGACGCTCCGAGACGGCGTCGCGCAGCGGGTCGAGCAGCAGCGGGCCCGACTCGGCGAGTCCCCCGCCGACGATGATGGTGTGGACCCCGGCGACCGCGGTGGTCCAGGCGAGTGCGTCGGCCAGGACCGCGACGCAGTCGTCCCAGACCGCACGGGCAGCGGGGTCGCCCTGGCGGACCAGGAGCATGGCGGCGTGAGCGGACGGCACACCGGAACGACGTGCGACTCCCCCGGCGGACGCGATCTCCTCGACGCGGTGGCCCACGTGCGGGCCGGCCTGGATCCGGACCTGTCCGATCTCCCCCGCCCAGCCACCGCCGGACACGACGGCGCCGTCGACCACCAGGGCGCTCGCGAGCCCGGTGCCGACCGGCACGAACGAGACCGACCCCCGCGAGAGCGCCGGGTCGCCGGCCCGGACCTCGGCCAGGGCGCCGGCGCGGACGTCGTGGCCGAAGGCGATCGGTACGTCGATCCCCTGCCGTAGGAGCTCGGCGCGGACGAGGTCACGCACCGGGACGTCGCGCCACCCGAGGTTGACGGACAGGTCCACGGTGCCGCGGGTCTCGTCGACGACGCCGGGGGTCACCACCCCGATGGCTCCGAGCTGCGCCCGTCGCGTGGCCTGTGCGGCCAGTCCGGCGACGACGGCGGCGAGGCGCTCGGCGCCCGGGTCGTCGCGCGGCGTCGGTACCCGGGTCTCGTCGAGGACGAGTCCGTCGGCGGTCGTCAGCCGGGTCTTGATGCCCGTGCCGCCGACGTCGACCCCGAGCACCGCGCCTGCGCCGCCCATCAGGTGAGGATGACCGACCGGGTGAGCGACCGGGGGTTGTCCGGGTCGAGCCCGCGTCCCTCGGCCAGGGCGACGGCGAACCGGTGCACGACGACGAGTCCGGCGATCGGGTCGAGGTCGTGCTGGACGAAGCGGGCGCCGGTGGCGGCGACCTCGTCGGCCAGTCCGTCCGGCGCAGTACCGAGCGACCAGACGAGCCGTCCGGGCTGGGCGATCGCGATGGGACCGTGCCGGTAGTCCATCGCCGGGTAGGACTCGGCCCAGAACTGCGCTGCCTCACGCGTCTTGAGCGCGGCTTCGAACGTCAGGCCGACGGCGGACCCACGACCGACGAACGAGACCTGCTCGGCGTCGAGCAGGTCGTCGATGGGCACCGTCAGTGCGGTCTCGGCCTGGGCTGCGAGCGCGTCGACGTCGTC
The DNA here is from genome assembly GCF_026241855.1 of Curtobacterium flaccumfaciens pv. betae. NCBI lineage: Bacteria > Bacillati > Actinomycetota > Actinomycetes > Micrococcales > Microbacteriaceae > Curtobacterium > Curtobacterium flaccumfaciens. Next base: position 3,599,894 of record NZ_JAPJDC010000001.1, on the reverse strand, counting down.
ACCGATGGACGCCCGCAGCAGTGCGAGCGTCGTGGTGGCGAAGCGGGTCTGGACGACCGAGCGCTCGTCGGCGAACGGCAGGGCGACCACCTGGTCGGCGACGGCCGCGGCGGGGCTGTCGGCGACGGCCGTGATCAGGACGGTCCGCTGCGACGGCAGGGCCTGCAGCAGGTCGACGATCTCGGTCGTCGTGCCCGAGCGGCTGATCATGAGCACACGGTCGTACTCGCGGGACGCGGGGTACTCGGACCCGGCGAAGGCATCGGTCACGCCGAGGCCCGCCTGCTCACGGGCGACGGCGTAGCTCATGGCGATGAACCAGCTCGTGCCGCAGCCGATCACGGCCACGCGTTCGCCCGGCTGGGGGAGCGCATCGGCGAAGGTCGGCAGGAGCGCGGCGGCTGCACGCCAGGTCTCCGGCTGCGAGGCCAGTTCAGCGCTCACGAAGGTGTCGGTCATGGGAGCCTTCCGGGTCCGGATCGATCCGGGTGATCGATGATCAGGAAGCGTAGCGAGCGATCGTGCGCAAGGGAAGGGCAAAACGTCATTTCCGATCACCGTGGGACGGTGGCTACGCCGTAGGATGACCGTCATGACCCCCCAACAGCGGCTGAACGCCCTGCTCGAACTGGTGAGTGAACGCGGCAACGTGTCGATCGCCGAGATCGGGGAGCTGCTCGGGATCTCCGCCGCGACGGCTCGCCGTGACCTCGCAACCCTCGCCGACCAGCGGCTCGTCACGCGCACGCACGGGGGAGCGGCAGCACTCGGGGCCGGGTACGAGCTCCCGCTGCAGTACAAGATCGCCCGGCAGGCCGAGGCGAAGACGGCGATCGCCCGCGCGGCCGCCCGGTTGGTGCAGCCGGGGGAGACCGTCGGGCTCAACGGCGGGACGACCACGACCGAGGTCGCGCGTGAACTCGGCAAGAGCGAGCGGTTCATCCGCGCCGACGGCGAGTTCGGCATCACGATCGTGACGAACGCCCTGAACGTCGGGTACGAGCTGTCCGTCCGCGCCAACGTGAAGATCGTGGTCACCGGTGGTGTGGCGCGGCGGCAGTCCTACGAGCTCGTCGGGCCGCTCGTCCGGGACACCCTCGACGAGTTCGCCCTCGACCTCGTGGTGCTCGGTGTCGACGGGCTCACCGGCCAGTACGGCGCGACGACCATGCACGAGGGCGAGGCCGAGGTCAGCCGCCACTTCGCCTCGGTCGGGCGACGGGTCGTCGTGGTCGCCGACTCGACCAAGATCGAGCGGTCGACCTTCGCCCGGATCTGCCCGCTCGACCGCATCGACGTCCTGGTCACCGACCAGCCGGTGCCGGCCTCGTTCGCCGCCGACCTGGCCAGCGCAGGCGTGGAGCTCGTCGTCGCCGACTGAGCGCCCCCTGCGGCCGCCCCGGAACGGTCCGGACGTTTCGATCGTGTAAAACCCTCCCCGGCACGGATGCGTGAGCGATCTGTGAGCGCCTATTGTGCATTCATGATCGATTCGGCATCATTGGCGTCACATTCACGCAAGGGAGCGATGAGCATGGGCGCTGACAACGCAGGACTCCGCGTCGCGGTGATCGGGATGGGCCAGCGGTCCGCCATCGCGCGCCACGTGGCCGAGGCAACGGCCGACGACCCGTCGCTGCAGGCCAGGGTCGTGGCCGTCGCGGACGTCACCGCGGCCGGCCGGGATCGTGGGCACGACGGGTACCCGGACGCCCTGGTGGTCGAACACCACCGTGACCTCACCGGTCACGTCGACGCGGCCATCGTCACCACGCCGGACTGGACCCACGCCGAGATCGCGATCGACCTGCTCCGCGCGGGCATCGCCGTCTACCTCGAGAAGCCGCTGGCCATCACGGTCGAGGACGCCGACGCCGTCCTGAACACCGCGGCGGAGACCGGCACGCCGCTGTACGTCGGGCACAACTTCCGGCACGCCGCCGTGGTCCGCCTGATGCGCGAGATCGTGGCCCGCGGCGAGATCGGCCAGGTCAAGGCCGTCTGGTGCCGGCACTTCGTCGGCAACGGCGGTGACTACTACTTCAAGGACTGGCACGCCGACCGCAGCAAGGTGAACTCCCTGCTGCTGCAGAAGGCGAGCCACGACCTCGACGTCATCCACGCGCTCGGCGGGGGTGACACCGCCCGGGTCGTCGGCATGGGGTCGCTGTCGGTCTACGGCGACGTCACCGACCGGCGCGACCGCAGCGGCGAGCTCATGGGGGACTGGTTCTCCCACGACAACTGGCCGCCGCTCGCCCAGACCGGGCTGAACCCCGTCGTCGACGTCGAGGACGTCTCGATGGTGATGATGACGCTCGACAACGGGGTGCAGGCCAGCTACGAGCAGTGCCACTTCACCCCGGACTACTGGCGGAACTACACCGTCATCGGCACCGAAGGACGCCTCGAGAACATCGGCGACACCGGTGGTGGCGTCGTGAAGGTCTGGACGCACCGCCGGGGTTGGGACACCGCGGGGGACCGCGAGTACCCGATCGACGGCGTCGAGGACGGTCACGCCGATGCCGACCTGCTCACCATGACCGAGTTCCTGCGGTCCGTCGCGTTCGGCGAACCGTCGGAGCTCTCCCCGATCGCGGCCCGTGCCGCGGTCGCCGCCGGCGCGCTGGCCACGCGCTCGCTCCGCAACGGGTCCGTCCCCATCGACGTCCCCCCACTGCCGGCCGACACCATCGCGCACTTCACCCGCTCCACCCCCTCCACCCCGCATCCCGCCCAGACCGTCGGTTCCTGACGGCCGTGCGAAAGGACACCCCGATGACCGCACACATCCCCACCCGAGGAACCGGCGTGCGCCGCGTCCTCCTCGGCGCCGTCGCCGCACTCGGCGCGGCCGCACTCCTGGCCGGCTGCTCCGCGTCGTCCGGAGCGTCCGGCTCCGGCGGCGACTACGAAGCCGCGCCGAAGGACACCAAGGCGTCCCTGACCTACGCCGTCTGGGACGAGAACCAGGTCAAGGCCATCAAGGCCAACCTGAAGGGCTTCAACGAGGAGTACCCGGACATCAAGGTGAGCGTCGACGTCACGCCGTACGCCAACTACTGGACGAAGCTGCAGACCCAGGGCTCGAGCAACACCCTGCCCGACCTGTTCTGGATGAACGGCCCGAACTTCCAGCTGTACGCAGCCAACGGCAAGCTCGCGCCGATCACCGGCGAGGTCGAGTCGGGTGACATCGACGCGTCGAAGTACTCGAGCGCCCTCAACGACCTCTACACGTACGACGACACCCAGTACGGCGTGCCGAAGGACTTCGACACCATCGGCGTCTGGGTGAACAAGTCGCTGTTCGAGCAGGCCGGCATGGACCTGCCCTCCAAGGACTGGACCTGGGACGACTTCCAGCGGACCGGCGCCGAGCTGTCCGAGAAGCTGCAGGCGAAGGGCGCCTACGGCGCAGCCGGCGGCATGGACGGCCAGACGACGTACTACAACACGATCCTGCAGGCCGGGGGATCGGTCGTGAACGCGGACGGCACCGAGTCCGAGTACGCCACGAAGGCCTCCGAGGACGGCCTGCAGTTCTGGACCGACCTGATCGACTCGGGGGCATCGCCCTCGATCAAGCAGCTCACCGACACCACGGCCGACCAGTGGTTCACCTCGGGCAAGCTCGCGATGTACCAGGGCGGCAGCTGGTTCCGCTCCGCGCTGACCGGCACCGAGCTCGAGAAGGACGTCGTCGCCTACCCGCTGCCCAAGGGCAAGGAGCAGGCGACCGTCATCCACGGTGTCTCGAACGTCGTGTCCGAGGCGAGCAAGGACAAGGCAGCCGCCCAGGCGCTGCAGGTCTACCTCGCGGGCAAGACGGCCCAGCAGCAGCAGGGCGACATGGGCGCGGTCATCCCGGCGTACGAGGGCACGCAGAGTGCCTTCACGAAGACGATGCCCGATGCCGACCTGCAGGTGTTCCTCGACGCGGTGGACTACGCGAAGCCGCTGCCGGTGTCGAAGAACACGGCCGCCTGGAACACCCTCGAGACCACCCTGCTGCCGAGCGCCTTCGACGGGTCGAAGCCCGTCGACCAGGTGGCAGAGGACCTCGCACAGAAGATGGACGCCGCCCTCGCCAAGGAAAAGTAGGACCCGCGCGTGACGATCAACACCGAGCGGCCCCCGGCCGCAGCCACCCCCGCCCGGACGACACGTTCGTCCGGGCGGGGCGCCCCCGCGCCGCGCGCCGACGGCGGCCGAGCGCCACGACGGACCGACGGCTGGTGGCCGTGGCTCTTCGTGCTCCCGTTGCTCGTCGGCGTCGGCACCTTCTACATCTGGCCGATCATCCAGACGTTCTGGTACTCGTTCACCAGCTGGGGCGTCTTCGGGGGCGCCACGTTCACCGGCGTCGCCAACTACGTCCGACTCGTCGGTGACCCGCAGCTCTACCAGTCGCTGCTCAACACGGTGATCTACACCGTGATCGTCCTCGCCGGGATCCCGATCGCGGTGTGGCTCGCCAGTCTGCTGAACACCCCGGGGCTGCGGTTCGCCCAGTTCTACCGCGTGCTCTTCTTCCTGCCGTACGTCGCCATGCCCGCGGCGATCGCCCTGGTCTGGCGCATCATGTACAACGGCGACTACGGCATCGTGAACTGGTTCCTCGGGAACTTCGGCATCGACGGCCCGTACTGGATCTCGACCCCCGGCTTCGCGCTGATCGCGGTGAGCCTGGTCGGCCTCTGGTCGTCCCTCGGGTTCTCGATGATCATCCTCGGCGCCGGGCTCAAGGACATCCCGCCGGAACTCTACGAGGCCGCGGAACTCGACGGCGCGAGCCGGTGGCGGCAGTTCCGCTCGGTCACCGTGCCGTTGCTCAGCCCGAGCATCTTCTTCGTGGTGATCGTCACGACGATCTCGAGCTTCCAGCTGTTCGACCTGCTGTACGCGATCCTCGGCAGCACCAACCCGGTGATCCCGAAGACGATGTCGCTCGTCTTCTACTTCTACAGTGCCGGATTCATCGACAACGACAAGGGCTTCGCGGCCGCGATCGCGATGGTGATCTTCCTGCTCATCGGCATCGTCACGCTCGTGCAGTTCCGCGTCCAACGGAAGTGGGTGCAGGGATGACCGCCACCGTCACACCGCCTCGGACCGCACGTCGGCCCGGCCGACGCGGCGGCAGCCACTGGTGGATCCACGTCGTGCTCGGCATCGGCGGGTTCGCGATGGCGTTCCCGTTCCTGTGGCAGATCATCATGTCGCTCTCCACGAACGCGCAGGTGCAGTCCGTCACGCCGGTCTTCTGGCCGGGGGAGCTGCAGTGGCAGAACTACGCGCAGGTCTTCGAACGCCTGCCGTTCCTCAGCCAGCTCGGCACGTCCGTGTACGTCACGATCATCCGCACGCTCGCGCAGATCGTCCTGTGCACGCTCGCCGGGTACGCCTTCGCCCGGATGCGGTTCCGCGGTCGGGCAGCCCTGCTCGCGATCGTGCTGTCGATCCTGCTCGTGCCCTCGCAGGTCTACCTGATCTCGCAGTACCAGATCGTGCAGGGGCTCGGCTGGCTCGACACCCTGATGGGGATCGTCGCACCCGGGCTGTTCAGCGCCTTCGGCACGTTCCTGATGCGGACCGCGTTCCTGAACATGCCGCCCGAGCTCGAGGAGGCAGCGCGGATGGACGGTGCGAACCCGTTCCAGACGTTCTGGCGGATCATGCTTCCCCTGGCCCGACCCTCGATCAGCGTGCTCGCGATCACGACCGTCTTGTGGTCGTGGAACGAGCTGCTCTGGCCGCTCGTGGTCTCCACCCGCGCCGAGGACATGCCGCTCGCCGCCGGCCTCGCGACGCTGTCGAGCGACCGCACGATCGACTACCCGGTGCTGATGGCCGCCAGCCTGATGGCGATGGCACCGGTGCTCATCATGTTCGTCGTGCTGCAGCGTCGGGTGATGGACGGGCTCGCGTCGTCCGGTCTGAAGTGACCACCGTGACCCCCGGCCGGGAGGCCCGTCCCGCGTCCGTCGCGGTCCTCGCCGCCGCCGTGGGGTCACCGGACGACTCCGCGACGGTGGCGGCCGCACTGGCCGCCACCGTCGCCGACGCCGGGGCCGCGGAGCGGGACGCGCGGCTGGTGGCGGCACTCCGCGCCGCGGTGCCGGACACCGCCGACGTCCTCGCGGAGCGTGGACTCCCGCGCGCGCTCGCCGAGGCATCCGTCGCCGACGTCGACCGCAAGCTCGCGCGCTACGGGCTGCACGGCACCGGGGTGGAGTGGCTCGTCGCCGTGGTGACCGGGCGTGTGGTTGCCGTGGGGCGCCTCCAGTTCGAACTCGGCGACCACCTGGCGGACGGCACGCCGGCCTGGGGTGTGCACGTGCCGGAGACCGGGCCGCTCGACCCGGTGGCCTGCGACCGCTCGTTCGCCCGCGCACCCGAGGTCCTGCGCGGCCTCGCACCGCAGCTCGCTGCGGACCGGTGGCAGTGCCGCTCCTGGATGCTCGATCCGGGCCTGCCGGCGGCGCTCGGTCCCGATGCCAACCTCGTGCGCTTCGCCCGGCGCTTCCGTCTCGTCCCGCCGGGGGAGCACGACGCGACCGAGGGGGACGTCAGTGTCGCGAAGTTCGTCTTCGGGGTGCCGCTGGCGACCGCACGGTCCGCGGCGCCGTCCGGTCGGTTGCGCGCGGCGGTGCTCGACCGGTGGGCGAGCGGTGGGCACTGGACCGAGCGGACCGGCACGGCACCGGTCGCATGACCGCCCGCAGCTGCGGCCGCGTACCGTGCACGGCATGACGAAGCCCGACCACGACCACCTCGACGACGGCGTCGACATGACGTTCGAGGAACGCCGACAGGACACGTTCCGCCGCATGTCCGGATCCGACGAGCACGACGCCGACCCGCGGGTCGAGGTCTCCCGTGCCGAGGACGGCGACGTCCGCATCGACGTCGCCGACACCGCGGCGGTCCGACCCGGCGAGTGACACCCGTTCCGGCCCTGGTCCACCGGGGTCGGTGGGGCACGGCATGATCGTGTCGTGCACCTCGTCCTCCGCCGCGTCGACGGCGGCGTCCTCGCGACGCCCCTGACCGACGCGGGGACCGCCGGAGGTGAGCCGATCCGCCTGGACGAGCCGGGCCTCCCGGCCTTCGTCGCGGCCCACGACGCACCGGGCGTGCGCTGGGTGTGGGACGACACCGCCCGCTGGTACCCGGCCGTGCTCGCCGCTGGCGGGCGAGTCGGACGCTGCGTCGACCTGCGCCTCGGTCGTCGTGTCCTGCGGGCTGCGCTCGCTGCACGGGGATCCGCGCTCGCCGCTCGGCCGGCCGACGCCCTGGACGCCCCGGTCGCGGAACCCCGCGTGGTCCGGCCGACGCAGGCCCAGCTCTTCGACGACGCCCTGTTCACCGCCGCTGCGCCCGACGACGAGGTCGATCCAGTGGCGGAGTTCCGGGCGCAGCTCGCCGCGGTGGCGGGGTCGAGCGCTCCGGGTGCACTCCGCCTGCTGCTCACCGCGGAGTCGGCCGGTGCGCTCGTGGCGGCCGAGATGCTGCACGCCGGGCTGCCGTGGCGTGCCGACGTGCACGAGCGGCTGCTCGAGGACGCCCTCGGGCCGCGCGTGCCCTACGGGGTGCGACCGCGACGCCTCGAGGAGATCGCCGCCGTCGTGCGCGAGCGCCTCGACGACCCCGGGCTCAACCCGGACTCACCCGCCGACGTCCTGAAGTCGCTGCGCCGGGCCGGCCTGATGGTCACGAGCACGCGGAAGTGGGAGCTGCAGGAGATCGAGCACCCCGTCATCGAGCCGCTGCTCGAGTACAAGCGCCTGGCGCGACTGCTCACCGCCAACGGCTGGACCTGGCTCGACGACTGGATCCGCGACGGACGGTTCCACCCGAAGTACGTCGTCGGTGGTGTCGTCACCGGGCGCTGGGCGGCCGACGGCGGGGGAGCGATGCAGTTGCCGAAGGGCATCCGCGGCGCGGTCATCGCCGACCCCGGGTGGAAGCTCGTCGTGGCGGACGCCGCGCAGCTGGAGCCCCGGGTGCTCGCCGCGATGTCCGGCGACCGGGCGATGGCCGCGGCCGGCGACGGGCGCGACCTGTACGACGGCGTGGTGGCGTCGGGGGCGGTCGAGACCCGGCAGCAGGCCAAGGTGGCGATGCTCGGTGCGATGTACGGGGCGACCCAGGGCGAGGGCGGCCGGCTCGTGCCACGCCTGGTCCGGGCGTTCCCGCAGGCGCTCGACATGGTGGAACGGGCCGCGCGTGCGGGGGAGCGCGGCGAGCCGGTGACGACGCTGCTCGGCCGGACGCCACCGGTGCCCGAGGACTCGTGGTTCGAGGCCCGGAACCAGGCGTACACGGTCGAGGGGACCCCGGCGATGCAGCGTGCCGTCGAGTCCCGCGCCCGGAGCTGGGGCCGGTTCACCCGGAACTTCGTGGTGCAGGGGACCGCGGCCGAGTGGGCGCTCGCGTGGATGGGTTCCCTGCGGTCGCGGTTGCTCGCGCGGTTCCCCGGAGCCGTGACGGACGGGCCGCACCTGGTGTTCTTCGTGCACGACGAGATCGTGGTGCACGCCCCGGCGGAGCACGCGGAGTGGGTGGCGCAGCAGATCCGGGAGGCCGCCGTCGATGCCGGACGGCTGTTGTTCCAGGACTTCCCGGTGACGTTCCCGCTGTCGGTCGGGGTGGTCGGGGCGTACTCGGAGGCGAAGGACTGAGGCAGCCGGGACGACTCCCGGCGGCTTCGGGCAGTGTGGACGGATGCACACCGAACACGGGGACGCCGCCGACCGCACCGTCGGCGAAGTCGACCTGACCCGTTGGCGCTCCCGTGCCGGCCGCAGCGTCGCCGGTGCGTGGACCGCGCTCGGCAAGCGCTTCGGCGCCATGCCCGTCCTGCTGCTGACCCTCGCCATCGGCCTGGGCGTCGCCGTCCTCGCCACGTGGATCGCCTCCGAGGTCTACGACGCCGTCCGTGAAGCCGACGACGTCGCGGTGCTCGACCGACCCGTCCTCGACTGGGCGCTCACACTCCGATCACCCACGGCGGACACGCTCGTCACCTGGTGGACCGACATCGCCGGCACGATCGGGATGCCGATCGTCGCGCTCGGATTCCTGGTCGGCTTCACGATCCAGCGCCGTGCGTGGACGCCACTGGTGCTCCTGGTCGCCGCGAGCGGTGGTTCGCTGCTCATGACGATCGCGGGCAAGGACCTGATCGGTCGCGCCCGTCCGCCGCTGTCCGACGCGGTGCCGCCGTACGAGACGTCGCCGTCGTTCCCGTCGGGCCACACGCTCAACTCCACGGTGATCGTGGGCACCATCGTGTACCTGCTGCTCCTGCGGCAGTCGCGCGTCGTCACCCGGGTGTGGACGATCGTCGTGGGCACCCTGTTCGTGCTGTCGGTCGGGGCGTCGCGGGTGTTCCTCGGGCACCACTGGCTGACCGACGTCCTGGCGGCGTGGGCGCTCGGACTCGCCTGGCTCGCCCTCGTGATCACGGCGCACCGGTTGTACCTGACGGCGCTCCACCACGGTGCCGAGCCCGCGCCGGGCGTCGACCGCATCACTTCGTGAGCAGAAGACGTCGGGTCGCTCGCCCGCACCCGACATCTTCTGCTCACGAAGTCGCCAGGGCCCGCGCCGCCGGGGCCCGCCCCGGCGCCCCGAACGGCAGAGCGCCGTCAGCCGCGACCGGTAGGTTGCCGGGCATGGAAGAACGGGTCTTCGGCGGCAGGTACCGCGTCACGGGCACGCTCGGACACGGTGGCATGGCGTCCGTGTACCGGGCGGTCGACGAGCAACTCGGCCGCGAGGTCGCGGTCAAGGTGTTCCGCATCGGCCCCGTCGACCGCGGTGAGCGCGCCCGCGCCGAGGCGGAGATCCAGACCCTCGCGACGCTGCGGGCCCCCGAGCTCGTCACGCTCTACGACGCCGCACTCGACGACGTCGACGGCGACTCGTACCTCGTCATGGAACTCGTGCCGGGCAGTGACCTGGCGACCCGTCTGCGCGAGGGCCCGCTCGACCCCGCGACCGCCGCCCGCCTGGGTGCGCAGGTCGCCGACGGTCTGGCCGCCGTGCACGCGCAGGGCATCGTCCACCGTGACGTGAAGCCCGCGAACGTCCTGCTCGAGAGCGACGGTCGGCACGTCAAGCTCGCCGACTTCGGGATCGCCCTGCTCCGCGACGCCTCTCGGGTGACGGGGACGGGGACCGTGATGGGGACGGCCGCGTACCTGGCCCCGGAGCAGGTCCTGGCGAAGGAGATCACCGGCAAGGCCGACGTCTACTCGCTCGGGCTCGTGCTGCTCGAGTGCATGACCGGTCGTCAGCCGTTCCCGGGCAGTGCGGTCGAGTCGGCCACCGCCCGGCTCACCCGTTCGCCCGAGATCGACCGGCAGCTGCCCACGGCCTGGCGCACCCTGCTGCACGTGATGACCGCGCAGGACCCGGCGGAGCGACCGACGGCTGCCGAGGCCGCCGAGCGCCTGCGCGCGCTGGGTCGCGACGAGCCGACGAACGCGACGCAGCTGCTACCCGGCGCGCCCGGTGCGGTGACGGCCGCGGCAGCCGGCGCTGCGGGGGCCGCGGTCGGCGCCGGTGCCGCCGCAGCGGCGAACGCCGACGACCGGACGCAGGCGATGCCGGCGAGCGAACTGCCGAACGGCGGCGCGCGTCCGGGCGACGACGCCACCCGCGTCCTCGACACCCAGCGCCCGAACCCCGCCGACGACGTCTCGACGACCGTCCTCGGCGCCCAGACAGCCGACCGCGGCGCATCGGGCCCGAGCGGGCCGACCCCGCCACCGGTCACGCCCCGCCCGGGCCGGGGCGACCAGCCGGAGGACCAGCCGGAGAAGAAGAAGCGCGGACCACTCATCGCCGCGATCATCGTGATCGTCCTGGTGCTCATCGGCATCGGGGTCGCGGTGTTCGCCCTCAACGGCGACGACGACGGCACCCCGGCCCCGACGGACACCACGTCGACCGCGCCGACCGAGCAGCAGCCGTCCGAGGACCCGGGCGAGGAGCAGCAGCCGAGCGAACCGGCCGAGCAGCAGCCCTCACAGGAGCAGCAGCCGTCGCAGCCCGCCGAGGAACCCAGCGAGCAGCCGAGCGAACCGACCCAGCCGGAGCAGCCCACGCAGGACCCGCCCGTCGGCCCGGAGCCGAGCACCCCGGCCTCGAACCCGGTGCAGGAGCCGCAGGACGGCACGGGCGCCGCCGGCACCGGCGCGGTCGACACCACGTCGGACACCGCTCCCGGCAAGTCCGGCAGCGCCCCGGGGCACAACAAGGACTGACACGCCGGGGTTTTCGTCCAGTCCCTGGAGCAAATAGGCTCGCCCCGTGCGAGAACTGCAACGGAGCGGTGGTCCGACGACGGCCGTGGCCGCTCGGAACGGTGTCGGGTTCGGTTCCGCGGAGGGCTGGCTCGTCGAACGACCAGCGGGCACGTCGGTGGCCGAGGCGATCGTCCCCGGCTTCACTGGACGCACCATCGCCACCGGCGACGAGCTCTCCTGGGTCTGGTTCCCCGAGCGGACCCTGCCCGACGGGGCGTCGGAACCGACGGAAGCAGACCTGCCGCACTTCTGGGACGCCACGGCCTTCGCCGTCGACGTCGTCTTCACCGACGGCTCGCGGCTGCGTGACCACGCCGGGGTCCGCGACCAGTACGGCGACGCGGTCACCCCGGACGCGCAGGACGCGGCCCGCAAGCAGTGGGTGGACCAGTGGAACCGTCGCGCGGTCGACCTCACGCCGTTCGCGGGGCTGGTCGTCGACCGCCTGGAGGCCCGGCTCGGCTCCGACGCACCGCCTGTGGCCGCCGACGGCGAGCGTCCCGCACTGCGCGGCTGGCTCGACGCCGTCCGGATCGGTCCTGCGCGTCCGACCCCGACGACCCCGCTCGGCCACGTCCGGACGACCCGTGGCACCCAGGCGTCCTCCCGGTTCTCCCGCGGCAACAACGCCCCGCTGGTCGGTGTCCCGCACGGCGGGGTGTTCGGCCTGCCGATGACGGACGCCTCGAGCAACCGCTGGCCGTACGCGTACCAGGAGCACGACCGGCTCGACGACCAGGGGAGGCTCCGCCCGGCGATCCAGGCCTTCGCGACGAGTCACATCCCGTCGCCGTGGATGGGCGACCGCGGGGTGTTCCAGGTGATGCCCTCGCCACTCGACACCCCCGACGTCGACCGGTCCGCCCGCGCGCTCGGGTTCGACCACGAGGACGAGCAGGACGGCCCGCACCGCTACCGGGTCGCCCTCGAGCACGGTGTGACGGCAGAGCTGACCGCGGGGGAGTTCGCCCTCGGGTTCCGGTTCACCGGCACCCGCAGCGTCGTGCTCGACCACCACGGCCGGGTGTCCGACGTCTCCGTGACGATCACCGACGGCACGGCCGTGGTCGAGGCCGTCCTCGACGACCGCCCCGGCACCCCGCCGCACCACGTGCACCTGCGGGTCGCCGGGGTCACCGCCGACCACACGACGATCGGCGAGCAGGAGCTGCGCGGCTGGCTGTCCGTGGGGGAACCCGGGGGCACCGGCGGCCCGGTCGACGTCCTGCTCGGCATCTCGACCGTCTCGATCGAGGACGCCCGCGCGAACCTCGACGATGCCGGCTCGTTCGACGCCATGTGCTCCCGTGCCGAGGCGCTGTGGACCGAGAAGCTCGCGACGCTGTCCTTCGACGGCGCGAGCCCCGACCAGCTGACGAGCCTGTACTCCGGCCTGTACCGGCTGTTCCTCTACCCGAACCGTGCAGGGGAGACCGCCCTGACCGGCACCCCGCGGCACCGCTCCCCGTACGGCGACGTGCTGGCGGACCCGATCCGCGACGAGCCCGGGCCGGAGATCGTCGAGGGCCCGTTCACCACCACGAACGGCTTCTGGGACACCTACCGCACGGCCTGGCCGCTCCTCGGACTCCTGACCCCCGAGACCGCGGGCGAACTCGCGCAGGGCTTCGTCGAGCACCACCACGACGGCGGGTGGACGCCCCGCTGGAGTGCCCCCGGTGCCGAGGACTGCATGACCGGCACCACGAGCGACACCGTCTTCGCCGACCTGGCCGTGAAGGGCGTGCGCGGCTTCGACCTCGCCGAGGCGTACCGGAGCGCGGTGCGGAACGCGACCGTCCCGCCGCGTGACGAGCGCGTCGGACGCAAGGGGAGCCTCCCGGGCGCCTTCCGCGGCCACGTCGACACGGCGACCCACGAGGGGATGTCGTGGACCCTGGACGCGGCCATCAACGACTGGGGTCTGGCCGTCATGGCGGGCCTGCTCGCGTCACGGGCGCGGACGCCCGCCGACCTGTCCCGCTACGAGGCCGAGGCCGAGTGGTTCGCCCGCCGGTCGCTGCAGTACCGGCACGTCTTCGACTCCGAGCGCGGGTTCTTCATCGGCCGCGACCCGGACGGCTCGTGGCGGGTCGGCACCGAGTTCGACCCGCGCGACTGGGGCAACGACTACACCGAGACGAACGCGTGGGGCACCGCGTTCACGGCGCCGCACGACGGTGCCGGCGTCGTCGACCTGCACGGCGGGCCCGAGCGCTTCGACGCCGCTCTCGACGCGTTCTTCGCGACCCCCGAGACCGGGGCCCTGGCGCGCTCCGGCTCGTACGGCTTCCCGATCCACGAGATGACCGAGGCCCGCGACGTCCGGATGGGCATGCTCGGGCTGTCGAACCAGCCCGCGCACCACATCCCCTTCTTCGCGATGTTCACCGGACGGCACGACGACGCGCACCGCATCGTCCGCGAATCGCTCGAGCGCCTGTTCGTCGGGTCCGACCTCGGCCAGGGCTACCCCGGCGACGAGGACAACGGTGAGATGAGCGCCTGGTACGTCTTCGCGACCATCGGGCTGTACCCGCTGGCGCCGTCGACCGGCACCTACGTGCTCGTGCCGCCGTCGGTCCGCAGGACGGTGCTGCGGCAACCTGGAGGATCGCCCACCGTCATCGAGATCGCCGCCGGCACCGCAGGCGCGTACGTGGCGTCGGTGACGGTCGACGGCTCGCCCTGGACCTCGGTCACCATCCCGCACAGCGTGGTCGTGGCCGCGTCGCGGATCGAGTTCACACTGTCCGACGAACCGCAGGGATGGGCGTCGGACACCCGCCCCGTCTCGGCCTCCGACGTGCACGGCTACCGGGACGCCCCGGTGGACGTCCTGCCCGTCGGGGCCTCGGCGCTCACCGACGACACCGGCCGCACCGTCACCGCGCTCGCGGCGGGGGAGTCCGTGTGCTTCGACGTGGCGTGCGCCGCCGCCTCGCTGTACACCGTGACGGTGGCATCGCCGGGGTCCTACTCGTGGCAGGTCGGCCTCGACGACGCCGTCACCGCGGTCGACGGTGCGGAGTTCACGTGGGCCGGCCAGACCCGGGTGTTCCGGATCCTCGGCGGGGGTTCGTCGTTCACGTTCACCGCCGGCACCGACCTGGCACTGACGCAGCTCGAACTCATCGCGGCCGACGGACAGCGTTGACCCGGCGTTCACCGAGCGGGAGCATGCTCGCCCCATGTCGATGAGCGCACCGTTCGATCCCGAACAGCAGGGCCGGTCCATCCCCGTGGACGGCAGTGACGAGTCCGAGCTCGAGATGGAGGAGAACCGCGGCGCCGACGTCGGCGACGACTCCGTCGACCCGAGCGTCTCGCCCGTCAGCCACCACGACGAGGACGAGGCCGGCGGCGGCCCGGTGTTCCGGCGTCCGCAGGCCGGTGAGCGGCTGCACCCGGACGACCTCTGACCGTTCCGGGGTTCCTCCGGGGTTTCTTGGGCGATTGCCAAGCGGCTCGGGCATGCTCGTGCGCATGTCGATCGCGAACTCGTGGGACCCGTCTGGTGGCCGTGCAATCCCGGAGGACAAGGTCCGTCAGGACGGGCTCGAACTCGACGAGGACCCGGCGATGCTCGGGATCTCGTTCGACGTCGTGGGTGGCGCCTCGGCCGATCCCGCCGGGGTGTCCCCGGTCGACGTGAACGTGCCGACGCCGAGGTCTGCTGGCGCCGACTCCGACGACTAGCGCGCGCCCGGCTGCAGCGGCCGCGCGGTCCCATCCGACCGGTAGTATTCCGGAATGGTACCGACGGCGTACGTGGACGAATCCGAGCCCGGAGACGAACGTGACCCCGGCGCGTACATCCTCGGGGCGGTCACAGTTGCCGACAGCGATGCTGAGCGGTTCCGGGACTCGCTCTGCGCCATCAAGCCGCGATCGGCGCGGAAGCTGCACTGGTCCGAGAGCGACGCCCGGCACCGCACCGGGATCGTCGGGATGCTGTGCGACCATCCGTTCGCAGCCATCGGGGTCGTGAGCGTGACCGACCCATCCGTCCGGAGCGAGCGTCGTCGCCGTCTCGCTCTTGAGCACTTGATCTTGGAACTCCGCGCGGGCGATGTCGATCGAGTCGTCCTCGAATCTCGCGGGCCCTCGGACCGGAACGATCGTGCGCACCTCGACGCCTTGCGATCACGCAAGTTGGTGCACGGGTTGGCGTTCGAGCACCTGCCGGGTGGCCGCGAGCCACTTCTCTGGGCGGCGGACGCGGTGTGCGGCGTGGTCGCGCTGGCTCGGCGAGGGGAAACGGCCTACCTCGAGCAGCTGGGCCATGTGCTGAGCGTCCACGAACACCGTCGGTGAACGCGCGAATCCCCGGGCCCCGCTATACCGCAGGAGCTCCCGGGGATCACTTCCGCACCCACCTCGATGGGGCGACTGGTCTCAGTGTGACATATCAGGCGGGATGGCGGAAGGGTCGACGACCCGGTACTTGAACCCGACGTGCGAGCCGGTGAAGCCGAGGCGCTCGTAGAACCGGTGCGCATCGGTCCGTGCAGCGTCGGACGTGAGCTGCACGAGCGGGGTCCCGAGGGCCGGCGCAGCGACGTCGGTCACCCAGCGCATCAGGGCACTCCCGATGCCGCCGGATCGCAGAGCACTGCTGACCCGCACCGCCTCGACGAGCAGTCGGGTGGCGCCACGACGAGCCATGCCGGGGATCCGGGTGAGCTGCAGCGTCCCGACGAGCTGCCCGTCGGGGTCCTCGGCGACGAGCAGCGCGTTCGCCGGGTCGTCCACGATCGACCGGAGTGCCTCGGCGTACTGCGGGCGGTCCGCCGGTGCGGCGACGTCTCCACGCGCGGCGCTGATCGGGTCGTCGGACAACAGCGTCATGAGTGCGTCGAGGTCCGCTTCCGTGGCGTTCCGCAGCGTCACCTCGCCGGAGCGTGTGGTCAGGCGGACGGGCAGGGCGAGATCGTGGAGCACGACCCCACCCTGCCCGACCCGACCGGGCCGTTCCTGCTCAGGGAACGGTGTGTCCGGCCGCGGTGAAGATCCGGTACCACTCCTCGCGCGACAGCTCGACGTCCGAGCCGGCGGCCGAGTCCCGCACACGCTGCGGGTTCGTCGTGCCGAGGACGACCTGGAAGTGCGCGGGGTGGCGGGTGATCCACGCGACCGCGATGCCGGTCGGGGTGACACCGTGCGCCGCTGCGACCTCCTCGAGCACGTCGTTCAGCTCGGCGTACTGCTCACGGTCGCCCAGGAAGACGCCGTCGAAGAAGCCCTTCTGGAACGGCGACCAGGCCTGGAGCGTGACGTCGTTGATGCGTGAGTAGTTGAGGATGTCGTTGTCGCGATCGACCGACTGCTCGAGGCCACCCATGTTCGCTGTCAGACCCTGCGAGATCACGTTGGCGTGCGTGATGCTGAGCTGCACCTGGTTGAACGCGAGCGGCTGGCGGACGTGCTTCTTGAGCAGGTCGACCTGGCCGGGGGTGTGGTTCGAGACGCCGAAGTGGTGCACCTTGCCGGCGGCGTGCAGCTCGTCGAAGGCCTTCGCGACCTCTTCCGGCTCGACCAGGGCGTCGGGGCGGTGCAGCAGCAGGACGTCGACGTACTCGGTCTGCAGCGCCTCGAGCGACTCGTGCACGGACTCGAGGATGTGCTCGTACGAGAAGTCGAAGTAGGCGCCCTTCGGCGCCGGTCGGATGCCGACCTTGGTCTGCAGCACGATCTCGGCGCGTTCCGCGGGCGACAGCGTGACCGCCGCGCCGAACCGCTGCTCGCAGCCGTGCCATTCGCCGTACACCGCGGCGTGGTCGAACATGTTGACGCCCGCGTCGCGCGAGGCGCTGTAGAGCGAACGGATGTCCTCGTCGCTCATGTCGTTGATCCGCATCAGTCCGACGACGACGTCGGAGGCGGTGAGGTCTGTCTGTGGCAACTCCAGTGTCTTCACGCCCTCGATCCTGCCAGTCGGTCCCCGGTGCAGGCAGGCCCTGCCAGTACCTCAGGCGCGTTCGGGCAGCAGGACGGCGAGCACCTCGGAGCCGTCCGTCCACGTCCCGGTCAGCGTCTCGCCCTCGGGCAGGTCCGTGCCGACGACCCGAGCGATGACGATCGTGCCGTGGTCGGTCGCGATCGACGTCAGGGCGTCCGCAGTGGTCGCTCGCACCGAGGTGATCGTGGGGGAGTCGGATGCCGAGCCGCTCCCGCGGGCCCAGGCGTCCTTCGGCCGCTGTCCGGCACCGTTGGCCAACTCGAGCGAGGCTTCGTGCCCGCCGGTGACGATCGCCCGGCGCAGGACGTCGGCATGGACCGGATCGCCCACGGCGTCGTACACCCACCGTCGCCCGAGCACGGAGTGGTCCATCTCGGTGACCAGGAACGCGTCGGCGCCGGGCAGTGGTGCATCCCGGTAGGTCAGTGGCGCCTGCAGGACCCGGCCGTCGTCGGTGCGGACGAGGAGCACCTCGATGCCGACCTGGCCAGCGGGGTCGTCGAACCGGAACTGCCCGACGACCTGGAGCGGCGATCCCTCGACGACGCCGCTCCACGCCTGGTCGGGGAGCCAGGCGGCGAGCGCCTCGGCCTTGGAGGGGCGGAGCGTTGCCTGCTCGATGACTGCCATGTCCTGACCGTACTGCCGCGCAGCACACTGCCGTCGGCGCACCTCGGGGTCAGTGGACGGAGAACCCGCCGTCCACCGCGATGGACTGCCCGGTGACGTAGGCCGACCCGGGCCCGGCGAGGAACACCGCCGCCGCGGCGAAGTCCGACGCCAGCCCGTTCCGGCCGACCAGCGTCCGTGCGGCGAGGGCCGCCACCGTCGCCGGGTCGGAACCGAGCCGCTCGTTGAGCGGGGTGCGCACGAAACCGGGGACGAGGACGTTGGAGGTGACCCCCTGCACGGACCAGGCCTCTGCCTGGGACCGGGCCAGCGCCTCCAGGCCGGCCTTGGAGACCCCGTACGCGCCGCTGGCGGCGAAGGGGCGGTGGGCCTGCTGCGAACTGATCGACACGATCCGTCCGTACCCGCGGGCCGCCATCCCGGGTGCGAGCCGCTGCCCGAGCACGAACGGCGCGTCGAGGTTGACGGCCATCGTGGCGTCCCAGGTGGCCTCGTCGAGTTCGGGCATCGGCGGCCGCAGGTTGATCCCGGCGGAGTTCACCAGGACGTCCACGTCACCAGCAGAGTCCGCGAGTGCGTGGGCTCCGGCGCGGGAGGCCAGGTCCGCGACGATGCCGTCGGCCGAGCGGCCCGCCTGGCGGATGCCGGCGACGGTGGCGTCGATGGTCGCGGGCGTCCGGGCGGCGACGAGGACGTGGGCACCCGCGTCGGCGAGTGCGGCGGCGATCGCTCGGCCGATGCCGGAGCTGCCTCCCGTCACGAGTGCGGTGCGGCCGTCGAGGCCGAAGAGCTGCTGCAGCGACATCCGGTCAGGCTACCGAGGCCCGTACGCTGGGCCGGTGCGTGACGACCTGCTGCCGATGCTCGCCTGCCCCGTGTGCGCCGAGCCCCTCGGTCGCGTCGACGGCGGCCAGGTCGGCTGCCCGAACGGGCACCGGTTCGACGAGGCGAAGCAGGGCCACCTGACCCTCCTGCCCGCGAAGCGCCGCGCACTCACCGCGGACACCCCGGAGATGGTGGACGCGCGGCTGCGGTTCCTGGGGCGCGGCCACTATGCGCCCGTCGAGCGGGCGCTCGCCGCGATCGTCGCGGACGCCACCGCGCCCGGCGTCGTGCTCGACGTCGGTTCGGGCCCGGGCACCTACCTGGCGCACGCGCTGGACGCGGCGCACGTTCCGGACGGGAGGCCCGTGGCCGCGCCGGACGCGTCTGCTCCGGCCGGCGGTCGGCCTGGTCCACGTCTCGGGGTCGCGTTGGACTTGTCGGCCGTCGCGATCCGGCGTGCGGCACGCGCCCACGCGCGGGCGGGGGCCGTCGTCGGGGACGTGACCGAGCGCCTCCCGGTCGTCGACGGCGCTGCCGCCGTCCTGCTCGACGTCTTCGCACCCCGCAACCAGACCGAGTACGCCCGCGTCCTGCACGCCGACGGCGTGCTCGCGGTGGTGACCCCGCGAACCGGCCACCTGGCGGAGCTCGCCGAGGCGACGATCAGCGTGGACCCGGAGAAGGAGCGCCGGCTGCACGACTCCCTGACGCCGTCGTTCGCGCTGCGGTCCTCCGAGGACCTGACGTGGACCATGGAGCTGTCGGCGGAGGACGTCCACGACGTGGTGCACATGGGGCCGAGTCACCACCACGTCGCGGCGGACACCGTGTTCGAGCCGGCGACGGTGACGGCCGCGGTCACCGTGTCGACGTGGACGCCGACGCGCTGACCGCGACCGTGAGGACCGACTAGTCGCCAGCGGGGGCGACGTCGAGCTGCCAGACCACGCCGAAGCGGTCGCGCAGCTGCCCGGCCAACGGTGCCCAGGCCGAGGGTTCCAGGGGCTGCCGGACCTCGGCGCCGTCGGACAGTGCGGCCCAGTACCGCTGGATCTCGGCGGTGTCGTCGCTGTGCACGAACACGTAGAAGGCGTTCGATCCCTGGTCGTAGGGCTGCCCGGGCCAGACGTCGAAGGCCATGACGCGGAAGCCGGCGGCCGTGGAGACCTGACCGAACACGATCCGGTCCGCCCAGGCCGGGTCGTCCAGGGCACCCATCTGGCCGTAGGTGGCGGCGGCGACCTCGCCGCCGAAGACCGATGCGTAGAAGTCGAGCGCCGCGCGGGCGTCGCCGTCGAAGTTGAGGTGGGTAGTCGTCTCGATGCTCATGGGACGAGGATGTCGGGCAATGCGGTCAGATCGTGTCCGCTTCTCGGACGAAGATGGACGTCATGGCCGGACCCTCCGCACGGATGCTCGCGCTGCTCTCCCTGCTCCAGGTGCACCGCGACTGGCCGGGCGACGAGCTCGCCGGGCGGCTCGACGTCAGTGCCCGCACCGTCCGCCGCGACGTCGATCGGCTCCGCGGGCTCGGGTACCGGGTCGAGGCGCTCCGCGGACCGGCCGGCGGCTACCGGCTCGAGGCCGGATCCGACCTGCCCCCGCTGCTCTTCGACGACGACCAGGCGGTGGCGATCGCCCTGGCGCTCGCCGTGGCGCCGGCCTCGGGGGCGGACGTCGCCGAGTCGGCGGCCCGCGCCCTGGCGACCGTTCGGCAGGTGATGCCCGCGCGGCTGCGGTCCCGGGTCGACGCGGTGCAGGCCGTGACCGCGGCGAGCCGGACCACCACCGACCCGGAGGTCCTGGTGGCGGTGAGCGAGGCCGTCCACCTGCAGGAGGTCTTCCGCTTCGGGTACGGCGACGACGAGACCCCGCACCGGGTGGAACCGCACGCCGTCGTCGCCCGGAACGGTCGCTGGTACCTGCTCGACCGGGATGTCGACCGCGACGACTGGCGCACGCACCGCATCGACCGGATCACGCCCCGGATGCGCACCCGCGTCCCCTTCACGCCGCGACCGATCCCCGGTGGCGATGCGGCCGCGTTCGTGTCCGCGCGGTTCAAGGGGTCGGCGGTCGACGACGTGTGGCCGTGCACCGGTTCGGTGACCACGACGGCGGGCGATGCGCGGCGGATCGCGCCGTACCTGCCCGAGGACGCCGTGGTCGAGCAGCTCGAGGACGACCGGGCCAGCGTCACCCTCGGATCGTGGTCGTGGGACGGGCTCGCCGGAGTCATCGCCGGGCTGGCCGTGCCGATCCGGGTCGAGGGGCCGGACGCGCTGCGCCGAGCCGTTCGTGACCTGTCGACTCGACTCGCGACCGCGGCCGACTGAGCCACCTCGGTCACGCGCGTTAGGAGCGTGCATGCGTCCGCCAGGGCGGCGTCAGGGATCCGTTAGGAGCGGCCTGGAGGCGCAGCGCAGGACCCAGCATCGGTCTCGGCACCACACATGGTGCCGTCCGCGTCACCCGGCGCGGACACCGCAGATCTTCTGGAGTCCCTCGTGTTCGACGTGTTCGTCGTCGCCGGTGTCCTCGCCGTGTTCGGCGTGGTGGCACTGATCGCCAAGGGGGTGGAACGGCTGTGATCGGCATCACCATCGCGGCCGCCGTCCTCGGCATCGCCGCAGTCGTGTACCTCGTCTGGGCGCTCGTGCGTCCGGAGCGCTTCTAGTGGGCGCCGCGGACCTCTGGGCGGGCATCGCCCAGGTCGCCACCCTCGTCCTGCTGCTCGTCGTCGCGTACCGCCCGCTCGGTGACTGGATGGCGAAGGTCTTCACGCCCGTCCGGCACAACCGGGTCGAGCGCGGGGTCTACCGGCTGATCGGGGTCGACCCGGACGCCGAGCAGTCCTGGCCCGTCTACCTGCGCGGCGTGCTGCTGTTCAGCGTCACCGGGCTCCTGCTCGTCTACCTGCTGCAGCGCATCCAGGTCGTCCTGCCCGGCGACCTCGGGCTGCCCGCTGTCGGACCCTCGCTCGCGTTCAACACCGCGGCGTCGTTCGTGTCGAACACGAACTGGCAGTCGTACTCGCCCGAGGTCACCCTCGGCTACTCGGTGCAGATGGCCGGCCTGGCGGTGCAGAACTTCCTGTCCGCGGCCGTCGGTCTCTCGGTCGCCGTGGCCCTGGTGCGTGGGTTCGCCCGTCGCAAGTCCGGCACCCTCGGCAACGTGTGGGTGGACGTCGTGCGCGGCCTCGGCCGTCTGCTGCTGCCCGGCGCGTTCGTCTTCGCGATCATCCTCGTCGCCGGTGGGGTCGTCCAGTCGTGGGGGAGCGGTACCGACGTCACCACGCTCATCGGTGGCACGCAGCACATCCCCGACGGGTTCGTCGCCTCGCAGGAGGCGATCAAGGAACTCGGCACGAACGGTGGCGGCTACTTCAACGCCAACTCGGCGCACCCGTTCGAGAACCCGCAGGCATGGACGAACCTCGTCGAGATCTTCCTGATGCTCGTCATCCCGTTCTCGCTCCCGCGCACGTTCGGGCGACTGGTCGGCGACGACCGCCAGGGGTACGCGATCCTCGCCGTGATGGGTGCGATCTTCCTCGTGTCGCTGTCGGTCATGTCGATCGCCGAGCTCGGCGGCGGCGGTGTCGCCACACACGCTGCCGGGGCCGCGATGGAGGGCAAGGAGAGCCGCTTCGGCATCCTCGGTTCGACGCTCTTCTCGACCGCGACCACCTCGACGTCCACCGGGGCGGTCAACGCGATGCACGACAGCTACACCCCGATCGGCGGGATGATGGCGCTCGTCAACATGATGCTCGGCGAGGTCACCCCCGGCGGCGTCGGATCCGGCCTGTACGGCATGCTCGTGCTCGCCGTCATCACGGTGTTCATCGGCGGCCTGCTCGTCGGTCGCACCCCGGAGTACCTCGGCAAGAAGATCCGCGCCAAGGAGATGACCTTCGCGGCGCTGTACATCCTCGTCACGCCGACGCTCGTGCTCCTGGCCACCGGACTCTCGCTCGTGATCCCCGGGGTCCGCGAACAGGTGCTCGGGACGTCGATCTTCAACCCCGGCAACCACGGGCTGACCGAGCTGCTCTACGCCTTCACCTCGGGTGCGAACAACAACGGCTCGGCCTTCGGCGGGCTCACCGCGAACACCACGTGGATGAACTCCTCGCTCGGCGTCGTGATGCTGCTCGGCCGCTTCGTGCCGATGGTGTTCGTCCTGGCGCTCGCCGGGTCCCTCGCCGCGCAGGACCGGGTGCCGGAGACCGCCGGCACGCTGCCCACCCACCGCCCGCTGTTCATCGGGCTGCTCGGCGGCGTCGCCGTCATCGTCACCGCACTCACCTACTTCCCGGTGCTCGCACTGGGTCCGCTCGCAGAAGGACTGTCATGACCACCCCCGTGACCACGGAGTCGGAACCGCGCACCGCCGTGGAACCGGCCACCCGCTCGTCCGCATTCGGACCCCGCCAACTGGTGGCGGGCCTCCCGGGCGCCCTGCGGAAACTCGATCCGCGACTCATGTGGCGGAACCCCGTCATGTTCATCGTCGAGGTCGGCGCAGCGCTGACGACGGCGGCCGCCGTCGCCGAGCCGTCCGCGTTCACGATCGCCATCGCCGTCTGGCTCTGGCTCACCGTCGTCTTCGCCAACCTGGCGGAGTCGGTGGCCGAGGGTCGCGGCAAGGCGCAGGCCGACACCCTGCGGAAGACCCGTTCGACCACGAGCGCCCGCCGGGTGCTCGGGTACGCGACGACCGACGCGGCCGCGACCGGCAACCAGACCGAGGAGGTCGCGTCCGTCGACCTGGCCAAGGGCGACGTGGTCGTGGTCGTCGCCGGCGAGGTCATCCCGGGCGACGGGGACGTCATCGACGGCATCGCGTCGGTCGACGAGTCGGCCGTCACGGGTGAGTCCGCGCCGGTCATCCGCGAGTCCGGCGGTGACCGCAGTGCCGTCACCGGCGGCACCCGGGTGCTGTCGGACCGGATCGTCGTGCGCATCACCTCGACGCCGGGTGAGACCTTCATCGACCGGATGATCCGCCTGGTCGAGGGTGCGGCACGGCAGAAGACGCCGAACGAGATCGCGCTGAACATCCTGCTCGCCTCGTTGTCGATCGTCTTCGTGATCGTCTGCCTGACGATGCAGCCCATCGCGGGGCTCGTCGGTGCGACGGTCAGCGTGCCGGTGCTCATCGCCCTGCTCGTCTGCCTCATCCCGACCACCATCGGAGCCCTGCTCTCCGCGATCGGCATCGCCGGCATGGACCGGCTCGTGCAGCACAACGTGCTGGCGATGTCGGGCCGCGCGGTCGAGGCCGCCGGTGACATCACGACGCTGCTGCTCGACAAGACCGGCACGATCACCTACGGCAACCGACGGGCATCCCGCGTGGTGCCCGTGCCGGGCGTGAGCGAGGCTTCGCTGATGGAAGCGGCAGCCCTGTCGAGTGCTGCGGACTCGACCCCTGAGGGGCGCTCGATCGTCGACCTGGCGCGCGAGGACGGCGCCGCCGTCGGTCTGCCCGACGGCGCCGTCGAGGTGCCGTTCACGGCGCAGACGCGCATGTCGGGTCTCGACCTGCCGGACGGCTCGCAGATCCGAAAGGGCGCTGCTGCGGCAGTGCTCGCCTGGGCGGACACCACCGAAGCCGGTGTGGTGTCGGCCATCGACGCGACCGTCGCGGAGATCTCCGACCAGGGCGGCACCCCGCTCGTCGTCGGTCGCCGCTCGTCGACGGGCGCGGTCACGCTGCTCGGTGTCGTGCACCTGAAGGACGTCGTCAAGGACGGCATGGCGTCGCGGTTCGCCGAGCTCCGGTCGATGGGCATCCGCACGGTCATGATCACGGGCGACAACCCGCGCACCGCGGCCGCCATCGCCCACGAGGCCGGCGTCGACGACTTCCTCGCCGAGGCCACCCCGGAGGACAAGCTCGCGTACATCAAGCGCGAGCAGGAGGGCGGCAACCTCGTCGCCATGACCGGTGACGGCACCAACGACGCCCCGGCCCTGGCGCAGGCGGACGTCGGCGTCGCGATGAACACCGGCACGACGGCGGCGAAGGAGGCGGGCAACATGGTCGACCTCGACTCCGACCCGACCAAGCTCATCGACGTCGTCCGCATCGGCAAGCAGCTGCTCATCACCCGCGGCGCCCTGACCACCTTCTCCATCGCCAACGACGTCGCGAAGTACTTCGCGATCATCCCGGCGATGTTCCAGGCCGCGTTCCCGGGGCTCGCGGCGCTCAACATCATGGGGCTGCACAGCCCGTCGTCCGCGATCCTGTCGGCGGTCGTCTTCAACGCGCTCGTCATCGTGGCGCTCATCCCGCTGTCCCTGCGTGGCGTCAAGTACCGCGCAGCCGCAGCGTCGTCGATCCTCGGCCGCAACCTGCTCGTCTACGGGCTGGGCGGCGTGGTCGTCCCCTTCATCGGCATCAAACTGATCGACCTCGTGGTCGGTCTCATCCCGGGGTTCTAGTCATGGCATCTGCACGTTCCACCTTCCGTTCCGCCGGTGTGGCCATCCGCCTCACCCTCGTCGCCACCGTCGTCCTGGGCGTCGGGTACCCGCTCGCCGTCTGGGGCGTCGGCCAGGCGGCGTTCCACGACCAGGCCAACGGTTCGATGGTCACGGACTCGTCCGGCAAGGTCGTCGGTTCCTCGTTGATCGGGCAGTCGTTCACGGGCAAGCAGGCCGACCGCTGGTTCCAGTCGCGGCCGTCCGCCGCCGGGGACGGCTACGACGCGGGAGCGTCCTCCGGCTCGAACCTCGGGCCGAACAACGCCGACCTGCTCAAGGCCGTCGAGGAGCGTCGTGCGGCGCTGGCGAAGGCCGACGGGGTCTCCGCCGCGCAGGTGCCTGCCGACGCCGTGACCGCTTCCGGTTCGGGGCTCGACCCGGACATCAGCCCCGCCTACGCGTCGCAGCAGGTGGCCCGTGTGGCCTCGGCGCGCGGCCTGTCAGCGGACACCGTGCGGCAGCTGGTGGCGTCGCACACCGAGTCGCGGCAGCTCGGGTTCCTCGGTGAGCCCGTGGTGAACGTGCTCGCGCTGAACCTGGCGCTGGCGAAGGCGTCCTGAGCGTGGGCGGCCCGGCGCGAGTGCGCTGCGCACAACCGAAGTCGCGCGGAACCGCGGAATCGCGCGGCGCGAGGTCACTTTGGTTGTGCGCAGCCCCCGCGCCGACCCCCGCACGCGAGAGGATGAGCACGTGAAGCGCGGGAAGCTGCGGGTCCTGCTCGGTGCGGCGCCCGGTGTCGGCAAGACCTACACGATGCTCGAAGAGGGGCGTCGGTTGCTCGACGAGGGTCGCGACGTGGTCGTCGCCGTCGTCGAGACGCACGAGCGCGCCGCCACCGCAGCACTGGTGAACGGGCTCGTGGTCGTGCCCCGCCGCACCGTCTCGCACCGGGGTGTCGACCTCGACGACCTCGACCTCGACGCCGTCATCGCCCGGGCACCCGAGGTCGCGCTGGTCGACGAACTCGCGCACACGAACGCCCCGGGGAGCCCGAACGAGAAGCGCTGGCAGGACGTCGAAGCGCTGCGGGACGCCGGCATCGACGTCATCTCGACCGTCAACGTGCAGCACATGCAGTCCCTCGGCGACGTGGTCCGCGAGATCACCGGAACCGTGCAGCGCGAGACCGTCCCCGACGCCGTGGTGCGTGCGGCCGACCAGATCGAGGTCGTCGACCTGGCCCCGGCAGCGCTGCGCGAACGGCTCTCCGACGGGCTCGTCTACCCGGCGGCCCGGATCGACGCCGCGCTGTCGAACTACTTCCGCCTCGGCAACCTCACCGCACTGCGCGAGATCGCCCTGCTCTGGCTCGCCGACGAGGTCGACGACGCGCTCAAGGCCTACCGCGCCGAGCACGGCATCGAGCACCGGTGGGAGACCCGGGAGCGCGTGCTCGTCGCCCTGACCGGCGGCCCCGAGGGTGAGACCCTGCTGCGCCGCGGCGCCCGCATCGCCGCCCGCAGCGCCGGTGGGGAACTCGCCGCCGTGCACGTGACGACGAACGACGGCCTGCGCGTCCGGCACCCCGGCGCACTCGGCAAGCAGCGGACCCTGCTCGAGCAGCTCGGTGGCACGTACCACCAGGTCGTCGGCGACGACGTGCCGAGCACGCTGGTGCGGTTCGCGCGGTCGATCGACGCCACCCAGATCGTGATCGGGGTCAGCCGCCGCAGCCGGCTCGCGGCCGCCATGACCGGTCCGGGGATCGGCAACACCGTGATCCGCGAGTCCGGCGACATCGACGTGCACGTCGTCACGCACGAGCGCGCCGGCGGCGGGATCACCCTGCCCAAGCTCGGCGGCAGCCTGTCCCGCGGCCGGGTGGTCGCCGGGTTCGTGCTGTCGGTCCTGGTCGGGCCGCTGCTCACCTGGGTGCTGTCGATCGGCAGCGACCCGGACGCCATCACGGTGGACGTACTGGCGTACCAGCTGCTCGTCCTGGTCGTGGCGCTCGTGGGCGGGATGTGGCCGGCGGTCTTCACGGCCGTGCTGTCCGGGCTGAGCCTCGACTACTTCTTCGTGCAACCCCTCTACATGGTCACCGTCCAGCAGCCGTGGCACCTGTTCGCCCTGGTCATGTACGTGATCAGTGCGGTGCTGGTCAGCTTCGTGGTCGACCGGTCCGCCCGGCGGTCGCGTGCTGCCCGTCGGGCCTCGGCTGAGTCCGGGCTCCTGATGGGCATCGCCGGCAGCGTGCTCCGCGGCGACGACGCCCTGCAGGCACTGCTCGACCGCACACGGGAGGCGTTCGGCTTCGCCGGCGTCCGGATCCGCCAGGGCGACGAGGTGCCGGCGACCTCCGGCGAGTTCGGTGCGACGCCGGACGCGTCGACGACGCTGGCGTCCGGTGCCGTGCTCGAGTTCGCCGGTGCGCCCGACGACCCGACCCAGCGCCGGCTGCTGCGTGTCGTCGAGCAGCAGCTCGACGCCGCCGTCGAGCACCGCGAACTGACACGCACCGCCGTCGGTGCCGAGCGCATCGCCGCCGCCGACCGGGTCCGGAGCGCGCTGCTCGCGGCCGTCGGCCACGACGTGCGCCGCCCCATCGCCGCGGCCTCCGCCGCCGTGCAGACGCTGCGTGCGCCCGACATCGACCTGTCCGGGGCCGACCGGGAGGCGCTGCTCGCGACCGCCGACGAGAGCCTCGGTCAGCTGGCGGTGCTGTTGGCAGACCTGTTGGACGTCAGTCGGGTCCAAGCCGGTGTCCTCGCGGTCACCCCGGCGGCGATCGCGCTCGAGACGGTGGTCGCCCCCGCGCTCGACGAGCTGGAGCTCGGCCCGGACGACGTCGACCTCGACCTGCCCGCGGATCTGCCACCGGTGCTCGCCGACCCGGTCCTGCTGCAGCGCGTCGTCGTGAACCTGCTCGCCAACGCCGCCCGGTACGCCCCGGACGGCACCCACGTCCGGGTCGCCGCGAGCGCGTTCGCCGGCGGGGTGGAACTCCGCGTGGCCGACCACGGCCCAGGCATCCCCGAGGACCGCCGCGACGAGGTGTTCCAGCCGTTCCAGCGACTCGGTGACACCGACAACGAGACCGGCCTCGGGCTCGGCCTGGCCCTGGCGCGTGGGTTCACCGAGGGCATGGGCGGCACGATCGAGGTCGACGACACCCCGGGCGGTGGGCTCACCGTCGTGGTGCGGCTGCCGATCGCCGGGCACGTGGGAGTGGAGATCCGATGAAGGTCCTGATCGCTGACGACGACGCGCAGCTCGTCCGCGCGCTCTCGGTGACGCTCTCGGCGCGCGGGTACGACGTCGTCACGGCTCGGGACGGGCGCGAGGCGATCGACGCCGTCATCACCGAGCGCCCCGACCTGGTGCTGCTCGACCTCGGCATGCCCCGGCTCGACGGCATCGGCGTGCTCGAGGGCGTCCGGGCCTGGTCGCAGGTGCCGGTCCTCGTGCTCTCCGGGCGCACCGACTCGTCCGACAAGGTCGACGCGCTCGACGCCGGTGCCGACGACTACGTGACGAAGCCGTTCCAGATGGACGAGCTCCTCGCCCGGCTGCGGGCACTCGGACGGCGACGGGTGGTGGCGTCGGAGGAGACCCCGACGATCGCGATCGGACCGCTGCTCGTGGACCTCGTGGCGAAGCAGGTCACCCCGGCCGAGGGTCCGGCGATCCGCCTGACGCCCACCGAGTGGCGCCTGCTCGAGGTCCTGGTCACGAACCCCGACCGCCTGATGACCCGCGAGATGCTGCTGACCGAGGTCTGGGGGCCGACGCACGGCAACGACTCCGGGTACCTGCGGCTGTATATGGCGCAGCTGCGGCGGAAGCTCGAGCCCGACCCCGCGCACCCGCGGTACCTGGTGACGGAGTCCGGCATGGGGTACCGCTTCGCCCCCGGAGCGTAGGGGACCACCGCTGTCGGGGAACTGGCGGGAAGCTGTCGTGTCGGTGGCGGGTCCCTGTCGTGGTGTGCCGTTCCGCGGTTCCCTACTGTTCAGGACATGAACGAGATGCGGATCGGTGAACTCCGACGACTGCGGGGCTGGACCCAGGAACGACTGGCCGAGACGAGCGGCATCGCCGTGCGGACGGTGCAACGGATGGAGAGCGGCAACGACGCGAGCCTGGAGTCGCTGTCCGCGGTGGCCACGGCCCTCGAGGTCCCCGTGCGCGACCTGTTCGCCACCGAGGAGCCGGCGTCGCTCGACCCCGGGGTGCGCGGTCTCGACGAGCGCGCCGAGCGCGAGCAGGCGCAGCGCGACGCTGCTTCGCGCGGCTGGCAGTACCTGTACTCCGGCGTCGGCATCGTCGTGACGCTCGGCACCCTGGCGCTCATCGGTTCGCGCATCTGGCCGGGTGCCGCGATCTTCGTCATCCCCATCTACTGGGCGGGTGGGCGGCTGCTCTCCCAGTTCCTGATGGCGACCGTCGTCGAGCCCGCGCTCGACCGTCGGTACCCGTTGTCGCGGTCTCGTCGGGACGCCTCGTCGCGATCCCGTCGGTTCACGCCCGGGAGCTGAACGCCGCGAGCTCGGCCCGGGTCCGGGCGCCGTGCTTCCGGAGCAGGTTCGCCACGTGGTACTTCACGGTGTTGACGCTGATGCCGAGTCCCTCGGCGATCTCCCGGTTGCCGACACCGGTCGCGACGAGCCGCAGGACGTCGCGCTCCCGCGGGGTCAGGTCGCCGTCGTCGACCGCGTCCACCTCGGTCGGCCGCGGGTCGAGCGGCAGTGAGATGTCGAGCACGGACCCCCAGCCGGGCGTGCTCGCGACCTGCACCCGCCCGTCGAGCGTGACGACCCGCTCCGCGATCGGCCGCATGGCGTCGTCGTGCACGTCGAGCGTCCCGGAGCCGTCGTCGCGGAGCTGCATGAGCAGGTTCCGGCCGTCGCAGTCCCACTGGATGCGCACCCGCTTCGCCGCACCGTCGTCGACCAGGGCGAGCACCGCGGTCCGGACGATCGCCCGGGCCGCGTGGGCGACGTCACCCGGGAGCGCACGGCCGGTGGCCGGCGGCTCGACGAACTGCACGTCGAGGTCCCCGAAGCGCACGAGCGGCCGCAGGTCGGCGCGCAACCGCGAGAACGCGCCGGTGACGGGTTCGAGCAGGGTGCTCCGCTGCTGATCGGTCACGGTGCGCAGGTCGACGAGGGCGGCCGAGGCGATCTCGACGGCCTCGGCCCGGGCGGCCGCGTCGGTGACCCGCGACGACCGGAGCACGGCGAGGACGGACTCGAGGGTCAGCGCGTGCCGATCCGCCTGCTCGGCGACCGCGCGGGCGTGCTCGGCGGCCGCGAGCCGGATGGCGGAGCCGCCCCGGGCCTCCAGGGTGTCGACCGATGCGTCCATGGACGCGACCGTACCCGTCCCACCCGAGCGGACGGGCCCACCCGATGGGATGGGGTCCCTGCCGGGGCGGGTAGCGGCGTGCCGAGGCGCGCGACGGAAGGATCGAGGGCATGGCAGCAACCACCGTCTCCGCAGCGCTCGACCTGGTCGTCCGCGAGGTCGGCGACCTGGCGGCCCGCCTCGACGACGCCCCGGCCCAGCGCGCACTCGACCTCATCGAGGGCGCCGACCGGGTGTTCGTCCACGGCGCCGGTCGCTCCGGACTCGCCCTCCGCATGACCGCGATGCGCCTCATGCACCTGGGCCTCGACGCGCACGTCGTCGGCGAGGTCACCACCCCGGCCATCAGACCGGGTGACCTGCTCCTCGTGGCGAGCGGCTCCGGTACGACCACCGGCATCGTGCAGGCCGCGCGCACCGCGCACGAGGTCGGCGCATCCGTCGTGGCGCTCTCGACCACCGACGACTCCCCGCTCTCCGAGCTGGCGGACGTCACGATCGTGCTGCCCGCCGCGACGAAGACCGACCGCTCCGGCACCGCCTCGGCCCAGTACGCCGGTGGCCTCTTCGAACAGGCCGTCGCCCTGGTGGGCGACGCCGTGTTCCACGCCCTGTGGGCCCGAGGCGGGCAGTCCGCCGACGACCTCTGGCCCCGTCACGCCAACCTCGAATGAAAGGCACACCCATGCAGCTCCAGTTCGCCATGGACACCCTGACCACCGAAGCCGCCCTCGAGCTCGCCGCCGCGGCCGCGCCGCACGTCGACGTCCTCGAGCTCGGCACGCCCCTGATCAAGAGCGCCGGCCTGTCCGCCGTCACCGCGATCAAGGAAGCACACCCCGACAAGATCGTGTTCGCCGACCTCAAGACCATGGACGCCGGTGAGCTCGAGGCCGACATCGCCTTCTCGGCCGGTGCCGACCTGGTCACCGTCCTCGGTGTCGCCGGCGACTCGACGATCGTCGGCGCCGTCAAGGCCGCGAAGAAGCACGGCAAGGGCATCGTCGTCGACCTGATCGGCGTCTCCGACAAGGCCGCCCGTGCCCGCGAGGTCGTCGCACTCGGCGCCGAGTTCGTCGAGGTCCACGCCGGGCTCGACGAGCAGGCCGAAGAGGGCTTCACGTTCTCGACGCTGCTCGACGCCGGCAAGGAGTCGGGCGTCCCGTTCTCGATCGCGGGTGGCGTGAACGCGTCCTCGGTCGCCTCGGTGCAGGAGGCCGGTGCCCGCATCGCCGTCGCCGGCAGCGCGATCTACAGCGCCTCGGACGTCGGCGCAGCAGCCGCCGAGATTCGCGCCGCCATCAAGTAGCGCGTCCCGGTCGCCCTTCCCGGGCGACATCGTGAGCAGGAATGGTCGGGTGTGCACGTCGCACCCGACCATTCCTGCTCACGAAGCGAACGCCGCCGTCCGGATGCGCCGTACGGTGGCCACATGAACCGAGCGCTGCGCTGGACAACCTGGATCGTCGCCGTCGTCGTGCTGATCGCGGTGGTGTTCCTCGTCTGGGCGCACATCGTGATGCAGGGCACCCGCAGCGCCGCCCTGCAGGTTTGGCGCGACGACCGGATCGCGGTCCGGGACGCCGGTGACTCGGTGGTGATGACCCCGACCGGCCAGGCCGACGGGGTCGGGATCGTCTTCATCCCCGGCGCGAAGGTCGATCCGTACGCCTACATGGCCACGTTCCGGCAGGTGGTCGCCAACGGCACGACGGTGGTCGTCACGAAGCCGACGCTGAACCTCGCGTTCTTCGACACCCGGCCGCTCGCCACGTTCGAGGCCCACGCACCCTCGGTGACCCGCTGGGCGGTCGGCGGGCACTCCCTCGGCGGGGTCCGCGCGTGCCAGCTCGCCCAGGACGCCGACGGCCTGCTGCTGCTCGGCAGCTACTGCGCGAACGACATCAGCCGTTCGTACATCGACGTGCTGAGCGTCTCCGGTTCGCGTGACGGCCTGTCGACCCCGGCCAAGGTCGACGCCGCGCGGGACAAGCTGCCGTCGACCGCCACCATGACCGAGATCCAGGGGTCGAACCACGCCGACTTCGGCGCCTACGGCGACCAGCCGGGCGACCGCACGGCGACCATCAGCCGTGCTGATGCCCGCCAGCAGATCTCGGACGCGATCGAGGCCTGGGTGCGCGACCTGCGCTGACCACGCGGGCGGACCGGCGGACGCACCACGGGCCTCCAGACGGTCTGCCTGGAGGCCCGTGGGACGTGCCGTCAGTGGATCACGCCCGCCTCGTGGTCGCGTCCGGAACGGCGCCCGGTGAACCGGGCGACGAAGTACAGGACCACGCCGACGGCGAGCAGGATCGCGGCGTAGAGCCAGACCTGACCGCTCTGCTGCGTCAGCAGCAGGATGCACGACAGCACCCCGAGCACCGGGACGAACGTCCAGACCCGGAAGTGGTCGTGCTCGACGTGGTCGCGGCGGAGCACCAGGACGGCGACGTTGGTGCTGATGAACACGAAGAGCAGCAGGAGCACGACGGTCTCGGCCAGCACGCCCACGTCACCCACCAGGGTCAGGAGCATCGCGACGATCGTGGTGGCGACGATGGCGGTCCACGGGGTCTTCCGGTTCGGCAGGACCTTCGCGAGCAGGGCGGGCAGGAGCCGCTGCTCGGCCATGCCGTAGGTCACGCGGCTCGACATGATCATCGTGAGCAGCGCGCCGTTCGCGACGGCGACCAGGGCGATGAGGCTGAAGACCCAGTCGGGGATCGGGACGCCCGTGGCGGAGACGACCGCGAGCAGCGGGCCGCTGGACTCGGACAGCTCCGAAGCGGGCAGGGCGATCGCGCTGGCGAGGGCGACGAGGACGTAGACGACGCCGGCCGTGGCGAGGGCGCCGAACAGGGCCTTCGGGTAGACGCGGCGGGGGTCGCGGACCTCCTCCGCGATGTTGGCGGACGTCTCGAAGCCGACGAACGAGTAGTAGGCGACGATCGCGGCGCTCAGGGTCGCCAGGGCCGGGTTGGCCTCGGACGGGAACGCGCCGATCCGGGAGACGTCACCGCCGCCACCGCCGAGCATCACGGCCACGACGACGATCACGATGACGAGACCGGAGACCTCGATGATCGTCATCACGACGTTGCTCTTGAGCGAGTCGGAGATGCCGCGGGCGTTCAGGCAGGCGATCAGGGCGAGGAAGACGATCGCGGTGGGCACGGGCGGCAGGTCGACGAACGTGCCGAGGTAGTCGCCGGCGAAGGCGAGCGACAGGCCGGCGGCGCTCGTGACGCCGGCGGCGAGCATGCTGAACCCGACCAGGAACGAGACGATGGGCGCCTTGTAGGCGCGTTCGGCGAAGACCGCGGCACCGCCGGCCTTCGGGTACTTCGTCACGAGTTCGGCGTAGGAGCCCGCCGTGAGCAGTGCCAGCAGGAGCGCGAGCACCAGCGGTGCCCAGAGTGCACCGCCGACGTCCTTCGCCAGCGTCCCCATCAGGGCGTAGATGCCGGCGCCGAGCACGTCGCCGAGGATGAAGAGGAACAGCAGCGGGCCGGTGATCGCCTGGCGGAGCTTCGACTGCGTGCCGTCGTGGGGTGCGGCCGTGGTGTCGCTGGTCATGGTGGTGCCTTTCGTCCGGGTCAGCGTGCCGGGGTGTGTATCAGAGGCCTCACAGGTGCGCCGTGGCCGGGGTCCTCCCTGCACAGCGGAGCGGTCGGGGAACTCTCTCCACAGGGTGCGGCGCGTCGGAACGTCCGGACTGGAGCGGTCCTAGACTCGTCGGGAGCCACACGTCCACCACCAGTCCCCGGAGGACCGCAGATGACGACGCAGGACCACCGCACGCCCGCTCGACTCAGTGACCAGCGGGCGCTCCTGTTCGACCTCGACGGCGTGCTCACCCCGACCGCCGACGTCCACATGCGGGCCTGGAGTCGACTGTTCACGCCGTACCTCGAAGCGCACGGGGTCGCGCCGTACACCGAGCAGGACTACTTCACCTCCATCGACGGCAAGCCCCGCTACGACGGCGTGCGCTCGCTGCTCGAGTCGCGCGGCATCGACCTGCCGCAGGGCACCCCCGACGACGCGCCCGACACCGACACGGTGTGCGGGCTCGGCAACCGGAAGAACGCGGAGTTCACCGCCGAGCTCGACGAGCACGGCGTCGAGCCCTACCCGGGTTCGCTGCGGTTCCTGACCGCCGCGATCGCCGCCGGACTGTCCGTCGCGGTCGTCTCGAGCTCGGCGAACGCCACCTCGGTGCTCCGGACGGCGGGCATCCTCGACCGGTTCCCGGTGGTCGTCGACGGGCTCGTCGCGCGCCAGGACGGCCTGACCGGCAAGCCCGCGCCCGACACCTACCTCGACGCGGCGACACGGTTCGGGCTCACCGCCGCCGAGTGCGTCGTGGTCGAGGACGCCACCAGCGGGGTCGAAGCCGGCCGCAACGGTTCGTTCGGTCTCGTCGTCGGTGTCGACCGCGGCGCCGGGGCGGACGCCCTGCGCGAGCACGGTGCCGACGTCGTGGTGTCCGACCTCGCCGAACTCATCGACGAGCTGCCCACACCGGCCACCAGCACGACGTAGGCCACCCGGCCGGGCACTCCTTGCCTGCCGGCCGCACCGACGCACCCATCTCCCTCCCTTCCCACGGAGCAGCATGAACCCCATCACCTCGGACCCCCTCGACCGCGTCCGCTACCCGATCGACGAGTGGGCCCTCGTCGAGACCGAGTACACCCCCGACGAGCAGGGCGTCGCCGAGACGAACTTCGCCGTCGGCAACGGGTACCTCGGCTTGCGCGGCAACCTCGACGAAGGCCGTGGCGGCGTGCAGTACGGCACGTACATCAACGGGTTCCACGAGACCTGGCCGATCCGGCACGCGGAAGACGCCTTCGGCTTCGCGAAGACCGGGCAGACGATCATCAACGCGCCCGACGCCAAGGTCATCCGCCTCTACGTCGACGACGAGCCGCTCGTGCTGGCCGAAGCCGACATCCTCCGGCACACGCGTCGGCTGGAGTTCCGCGGCGGCTACCTGTTCCGCGAGACCGAGTGGTCGACGCCGTCCGGCAAGCGGGTGCTCATCCGGGCACGTCGACTCGTGTCGTTCACCGACCGGCACCTCGCCGTCATCGACTACGAGGTCACCGTGCTCGACGCGGACGCCTCGATCCTGCTGTCCAGCCAGATCCTCAACCGCCAGGACGTGCAGGACGAGTACCACGCCGGCATGCGGGCCGCGGCGAACGCCTTCGACCCGCGCAAGGCCGAGTCGTTCACCGAGCGGGTGCTCGTGCCGAAGCTCAAGCGCAGCACCGGGGGCCGTTCGGTCCTGGGGTACCAGGCCTCCAGCTCCGGCATGACGATCTGCGTCGGCGTCGAGCACCACATCGAGACCGAGAACAGCTGGGACGAGTCGTCGTCGATCGAGGACGACCTGGCGAAGCACGTCTACCGGGTGCAGGCCCGCGCGGGGCAGCCCATCCGGCTCGTGAAGCACGTGGTCTACCACACCTCCCGCGGGGTGCCCGTGCGCGAGCTCGCCGACCGGTGCGACCGCACGCTGGACCGCGCGCACGCCGAGAACGTCGACGAGACCTTCGCGAAGCAGCGCGACTGGCTCGACGACTACTGGGCCCGCAGCGACGTCGAGATCGCCGGTCAGCCCGCGATCCAGCAGGCCGTCCGCTGGAACCTCTTCCAGCTGGCGCAGGCCACCGCCCGCACCGACGGCCACGGCATCGCCGCGAAGGGCGTCACCGGCTCCGGCTACGGCGGCCACTACTTCTGGGACATGGAGATCTACGTCCTGCCGTTCCTGTCGTACACGGCGCCGATCGTCGCCCGGAACGCCCTGCGCTTCCGCTACAACATGCTCGACGCGGCACGGGCTCGGGCCCGCGAGCTGAACCAGCGCGGTGCCCTGTTCCCGTGGCGGACGATCAACGGGGAAGAGTCCAGCGCGTACTACGCCGCCGGCACCGCGCAGTACCACATCGATGCCGACATCTCGCATGCGCTCATGCAGTACGTCCGGGCCTCGGGCGACCGCGAGTTCCTGAAGCGCGGCGCCATCGACGTGCTCGTGGAGACCGCCCGGCTCTGGGCCGACCTCGGGTTCTGGCGGTCCAACGGCGACAAGAAGTTCCACATCGACGGTGTCACCGGGCCGGACGAGTACACGACCGTCGTCGACGACAACCTGTACACGAACGTCATGGCGCGGGCGAACCTGTGGTTCGCCGTCAACGCCTGCCGCGAGCTCGCCGCCGACGACGCCGAAGAGTACGACCGCATGGTGCGCCGGACCGGCCTGCAGCCGGACGAGCTCGTCGAGTGGGAGCACGCCGCCGAGTCGATGGAGATCCCGTTCGACCCGCACCGCGGCATCCACCCGCAGGACGCCCAGTTCCTCGACAAGGAACTCTGGGACCTCGAGAACACCCCGGAGTCCAAGCGCCCGCTGCTGCTCCACTACCACCCGCTGGTGATCTACCGGTTCCAGGTGCTCAAGCAGGCCGACGTCGTGCTCGCGCTGTTCCTGCAGGGGCACGAGTTCACGGCGGCCGAGAAGCGTCGCGACTTCGACTACTACGACGCGCTCACCACCGGTGACTCGACGCTGTCCGCGGTCGTCCAGTCGATCATGGCGGCCGAGGTCGGGTACCACGACCTCGCCGACCAGTACTTCCAGACCGCGCTCTACGTCGACCTGGCGGACCTGCACGGCAACACCTCGGACGGCGTGCACATCGCGTCGACCGGTGGCATCTGGGGTGCGCTCGTCAACGGCTTCGGTGGCATGCGTGACCACGGCGGTCGGATGACCTTCAACCCGCGGTTGCCGAAGCACTGGGACCGTCTGTCCTACCGTCTGACGGTGCGCGGGTCGCGGGTCCGGGTGGACCTGGAGCAGGAAGCCATGACCCTCACGGTCGAGACCGGTTCGGGCTTCACGGTGTGGGTGCACAACCAGCAGTGGGACATCGAGGCGGGGGAGCCCACCGTGGTGCCGCTGCCGCACCACGGGCCGCGCATGTCCGGGCACGCCCCGACCACCAGCGACATCCAGGGCACGCTGCGGGCGGACGGCTCGGTCATCACCGCGTCGATCCCGACGATCTCCCTGGAGCGCGACTTCGACCTCGACGACTCGACCGGCTGACGCCGGTCCCTGCGCCGCAGTCGCACGTCGCCCCGGTTCCGCCTCGCGGTGCCGGGGCGACCTGCGTCCCCGGGGTGTTCCCGGCGCCTCCGAACGCGTCCAGTCGGCCCGGGGCACCGTGGTCTGCCGTGCCCCTCGGGTCGATGGCGTCTCCCCGGGCACGGTTCGTGCAACGAGAGGAGACATCATGGGCAACCGGTTCGAGGGCAAGGTCGCGATCGTCACGGGCGCGGGGTCCGGCATCGGTGAGGCGACGGTGCGGGCGTTCATCGACGAGGGCGCATCGGTCGTGCTGACCGACAGCGTCGAGGAGAAGGTCCGCGCGGTGGGTGACTCCCTGCCGACGCACCGGGTCGTCGCCCTGCACGCCGACGTGGCGAGCCCGGAGGACTGGGAGACCGTCGTCTCGGCGGCGATCGACCGCTTCGACCGCCTCGACGTCCTGGTGAACAACGCCGGGACCTTCAGCTCGGGCGACATCACCGACATCAGCACGGACGAGTGGCGCCGGGTCATCGAGACCGATCTGTCCGGTGTGTTCTACGGCACCCGGGCGGCCCTGCCGTTCCTGCGCGAGACGAAGGGGTCGATCGTCAACACGTCGTCGGTCTCCGGTGAGGACGCCGACTGGCGGATGAGCCCCTACAACGCGGCGAAGGGTGGCGTGACGAACTTCACCAAGGCCGCTGCGCTCGACAACGGGCAGTTCGGCGTGCGCGTGAACGCCGTCGCTCCGGGACTCATCTGGACCGACCTGACCCAGGAGCAGGCGGAGGACGAGGCCCTGCAGTCGAAGTTCACCGAGCGCATCGCCCTCGGCCGCGGGGGTCGCTCTGCCGAGGTCGCCGAGGCGATCCTGTTCCTGGCCAGCGACGCGGCCTCGTTCATCACGGGTGCGGTCCTACCCGTGGACGGCGGCACCATGGCGAGCAACGGGCAGCCGCCGCAGGCCTGAGCCACCCCGGCGTCGGCGGCGGTCGTGATCGCCGTCCAGTGGCGCCGATTCGAGGACGACGTACAACGGGCCGAGCCGCCAGCAGCCAGCCCCAGGACCCGGCGGCGGCGTCGAGGTCGGCGGTGCGGAGCTCGACGTGGTGCAGGGTGCCGAGCGTCACAGGAGCTTCCGCAGGGTGTTCGTGTTGCGGGTCGTCGTCGTGCGCTTGAAGCGTGCGGCGCCGGCCCGCTTGGCGAACACCGTGTCGGTGCTCGAACCCTTCGGGCAGGACCAGTAGACGACCCCGTTCCCGCGGGCGACCCGCTCGACCGACTCGTCGAGTCCGAGGTCCCCGACCAACGCGTCGAGCGCACCGTCGTCGGACCCGAACACCACGTAGTCGTGTCGTTCGTCGGAACGCGCGAAGGGGAAACCGTCGATCACGGCCGCGAGGGCGTCGTGCCGGACGAGCACGATCCAGGCGTCGTACCCGAACCGGTCGCGCAGCCCCTGCTCGATCGACGTCTTGAGCTGCTCGGCGAGCACGTCGGCGGAGAACACGACGTTGCCCGAGGCGAGCACGGTGCGGACGTCGTCGAACCCGAGCCCTCGGAAGAGCTCCGCGAGCTCGGCGCTCCGGATCGTGATGCCGTTCACGTTGACGCCGCGCAGCAGCGCCACCCACCTGTCCATGTCCGGACGGTAGCGGTCCGGGCCGCTCACGTCCACGTCCGGGCCACGCCCCAGCCGGCACCCTGCGGCACGATGTCGACCACCAGGGCCTCGCCGTCGTCGTCGCTGGTCGCCTGGAACCGCCAGCCCACCGTGCGTTCGGGCGCATGGGTGATCGCGGTGGGCAGTTCAGCGCGCGTCACGGTCAGCCGGGTGGGGGTGTCGCTCACCCGCCAGCGCCGGCCGGCCCACACCAGCCGGGTCGGCGTGCCCTCGGCCCACCACACCGTGGCGGCCGTGTCGGTGATCATCATCGGGTCTCCTCGTTCGAACGTGTGTTCGAATGGTAGGTGTCGACCTCCGACGTCGCAACCGACCGTTGCGTTCAGAACACGTTCTGAATAGGCTCGATCCATGACGCTCGTTGCTCCGCCCCGATCCCGACGGTCGGTGCAGTCCTCTGACCTCTCCCGCCACGCCAAGCAGGTGTTCGCCGCCGCGGAAGAAGCCCCGCTCGAGGTCACCCGTCGCGACGGGAAGCCCCTCGTCCTCACCACGAAGGAACGGTCCGACGACGACGACGCGGTCCTGGACATCGCGGCGCAGCTCATCGCAGCGGTGACGCTCAACGAGCAACTGCCACTCCACGATCGGTTGGCGATCCCGTACCCGTGGATCAAGCTCCTCAGCGCCGCAGACCAGCAGCGCTTCGCCCGGGAGATCGTCGACGTCGCCCGTGGCTCGTTCTCGCTCCGGCAGCCGCGCAGGCTCCTGCTCGAGATGCAGGCGTGGCGCAACAGCGCCGAGGCGATCGCAGCGGGCTGGGACACCGGAGAGCCGGAGATCCTCGCTGAGCCGATCCGCGTCGAGAAGCCCTGACGCGGTGGCGGGCCGGCGCGGCGGGGTCCCCCGGCCGATCCGTTCGACGGAGTACACGATCGTCTTCGGGACGCGCGGCGCGGAACAGGGGTGGCGCGACGTGGTGGGGGTGCAGCGGAACGCAGTCGCTGCCGCGTGGGATCGGCTGACCACGGATCCGTTGACCGAGGACCTGTCCTGCCACGCCCTGCGCGGGGAACTCGGTGTGGTTCGACACTCCGGCCGGGAGTGGACGCGTCGTCAGTTCGAGCTGAAGCGCGGCGCCCGGATCTGGTTCACGGTCGACGTGGATGACCGGGTGGTGTGCATCACCGACGTGCACACCCACCACCCCAACCAGACGAAGTGACTGCGCTCGGCCTCGGCAGCCGTCGTGTAGACGGGACCCATGACGAACGACGCACAGGGCCCCGACGCGCAGCACCAGGTTCCCGAGGGGGTGTCCGAGGCCACGGTCGAGGCGCTCGGCAGCCTGTCCGCCGCGGTCGAGGTCATCGAGCACGCCCGCGGTCTGCTCTACGGGTTCCACCGACTGACCGGCACCGCTGACCTGAACCTCGGTGAGGCGGTCGAGCAGCTGCGGAAGGCCGGGCACATCGAACTCGCCGAACGCATCGACACCGAACTCGTGGGCCGCAACGTCATCGCGGGCCGCTGGACGTTCCAGATCGTCGAGGACTACGACGACGGCTACTACGCCCTCGCCAAGGAGCTCGAGCGCACGGCGCGCGACGAGCTCGTGCAGGGCCGTCGCCACCTGTTCGAGGCGGGCATGAAGGAAGACCGTCGCACCCAGGACCAGCGCCACCACGAGGCCACGCCGAGCGACCTGCCGGACTGACCACGGGCCTCCAGGCCGACGCCGGCCTGCGGAAGACGCCGGCATCTTGCGGAGACGCCCCAGAAACGTCGAGACGCCGCCGGAATCGGCGGCGTCTCGATGACACGACGGCGTCTTGTGACAGGCCCCGCCCGAGCAAGCCTCAGCCGACGCCGAGCAGCGCCTCCAGCGGCCCCCGCGCGAAGTACAGCAGGAAGCCCGCGGCGACGACGTAGAGCAGCCACGAGACCTCACGGCCACGGCCGGACAGCAGCTTGATGAGCACCCAGCTGATGAAGCCGGCGCCGATGCCGTTCGCGATCGAGTAGGTCAGCGGCATGACGACGATCGTCAGGAACGCCGGCAGGGCCGAGCCGAAGTCCGACCACGAGATGTCCGCGACCTGCGCGACCATGAGCGCACCGACGACGACGAGCCCGGCGGCGGCGACCTCGAGCGGGACGACCTGGGTGAGCGGCGTGAGGAACATCGACGCCAGGAACAGCAGGCCGGTGACGACCGAGGCCATGCCCGTGCGGGCGCCCTCCCCGATGCCGGAAGCCGAGTCGATGAAGACCGTGTTCGACGACACCGACGCGCCACCACCGGCGATCGCGCCGACGCCCTCGACGACGAGCGCCGACTTCAGGCGGGGGAACGTGCCGTCGGGCTTCGCGACACCGGCGGCCTTGGCGAGACCGGTCATGGTGCCCATGGCGTCGAAGAAGTTCGTGAAGACGAGGGTGAAGACGAGCATCGACGCGGCGAGCGGGCCGATGCGGGTGAAGGCACCGAAGACGTCGGCGTGGCCGACGAGCGACAGGTCCGGCACGGCGAACAGTGCGCTCGGCAGGCCGGGGGCGTTGAGGTTCCAGCCGGTCTTCGAGTCGACCGACGTCGGCACCTGGAAGATCGCCTGCAGGATGATCGCGATGATCGTGGTCGCGACGATGCCGATGAGCAGCGCACCCTTGACCCGGCGGGCCATGAGCGTGCCGATGATGATCAGGCCGATCAGGAACACGATGGTCGGCAGGGCGCCGACGGAGCCGTCCTCGCCGAGCTGCAGCGGCGGCGACGCGAGCCCGGAGGACCGCACGAAGCCGGAGTCGACGAGCCCGATGAACGCGATGAACAGGCCGATGCCGACCGTGATGGCTGCCTTGAGCTGTGCCGGGACGGCGGTGAAGATCATCGTCCGGATGCCGGTCAACGCGAGGATCACGATGATCACACCGTTGATGACGACCAGCCCCATCGCCTCGGCCCAGGTGACCTGGTGCACGACGCTGACGGCGAGGAACGAGTTGATCCCGAGCCCCGCGGCGATGCCGAACGGCAGGTTCGCGATGATGCCCATCGCGATGGTCATGACGCCGGCGACGAGTCCGGTCGCCGCGGCCACCTGAGCGTTCTCGAGCCATCCGCCGCTGACGTCCTTGGCGGCCTGGTCGGCGCTGAACCCGCCGAGGATGAGGGGGTTCAGGATGACGATGTACGCCATCGTCACGAACGAGACGAGGCCACCGCGGACCTCGCGGGGGATCGACGATCCGCGTTGCGTGATGGAAAAGAATCGATCGAGGCCGGTCGCGAAGCGGTTCCGGGGCGTGGTGTCGGTCTGCGGGGCGCTCACCACGGGAGTTTAAAGGACGCTGGGTTTCGGGCGTGTCACACCGGTCTCACAGGTTGTGACAGCCGGGAGGCCCGTTCCACGCGGATCGCGCACCTCGCGCTGGGCGTCTGCCCGCGTTCTCCGGCCATGGCTGGTGTTGGATGAGCGGGTGACGTCACCCATGGACCGCGCCCGTGTCGAGGCCGCCGTCCGCGAGCTGCTGCTCGCCATCGGCGAGGATCCCGACCGCCCGGAACTCACCCGCACCCCCTCCCGTGTCGCCGACTCGTACGCCGAGTTCTTCTCCGGGATCGGCACCGACGCGGTCGCCATCGCCCGGGACGGCACCGTGCACGCCGAGGACGGTGAGCGCGGTCGGCTCGTCATCGTCCGCGACGTCAAGTTCCGCTCCGTCTGCGAGCACCACCTGCTGCCGTTCCTCGGGGTCGCGCACCTGGCGTACGCGCCGGGCGATCGCCTCATCGGGCTCGGCACGCTGGCGCGGGTGCTCGACGCGGTGGCCTCCCGTCCGCAGCTGCAGGAGCGGCTCGGCGAACAGGTCGCCGCGACCATCGCCGAGGGGCTCGGCGCCGAGGGCGTCCTGGTGGTCCTCGACGCCCAGCACCAGTGCGTCACGACGCGTGGGGAGCGCCAGACCGGTTCGACGACCGTGACGGTGGCCGCGACCGGTTCGCTGGCCGACACGGCGGGACGGGCCGAGGCGATCGCGCTCATCGGCGCGGGGCGTGCGACGGACGCCGGGCACGACGCGAGTGCCGGGGCGGACGCATGACGGGCCTCCCCGACGGCACGGCCGGCACGCCGCTGGCGCGTCGCGCCGGAACCGGCGTCGTGGGCCCACCGACCGGCGCGGCCGGACCCGGCTGGGTCGTGCCGGACCTGCGCCACCCGGTCCGGACGTTCGGCCGCCGCACCATCGACTTCGACCACCGCATCGCCGTGATGGCGATCGTGAACCGCACCCCCGACTCGTTCCACGACCGCGGCGCCACCTTCGAGCTCGACCGGGCCGTCGCCGCCTCGGTGCGCGCCGCCGAGCAGGGCGCCGACTGGGTCGACATCGGCGGCGTGAAGTTCGCCCCCGGCCCGGAGCTGCCCGCCTCCGACGAGATCGACCGTGTCGTGCCCGTCGTCGAGCAGCTCGCCCAGCAGTCCGACGTCGTGATCAGCGTCGACACCTTCCGTCCCGAGGTCGCCGCGGCGGCGATCGCGGCCGGGGCGACCGTCGTCAACGACACCACCGGCCTGTCCGACCCG
Organism: Curtobacterium flaccumfaciens pv. betae; assembly: GCF_026241855.1. Lineage (NCBI taxonomy): Bacteria > Bacillati > Actinomycetota > Actinomycetes > Micrococcales > Microbacteriaceae > Curtobacterium > Curtobacterium flaccumfaciens. The sequence continues at coordinate 3,556,016 of NZ_JAPJDC010000001.1, read as the reverse complement.
CGGATGGCCGCCGTGGTCGCCGACTCCGAGGCCACCGTCGTCATCACGCACTCTCTCGCCGAACCCCGACGGCCCCTGCCGGCGCCGCCGCAGTACGGCGACATCGCGGGCGAGGTCGTCGCGTTCCTGCGCGAACGGGTCGACCGGGCACTCGCCGCGGGCATCCCCGAGTCGCGGATCATCGTCGACCCGGGCCACGACCTGCACAAGAACACCGTGCACACCCTCGAGCTCACCCGTCGACTGCCCGAGGTCGTCGCGCTCGGCTACCCGGTCCTCGCCGCGGTGTCGAACAAGGACTTCGTGGGGGAGTCGCTCGGCCGCCCCCGCGGTGAACGGCTCTCCGGATCGCTCGCCGTGGCGACCGTGAGCGCGATGCTCGGCGCCCGGATCGTCCGCATGCACGACGTCGCCGAGAGCGTCGACGCGATGCGCATGGTCGAGGCCACGCTCGGATGGCGCACCCCCGTGGAATCGAGGCACAACACGTGAACGTCCTGCCCCCGTCGATCGCGGACCTGTCCGACGATGACCTGCTCGACCTCTACACCGCCGACGCCGGGGCCCCGTGGCTCCGCGTGAACTTCGTCGCCACGCTGGACGGTTCGGCCTCGGCCGCCGGTGTGTCCGGGTCGCTCGGCGGCGACGACGACCTGCGCGTCTTCGACCTGCTCCGGCGGGTGGCCGACGTCGTGCTCGTCGCCGCCGGCACGGTCCGCGACGAGGGCTACGGGCCGATGGTCCTGCACGACACCGATGTCGTCTGGCGGCGGGCCCACGGCATGCCGGACCACCCCGTGTTCGCCATCGTCACCGGGTCGTTGTCGCTCGACCCGACGTCGCGGGTGTTCACCGAGGCGCCGGTGCGCCCGATCGTCCTGACCTCGGCGACGGCGGCTGCGTCGTCGAAGGCCCGGGCGCTCGCCGAGGTCGCGGACGTCGTGGCGTGCAGCGCGGGCGACGACCCGGACTCGGTGGACGCCGGACGGATCCGTGGGCTGTTGGCCGACCGTGGCCTCGGGATGATCCACTGCGAGGGCGGGCCGTCGTTCCTCGGAGCACTCATCGCCGCGGACGCCGTCGACGAGCTGACCCTGACGATCGACCCGTCGCTCGAGGGCGGGGCGGGGCCGCGCATCGCCCGGGGGTCCTCGCCGGAACTCCGGCCGATGCGACCGGCGCACGTGCTGCTCGGCGCCGGCGGCGTGCTGCTCACCCGGTACGTCCGGGCGCGCTGACCCCGCCCGCGCGGGCGTCGGGGGGCGCGCTGACGCCCGTGGGCTAGGGTCGGGCGCGTGATCGACATCGTGGCGTCCGGGGTCCTCTTCGACATGGACGGGACCCTCGTCGACTCGACCGCGGTGGTGGAGGCGACCTGGACCCGGTTCGGGAACGCGAACGGCATCGACCCCGACGAGATCCTCGCGTTCTCGCACGGGCGGCAGGCGATCGACACCCTGCGGCGCTTCCTGCCCGACCTGCCCCTGGCCGAGCTGCAGCGGATCGCGGCGGAACTCGTCGCCGAGGAGACCGCGAGCACCGAGGGCATCCTCGAGATCCCCGGAGCCGTCGCCTTCGTGCAGCGACTCGTCGAACTCGGTGTCCCGGTGGCCCTCGTGACGAGCGCCCCGCGTGACCTCGCCGCGGGCCGGATGGCGGCCGCCGGGTTCGCCGTGCCCGAGGCCTTCGTGCCCTCGGAGGACGTCGAGCACGGCAAGCCCCACCCCGACGGCTACCTGCGCGGAGCTGCCCTGCTCGGCGTCGACCCGACCGACTGCGTGGCGTTCGAGGACGCCCCCGCCGGACTCGATTCCGCCATCGCCTCCGGCGCGACCACGGTCGTCGTCGGTCCCCTTGAGCACCCGGTGACGGCCGGCCTGCACCGGGTCCACGGGTACGACGGTCTGACCTTCGAACGCGACGGCGCCGCCTTCCGCATCCGCGGCTGAGCGAGGCGCCCGTCCTGCCCGGCGCGTCCACGGCGCCTCGCCGGCCGGTCAGGACACTCCGCCCGGCCTGCGCCGATTGGTCAGGAACCGTCGGCTGCGCCGCCGCCAGTCGACGGTCCGCGACCGCTCGGCGGACGTGAGCGGGGGGTTGCGACCGGCCGGGTGGCGGCCTGGAGGCCCGTGGCGGGCCTGCACCGTGCCTCCAGGCCGACTGTGGGCGCGTCCACGGCGCCTCGCCCGCTGGTCAGGACTCCCCGCCCGTCCTGCGCCGATTGGTCAGGAACCGTCGGCTGCGCCGCCGCCAGTCGACGGTTCGCGACCGCCCGGCGGACGTGAGCGGGGTGTTGCGACCCGCCGACCTCGCGGCCTGGAGGCCCATGGCGGGCCCGCGCCGTGCCTCCAGGCCGACTGTGGGCGCGTCCACGGCGCCTCGCCCGCTGGTCAGGACACCCCGCCCGGCCTGCGCTGAGTGGTCGGGAACCGTCGGCTGCGCCGCCGCCAGCCGACGTTTTGCGACCGTCCGGCGGACGTGAGCGGGGTGTTGCGACCGCCCGACCGGACCCCCCACCCGCCCCTGCACGCCTGCCCAGCCGACGCCGACGACCCTCGGGTGTGCGGCCGGAACGACCGGGCCGCGGAAGGAGCGATCATGGCAACCCTCGACGGCAAGAAGGTCCTCGTCATCACGACGAACTACGGCGTGGAGCAGGACGAGATCGTCGTCCCCACCGAGCAGCTGCGGGAGCGCGGCGCCTCGGTGACCGTGGCGGCGAAGGAGACCGGCACGATCCAGACGCTGGTCGGCGACAAGGACCCGGGGCAGACGCTCGAGCCGGACACCACCATCGCCGGTGTCGACGCGAAGGACTTCGACGCCCTCGTGATCCCCGGCGGCACCATCAACGCCGACACGCTGCGCCAGGAGTCCCGCGCGGCGACGCTCGTGCAGGCCTTCGCCGAGGCGAGCAAGCCGGTCGCGGCGATCTGCCACGGCCCGTGGACCCTCGTCGAGGCGGGTGTGCTGTCGGGCAAGACCGTCACGTCGTTCCCCTCGCTGCAGACCGACCTGCGCAACGCCGGAGCCGAGTGGGTCGACCAGGAGGTCCAGGTCGACGGCGGCTTCATCACCTCCCGCACCCCGGACGACCTGCCGGCGTTCGTCGACGCGATCGAGAGCGCCCTCACCGCCTGAGCACTGCGCTGACGAGCGTCTCGCCGCCCGGCGACCGCGTCAGCCGAGCGCCACGGGGCGGGCCGTGCGGAGCACCGCGGGTCCGAGGGTGAGCACACCGTCGGACTCCGGGTCGCACCGCACGCCGCCCCGGCCGCGCATCGCCCGGAACGCCCCGGGTGCCACCTCGTGGTCCATCCAGGCGCAGGGGTTCGCCGCGCGGTAGCCACGGAACCGGACCGGTCCGCCATCCGCGTCCGGTGTCACGCTCTCCAGCGAGAACGGCTCACCCCGCAGCGCCTCGACGTCGGCGCCCCGCAGGAACACGTTCCGCCGGGTCGCAGCGGGGTCGACGGTGGCACCGATGGCGTGACCGACGGCTTCGAGCCCCTCCAAGCCGATCACCGTGACCGAGGCGTGCACGTGCGCCCGGGCCGCGAAGTACCGGTCGCCGACGATGCCCAGCCCGGCCCGCAGCTCGATCCGGTCGCGTGACTCGTCCGGATCGTCCGCGGCCACCGGCAGCGCGCCGTCGGCCGGGCGCCCCTCGTACCGGTGCCGCGGCGCGACGAGCAGCAGCGCGACCTCGACCTCGGTCCGGAACGGCAGGTCGTCGAGACCGGCCACGTCGTCTGCGGGAGTCACGCGGCCAACGCTAGCCGGGCCTCCCGGCCGTGCGCTGCTCCGTCCGATTCCCGCCAGTCGACGTCGGCGGCGCATGTCAGGCTGAGTCCATGACCAGCCCGGACACCGACGCGCAGCCCGACGCGCTGCACGCCGAACGGCACCGCGCCGTCGCCTCGCGCGACGCGCGCTTCGACGGCCAGTTCGTCACCGCCGTGCACTCCACCGGCATCTACTGCCGGCCCAGCTGCCCGGCCCGCACGCCGAGGGTCTCGGGCGTCACCTTCTACCGCACGAGCGCCGCAGCGCACCTCGCCGGCTTCCGCGCCTGCAAGCGCTGCCTGCCCGAGGCGACCCCCGGCAGCCCCGAGTGGGACCTGCGCGAGGACGTCGCCGGCCGGGCGATGCGGCTCGTCCTCGACGGTGTCGTCGAGCGCGACGGCGTGCCCGGGCTCGCCGCGCGCGTGGGCTACTCGGAGCGGCAGCTCAACCGCATCATGACGGCCGAGCTGGGCGCCGGGCCGAAGGCGCTCAGCCGGGCGCACCGGGCGCAGACCGCGCGGACCCTGCTCACCTCGTCCGACCTGCCCGTCGCCGACGTCGCGTTCGCCGCGGGGTTCGCCAGCGTCCGACAGTTCAACGACACCGTGCGCGAGGTCTTCGCCGTCACCCCGACCGAGCTCCGCGCACGCCGGTCCGGGGGAGTAGACGGCGGCGACGGCGCACTCCGCGTCCACCTGCCGGCCCGGGCACCCTTCGACGCGCAGGGCCTGCTCGACTGGCACGCGCTGCACGCCCTGCCGGGCGCGGAGCAGGTGGACACCGACCCCGCCGGTCGGGTCACGTCGTACGGGCGGCTGGTCGACCTGCCTGGAGGCCCGGGCTGGTTCAGCGCGTCGGCCGCCGTCCCCGACGTGGCCGGGCGGGGCACCGGGATCGACCTGCGCGTGCGGGTCGCCGACCTCTCCGACCTGCCGGCCCTCGTGGCGCGTGTCCGGGCACTGTTCGACCTCGACGCCGACCCGGTCGCCGTCGACGCCGTCCTCGGGGCCGTGCCCGAGCTCGCCGGACCCGTCACCCGCGTGCCCGGTCTCCGGCTCCCCGGCGCGGTGGACGCGCACGAGATCGTGTTCCGCACCCTGATCGGGCAGCAGGTCTCGGTGGCCGCGGCGCGTACCGCGCAGACCCGGCTCGTGGCCGCACTCGGTGCGACGGTGCCGGACGCCATCCGGCCCGGCGGGCTGCTCTTCCCGTCCGCGGCGGTGATCGCCGAACGCGGGCACGAGGTCCTGCGCGGTCCGGCCGCCCGCGTCGACACGATCCTGCGGGTGGCCGCCGCGCTCGCCGACGCGTCCCTGGTGGTGGACGGTGGGCAGTCCCTCGGTGACCTGCGCGACGGACTCCTCGCGGTGAAGGGCATCGGGCCGTGGACCGCCGACTACGTCGCGCTGCGGGTCCGGCACCACCCCGACATCTTCCTCCACAGCGACCTCGCCGTGCGGAACGGTGCACAGGAACTCGGGCTGCCCGGAACGGCGCGTGAGCTCTCCCTATGGTCGGAGCAGGTGGCCCCCTGGCGGAGCTACCTCACGATGCACTGCTGGCGACCGATCATCGACCGCGCGATGACCGCGACCGCCGGCGCCCGTGCAGCCCGTGCCCCCGAGGACCCCCGGAAGGACGACCGATGACCGACGCAACCATCCAGACCCTGGACACCCCCGACGGGCCGTTCACCGTGCTCGAAGACGCCGAGGGCAGGGTCCTCGCCTCCGGGTGGACCGACTCCGTCGAGCGGATCCTCGCCCGCTTGGCCGATCGCCACCGCCCCGACCGCGTGCTCGACGGCGTGGTCGCCTCGGCCGACGCCGTCGACGCCTTCTACTCGGGCGAGGTCGAGCACGCCATGCAGGTACCGGTCCGGCAGTTCGGTACCGAGCTCTTCACCGAGGGGTGGCGCCAGCTCCGCCGGATCCCCGCCGGCGGCACCCTGACCTACACCGAGTTCGCGGCGGCGATGGGCCGGCCCGACGCCGTGCGGGCAGCGGCGAGCGTGTGCGCCCGGAACGCCCCGGCGCTCTTCGTCCCGTGCCACCGGGTGCTGCGCTCGGACGGCACGCTCGGGGGCTTCGCGTGGGGGCTCGACGTCAAGCGGTCCCTGCTCGAACGGGAGTCGGTCGGCACCACGGCACTCGTCTGATTTGTACAAAACGCTCTAGAATGTACAGGTGAGCGAAGTGTCGATCTCCGAAGCCCGTGGCCGTCTGGCGTCGATCATCGACGACGCCCGTCACGAACCCGTCTACCTGACCCGGCGCAACAAGCGCGTCGCCGCCGTGGTCGACGCGGCCGTCCTCGACCGGTTGCTCGAGGCGGCGGAGGACCTGGACGACCTGGTCGCCTACGACGAAGCCGTCGCCGAGAGTGCCCGCATCGGTGGCGAGAACGTCAAGTGGGACGACCTCAAGCGCGAACTCGGCCTCGGGTGACGTACTCGGTCGAGGTCATCCCGGCCGCGCAACGCGTCATCCGCAAGCTCCCGCTCGACGGACGGCGGCGGATCGAGGGGCTCCTCGCGATCCTCGCCGAGCACCCCCGGCCACCCGCCGCACGCAAGCTCGTGAACCGGCCCGGGTGGCGAGTCCGCTCGGGGGACTACCGACTGATCTACCGGATCGACGACGGCAAGCTCGTCGTGGTGGTCGTCGACGCTGGGCACCGGCGCGAGGTCTACCGGGACCGCTGAGCCGGCAGCCGTCAGCCGTCAGCCGATCGCGCCGCGCAGGCTGTCCACGTGCAGCTCGACGAGCGCCAGGACCCGCTCCGGCGCACGTGCCGTCGGGTCCCACGTGTGCTCGATCGCCAGCCCGTCGATCAGCGCGTGCAGCCGGTCCGCCTCATCGGTCAGGTCGCGATCGGCACCGAAGCTGCCGTCCTCGCGCAGGATCTCCAGCGCCCGGGTGCACACCCGGCTGACCCCGTCGTTCAGGCGTCGGGCACTCGCGGCCAGGTGCTCGTCGGTGCGCGCGAGCACGCCGAGCTGCACCTGCGCCAGGATCTCGGTCGTGCGCTCGGCATCGAGCGGCAACACCTGGGCGAGGACGTCCAGTGCGAGCGCACGACCCGTCGAACGCAGGGCGGCGAGCCGAGCGGTGACCCGTTCCTCGATGATCGTCAGGCAGTGCTCGCGCAGGGCGTCCTGCGTCGGGAACACGCGGCGGAGTGACGCCGGGGCGATGCCGGCCTCGTCCGCGACGTTCCGCACGGACAGTGCGCTGAGGCCGTCCCGCTCCAGGATCCGCAGGCAGGCCGCGGCCACCAGGGATCCCCGTTCCTCGAGGTCGACACGGCGGGGCACCGGGTCAGCCTACGGCCGGCTCGGCGCTCCGGCCGGGTCCGCGGCTGCGGTGGTGACTCGGCGCGGCCAGATCGTGTAACTGATCGCCCACAGCAGTTCGACGCCCAGGACCACCCCGAGCAGTGCGACCGTGCCCTGCAGTTCGTCCGTGCGCTCCGGCTCGCCGACGACGAGGACGAGTCCGCCGATGATCCCACCGGCGATCAGCACGGCGAGCCCGGTCCGCAGCACGTCGCCCCAGCATCGGGCCGTGTACCGCCGTCCACTCAGCCGTTCTGGTGCCGGACCGCCGGCGAACCGGTGCGTGAACCGGACGTCCGCCCACGCGATCATCCGGTGCCCGTACGCGACCGAGAAGCCGATGTAGATCGCCGCGAGCCCGTGGTGCCACGACGCGGTCCCACCGCCGAGCAGGTCGACCGTGACGACCGCGAGCAGCACGAGGTCGATCACGGGTGCCGCGACGAGCATCGCCGCACCCGTCCTCGGCCGTCGCAGCAGGTACCGGGTGGTCAGGCCGCCGAGGATCGCGACCCAGAAGGCGATCTCGCAGGCGACGATGGCGATGAGTGTCATGGTTCCCCGTTGCAGTGGCGGTGATCGTGTGAGTACAGGTGTACTCAAACAGCATGGCACGGCGACCGCCACGGTGTCGATCGGTGGGGTTCTGCCCCTGGAAGCGGGGGGAGACACGGGCTCCCACGCCTGCGACACTCGGAGGACCGGTAATCCGCACGGTCCCCTCCGAGGCCCGACGCATCGCCGTCGACAGCTCGCAAAGGACCCCATGCTCCCTCCAGTCGACCGAACGGTCGTCTCCTCCGACGGCACCACCATCGCCGTCTCCGAGGCAGGGGACGGGCCGGCGGTCGTCGTCGTGGGCGGTGCCTTCGACCACCGTGGGACCCCGTACCTCGACCGCGTGGTCGCCGAGCTCGGCTCGACCCACCGCGTGGTGACCTACGACCGCCGTGGCCGTGGTGCCAGCGGTGACTCCGCGACGTGGGCGATCGAGCGCGAGGTCGACGACCTGCGCGCCGTCGTCGAGAGCATCGGCGCACCGACCACCGCCGTCGGCATCTGCGTCGGCGCAGGCGTCGTCCTGCACGGGCTCGCCACCGGACTGCCCGTCGACGGTGCAGTCCTGTGGGAACCGCCGTACCGCGCCTCGGTCGACCCCCACGCCGACGACGTCGTGTTCGCCGACCTGCTCGATGAACACGTCGGCGCCGGCCGCCGGGCCCAGGCCGTCCGCGGGTTCCTGACCCAGGTGCTCGGGGTCCCGATGGGCCAGGTCACGGCACTGCGGCTCAAGGGGTCGCTCTGGCGCTCCCTGGTCGTCGACGCCCACGTGCTCAGCCGCGAGGTCCGTGTGCTGAACGGCCTCGCCGTGCCCGAGCGGGTCGCTGCCGCCGTGGGGGTGCCGGTGCTCGTCGGCGCCGGTGGCGACGGACTCGAGTGGATGCGTCGTGCGGCCCGCGCCCTCGTCGACGCGGTGCCCGGTTCGGAGTACACCGAGGTGCCCGGGCAGGGACACGTCCCCGCCCCGGCGGCCCTCGGAGCCCTGATCGACCGCGTCCGGAGCCGGATCGTCTCGCCCAGCAGCTGACTGCGAGAGGATGGGCGGGTGAACGCACCCCGCCTCGGTCTCCTGCTCGACGTCGACGGGCCCATCGCCAGCCCGGTCTCCCGCACCATCGCGATCCCGAGCATCGTCGCGGACCTCGTCGCGCTCGCCGCCGAGGGCATCCCGATCGTCTTCAACACCGGGCGCAGCGACGCGTTCATCCGCTCCGAGGTCGTCGGCCCGCTGCTCGCCGGTGGCCTCGCCGAAGGTGGCCGGGTCCACGCCGTCTGCGAGAAGGGTGCCGTGTGGTGCTCGATCGGTCCGCAGTACGACGGCGGCATGGGCGAACTGACGGTCGCCGAGGACCTCGCGCTGCCGCGGGACTACGCCGACGAGATGCGCGAGCTGGTCCGCGACGAGTACGCCGACCTGGTGTTCTTCGACGAGACGAAGCGCGCCATGGTGTCGATCGAGCAGCGTGTCGAGGTGCCGAACGCCACCTACCTGGCCCGCCAGCCGGAGTTCGACGCGAAGGCCATGGCCGCGCTCGAGCGTCGCGGGCTCGGTGTCCGCCGACTCGACGACGTCCGACCCGACGCCGACGGCGCCGTGCAGTGGCGCATCGACCCCACGATCATCTCGACCGACGTCGAGTCCGACCGCAGTGGCAAGGACCTGGGGGCCGAGCGCTCGCTCGAGCTCCTCGGGCAGGACGGCGAGCTCCCGGTCACCTGGCGCACCGTGGGGGACTCCCGCAGCGACTACGCCATGGCGGACTGGCTGCACGCCCACGGCCACGAGGTCGCCCACGTCGACGTCCGTCCCGCCGACGGGGTGCCGGCCACGCCGTACCCGGTGCTCACCGCCCCCGACGGCGTGATCCACGACGAGGCTGGCGCCCGGTTCCTGGCGGACTGGCGCGCGGGCCGCTGACGCGAGCACAACCGCACCCCGCGACGCGGCCCTGGACGCACCGTCGGCCGACCGAGCGGTGCGTGCCGGACCGGTGCCGGGCCTCCTGGCCGTCGCCGGACCGGGCCACCGTCCGGGCGGACGCTTTGCGTGACACAGTGGTACACCAGTACCCTTCCGAGGTCCGCCGCCAGCCGATGACGGGATCCACCCCATGGCAACGAAGCTCCGCATCAAGTCGATCGAGGCCTCCCTGGCCGACTCCGAGGAGCAGGGCAGGTCCCTGAAACGCTCCCTGAAGACGTTCGACATCGCCGCGATGGGGATCGCGGTCGCCGTCGGCGCCGGCATCTTCTCGGTCGGCGCGAACGCCGCCGCGAACTTCGCCGGGCCCGGCGTCATCATCTCCTTCCTGCTCGCCGCCGTCACCTGCGGCCTGGCGATCATGTGCTACGCCGAGTTCGCGTCGACGATCCCCGTCGCCGGCTCCGCGTACACGTTCACCTACGCCACGATGGGTGAGCTCCTCGCCTGGATCGTGGGCTGGGACCTCATCCTCGAGACCCTCACGGCCAGTGCCGTGATCGCGAAGTACTGGGGCATCTACCTCAGCGAAGCGTTCAAGGTGTTCGGTGTCGGCCTGCCGAGCACGATCCAGCTCGGTCCGATCCCGTTCACCTGGGGTCCGGTGCTCATCGTCGGGATCTTCACGGTGCTCCTCGCCTTCGGCACCCGCCTGTCCTCGCGGGTGTCGGCGGTCATCACCGTCATCAAGGTCGCCATCGTCGTGTTCGTCATCGTCGCCGGTGCGTTCTTCGTCAAGGCCGCCAACTTCACCCCGTTCATCCCGCCGGCCGAGCCCGCCAAGGGCGCCGAGGGCAGCGTCTGGACCCAGTCGCTCGTGTCCTGGTTCACCGGTGCCGAGCCCGCCCAGTACGGCGTCTTCGGCCTGCTCGCCGCGGCGTCCCTGGTGTTCTTCGCCTTCATCGGCTTCGACGTGGTCGCCACGAGCGCGGAGGAGACCGAGAACCCCCAGAAGACGCTGCCGCGCGGCATCTTCATCGGCCTCGGCATCGTGACCCTGCTCTACGTCGGCGTCAGCATCGTCATCACCGGCATGGTGTCGTACCAGCGCCTGGCGGAGGAGAAGACGCCGTCGCTGGCCTCGGCGTTCAACATCGTCGGACTGCCGTGGGCCGCCGGCATCATCGCCATCGGCTCGCTGATCGGTCTGACCACCGTCGTCATGGTGCTGCTGCTCGGCCTGTCCCGCATCGTCTTCTCGATGAGCCGCGACGGCCTGCTGCCCCGCTGGTTCTCGAAGACCAACCCGAAGACGCAGACCCCGGTCCGCGTGCAGGTCGTCGCCGGTGTCGTCGTGGCGCTGCTGGCCGGGTTCACCGCGGTCGACAAGCTCGAGGGCATGATCAACATCGGCACGCTGTCCGCGTTCGTCCTGGTGTCGATCGGCATCGTGGTGCTGCGTCGTTCGCGGCCCGACGCCCCGCGGGCCTTCCGGATGCCGTGGTCGCCGGTGCTGCCGATCATCTCGGCGGTGCTGTGCTTCTGGCTGATGCTGAACCTCGAGGTCGAGACCTGGCTCCGGTTCGTCGTCTGGCTGGTCATCGGCTTCGTCATCTACTTCGGCTACAGCCGTCGCCACAGCCGCGTCGGCCAGCGCATGCAGTAGGGCGGTTCCGCAAGACACCGGTGTTCGCACGTTGCACACCCGCACAACGCGGTTCGACGTGTGGACACCGGTGTTTTGCAACCCGCCGCCGCCGCCGCGCGCCACTACGCGCCGACGAGCAGGAGCACGCCGAACGCGAGCATCACGACGGCGACCAGCCCGTCGAACACCCGCCAGGTCAGCGGCTTCTCGAACAGCGGCCGCAGCAGGCGTCCGCCGAACCCGAGCGCACCGAACCACAGGCAGCTCGCCGTGACGGCACCGATCGTCCAGAGCCACCGGTCGTCCGCGCCCTGCTGGTTCGCCACCGACCCGAGGAACACCAGCGTGTCCAGGTAGACGTGCGGGTTCGCCCACGTGAAGACGAGCATGGTCAGCACCGCCGTCCGCATGGTCACCACCTGGCCGGGAGGCGCGGTGCGCGTCCGCCCCGCCGCCACCGTCGTGCCGGTGGTCGCGTCGACCCCCGCGTCGGCGCCCGCGCTGGCGCCCACCACGCCGTCGTCGGCCGCCTCGTCGGCCACGCGCATCGCGTCCCCCGAGGGCCGCAGCGCACGCCGCGCCGCGAGCACCCCGTAGGTGAGCAGGAACGCGGCACCGACGAACCGGACCACCAGGAGCGCCACGGGGAACCGTTCGACCACGGCGCCGACCCCGAGCACCCCGGCGACGATGAGCAGCGCATCCGAAGCGGCGCACACCACGACGGCAGCGGCCACCACCCGGAGCCCGGCGCTCACGGCGAGGCGCAACAGGTAGGTGTTCTGCACACCGATCGCGACGATCAGTGCGAGGCCGGTGCCGAGGCCGGAGAGCAGGGGCAGGAGCGTGGTCACGGTCCGACGCTAGGGTCCGACACCGGTGTAGTACAGCTCACGTTCCTGCAGCACCGTAAGCTCAACTGCATGACCCGGTTCCAGCGCGAGCACCTCGAGACGCTGCTCGCCGCCGTCGACCACGGCACGCTCGACGCGGCGGCGCGCGCGCTGACGATCACCCCGTCGGCGGTCTCGCAGCGGATCAAGTCCATGGAGCAGCAGGTCGGTCGAGTCCTGCTCCAGCGCACCACCCCGGTGCGCCCGACCGCCGACGGCGCAGTGGTGCTCCGGCACGCACGGCAGGTCCGGCTGCTCGACGAGGAGACCTCCCGAGCGCTCGGCGGCGGCTCCTCGGTGGTGCCGTCGATCCCGCTGGCCGTGAACGCCGACTCGCTCGGCACGTGGTTCCTCGACGCCCTCGCCCTCGTCCGGGCCGACACCGAGGTGGTCTTCGACCTGCACCGCGAGGACCAGGACCGCACCGCCGAACTGCTCCGCGCCGGCACGGTGATGGGTGCCGTGACGGCCGAGGCGGATCCGGTGCAGGGCTGCTCGTCGGTGCCGCTCGGCATCGACCGGTACCGGGCGGTGGCGTCCCCGGCGTTCGTCGCCCGCTACCTCGGCGACACCGGCACCGAGCGGCGGATGCTCCGGCGGCTCGACGAGGTCCCGCTCGTCGACTACGACCGCGACGACGACCTGCAGCAGGGGTACCTGCGGCAGGTCCTCGGCCACGCTCCCGGAGGCCCGCGCCACTTCGTCCCGACCTCTGCCGACTTCGCCCGTGCGGTCACGCTCGGGTTCGGGTGGGGGCTGCTGCCCGAAGCGCAGTGCCTCGAGGCGATCGACCGCGGCGTCCTGGTCGAGCTGGCCCCGGGTCGGCACGCCGACGTGGCGCTGTGGTGGCAGCGCTGGAACCTGGCGTCACCGCTCCTCGAACGGGTCACCGACGCCGTCCGTGCGACCGCCTCGTCGCGCCTGCACCCCGCGCGTCAGGTCTGACAGCGCGGACACCAGTAGGTGTCGCGCAGGGTGAGTTCCGAGTCGCCGAGTTCGCCGTGCCGGATCGGGGTCCCGCACCGCAGACACGGCTTGCCGGCGCGACCGTAGACCCAGAAGCGTCGCCCCGGGCGGTCGACGCCGGTGGTGACGCGGACACTGCGGTCACGGTTCGCCAGGATCAGTCGGCTCGCGAGCGTGATCGTCCGCGCCGGGTCCGGTACCTGCCCGACCGGACGCGTGGGCAGCACACCGCGCAGGAAGCAGAGTTCGTTCCGGTACACGTTGCCGAGCCCGGCGAGCACCCGCTGGTCGAGCAGCGCCAGCCCGACCGGGCGCTCGGGGTCCTCGGTGAGGTTGGCGAGCGCCAGGTCGGCGTCCCAGTCCGGGCCGAGCAGATCGGGCCCCAGGTGTCCGACGACCTCGGACTCCTGGTCGCGCGGCACAACCTCGAGCACCCCGAGGGCAAAACCGACGGTGGAGACCCCCTCGGCGTCCAGGATCGCCCGGGCCTGGTGCGCCGGGCGTCGCCAGCGGTCACCGGGCGCGTAGACGTCCCACCGGCCCTCCATCTTCAGGTGCGAGTGCACGGTCAGGTCGCCGATGCGGTGCAGCAGGTGCTTGCCGCGGGGGACGACCTCGTCGACGGTGCGGCCGACCAGGTCGAGCGTCGCGAAGGCGGGGACCCGGAAGTCGCTCTTCGTCAGGACCTTGCCCGCCAGCGCGGTGTGCAGGCGGCGGGCAGCCCGGTAGACGGTGTCGCCTTCAGGCACGGGTCACCTCCGACGGGTGCGCACGCGCAGTCCGGACGACACGGGTCGCGTCCGGCACGTGGTCGCCGCACCACCGGGAGGCGCGGCTCGCCTCACACACGGAGCCGCAGCCCCTGCGGGGTCGCCGCGAACCCCGCGGCCCGGAGCGCGCCACCGAGCGGCGTCTCGAGCACGAAGTCCCCGTCGACCCGCTCGACCGAGAGCTTCCGCAGCCCGGTCCGGACGATGCCGGCGATCGAGGAGGCGGCGGCAGCGAGGTCGGCGGCGTCGTCGGTGAAGGTGAGCACCGACTTGCCGCCGCGTTCCACGTACACGGTGAGCTTGCCGTCGACGGTCGTCACCAGTGCGCCCGCCTTCCGGCCCGGGCGGTGGCCCCGCGTGGTCTTGGCGCCGCTGCCGACCGCAGTCCCCGACGGGGCGGGTTCGACGTCGTCGGCTGCGACACCGTGGTCTGCGTCGCCCGTCGGCCACGGCAACGAGGCCCCGAACGGGTTCGCCGGGTCGGTCGCTGCGAGCGTGAGCGCCTCGCGCTTCCGGTCCGGATCGTCGCGTTCGTCGTCGCCGAGTTCGCGGGCGTAGGTTCGCAGCCGGTCGACGGTCGGGCCGGTGGCGAACTGGGCGGCACCGAGCCCCTCGACGAAGTACCCGCGACGAGCCCGGCCGGACTCCTCGAAGCGCGAGAGCACCCGGTACACCCCGGCGAAACCACCCCGGACGCCCTCGACCTGCACGGCGCCGCGGGTGACGACGCCGTAGCGTTCGAGCAGCTGTTCGGCGGTCGCCGCGGCCCGCACCGTCGAGTCGGACTCGGCCAGCGGCAGCAAGGACCACCGGCCCCCGACGGACGGCGGCCCGGACTGCGTCGGCATCGTCGGACGCCGACGGCCGCGGTAGGCCCGAGCCCGCGGAGCACTCGAGCTCTTCGCCTTGCCGCCGAGCATCGAGCGCAGCGGGGCGAACGTGTCGTTCGTGATCTGCCCGGCCCACACCAGGTCCCACAGCGCGGTGGTGAGCGCCTGGTCGTCGCTGCTGCCCACGGCCTGCCCCAGCTGCCGGAAGAAGTACGCGCCACCGCCGGCCAGGGCGCCGAGCACGTCCCGCTGCAGCTCGGTCGTCTCGTCCCCGGAGGGCTCGGCGAGCGTCGTCGCCGCGGTGTCGGCCAGGTGCAGGCGCACCCAGCCGTCGTTGCCGGGCAGGGTGCCCCCGCCGGACCACAGGACCTCGCCGGTGGCGGTGAGTTCGTCGAGCATGCTCGTCGAGTAGTCCGTGACGCGCGACGGCAGCACGAGGGTCTCCCAGGCGCTGGCGGGCAGGGCGACCCCGGCGAGCTGGTCGATCACCTGCAGGACGCCGTCGACGCCACGCAGCCCGCCGCGGGTCCCGGTGGTCTGCACGTGCTGCCACGCGGGCAGGAACCGGGCGAGGGTGTCCGGCGAGACCGGTTCGACCTCGTGCCGCAGGGCTGCCAGGGACTTCGTGCGGATCCGTCGCAGGACCTCGGCGTCGCACCACTCGGCGCCCTGGCGGTCGGGGCGGAACTCGCCCTCCACCACCCGGCGGTCGGCGACGAGTCGGCGCAGGGTGTCCTGCACGACGGCGATGCCCAGCCCGAGACGACCGGCGGCCTCCTGCGCGGAGAACGGTCCGTGCGACCGGGCGTAGCGGCCGATCAGGTCGCCGAGGGGATCGGCCACGGGCTCGACGAACGCCGTGGGCACACCGATCGGCAGCGGGACCCCGAGGGCGTCGCGCAGGCGGGCGGCGTCCTCGATCACGGCCCAGCGGGTCGCGCCGGCGTGCGAGAACGAGAGCACCCGGCGGTCCCGCTCCAACACCTGGAGCGTGCTCCGCAGCTCGGCGGTGGCCGCTGGACGGTCGGCGGTGTCGGCGAGCCAGCTCCGGTCGACCGCTTCGTCGAGGTCGAGCGCGCCGACGAGCCGCAGCACGTCCACGAGTCCTTCGGCATCACGGGCACGGCGGTCCGGCGACAGCCGCTGCAGGTCGCGCTCCACCGAGGTGATGACCGCCGGGTCGAGCAGCTCGCGCAGCTCCGCACGTCCGAGCAGTTCGCCGAGCAACGTCGAGTCGAGCGACAGGGCCGCTGCCCGGCGTTCGGCGAGCGGGGTGTCGCCCTCGTACATGAAGGCCGCGACGTACCCGAACAGGATCGACCGGGCGAACGGCGACGGCTGCTCGGTCTCCGTCTCGACCAGGCGGATCCGGCGTCCGGCGATGTCGTCGGCGATCCCGAGCAGCGCGGGCACGTCGTAGACGTCCTGCAGCACCTCGCGCACGGTCTCGAGCACGATCGGGAACGTCGGGTACTTCTGCGCGACCTCGAGCAGCTGCGAGGCCCGCTGCCGCTGCTGCCAGAGCGGCGACCGCTGCCCGGGGTTCCGTCGGGGCAGCAGCAGGGCGCGCGCCGCGCACTCGCGGAACCGGGCGGCGAACAGCGCCGAGCCGCCGACCTCGTCGGTGACCAGGGCCTCGAGGTCGTCGCGCTCGAACACGAACAGGTCGGCACCCGGCGGCTCGGCGTCGGTCTCCGGGATGCGGACGACGATGCCGTCGTCGGCCGCCATCGCGTCACCGTCGATGCCGTGCCGTTCGCGCAGCCGGGCGGCGACGGCAAGGGCCCACGGCGCGTGCACCTGCATGCCGTAGGGCGAGTGCAGGATGAGTCGCCAGTCCCCGAGCTCGTCGCGGAACCGCTCGATGACGAGCGTGGTGTCGTTCGGCACGTGACCGGTGGCCGCGCGCTGGTCGCGCAGGAAGGTCAGCAGGTTGGTGATCGCGCGCTCGTCCAGTCCACCGGCGGCGACGCGGGCGCGGGCGTCGTCGTCCGAGGCGCCCTCGACCTCGCGCACGAACGCACCGGTCGCCCGCCCGAGCTCGGCGGGCCGGCCGATGCCGTCGCCCTTCCAGAACGGCACGCGTCCGGGCTGCCCGAACGCCGGGCTCACGACGACGCGGTCGTGGGTGATCTCCTCGATCCGCCAGCTCGTCGCACCGAGGGCGAAGACGTCGCCCACGCGCGACTCGTAGACCATCTCCTCGTCGAGCTCGCCGACACGGGACGCCTTCTCGCCGACCATGAAGACGCCGAACATGCCGCGGTCGGGGATCGTCCCGCCGCTCGTCACCGCGAGTCGCTGCGCACCGGGGCGCCCGGTCAGGGTGCCGTGCACGCGGTCCCAGACCAGCCGTGGCCGGAGTTCGGCGAACTCGTCGCTCGGGTACCGGCCCGTGACCAGGTCGAGCGTCGCCTCGAACGCCGACCGGGGCAGGCCGCTGAACGGTGCGCTCCGCCGCACGAGCTCGAACCAGTGCTCGACGTCGAGGGTGTCGATCGCCCCGGCGGCCACGGTGTGCTGCGCCAGGACGTCGAGCGGGTTCGCCGGCACCGAGATCGACTCGATCTGACCCGTGACCATCCGCTCGACCGTGACCGCGCTGTTGACCAGGTCGGCCCGGTGCTTCGGGAACAGCACGCCGCGGGAGATCTCACCCACCTGGTGGCCGGCGCGACCGACGCGCTGCAGGCCGCTCGCGACCGACGGCGGCGCCTCGACCTGGACGACCAGGTCGACCTCGCCCATGTCGATGCCGAGCTCGAGTGAACTCGTCGCGACGACGCACCGCAGCCGACCGGACTTCAGGTCGTCCTCGATGATCGCGCGCTGGTCCTTCGACACCGAGCCGTGGTGTGCGCGGGCGAGCACCGGGACCGAGGCGTCCGAGCCCCCGCCGCCCGTCTGCCCGGACCCGCCGATCAGCTGCGCCGGCGGTCGCTTGGCCCCCTGGGGCGCGACGGCGTGCGCCGAGGTACGGGCCGGTGACTGTGGTCGGCCCCGCGCCGCGGGGAGCCCGTCGTCGTCCGGGGACGCCCCAGCCGGCACCAGCACGCCGTCACCGGCGGCGGCGAGCACGCGTTCCTCGTGGATCTCGTTGAGCCGCGCCGTGAGCCGTTCGGCCAGCCGCCGCGAGTTCGCGAACACGATGGTCGAGCGGTGTTCCTCGATCAGGTCGACGACACGTTCTTCGACGTGCGGCCAGATCGACCCGTTCGTCGGCGACTCGGACGCGTCCGCGCCGACCGGCGGCGCCCCGAGCTCGGTCATGTCGTCGACGGGCACGACGACCCGCAGGTCGAAGGTCTTCTGCGCGGGCGGCGCGATGATCGTCACCGGTGCACGGCCGCCGAGGAACCGCGCGACCTCTTCCGGCGGGCGGACGGTCGCGGACAGCCCGATGCGCTGCACCGGCTTGTCGAGCAGGTCGTCGAGGCGCTCGAGCGACACGGCCAGGTGCGCGCCGCGCTTGGTCGAGGCGACCGCGTGGACCTCGTCCACGATGACCGTGTCGACGTTCACCAGGGTCTCGCGCGCCTGCGAGGTGAGCATCAGGTAGAGCGACTCGGGCGTGGTGATGAGGATGTCCGGCGGCTGGCGCAGGAGCTTCTGGCGGTCGGACGACGGGGTGTCACCGCTGCGCACCCCGACCGTGACGTCCGGCGGTTCGGTGCCGAGGCGCCGAGCCGTCTGGGTGATGCCGACGAGCGGGCTCCGCAGGTTGCGCTCGACGTCGACGCCGAGGGCCTTGAGCGGCGAGACGTAGAGCACCCGCGTGCGCTGCTTCGCCGGCGGACGGTCCGTCGCGCTGATGAGCCGGTCGATCGACCACAGGAACGACGCCAGGGTCTTGCCGGAGCCGGTCGGGGCGATCACGAGTGCGTGCTGCCCGGTCGAGATGGCGTCCCACGCCCCGGCCTGCGCCGGCGTCGGTGCGTCGAAGGCGCCGCGGAACCACTCGGTGGTCGCGGGGGAGAAGCGCTCGAAGACGTCCGTCATGGTCCGTCCCATCCTGCCCGCCACCACCGACAGCAGGCCGAGCGCACGTACCCCTTGACAGAGCGATAGTTACCGATCTATCGTAAACACATCGCGATACGACGAAGACGATCAGGTCAGACCGGTCGCGAGCCGACTCAGCACGATGAAAGGACTCCTCATGCGCCCCTCGTATGACGACGACAGCAACACGTCCCCCCGCGACCAGCGCGGGTTCGGCCCGCGCGGCCCCCGCTTCGGCGGCGCGCGGCAGCACCACGGCGCCGGGTTCCCCGGCCGTGACCGCGGTGACCACGACCACGGCGGCCGCGGCTTCGGTGGTCGCGGTTTCGGCCCCGGCTTCGGCCCGGGCACGGGCTTCGGCCCCGGTTTCGGCGGGCCCGGCTTCGGCCGCGAACGCCGTCGCCGCGGTGACGTCCGCCTCGCGATCCTCGGTCTGCTGGCCGAGGGCCCGCAGAACGGGTACGCCGTGATCAAGACCATCGCCGAGCGCACCGGCGGCGCCTGGAAGCCGAGCCCCGGCTCGGTCTACCCGACGCTCCAGCAGCTCGTCGACGAAGACCTCGTGGTCTCGTCGGGCGACGGCCGCAAGACGCTCTTCGAGCTCACCGACGCCGGCAAGGCCGAGACCGAGGCCAAGGCCGACGAGATCGCTGCGGCACTCGACGGGGCTCCGGGCATCCCGGACGCCCAGCGCGAGTTCTTCGAGGCGCTGCGGAAGACCATGGGCGTCCTGCAGATGTACCGCAGCACCGCGACCGAGGAACAGGCCAAGGCCGCCACGGCCAAGGTGGACCAGCTCCGCAAGGACCTGCTCCAGATCCTCGCCGACTGACGGACGTCACCCGTGACGGACAGGAGGCCCGGTGCCAGCTGGCACCGGGCCTCCTGTCCGTCGTCGTGCGCCTACACCGCGTCGACGAAGGCCGCCACGTCCGCCAGCTCCGCCGTCGACACGGCGTGCGGCAGGCCCGCGTAGGAACGGTCGGTCACGTCGGTGTGCGCTGCGGCCCACGCCTGCGTCCGGGCGGTGGCCTCGGGCGGGATCACCGGGTCGAGGTCACCGTGCCCGAGGAACACCCGTGGTCGCACGGCCGACACGGCCTCGTCGCGGGAGTCCGTGATGCCCGGAACGACGAACCCCGACAGCGACACCGCGAACGCGAACGCCGCGGGCCGGGCGCGCAGGAGCTGGAGCGCCATCGAGCCGCCCTGCGAGAAGCCGAGCAGCCCGATCCGCGGGTGGTCGGCGGCGACGGAGTCGATCCAGTCGAGCACCTCGGCGGTCGCGGCGTCCACCGCCTCGGGCGCTGGGGAGCCGGGCGTGCCGAGCGGGTACCAGCTGAAGCCGGGCCCCCACGGCATCGGCGCGCGGAGCGACGCGACGGTCCACGCGGGCGGCAGCGCGGGGGCGAGCCCGAGCAGGTCGTGCTCGTTCGAGCCCACCCCGTGCATCGCCACGAGCAGGGGTGTGCCCCGCCGGTCCGAGGCACTCCGTGTCCACTGCACCAGGTCCGCGTCGATCATGTGGACAACGCTAACCATCCCCAACTCCCGCGCCTTCCGCCGAACTCGCCGCCGTCCCTGGTAGACACGGTGCATGTCCTCGCTGCGCACCCCCGATCCCGACTCCGGCTGGCTGTCCGACGAGGAGCTCGCGAACGTCCGCCGTCGTCTGCCGATCTGCTACGTCGAGGCGGTCCCCGTCCGCACCGACGGCCTCGGCGTCGTGACCGAGGTCGGCGTGCTGCTGCGCGTCTCCCCGAGCGGTCTCATCGCCCGCACCCTGGTGTCCGGCCGCGTGATGTTCGGCGAGTCGATCCGCACCGCGCTGTTCCGCCACCTCGAGAAGGACCTCGGGCCGATGGCGTTCCCGCAGCTGCCCTCGAGCCCGACGCCGTTCACCGTGGCCGAGTACTTCCCGCTGCCCGGTGCCTCGGTGTACACCGACGAGCGGCAGCACGCGATCTCGCTGGCGTACGTCGTCCCCGTCACGGGGACGTGCGAGCCCCGGCAGGACGCCCTCGAGCTCACGTGGATGAGCCCGATGGAGGCCGCGTCCGACGCCGTCGCCGACGAGATGGAAGGCGGCCGCGGCGCACTGCTGCGGGCCGGCCTGGCATCGGTCGGCGCCCTGCACTAGCCCGACCGGGGCTTCCACGCCCGGCGCACGACGAAGCCCGCGCACGACGAAGCCCCCGGATCCGATCGGATCCGGGGGCTTCGCAGCGCGGTCGCGAACCGGCTTAGTGCTTGTCGTCCTTGAAGCTGTCGGCGACGCCGTGCGCGGCGTCCTTGACGTCGGTGACGCCCTGCTTCGCCGAGGCCTTGCCCTGGTCGGTCTGGCCTTCGGCCTTCAGCCGGTCGTTACCGGTCGCGTTGCCGGCGGCTTCCTTGACCTTGCCTGCCGCCTTCTCAGCGGCGTTCTTGATGTCATCGATGCCAGCCATAGGCACTCCTTCCAGAAGCGGACGTGTTCCCCGTCAGCCGCTTGCGCGGCATCCGGTGAGTGAGACCGTACGCCCGGCGGAGTACCCCACCCCCAGCCCCCGCCAAGGTTCGCCCGAGCCCTGACGCAAAACACCGGTGTTCACGGAACACACCGCGGGATGCGGGGGTTCGAAACGTGAACACCGGTGTTTTGCGTGCACCGACGCGCTCAGGCCGACTGGGTCAGGCCGCGTGGGTCAAGCGCGTGGGTCAGTGGCGGTCGGCAGCGCCGGCCGGACGGGAGGCGCGGCGCGAGCCACCACGACGGTTGCCGCCCGACTCGTTGCCGGACCGACCCGCGGCGTAGCCGCCCTCGGACGACCACACGGCCGACGAGCCGCCGCGCACGACGTCGCTGCTGCCCGAGCGACGGTTGCCGCCGCTGCGGCGACCACCGGTCGAACCGGCGGCCGCGGCACCGGAGCGCCCGGCACCCTCGGTCCGTGCGCCACGGGCCGGACGGCCCCCGGCCGAACCGGCGGACTCGCCAGCCGAGCCGGAGCGCGCGGGCTGCGCCGCGCCTCCAGACCGACCGCCGCGACCACGGCGACGACCGCCGCCGTCACCGGCGGACTCGGCCGAACGCTGCTTGGGCTGACGCTGCTGGGTGGGCTGCTCCTCGGCCACGTGGCGGATCGGAGCGACCTCGCCGACGAGCGCGGTGACGGCCGGGGAGGTCGCCGTGACGTGCTGCGGGGTGACCTTGATCGCGGCAGCACGCATCATCTGCGCGACGTCGCGACGCTCGGCGGGCATCGTCACCGTGACGACGTCACCGGACGAACCGGCACGCGCCGTGCGGCCCGAGCGGTGCAGGTACGCCTTGTGCTCGGTGGGCGGGTCGACGTGCACGACGAGCTCGACGTTGTCGACGTGCACACCGCGGGCGGCGACGTCGGTGGCGACGAGCACGAGGGCCTCGCCGGAGGAGAACTTCGCGAGGTTGCGCTCACGGGCACCCTGCGACAGGTTGCCCTGCAGGTCGACGGCCGGGATCCCCTGGCTGCTGAGCTGCTTGGCCAGGCGCTTGGCGTGGTGCTTCGTGCGCATGAAGAGGATGCGGCGACCGTTGCCCGAGGCGAGGGCGCTCACGAGGTGCTTCTTCGCGTCGGCGTCGGCGACCTCGAACAGGTGGTGGGTCATCGCCTCGACGGGGCTGTTCGCCTCGTCGACGGAGTGCATCACCGGGTTGTGCAGGAACTTCTTGACGAGCTTGTCCACGCCGTTGTCGAGCGTGGCGGAGAACAGCAGTCGCTGCCCGTTCTCGGGCGTCGCCTGCATGATCTTGGTCACGCCGGGCAGGAAGCCCATGTCGGCCATGTGGTCGGCCTCGTCGAGGACGGTGACCTCGATGTCGCCCAGGTTCACGTGGCCCTGCTGCATGAGGTCGGCGAGGCGACCCGGGCAGGCGACCACGACGTCGACGCCGCCGCGCAGGGCGTCGACCTGACGACCCTGACCGACGCCACCGAAGATGGTCGTGGTGTTGAGGCCCATGGCCTTGGCGAGCGGGGCGAGGGCGACGTCGATCTGGGTCGCGAGCTCACGGGTCGGAGCGAGCACCAGGGCGCGGGGGCGGCCGGCGCGGCGCTTGCGGCCGCTGGCGGCGAGGCGGGCGACGAGCGGGATCGCGAAGGCTATGGTCTTGCCGGAGCCGGTGCGGCCGCGGCCGAGGACGTCCTTGCCCTGCAGGGAGTCCGGGAGGGTGTCCGCCTGGATGGGGAACGCCATGTCCTTGCCCTGGTCGGCGAGGACGGAGACCATCGGCGCGGGGACGCCGAGGTCGGAGAAACGGATGTCTTCGGTGGTCATGGTGACCTTTCGAGCCGGAGCAGTCCGGCTGTGGGCGCGCTCTGAGGCAGCGCGCGGGCGGGATGCGCGCCAACGGATGTGGCTGGCGCAGTCGCCGCAGCAGAGAAGCCTGGGCACCTTCGTGAGGTGCTCGATCATCGACCGGAGTCTGGAGACAGCTGGTCGGGAGTTCGGGGCGTCCGTACGACGCACGAGGCGATCGGCGCCTCGAGTACGACCAGCATAGCGTGCACATGCCCGGAACGGCGAGGGCGGGGTCGTTCGCCCGTGGCGTGCGAGGATTCCGGGGTGCGCACGCGATCCGTCCTGTTGACCACCGCGATGGCCCTGGTGGCCGTCCTCGGCACCGCCGGTTGCGCCGAGGCCGCCACGCCCAGCGCGGCCGGGAGCTACCGCAACCTGCCGACCTCGGGTCGCGTGGACTACCAGCTCGGCGGCGGGTACACCCCGCCCTCCGGCGTGACGATCGTCGAGCGCGACAGCACCGACCGCCCGGCGAAGGGCAAGTACAACATCTGCTACGTCAACGGGTTCCAGACGCAGCCCGAGGCCGCCAGCACGTGGAAGAAGTCGTACCCGTCGGCGATCCTCCGCGACCGTGCGGGAAAGCCGGTCTCGGACCCGGGGTGGCCGGACGAGATGCTCCTCGACACCCGGACCGCGGCCAAGCGTGCCCTGATCACGAAGGTGCTCGCGAAGACCGTCGCCCGCTGCGGTGACCGCGGGTTCGACGCGGTGGAGTTCGACAACCTCGACTCGTGGACCCGGAGCGGCAAGCGGCTGACCCGTGCCGGCAACCTGGCGCTCGCGAAGTCGCTCGTCGCCGAGGGACACCGGCACGGCCTGGCCGTGGGGCAGAAGAACACCCCGCAGCTCGGGGCGTCCGGCAGGAAGCAGACCGGGTTCGACTTCGTCGTCGCCGAGGAGTGCGTGCAGTACCGGGAGTGCGCCGCGTACACGAAGGCCTACGGCGGACGGGTCATCGACGTCGAGTACTCGGACACGCTCGAGGGCTCGTGGGCGTCGGTCTGCGGGCTGGAGAGCCGTCCGGCCATGACGATCCTGCGTGACCGCGACCTGGTGACCCCGGAGGACGACGCGTACGTGTACGAGCACTGCTGAGCGCTCGGAACGGTCCTTCCCAGAACGCCTGCGATGCCTGGTCGGATCGGGCGTACCGGGTCAGAACTTCCGACCGGGTACGCCCGGAACGACCGGGTACGCCCGGAAGCGCCAGCCAGCCACCCGCGCCAGCCAGCCACCCGCCCTCGCCAGCGCTAGGCCGGCCAGGCCTCCCGCAACGCGGTCGCGGCCTGGTCCGCCGACAGCCCTGCCGAGCGGGCCGCAGCGGCCAGGGCACGAGCAGCCTCGGCCACCGCGTCCGGCACCGCTGCCGGCCGCACCACGCGGGTGCCGGCGCCCCGTGCGGTGTGCACGAGCCCGGCCTCCTCGAGCAGCTGGTAGGCCTTCGCGACGGTGCCGGCGGCGAGCCCGAGCTCGTCCGCCAGCCCACGGACGCTCGGCAGCCGTTCGCCGTCCACCAGGTACCCGGCGGTGATCTGCGCGGCGATCTGCGATCGGACCTGCTCGAACGGCGGCACGCGGCCACCGACGTCGAGGGCGACGAGTCCTGTCATGCGTTCCACCCTAGAAGTCGTACTGCTCGCCGACGGGGATCGGGACCGGCACGGTGTTGCCCGGAGGCGCGAGCGGGCACGCCCACGCCGGGTCGTACGCGCACGACGGGTTGTATGCGAAGTTGAAGTCGAGCACGAGCGACCCGAGGTCGTCGCCGCCCAGGTCCGAGCCCTTGATGGTGTCGAGCAGGTAGCGTCCGCCACCGTACGTGCCGCGGGCCTTGCCGGCGCTGGCGTCCTTGACCGGGACGAACACCCCGCCCGCGTAGCCGCCGTGCTTCCAGACGTCGAGCGTGCCGACACCGGGGACCCGCACGAGGCCGAGCCGGTCGAAGTGGACCACGCCGTCGGTGCCGGTCTCGAAGTCGAACTCGGCGGGCTCCGTGGACTCGATGCGCACCTGGAACCGCCACGCGGGGTCGTAGTCCGGCACCGGCAGGGACTCGAAGTCGCGGGCGTCCTCGTCGAGTAGCGGTGACGCCGGGTGCTCCGCGAACATCGCGTCCCGGGTCTCGCGCCAGAGCGCGTGCGCCGTCTGGGGGTCCGGGGTGGCGCGGACGCGGCGGTACAGGTCGAACGTCATCCGCCGCCAATCCGTCGTCGCCAGCGTGCTGCGCACGCGGTCGTCGGTCGTCGGCTCCTGGGGGCGCGTCTGGCTCACGTGGTCGAGGCTACGCCCGCTCCGCGGTGGACGGGAGGCCCGACCCGCGTCACGTCACTCGCCGTCGGTCCGCCAGGTGGGCGCGAGGGCGCGCATCCGGAACGCCCGCCACTGCCAGATGACCCACATGCCGGGCCACAGGGCGAGCCCGAGGACGGCCGGTCGCATCCGGTAGGTCAGGCGGTCGAGCAGCAGGGTGCGGCCTCCCGGTGCGGGGACGACGGCCATCCGGTGCGACATCGTCATCCGCCCGAACAACCCGGACGTGCCGCCGCCGTTGTCGCGCTGCACCGGGACCCCCTGGACCTCGTACAGGTCGAGGTCGACGTGCGTGTCGCCGCTCGGCACCAGCCCGAAGGCGTCCGCGGTGATCGGGTGCGGGTGCCCGGGCTCCCAGCGCTCCGGGAACCCCCGGGGGTCGCGCGAGCGGTACGCCAGGAACGGCTTCGTCACCGCCACCATCACGGACGGGGACAGCAGGGCATCGCGCACGGCGTCGACCGGCGCATCGAGGACGATCCGGAGGCCGACGTGCATGGCGGTGACGCTACGCCCGCGGGCTGGACGGCGCGCCGTGGCTCGCTGGGCGACGACGCAGACGTGACGACGCCGGCGAGACGCCTCAGGCGTGACGACGCAGACGCGACGACGCCGGCGCGACGCCTCAGGCGTGCCGGGCCGACCGACGGCGGGACCCCTCGGCGCGGTCGTGCCGCCGGAGCCGCTCGGCCAGCGAGAGGCGGACCGCCGGCCACTCCGACGCGATGACGGAGAACACCACGGTGTCGCGCAGGGTGCCGTCACGGCCGATCGCGTGGTTCCGGAGCACGCCGTCCTGCTTGGCACCGAGGCCCGCGATGGCCGCTCGGGACTGCAGGTTGTGCCAGTGGGTGCGGAACTCGACCGCGATGCACTGCCACGCCTCGAACGCGTGCGACAGCATGAGCAGCTTCGACTCGGTGTTGATCCCCGATCGCTGCGCGGACCTGGCCAGGAACGTGCTGCCGATCTCGACACGGCGGTTGCCCGAGTCGATGTGCATGAAGGTCGTCGCACCCACCACCCGGCCGGTCGGGCGGTCCCGCACGGCGAAGGGCACCATGCGGCCGGCCTCGTGCTCGGCGAGCCGCCGGTCGATCTCGGCCTCGACCTGTGCCGGGGCGGGCACCGAGGTGTACCAGGTGCGCCACAGATCGCCGTCCGCGACCGCCGCCCGCAGGTCTTCCGCGTGCTCCTGCCCGAGGGGCTCGAGTGTCACACGGTCGCCGGTCAGGGTGGGTACGGGGGCGATCTCCATGACCATGCATCCTAGGGTCGACGACCCTGGCGGAACCCGGTCGGACGGCGACCCTGTGGAGAGGGACAGCATCGCCCGGGCGGCTATCGTGACGGACGTGGCAGAACGCACCCAGGAGAAGTACCAGGTCCGGTTCGCGTGGGGTCCCGGAGGTGCGGCTCGCATCGCCCACGGCACCCACCTGCTCGTCTGGGTCGACGCCCTGCCGCCGACTCCCGACGCCGCCGCACAGCGGCGCGCGCTGCGGAACCTGACCGCCCAGTTGCCGCAGGGTCCGGAGGTCGTGCTCGGCCACCTCGGCAACGCGGCGGCGGTCGCCGAACGGGTGACGGGCCTCCAGGCCGCACGCGGTGACCGGTGCGTCGTCGCGATCGTGGCCGCCGGGCTGCACCACACCGCTGCCCTCGACGACGCGGCCGAGGCGGCGGGGGAGTCCGTCGACGTCGCCGACGCACCCGACTTCGCCGTCGAGGACCTGCTCGCCGCCGGAGCCGTCGTCGACGCGCTCACCGAGGTCGGCATCGACCACACCTCACCCGAGGCCGCCGCGGCCTGCGCGGCGTACACGGGGCTGCGCCGCGCAGTGCGGCACCTGGTCAGCGCGTCCGAGGGAGCCGCCGCCCTGAGCCGTGACGACGTGCTCGCGGCGCTCGCCGCGGGCCCCGACCTGACCGTCCTGCGGGAATCGGGGGAGCGCGCGTAGCGTTCGCCCCGTCACGGAACCAGCGAGCGAAGGAGCAACGCCATGAAGGCAGTCGTCGGCGACACGGTGATCGCGGAGGCCCCCGAAGAGGACCTCATCAAGATCGAGGGCAACTGGTACTTTCCGCCGTCGAGCGTGAAGACCGAGCTCTTCACCGAGAGCCCCACCCAGTACCACTGCCCGTGGAAGGGCGACACCCAGTACTTCACGGTGAACGTCGACGGACAGGCGCTGCAGGACCGCGCGTGGTCGTACCCGACGCCGATCCCGTCGTCGTTCGACCGCGTCGGCAAGGACTACTCGGGCTACGTCGCGTTCTGGAAGGACGTCCAGGTCGTCGAGTGACGACCGCCCGTCACCCTGACCGGTCGTGCCTCAGCCGGTCAGGGTGAGCACGACCAGTGCGACGTTGAGCGCCACGATGACCGCCGCGATCACCCACGCCACCACGCGGGTGGGCGCGGCGTTCACGTCGGTCCCCATCACGCTCCGTCGCGAGGTGTAGACCACCAGGGGCACGATCGCGAAGGCGATCCCGAAGCTCAGCACCACCTGGCTGACGACGAGCAGCATCGTCGCGTCGGCGTTCAGGGCGAGCAGCACGATCGCGGGCACCAGGGTGATCGCGCGCCGGGCCACGAGCGGGATCCGCACGTGCAGCAGGCCCTTCATGATCTCCGCGCCGGCCATGCAGCCCACCGAGGTCGAGGCCAGGCCGGACGCGAGCAGGCCCACGGCGAAGAGCACCCCGACGACCGGGCCGACGTTCTCGGCGATGGCGCGCTGCGCACCGGGGATGGAGTCGGTGCCCGCGACTCCGGGCAGGGTGGCCGCGGCGAGGACGAGCATCGCGATGTTCACCCCACCCGCGACGATCAGCGCGAGCCCGACGTCCCACCGAGTCGCGACGAGCACCCGGCGACGCTCCGGCCCGGCGGGGACGTCCCCGTGGCGGTCCCGGGCGAGCGCCGAGTGCAGGTACACCGCGTGCGGCATCACGGTTGCGCCGAGCATCGAGGCCGCGAGCAGCACCGACCCGGCGCCCTCGAACCGCGGCACGAGCCCGGCGACCAGGTCGGCCGGTGTGACCCTGGCGAACAGCAGCCCGGCGCAGAAGCCCACCGTCAGGATCGCGAGCATCGCCGTCACCACGGTCTCGAACAGGCGCGTGCCCCGGCGGCTGTGCAGGGTCAGCAGGAGCATCGAGACGAGCCCGGTGATGATCCCGCCGACCACGAGTGGCAGGTCGAAGAGCAGGTAGAGCGCCAGCGCGCCGCCGATGACCTCGGCGATGTCGGTCGCGGCGGCGACGATCTCGGCCTGGCCCCAGAACAGCAGGCGCGGCGTTCGTCGCATCCGCAGGCCGAGGTGTTCGGGCAGCGACTTGCCCGTCACCACCCCGAGCTTGGCGGACAGGTACTGCACCACCACGGCGCTGGCGTTCGCGGCCACGAGCACCCAGAGCAGCAGGTACCCGTACTCGGCGCCGGCCGTCAGGTTGGCGGCGACGTTGCCCGGGTCGACGTACGCGATGGCCGCCACGAAGGCCGGTCCGAGCAGGGTGAGCCCGGCTGCGCGACGACGCGGGGCACCGGATGGGTGCTCGTCGAGCCGGGGGCTGGCAGTGTCGGTCATGCACCGATCCTGCCAGAGAATTCGGCTCACCGAATCTTTTTCTTCGTAGTGTCGTGGTGCTGGCCGGTCGCCGCTCGAGCGTGCGTGTGTCGGGTGGTCAGGACCCGTCGGCTGGGACGCCGCCAGCAGTCGGTGACCGCTCGGCCGAGGTGCGCGGGGTGTCGTGACCGCTCGCGGAAGGCGGACAGGAGGCCCGTGGCGGCGCCGCCACGGGCCTCCCGGCCGGTGGCTGGTCGCGACTCGTCGCTTGCTTCGCGTCGGGTGGTCGCAACCTGACGGTTGCGACGCCGTCGGGCGACGGTTGGTGACCGCTCAGCGGAGGTGAGCGGGGTGTCGCGACTCGCCCCCTCCCGGACAACGAGGGGAAGGTGTCAGCTCGGGCTCACTCCGCGGCGCGGCGAGCACGGTGCGCCCGGACCTTCGCCCGGTTGCCGCACCGCTGCATCGAGCACCAGCGACGGGTCCCACCGCGCGACGAGTCGTAGAACACCAGGCCGCAGTCCTCGGCCGAGCACCGGCTCAGGCGCGTCGGCCGGCCGTCGGCCTCGACGTCGTCGAAGCCGACCTCGGTGAAGAGCGCGACGGCGTCGCGCGCGACGCTCGACAGGGCCTGCGCCAGGCGGACCCGGTTCGCTCCGGCGCGGCGTCGGCCACCCGGGAGGCTCGGGGGCACGTCCGGCAGGGCGGCGAACAGGTTGACGGTGTCGATGTCGTCGGGCGCGGGGCGCGTGCGGCCGGCTCCGGCACGCAGGCCCACCGCCACGGCGGTGCGCTCCGCGGCGGTGCTCGCCGGCGCGGGGGCGGCGGCCACGGCGAGCCGGGCGATCGCGGCACGCAGGGCACGGGCGTCCTGCAGCTCGCGGGCGCTGGCACCGACGTCGATCGGCTCGGTGTGCTCGCTGAGCCACTCGTCCAGGTCGGCCGGGCTCGCGAGCAGCTCCCCGAGCTGCGACCGCGGTCGGCGTCCGGTGGGGTCGTCGGCGAAGCCACCCGTGTGCGCGAAGTCGAGCGCGATCCGTCCGGCGTCGAAGAACCAGGAGGAACCGGCGTCCGTGCGGATGTGCTGCCCCGTGTGCATCCGCCCAGGCTAACGGGTTACCGGCGCGCCTCCGTGCGTCGGGCACCTCATGCGGTAGTCGACGCCATCGTGGCCGCGTCGTCGTCCGCGGTCCGACGCCGCCACGTGATGACGTTCCGGGCGTCGAACCGCCGGGAACAGCGGGCGCAGGCCAGGGGACGGGTGGGCATGCGGTACCGGAAGTGCTCGTGTCCCGCGGGGCAGGTGCCGATCCAGGGGGCGAGCTCGCTGGCGATCGGCCCGTCGTGCAGCCGGGAACCGGTGTACCCGATCGACGCGGCCGTGCGCTTCCACTTCGGTCCGTGTGCCGCCCGGGCGCCGGCGAGTGCGTGCGCGACCTCGTGCAGCAGGACCTGTTCGACGTCCTCGTCGGAGAACCGGGTGGCCAGGTGACGGCTCACCGTGATCCGCTTCCGCGCGAAGTCGCACTGACCCGCGCGGGTCTTGGCGTGGTCGAACCCGAACGCCCACGTCCCGGTGCCGAGGTGTTCGGCGATGAGCGCTTCGGCGCGGAGCCGGACGGCCTCGAGCGCGGTCACTGCTCGGAACGCGGGTCGGCCTGGCCCTTCTTCGCTGCCCGGGCCGCGATCCGGCCCCAGATGTCGTCGGCCTCGGTCCGGGCGGCGTCGGGCGCACCGAGCACGCGCCGGCGGATCGGCGGGACCTGCTTCACCGGCTCGGCGACGCGGGTCGTGGGTTCGTCGTCCTCGGCGCGGCGGGCGGCGACCTCGCGGGCCGTCCGGGGCCGGTCGGACGGTTCCGCCGGGTTCGTGATCGAGGCCCGCATGGCGGCCTCGACCGCGGTGCGCAGCGCGTCGGTGCGCTCGGACGGCGCGCCGGCCTGCCGGAAGGCCTGGTACGCCCGCGAGAGTGCGGCGCGGGCCTCGTCGAAGCGGTCGTTCTCGAACAGCGACCAGCCCGCGATCTCGGCCGCGGCGCCCTCGAGCTCGGGCCACTCCTCGGTGGCGGCGGTGTCGCGGGCCATGGCGGCCTCGGCGGCAGCGCGGTCATGCCGGCCGAGGTCGTGCAGGACGTGCGCACGACGGATCCGCGCGGCGACCTTGTCCTGGCGCTCCCCGGTGAACATCGCGAGGCGGAACACCTCTTCGGCGATCACGAGCGACTCGTCCAGACGGCCGAGCAGGCGGAGGAGCTCGGCCCGTTCGGCGAGGGCGTCGGTGCTGCGGCTCTGACCGAGGTCACGGAGCCGCTGGTGCACGGCGTCGACGTCGACCGCGGGTCGCAGGCTGATGGGCGCGAAGGTGCTGCCCGGGCTGACTCCGGCCGTCACGGGAGCCGCGTGGCGCGGTTCACGGGAACGGTCGGACAGGTCGGGCTGCTGGCGGTCGTCGGGCGGGAGGGACATCGGTTCGAGGGTAGCCGCGGTCTCCCGGGAGCGGTCGGTGCGACGCGCTCAGGTTGCGCGGGTGCAGCCGTCCGCGCGTACCCCCGGGACGACGAACGGCCCGCCGTGCCGGAGCGCGACGGGCCGTTCGGTCGAGGGGTGGATCAGGAGTTGGCGCCCACCGCGCCGGCAGCGGCCACGCCGGCGTAGGTGACGAACGTCGCGATGGTCGCGACGACCGCCAGGACGATCGCCAGGATGCCCCAGACACGACCGCGCTTGGCGACGGCCGCGATGATGCCCTGCACGAGTGCCCAGAGTCCGAGGAACGCGGCGATGCCGATCACGGCGATGCCGCCCACGAGCTGCGAGCGGACGTCCGGGTCGCTCATGACCTCGCTCTGCATCTGCTCGGGCGTGAGGTTCGTCGAGCCGTTCTGCGTGATCTGGTCGATCACACCGCTGTTGCTGATGGCCGAACCCATGATGTAGCCGCCGACGACGCCGAGCACGAGCGCGAGCAGGCCGAGCACGAAGGCGATGATGCCGACGGTCTTCTTCTTCTTGGGCTTCGGCTCGTCGTGGCTCTGCCAGGCCGGGGCACCGGAGTGCGCGGGCGCGGCGGCGTACGGCTGCTGGTCGTGGTGCTGGCCCTGGTCGTGGCGCTGCTGGTCGTTCCAGCTCGGCGTGCTCGACGGCTGGCCGTACTGCTGCTGGCCGTACTGCTGCTGGCCCTGCCCGGACTGCTGCCCGTACTGCTGCTGGCCCTGCCCGGACTGCTGCCCGTACTGCTGCTGGCCCTGCCCGTACTGCTCGCCGTACTGCGGGGTCGAGGTCGGCGCCGGGTCCACACGCTCGCCGTACCGCGGGGCATCGGCGTCGGGCTGCTGCTGCTGCGGGGCGTCGCCCCAGCGCGGCGCCTGGCCGTCGCCCGTCCGGTCCTGGTCGTTCCGGTCGTCGTTCGTCATCAGGGTTCCCATCGCTCGGTCGCGCAGCTGCGCGGTCGTTCAGACCATCCTGACAGCCGGACCCGTCGAGTGCCCGAAGTCCGTCCCCGGCGACGCCGCGGGCGGGCGTCAGCCCCCGAACACGCTCCGGTTCGGCTCCGGCGACGCGACCGCCGTCTGGTCCGTGACGATCGGCGCCCCGGCGATGAACGACCGGAGCTCCGCACCGTGCACGACCTTGGCCGGCATCGGGTCGGACGAGTACCGCCTCGGCATGTCCGCCACCGGCAGGTCGGTCGGCGACCCGAGCAGCACGATGTTCCCGAACCGCCGGCCCTTGAGCATCCCGGTGTCCGCCACCGCCGCGACCGACGGCAGCACCGACTGCAGCGTCGACGCCTGCCCGCGGGCGAAGGCCAACCCGGCGCCGTCGGCCACGTTCACCGCGACGATGCCCGTCGGCGACAGGAACGCGGCGACCTCGCGGTAGAACTCGACGCTCGTCACGTGTGCGGGGATCTGCGAACCGCCGAAGACGTCCACCACCGCCAGGTCCACGGTGCCGCGGAGCCCGGCGGGCAGCTTGCCGAGGACCTCCCGGGCATCGCCGTACCGCACCCGGATCGACGCGCCACGGGGGAACGGCAGGGCCTCGCGCACGTGCTCGACCAGGTCACGCTCGAGCTCGATCACCTGCTGCCGCGAACCCGGACGGGTCACCGCGACGTAGCGGGGCAGGGTGAGGGCGCCGGCGCCCAGGTGCAGTGCCGTGATCGGGCCGTCCGGCAGCAGGTCGATCGCGTGCCCGATCCGGCGGATGTACTCGAACGCCAGGTGGGTCGGGTCCTCGAGGTCCACGTGCGACTGCGGGGTGCCGTCCACCACCAGGGTGAAGGACCCCGGTCGGTGCCGGTCCGGCTCCACCACCGAGTACCCCGCACCGATCCGGAACCCGTCGAACGCATCAGCCATGCCGTCAATGGAACACCACCGCGATCACCACCCGCGCCCCCACCCCTGGTTGGTGTGCCCGGGGGACGCCCGGAACGAGGCTGATCACACCGGTCGGGAACGCCCCGCCGGACCACCTCGAAAGGCACACCATGTCGGTCCAGCTCCTCGCGAACGTGCTCATCGGCCTCGCCCTCGTCGGCCTCCTGGCGTACCGGCAGGCGACCTGGCGGTTCCTCGACCCGGCGCGCATCTGGCGGGGTCCGCTCGTGATGGCGATCGTCGGCGTGGTCGTCCTCGCGCAGACCACGACGACCGTCACCACCACCGACGTCGTGTTCCTCGGCCTCGAAGCCCTGCTCACCGTCGGCGTCGGCCTCGCGATGGGGGCCATGACCCGGTTCCGCACCGTCACGACACCGGACGACAAGGGCCCCACCCTGCAGTCCCGCACCGGTTGGCTCGGCGCCGCGCTCTGGCTCGTCCTGATCGCCGCCCGCATCGGGCTCGACGTCCTCGGCGGCCACCTCGGCGCGCACCTGCTCACCTCGACCGGCACGATCCTGCTCGTGCTCGCCCTGAACCGCGCCGCCCGTGCCCTGGTCGTCGACCAGCGCATCCCCCGCGGCGGCGACCGGTCGGAGGCCGCCCGCCGCGGCATGATGGTCCGGTGAGCCTGCCCACCGACCCGGACCCGACCGACCCCGCCGGGGTCCGGTCCCGCTCGGTGCTGTCCTGGGGACTCAACGCCGTCGGGATCGCCGTGGTCGCCTTCTGGTTCGTCCGGAACGGCCTCCTGCTCCACCACCCCGCGTGGGTCTGGGTCCTCGGGGCCGTGGCGCTCGCCGCCTGGGCCGTCCGCGAAGGAGCACGCACGCCCCGCGTGCTCGTCGCCGCAGCCGGCGTGATGACCGCCGCCGGATCCTGCGTCGTGGTGCCGACCGACTCGCTCCTGGTCGTCCCGGTGATCGTCGGGCTCGTCGTCCTCGGCGCCGACCTCCGCCTGCCGGTCTGGACGGCCGCGGTCGCCGCGCTCGCCGCCATCGTGGTGGTCGCCGTCACCGCGACGCTCGAGCAGGCGTCGGTGCAGCTCGTCCTCGGCGTGAGCGGCGGGCTGCTGCTCGGCGTGCTCGTCGGATTCAGCCGTCGGCAGGTCCGGATCACGACGGCGCAGGCCCGCGAGACCGAGCGTCAGCAGCAGCGCGCACGGCTCCTCGCCGACCGGT
Organism: Curtobacterium flaccumfaciens pv. betae; assembly: GCF_026241855.1. Classification (NCBI taxonomy): domain Bacteria; kingdom Bacillati; phylum Actinomycetota; class Actinomycetes; order Micrococcales; family Microbacteriaceae; genus Curtobacterium; species Curtobacterium flaccumfaciens. The sequence goes on along the minus strand of NZ_JAPJDC010000001.1, from coordinate 3,521,523 downwards.
CGCGGGCGTCCCGGGACATCCACGACGTCCTCGCCCACTCGCTCGGCGGCCTGGTGCTGCAGCTCGACGCGGTCGAGGCCCTGCTCGAGGCCGGCCGCGTCGACGAGGCCACCCGCCGAGCCGGCGATGCCCGCGCGCTGGCCGCGGACGGCCTGGCCGAGGCGCGGCGTGCGGTGCACGCGCTCCGCGACGAACCGCAGCCCGACCAGCCGGAGCCGACCCGTGCCTCCAGTCCGTCCGCCGACCACGCGTCGGGCCTGACGGCCCTGCTCGACGCGCACCGCTCGTTCGGCGGCGAGGTCGTCGTGCAGGGCGACGCGGCCCTCGCGGTCCTCGACGACGCCCACCGGGCCGCCGTGGTCCAGGTCGTCCGGGAGGCCCTCAGCAACGCCCGCAGGCACGCTCCCGGCCGCCCCGTGTCCCTGTCGGTGATCCGGGACGGCGACGCCGTGGACGTCGTCGTGGCCAACCCGCTGCCGAGCGGCGGACAGGGGTTGCTCGGGATGCGCGAGCGGTTCGCGGAACTCGGCAGCGAGGCCACGGTGGAGGCCGAGCGTTCCGACGACGAGTTCGTCGTCGCCATGCACCTGCCCGTCGACGGTTCGGTCGATGCGGAGACCGCGGACGCTCCAGGCGCCGCCGAGGACGACCGCTCGTGACGATCCGGGTGCTCGTGGTCGACGACCAGGCCATCGTCCGCGACGGCCTGGTGACGGTGCTGTCGCTCGTGCCCGACCTGCAGGTCGTCGGGCAGGCGGCGGACGGTGCCGAGGCGATCGCCGCCGTCGACCGGTACGTGCCCGACGTCGTCCTGATGGACCTGCGGATGCCGGGGGTCGACGGGCCGACCGCGACCGCGCGGATCGTCGCCGAGCACCCCGGGGTGGCGGTCCTGGTGCTGACGACCTACGCCGACGACGACTCCATCGTCACCGCGCTGCGGGCGGGCGCGCGCGGCTACCTGACGAAGGACGCCGGTCGGGCGGAGATCGCGACCGCGGTGCGGGCGGTGGCCGCCGGGCAGTCGACCTTCGACGCGACCGTGGGGGCGCGGCTGGTGGCGCGCCTCGCCGGTGGTGCTGGTGCCGATGCCGGCGCCGCTGCTGGTTCCGCTGCGCCGGCGGGAGCTGATCCGGGCCGGTCCCTCGCTGCCCGGTTCCCGGATCTCACCCCGCGCGAACTGGACGTCCTCGAGCGGATCGCGGACGGCCGGACGAACCCGCAGATCGCCGCCGAGCTGTTCCTGACGGTCCCCACCGTGAAGTCGTACGTGAACCAGGTGTTCGCGAAGCTCGGGGTCCGGACCCGCGCCGAGGCCGTCGCCCGCGTCCTGCGCTGACCGTCAGCAGCACCCCGTCGTCCCCAGGCGACGCACCGCGGACACGTGAATGCGTACACATGGACGACCAGCGGACGCCAAGACTCGTTGCGTACCGTTGACGCCTGTCGTCACGACGCCAGAGCGTCGATGCGTGTGTGCCCCACACTCCACGCGTCCGCCCGGACACCGTGACCACGACGTGCCCGTGAGCGCCCCCACCGCTCGAGCGTGCGCGTCGTCGGCGTGCTGCTGCGCGTCACCCCTCCGGCCACCCGCGCGCGCTGGCCGTCGAACGCACCGCACCCGATGACGAGTGCACCACTGCTGATCCGCCGCAGGAGACCTCCGTCATGACCGCCGACACCATGAGCGTGCCCACCGCTCGTTCCACCACCCCGGACACCCGCCGGGCCGGCACCCGACCCGCCCGGGTGATCCGGGCCTCCCGACCGACCCGCGCTTCCCGGCCGTCGCGCGCTTCGCGTGCCTCCCTGCCGTTCCACGCCGACCGCGAGACGGCGCCCACCTGGATGCGGGTCGTCGGCACGGCGCTGCTCGTCGGCGGCGCCGGCCTGTCCGCCGCCGTGCTCGGCTGGCCCGGGGACGCGCCGGAGGTCGCGCTGCTGGTGCCGGCCCTGCTCGCCGTCGCCCTCGGGGCGCTGCTCCTGCTCGCGCGTGCCGGGTTCACCGTCACCGAGCGGCACGTGACCCTGCACTTCCGTCCGCTCCCGCCGCGGCGCATCCCGCGCCGGCGGATCACCGACGTCCGCCTGGTCGAGGCGGACGCGGCCACCTACGGCGGTGTCGGCCTGCGGATCCGTCGCGGCGTGCGTGCGCTCATCCTCACGCCGGGGCTCGGCATCGAGCTCACGGACGACCGGGGCCGGGTCACGTTCGTCCGCACGCGTCGACCGGAGGACGCGTTCCGTGCGCTGGCAGGACTGCCGGGCGGGCCGGGAGGCGCGGATCACGTCGAGCGCGAGCGTCTCGGTTGATCAGGGGCTCGGCTGAGCACGGACCCGGCTGAGCACGGGAATGGAAGCGGTGCGTGGCGGCTTATACACGCCACTGCCGAATCCGGTCAAGCCGGGACTGGACAGCGCGCCACGGAGCGAACTATGATGACAGTTCGCGCTCCCTGGCATCCGTGTCGTCATATTGCGGTCGACGCAGAGTTCTGAGACAGAAACTCATCTCGCCCTGGTGCAGCCGGACCCGTATATGGCGGCGGGTACCGCTCACGGAGATCATCCCACACGTGCACCGACGTTCCGCGTCAGGCACGCGTCGGCGTGGTCGCAGGGCTTGCATCTCAGGGTTCGCCGAGCGATCAATCCACTCACCTACACACTGCTCGTCAGTGTCGGCCCGACGGGGCCTACCGGAGGTCACACCCTTGGCTGCTGCGCCCAACGCATCCACCAACCCCAAGAACGGTCGCAACCACTCGCGACTCTCGTTCGCCAAGATCACGGACACCCTCACGGTTCCTGATCTGCTCGCACTCCAGACGGAGAGCTTCGACTGGCTCGTCGGCAACGACGTCTGGAAGGCCCGCCTCGCCGAAGGGCAGGAGCAGGGTCGTACCGACCTCGCGCTGCACTCGGGGCTCGAGGAGATCTTCGAGGAGATCTCCCCGATCGAGGACCTCGGCGAGACCATGCAGCTCTCGTTCACCGCGCCGGAGCTCGAAGACCCGAAGTACTCGATCGACGACTGCAAGGAGCGCGGCAAGACCTACGCCGCTCCGCTGTACGTCAACGCCGAGTTCATGAACCACATGACGGGTGAGATCAAGACGCAGACGGTCTTCATGGGCGACTTCCCGCTCATGACCGAACGCGGCACGTTCATCATCAACGGCACCGAGCGCGTCGTCGTGTCGCAGCTCGTCCGTTCGCCCGGCGTGTACTTCGAGCGCCAGCAGGAGAAGACCTCCGACAAGGACATCTACTCGGCGCGGATCATCCCGTCGCGTGGTGCCTGGCTCGAGTTCGAGATCGACAAGCGCGACCAGGTGGGCGTGCGCATCGACCGCAAGCGCAAGCAGTCCGTGACCGTCTTCCTCAAGGCCCTCGGCCTGACGAGCGAAGAGATCATGGACGAGTTCCAGGGCTTCGCGTCGATCGAGTCGACCCTCGAGAAGGACGCCGTCCTCACGAAGGAAGAGGCGCTCAAGGACATCTACCGCAAGCTCCGTCCGGGCGAGCAGGTCGCTGCCGAGGCCGCGCGTGCGCTCCTCGACAACTTCTACTTCAACCCGAAGCGTTACGACCTGGCGAAGGTCGGCCGCTACAAGGTCAACCGCAAGCTCGGCATGGACGCCCCGCTGTCCGACTCGGTGCTCACCGTCAAGGACATCGTCGCGACGATCAAGTACCTGGTGTCGCTGCACGCTGAGCGCACCACGATCGACGGCGTCCGTGACGGCGAGCCGGTGCAGCTGCGCCTCGACGTGGACGACATCGACCACTTCGGCAACCGTCGCATCCGCGCCGTCGGCGAGCTCATCCAGAACCAGGTCCGCACGGGTCTGTCCCGCATGGAGCGCGTCGTCCGCGAGCGCATGACCACGCAGGACATCGAGGCGATCACGCCCCAGACGCTCATCAACGTGCGTCCGGTCGTCGCCGCGATCAAGGAGTTCTTCGGAACGTCCCAGCTGTCGCAGTTCATGGACCAGAACAACCCGCTCGCGGGCCTGACGCACAAGCGTCGTCTCTCGGCCCTCGGCCCGGGTGGTCTGTCCCGTGAGCGTGCCGGCGTCGAGGTCCGTGACGTCCACCCGTCGCACTACGGCCGCATGTGCCCGATCGAGACCCCGGAAGGCCCGAACATCGGCCTGATCGGTTCGCTCGCGTCGTTCGGTCGGATCAACTCCTTCGGCTTCATCGAGACCCCGTACCGTCGCGTCGTCGACGGCGAGGTCACGAAGACCATCGACTACCTCACCGCTTCGGAAGAGGACGACTTCGTCGTCGCGCAGGCAAACGCCCCGCTGACGAACGACTTCCACTTCGCCGACGACAAGGTGCTCGTCCGCAAGAAGGGTGGCGAGGTCGAACTCGTCGCCAAGGACGAGGTCGACTACATGGACGTCTCCCCGCGCCAGATGGTGTCGGTCGCGACGTCGCTCATCCCGTTCCTCGAGCACGACGACGCGAACCGCGCCCTCATGGGTGCGAACATGCAGCGTCAGGCCGTCCCGCTGCTCCGTTCCGAGTCGCCGCTCGTCGGCACCGGCATGGAGGGCTACACGGCCATCGACGCCGGCGACGTCGTCACCGCCGACAAGGCCGGTGTCGTCTCCGAGGTCTCGGCCGACGCCGTCACCCTGCAGCTCGACGAGGGCGGCACGCAGACCTACTACCTGCGCAAGTTCGACCGCTCCAACCAGGGCACGAGCTACAACCACCGCGTCATCGTCTCCGCAGGCGAGCGCGTGGAGCAGGGCGAGGTCATCGCCGACGGTCCCGCGACGGAGAACGGCGAGCTCGCGCTCGGCAAGAACCTCCTCGTCGCGTTCATGCCGTGGGAGGGCTACAACTACGAGGACGCGATGATCCTGTCGCAGAACCTCATCAAGGACGACACGCTCTCCTCGATCCACATCGAGGAGTACGAGGTCGACGCCCGCGACACCAAGCTCGGCAAGGAGGAGATCACGCGTGACCTCCCCAACGTCAGCCCGGACCTGCTGGCCGACCTCGACGAGCGCGGCATCATCCGCATCGGTGCCGAGGTCCGCCCCGGCGACATCCTCGTCGGCAAGGTCACGCCGAAGGGCGAGACCGAGCTGAGCGCCGAGGAGCGTCTGCTCCGTGCCATCTTCAACGAGAAGTCGCGCGAAGTCCGCGACACCTCGCTCAAGGTGCCCCACGGTGAAGAGGGCACGATCATCGGCGTCAAGGTGTTCGACTCGCAGGACGGCGACGACGAGCTCGGCTCGGGCGTCAACCAGCGCGTGGTCGTCTACATCGCCCAGAAGCGCAAGATCACCGCGGGTGACAAGCTCGCCGGTCGTCACGGCAACAAGGGCGTCATCTCGACCATCCTCCCGGTCGAGGACATGCCGTTCCTCGCCGACGGCACCCCCGTCGACATCGTCCTCAACCCGCTCGGCGTCCCCGGCCGCATGAACTTCGGCCAGGTGCTCGAGATCCACCTCGGGTGGCTCGCCAAGCAGGGCTGGAACGTCGAGGGCATCCAGGACTGGGCCGAGAACCTGCCGGAGGCAGCGCACAGCGCCGAGCCCGGCACCAAGGTCGCCACCCCGGTGTTCGACGGTGCGTACGAGCGCGAGATCGAGGGCCTCCTCGACTCGACCCTCCCGAACCGCGACGGCGAGCGCCTGATCGGCTCGTCCGGCAAGGCGCAGCTCTTCGACGGCCGCTCCGGCGAGCCGTTCCCGGAGCCCGTCTCGGTCGGCTACATGTACATCCTCAAGCTGCACCACCTGGTCGACGACAAGATCCACGCGCGTTCGACCGGTCCGTACTCGATGATCACGCAGCAGCCGCTGGGTGGTAAGGCGCAGTTCGGTGGACAGCGATTCGGTGAGATGGAGGTGTGGGCGCTCGAAGCGTACGGCGCCGCCTACGCCCTCCAGGAGCTCCTGACGATCAAGTCCGACGACATCCTCGGCCGCGTGAAGGTCTACGAGGCGATCGTCAAGGGCGAGAACATCCAGGAACCCGGCATCCCCGAGTCCTTCAAGGTCCTCATGAAGGAGATGCAGTCGCTCTGCCTGAACGTCGAGGTCCTCTCGGCCGACGGCCAGGCGGTCAGCCTGCGCGACAACGATGACGAGGTCTTCCGCGCTGCGGAGGAGCTGGGCATCAACATCTCCTCGCGGTTCGAGTCGTCCTCTGTCGACGACATCTGATCCCGCCCGTACATCGAAGCCTGAATCAGCAAGAGAGAAGAACATTGCTCGAAGCAACTTCCTTTGACGCCATTCGGATCGGCCTCGCGACCGCCGAGGACATCCGTCAGTGGTCGTACGGCGAGGTCAAGAAGCCGGAGACCATCAACTACCGCACCCTGAAGCCCGAGAAGGACGGTCTGTTCGGCGAGCAGATCTTCGGTCCTTCCCGCGACTGGGAGTGCGCCTGCGGCAAGTACAAGCGTGTCCGGTTCAAGGGCATCGTCTGCGAGCGCTGCGGCGTCGAGGTCACCAAGTCCTCGGTCCGTCGTGAGCGCATGGGCCACATCGAGCTCGCTGCCCCCGTCACGCACATCTGGTACTTCAAGGGCGTCCCGTCGCGCCTCGGGTACCTCCTCGACATGGCGCCGAAGGACCTCGAGAAGGTCATCTACTTCGCGGCGTACATGATCATCGACATCGATGAAGAGGGCCGTCACGCGGACATGCCGGGTCTCGAGAACGAGATGCGTCTCGAGATCAAGACCCTCGAGGGCCAGCGCGACTCGATCATCGCCGACCGCCTCAAGAAGCTCGAGGACGACCTCGCAGCCCTTGAGGAAGAGGGTGCGAAGGCCGACGTCAAGCGCCGCACCAAGGACACCGCCGAGAAGGAGATGTCCCAGGTCCGCAAGTCGTTCGACGAGGACATCACCCGTCTCGAGCGTGTGTGGGAGGACTTCCGCAACCTCAAGGTGGGCGACCTCAAGCCCGAGGACGCCGTCTTCCACGAGCTCCAGGACCGGTTCGGGATCTACTTCGACGCCTACATGGGCGCCGAGGCGATCAAGCTCCGGCTCGAGGCGTTCGACCTGGCCGCCGAGGCCGAGGCACTGCGTCTGCAGATCGCCGAGGGCAAGGGCCAGAAGAAGATCCGCGCGATCAAGCGTCTGCGCGTCGTCAGCTCCTTCCTCGCCACCGGCAACTCGCCGGCCGCGATGGTGCTCGGCGTCGTGCCGGTCATCCCGCCGGAGCTGCGCCCGATGGTGCAGCTCGACGGTGGCCGTTTCGCCACGTCGGACCTCAACGACCTCTACCGTCGTGTGATCAACCGCAACAACCGTCTCCGCCGCCTGCTCGACCTCGGTGCCCCCGAGATCATCGTGAACAACGAGAAGCGCATGCTGCAGGAAGCGGTCGACGCGCTGTTCGACAACGGTCGTCGTGGACGTCCGGTCACGGGTACCGGCAACCGCGCCCTGAAGTCCCTGAGCGACATGCTCAAGGGCAAGCAGGGTCGTTTCCGCCAGAACCTGCTCGGCAAGCGCGTCGACTACTCGGGCCGTTCGGTCATCATCGTCGGCCCGCAGCTGAAGCTGCACCAGTGCGGTCTGCCCAAGCAGATGGCGCTCGAGCTCTTCAAGCCGTTCGTGATCAAGCGCCTCATCGACCTGTCGCACGCGCAGAACATCAAGTCGGCCAAGCGCATGGTCGAGCGTTCGCGTCCGCAGGTGTGGGACGTGCTCGAGGAGATCATCCGCGAGCGCCCCGTCCTGCTGAACCGTGCGCCGACGCTGCACCGTCTGGGCATCCAGGCGTTCGAGCCGCAGCTCGTCGAGGGCAAGGCCATCCAGCTCCACCCGCTCGTCTGTGCTGCGTTCAACGCGGACTTCGACGGCGACCAGATGGCCGTGCACCTGCCGCTGTCGGTCGAGGCCCAGGCCGAGGCCCGCATCCTGATGCTCGCCTCGAACAACATCCTGAAGCCGTCCGACGGCCGCCCGGTGACCCTGCCCGCACAGGACATGATCATCGGTCTGCACCACCTCACGACCGTCCGCGAGGGCGCCGTGGGCGAGGGCCGTGCGTTCTCGTCGGTGGCCGAGGCGATCCTGGCGAACGACCAGCACACGCTGCACCTCAACGCGATGGTGAAGATCCGCATGACGGGTGTCCACTTCGCCGAGGGTGAAGCACCCGAGGGCTACGAGCAGGGCGACACCGTGCTGCTCGAGACGACCCTGGGCCGTGCGCTCTTCAACGAGACCCTGCCGGCGAACTACCCGTTCGTCCAGAAGGTCACGGACAAGGGCGTGCTCTCCGCGATCGTCAACGACCTCGCCGAGCGCTACTCCAAGACCGAGACGGCCGCTGCGCTGGACCGGATCAAGGACGCCGGCTTCTACTGGGGCACCCGCTCCGGTGTGACCGTCGCCCTGTCGGACGTCGTGACGCCTCCTCGCAAGAAGGAGATCATCGCGGGCTACGAGATCCAGGCCGCCAAGGTGCAGGGCGAGTTCGACAAGGGTCTGATCACCGACTCCGAGCGTCGCGCCGACCTGATCAAGATCTGGACCGAGGCCACGAACGAGATCGCGCAGGAGATGCGCGACAACTTCCCGGTCGACAACACCATCAACCGCATGGTGTCGTCCGGTGCTCGTGGTAACTGGCTCCAGGTCCGCAACATCGCCGGTATGCGTGGTCTGGTGAACAACCCGAAGGGCGAGATCATCGCCCGCCCGATCATCAACTCGTACCGCGAGGGCCTGACCGTGGCGGAGTACTTCATCGCCACCCACGGTGCTCGTAAGGGTCTTGCCGACACCGCGCTCCGTACCGCGGACTCCGGGTACCTCACCCGTCGTCTCGTGGACGTCTCGCAGGACGTCATCATCCGCGAGGACGACTGCGGCACGACGCGTGGCCTCGAGCTGCCGATCGCGACCGTGGACGCCGACGGCAAGCTCGTCCGCGACCCGCGCGTCGAGAACACCGTGTACTCCCGCACCCTGGCCACCGAGGCCGTGGACGCACAGGGCACGGTCGTGGCCGAAGCCGGTGAGGACGTCGGTGACGTGCTCCTCGAGAAGCTGCTGGCAGCCGGTGTCGAGAGCATCAAGGTGCGCTCGGTCCTGACCTGCGAGTCCGCCGTCGGTGTCTGCGCGAAGTGCTACGGCCGTTCGCTCGCCACGGGCAACCTCGTCGACATCGGCGAGGCGGTCGGCATCATCGCCGCCCAGTCCATCGGTGAGCCCGGTACCCAGCTGACGATGCGTACCTTCCACACGGGTGGTTCGGCCTCGGCCGACGACATCACCCAGGGTCTGCCGCGTGTCACGGAACTCTTCGAGGCGCGTACCCCCAAGGGCGCGTCCCCGATCGCCGAGGCCCCCGGCCGCGTCGTGGTCGAGGACACGGACAAGGGTCGTCGGATCATCCTCACGCCGGACAACGGCGACGAGCCGTTCATCTACCCGGTGCTCAAGCGTGCGACGCTCCTCATCGAGGACAACCAGCACGTCGAGCTCGGCGAGCAGTTCATCGCCGGCACCGTCGACCCGAAGGAAGTCCTCCGGGTCAAGGGTGTCCGAGAGGTCCAGAAGCACCTGGTCAACGGTGTGCAGGACGTCTACGGCTCGCAGGGTGTGCCGATCCACGACAAGCACATCGAGGTCATCGTCCGCCAGATGCTCCGCAAGGTCACCGTCGTCGACCACGGCGACACCGACCTGCTGCCGGGTGAGCTCGTCGACCGGTCGCGCTACAACGCGCTGAACCGTGCGGCGCTGCAGGAGGGTCGCAAGACCGCCTCGGCTCGCCAGGAGGTCATGGGCATCACGAAGGCGTCCCTCGCGACCGAGTCGTGGCTGTCCGCCGCTTCCTTCCAGGAGACCACCCGCGTGCTCACGCAGGCGGCCATGGAGGGCAAGCAGGACCACCTCGTCGGCCTCAAGGAGAACGTCATCATCGGTAAGCTCATCCCCGCCGGGACGGGCCTCAGCCGGTACCGTGACGTGGACGTGAACGCGACCGAAGAGGCGAAGGCGGAGCGGTACCCCAACCGCATCTTCGCCGACGACTCGTCGTTCTCGGACGCCGACCTGAGCTTCGTCGACTTCGACAGCTTCTCGTCGGACGACTTCACGCCGGGCACGTACAACTGAGCCTGATGTGATCCCACGAAGGCCCCGTCTCCGCAAGGAGGCGGGGCCTTCGTTGTGTCGTCACCACGTGACGGCCTGGAGGCGCGGTGCGGGGCCGGCACGGGCCTCCCGTCCGCCGTGGGGTCGCGGCTAGAGCGCGCGGCCCGCGCCGTTGTCGCGGCCGGAACCGCGACCGGTCTCGTCGACCAGCGAGAACAGGCTCAGCACGTTGCCGTCGGGGTCGCGGACGTCGAACCAGTCGACCGCCCCGTCGACGCACTCGACGGGGCCGATGTCGATGCCGAGCGCGCCGATGCGTGCGTGCTGCGCGGCGACGTCGTCGACGCCGAAGCGGACGCTGACCGGGTTCTCCTCGGCCTGTTCGTCGACGTAGAGCTGGATCCAGATGCCGCCGACCTCGTACTCGGCGACGCCGTCCTCGGGCTCGAGGTCCGGCTCGGTGCGCTCGAAGACCGCGCCGTACCAGAGGCAGGACGCCTCGATGTCGCTGACGGGTAACCCCACGGTCACGCTCGTGATGTCCATGACTCATCATGTGCCCGGGTGGGGGCGCGCGTCGAGAGGGATTCCGCGGTGCCGCGCTGTCCGGCCCGCGTGGCAGGGTGGTGTCATGGCAACGCTGCGCGAACGGATTCCCGCCTCGCCCCGGCTCGAACTGCCGTCACCAGTGGGCGGCATCGTCTTCCGTCCGGGATCGCGCGACGACCTGGTGGGCATGCACGCGGTCGCGGTCGCTGCCGCCGCACTCGACGATCCTCGTGCCCGTCCCTCCACAGCGGACCTCGACCGCTCGTTGTCCACCGAAGGGCTCATCGTCGATCGGGACACGGTGGTGGGCGTCGATCCTGACGGACATGTGCAGGCCTACGGCATCGTCATCGACGTCCCTTCCCGGGTCACCGCGGCGCGGGCGGTGCTCGGCGGTGCGGTCCACCCCCGGTACCGGAGCCGTGGTGTCGGGCGCCGGGTCCTCGCGTGGCAGGTCGGTCGAGCGCAGCAACGGCTCGCCGCGCTCGACCTCGACCTTCCCGCGACCCTCGACGTCGGTGGCCGCTCCGGTGCTCCCGTCCTCGCCCTCGCCGAGCGGCTCGGGTTCCGGCCGGTCCGGCACTGGGTCGAGATGGAGCTCGTCTTCGCCGACCATGCCGTCGACGGCCCCCCGACGCCCGCGTTCCCCGACGGTCTGGTCCTCCGACCAGCGGCCGCGGACGACATCGAGCCGATGCGGGCTGCCAAGAACGACGCCTTCCGCGACCACTGGGGCTCGCAGCCGATGGTCGCGTCCGACTGGCGGGGCTTCCTCACTGCACCGAAGAGCCGGCTCGACCTGTCCCGACTCGTGGTCGATCCACTGGGCAACGTGCTCGCCTTCGCCGTCGTCGAGGTCGATCCGGACGGGTTCGCCGCACGCGGTCGGGCGTTCGGGTACGTGCACTGGGTCGGCGTCACCCGTTCCGCGCGTGGTCGCGGGTTGGCGCCGCTCGTGCTCGGCGCTGCACTCGCGGCGATGCGAGCGGACGGGCTGTCCGCTGCGGTGCTGGACGTCGACACCGAGAACCCGAGCGGCGCGGCCCGGATCTACGAGCGGCTCGGATTCGTCCGGGGCGAGGTCCACGTCACGGCCTCGGTGTCCCTCTGACCGGGGCCGAACGGGTCGTGGACCCCAGTTCTGGGTGCAGCCGGACCCCCTCCGCCCCCTCTTTCTGGGACTGCGGTCGGCGAGGGCCCCAGAAGTAGCGTGGTCGGGCGCCACATCCCTGGTGGCGCATCACCCGACGACGTCTCGCCGTGCGCGAGTCCAAGGAGGCACGGGACTCATGGCGACCCTGTCCGAGATCCTCATCCTGAACGGCGCCCTGCCGATCGAGCACCTCGATGCGATGACGGGTGACGAGGACCTCGACGAGCGCGCCATCCGCGGCCTGGTCGACCAGGGCGTCGTGAGCGAGGCCCAGTTCATCACCGCCCGGGCCGCGTCGAACAACTCCCGCACCGTCCCGCTGAGCGACTACCCCGTCGACGGCACCGCGGTGTCGATCCTGCCGGCCGCCCTGTGCCGTCGCCACGGTGTACTCGGTGTCGGGTTCGAGGGCGACCTGCTCATCCTCGCGATGGTGAACCCCACCAACGTGCTCGCCATCGACGACGCCCGGACGGCGTCCGGCCGGGCGATCAAGCCGCTGCAGGTCGAGGAGCGCGACCTCGTCGCTGCCCTCGACCGGTACCTGCGCGCCGACGACGAGCTGAACGACCTGACGTCGTCGCTCGAAGAAGAAGCGTCGACGACCTCGAAGGCGCAGGTCGACATCGCCGACGGTGCCCTCGACGACGTGCCGATCGTCCGCTTCGTGAACCTGCTCGTGTCGCAGGCCATCCAGGACCACGCGTCCGACATCCACATCGAGCCCGGCGAGCACGAGGTCCGGATCCGGTACCGCATCGACGGCGTGCTGCACGAGATGGCGCCGGCGCCGAAGAACATCCAGAACGGCGTGATCAGCCGCCTGAAGATCATGAGCGACATCGACATCGCCGAGCGTCGCAAGCCGCAGGACGGCCGCATGTCCGTGCGCCACGGCGGCCGGCAGATCGACCTCCGCGTCGCGACGCTGCCCACCGTGTGGGGTGAGAAGGTCGTCATGCGGATCCTCGACAACACGAACACCTCGCTGACCCTCAAGGACCTCAACCTCCTCGAGCAGAACTTCCAGGCGTACCAGCGGTCCTACTCGAAGCCGTACGGCATGATCCTGGTCACCGGTCCCACCGGTTCGGGCAAGTCGACGACGCTGTACACGACCCTCAACGCCGTGGCGAAGCCCGAGATCAACGTCATCACGGTGGAGGACCCGGTCGAGTACCGGATGGCCGGCATCAACCAGGTGCAGGTCAACCCGAAGGCCGGCCTGACGTTCGCGTCCGCGCTCCGCTCTATCCTCCGGTCCGACCCCGACGTCGTGCTGCTCGGTGAGATCCGCGACCACGAGACCGCCCAGATCGCGATCGAGGCGTCGCTCACCGGGCACCTCGTGCTCTCGACCCTGCACACCAACGACGCGCCCTCGGCCGTGACCCGCCTGACCGAGATGGACATCGAGCCGTTCCTGGTCGGGTCCGCCCTCGACTCCGTCGTCGCCCAGCGACTCGCCCGCCGGCTGTGCGACCGGTGCAAGGCGCCAGCCGTGTACGAGATCGAGCAGCTCCGGGCACTCGGTTTCCTGGCTCCCGGTGACGAGATGCCCGCGTTCTTCGCCCCGGTCGGCTGCGCGGTGTGCTCGAACACCGGGTACCGCGGCCGCATCGCCCTGCACGAGGTCATGACCGTGACCGAGGAGATCGAGCGGCTCGCCGTCGGTCGCGCCTCGAGCGCGGAGATCAGCCGCGTCGCCCAGCAGCAGGGCATGCTCACGCTCCGCCAGGACGGCTTCGAGAAGGTCAAGCTCGGCATGACGAGCGTCGACGAGATCCTGCGCGTCGTCGCGTGACCGGGGAACAGGACGAGCAGATGACCGACTCCGTGTACGACATCACCATGCCCGGCGACGAGCCCGTCGCCGGGTGGCACCCCGGCACCCCCGGCGCCGAGGTCGGCTCCCGCCGTGCCGCGCGTCTGGCCGCGGCTGCTGCCGCCCCGCCCGAGCAGGTCTACGACCTGACGGACGACTCGGCGGTGTGGCCCGCGCCCACCGCCACGGCCGTGGCCAGCCCGATCGCCGGGCCCGTGGGTGGTCCGGTCGCTGCGCCCGTGGGGCAGTCCGCCACCGCCCCGGCGACGCCGCCCGCCGCGGTGCCGTCCTCGACCGCCACCTACGGGTACGCCGAGCCCGCGACCCAGCAGCTGCCGGCCATCGCCTACAGCGGCGCCCACCACGCCGCACCGGCGGCACCCGCTCCGGTTCCCGCCCCCACCGCGGCGTCGGCCGGTGACATCGACTTCGCCCGGCACGCGCGTGAGGTCGCCGACCCCGACCTCATCACCGCGCTGGCGCAGGTCGTCTACCAGGGGGCCTCCGACCTGCACGTCACGGCCGACGCCCCGCCCACCGTCCGCGTCGACGGCTCGCTCCGGCCGGCCGTGCCCGGAGGCGCGTGGTCGCGTGGCAAGGTCATCGCGGCACTCAAGACGCTGCTGTCCGCCGAACAGGCCGGGCAGTTCGACCACGACCAGGAACTCGACTTCGCGTACTCGCTGTCGCCGGAGTACCGCTTCCGCGTGAACTACTACCAGCAGCGCGGCAACTGGGGCGCGGCGTTCCGCATCATCCCCACCAGGATCAAGACGCTCAAGCAGCTCGGCATCCCCGCGCACGTCGGCGACTTCGCCGGCCTGCCCCGTGGCCTGGTCCTCGTCACCGGCCCGACCGGCTCGGGCAAGTCGACCACCCTCGCCGCGCTCATCGACCTGGTCAACGAGAGCCGTGCCGACCACATCGTGACGGTCGAGGACCCGATCGAGTTCATGCACGACCACAAGCGGTCGATCATCAACCAGCGCGAGGTCGGCGCCGACACCCACTCCTTCGCCTCCGCGCTCAAGCACGTGCTGCGGCAGGACCCCGACGTCATCCTGATCGGTGAGCTCCGCGACCTCGAGACCATCTCCGTCGCGCTCACCGCCGCCGAGACCGGCCACCTGGTGTTCGCCACCCTGCACACGCAGAGCGCACCCGGCACGATCGACCGCGTCATCGACGTCTTCCCGCCGCACCAGCAGGGGCAGATCCGCACGCAGCTCGCGGCCACCCTGCAGGGCGTCGTCTGCCAGACCCTCGTCCCGAAGGCCAACGGTGTCGGTCGGGTCGTCGCCACCGAGATCATGACGATCACCCCGGCCATCGGCAACCTCATCCGCGAAGGCAAGACGTACCAGATCACCTCCGCCATGCAGGCCGGCCGTGACCTCGGCATGCACACCATGGACCAGGACCTCGCCGAACTGGTCAACGTCGGCACCATCTCGCGCAAGGCCGCGATGGAGAAGGTCCACGACGAAGAGGGCTTCGACCGGCTCGTCCAGCGCGTCGAGTCCCCGTCCGACTCCTCGGCCGCCGCGATCGCCGCCAGCGGCATCGACTTCGGCGACAAGTTCTCCGGAGGCTACTGATGTCACTCGCGTTCGACTACCGCGGGCGCGACGGCGCCGGCAAGCTCGTGAAGGGCCGCCTCGACGCCGCGTCCGAAGGGGCCGTCGTCCAGCGCCTCCGGGGGATGGGCGTCTCGCCGATCGCCATCACCGAGGCGAAGGCCGGCACCGGGCTGCAGACCGAGATCAAGATCCCCGGGTTCGAGAAGGGCGTCGGGCTCAAGGACCTCGCGATCATGTCGCGGCAGGCCTCGACGATGCTCACCTCGGGCCTCTCGCTGCTGCGGACCCTCACGATCCTGTCCGACCAGACCGAGAACAAGAAGCTCAAGGACATCCTCGGCAAGGTCCGTGACGACGTCGAGCGCGGCGTCTCGTTCTCCGACGCCGTCGCGAAGTACCCGGTCGACTTCCCGCCGATCATGATCAACATGATCCGTGCAGGAGAGACCGGCGGCTTCCTCGACCAGGCCATGGACTCCATCGCGACGAACTTCGAGAAGGAGCACAAGCTCCGCTCGACGATCAAGTCGGCGATGACCTACCCGGTGGTGGTGCTGTGCATGTCACTTGCCGCCGTCGTGATCATGCTCATCTTCATCGTCCCGATCTTCCAGGACATGTTCTCGTCGCTCGGCGGGCAGCTGCCGTTGCCGACGCAGGTCCTGGTGACCCTGTCGCACGCGATGCGCTGGCTCGCACCGGTCCTGGCGGTCGCCGTGATCGTCGGCTGGCTGTGGTTCCGGGCGAACAAGAACACGGATCGCTTCCGGAGCTTCCGCGACCCGATCATGCTCCGCCTGCCGGTGTTCGGTGGACTGACCCGCAAGATCGTCATCGCGCGGTTCGCGCGGAACTTCTCGAACATGATCGGCGCTGGCGTGCCGATTCTGCAGGCATTGTCGATCGTCGGTCAGGTGTCGAACAACTTCGTGGTCCAGAAAGCACTCGAGCGCGTTGCTGAAGACGTCCGAAAAGGCGAATCAATTGCGGCGCCGTTGGCGCGGGAAAACATTTTCCCGGCAATGGTCTCGCAAATGGTCGCAGTCGGCGAGGACGCCGGTTCGCTGGAGATCATGCTCGAGAAGATCGCGGTCTTCTACGACTCCGAAGTCGAGTCGACGACCGAGTCGCTGACTGCCCTGATCGAGCCGCTCCTCATCGCATTCCTCGGCGTCGTCGTCGGTGGCATGATCATCGCGCTCTACCTGCCGATCTTCCAGATCACGTCGTTGGTGAAGTAAGGATCGCCCCTCGTGTGGGGGTGAAGCGCGAGGGGAGACCCCCGTTACTGGGGGCAATTCGGAGGGCCCGGACCCCCCGTTCTCGGGATTCCACCCCGAATCGCCGCTGAATACTCTTGTCAGCGGCGGCGGAGCACTCCCCGGCACATTCTCCCATCGCATTCCCCCAAGAACGGAACCACCATGTACTTCGCTCTCATGGGCAAGCTCGACGCTCGCCGCAAGGGTCTCCTCGAGGACAAGGAGAAGGGCTTCACGCTCATCGAGCTCCTCGTCGTCGTCATCATCATCGGCATCCTCGCCGCCATCGCCATCCCGGTGTACCTGAACGTGCAGAACAACGCGAAGGACGCCTCGGTCAAGTCGGACCTCGCGAACGCGAAGACCGCGGTCATCGCCTACCAGACGGACAACAACGGCAAGCTGCCCGCCGCCACTGACTTCACGCAAGCGACGCTCGGACAGTACGGCTACACCAGCAGCCAGGACAACGCACTGACCTACAAGGCGACCTCCACGACGGCTTTCTGCATCCAGGGCACCGGCGCCACGAAGACCGACTTCAAGATCACCGACGCGCTGGCTGCCGCCAAGGGCACCTGCTGATCCTGATCTGCTCCTGAGGGCGGCCCGTCGGACGACGGGCCGCCCTTCTGCTCCGATGCTGCACGAGGAGGTGACCATGTTCCAGCGACTGCACGACCGGCTGTACCGGCACGACGCCGAAGCCGGCTTCTCCATCATCGAGGTCATGGTCGCCATGATGGTGTTCGCGGTCATGTCGATCGGGATCGCCTACGGCATCGCGAACAGCCTCCAGCTCACGCAGACCAATCGCGGTCGCGAGACCGCGGTCGCCCTCGCCTCGCAGGACATCGACACCCTCCGCCAGACCGCGGCCGCCTCCACCGGCGGCATCTTCCGGGTCCTCAGCAAGTCCGGTCCGGACAACACGAAGACCATCGGGGGCGTCGAGTACGCGATCGACCGGAAGGTCAGCTGGGTGCAGAGCGACGGCGCGACCGGCGCGTGCGGGACCTCGAACGGCAAGCTCGCCTACAAGAGCGTCGTCGAGACCGTGACCTGGCCGAACCCGCGCGGCGGTTCCAGCACCACGTCCGTCTCGTCAGCGATCGCGCCGAGCGACGCGGTCACCGACCCCGGGTACGGCACCGTGATCATCTCGGTCACCACCGCTTCGGGCGCGCCCTACGAGGGTGTCGGGATCACGATCACCCCCGTCAGCGGCGGTGGCGGTGCAGCGCTGACGGCGCCGGTCCTCCCGACCGACGCACAGGGCTGCTCGTACGCGGTGAACGTGTCGCAGGGCGACTACGCGGTCTCTGCGAGCGTCACCGGCGGCATCGACACGAACCAGCAGCAGCCGTCCGTGCAATCGCCGATCTCGGTGACCGCCGGCGCGAGCTCGCCCGTCCC
Organism: Curtobacterium flaccumfaciens pv. betae; assembly: GCF_026241855.1. Lineage (NCBI taxonomy): Bacteria > Bacillati > Actinomycetota > Actinomycetes > Micrococcales > Microbacteriaceae > Curtobacterium > Curtobacterium flaccumfaciens. The sequence continues at coordinate 3,503,627 of NZ_JAPJDC010000001.1, read as the reverse complement.
GTTCGTGTACGACCAGTCGAGTCAGCTGACCCTGCAGTACGCAGCCGGCTCCAAGGCGATGATCCCGACCAACATGCCCACGACGCTGTCGAGCACGGCCGGCGGGCTGGACGTCGTCAAGCCGTGGGACCTGGCCAGCACCTCGCTCAACATCACCTCGAGTTCACAGCCGTCGTTGCCGGTGTTCCCGTTCGCCTCGGGCTACACCGTCTACGCCGGCCCGTACTCCAACAGCACCGGGAGTGCGACGAGCTGCCTCAGTCCGAACCCCTCGTCCTGGTCGACACCGAACGCGGCCAACGCGATCGGTGTGAGCCCGCCGTCGGTCGCCACTGCTCCCGGCAAGCCATCGTCGGCCTCCGTGATGATGGGCGTCGCGACCGTCACCGGTGTGAAGGACCGCTACATCACTGCCGTCTCGTCGGCGAACCCGGCCGCCGGCGACCCCGGCTGCGCCGCCGGCATGACGATGAGGTTCCCGGCCTCCGCCGGCGACACCGCGACCATCGCCCTGCCCTTCGGCACGTGGACGCTCTACTCCGGGACGACGTTCGGGTCGACGACGAAGAACGAGATCGCGTCGAAGGCCTCGAACGTGAAACCGGTGACCAACGGCATGGTGAACCAGAAGACGGCGCTGGTGCTCATCAACTACGACAACACCCTGACCCTCGACCCTCGCGGGCAGACGTCGTGATGCGGGCCCTCCGACGCCTCCACCGCGAGCAGGCGGGGATCTCGCTGTCCGAGCTGCTCGTCGCCGTCAGCGTGTCGATGATCATCCTCGTCGCCGTGGGCGGGTTCTTCACGGCCACCTTGCGCGCCGGGGTGACGAACACGTCCTCCGACCAGAACGCTCGGACGGCGTCGATCGCGATGAACTCGATCACGCGCTACGTGCACGCCGCGAGTCTGTTGCCGAAGTCTGACGGCACCTACGCCGCTGCGGTCACCCGGGCGGCCCCGACGCAGGTGGTGTTCTTCGCGTACATCAACCTCGACGGCAACAGCACCGACAAGCCCGTGCAGATCCGCTACTCGCTGAACGACGCGAAGCGCCTCGTCGTGGACCAGTGGGACGGCACCGCGACGAACGGCTTCTACTCCTTCCCGGCGACGACCCAGACCCCGGCGCGGAGCCTGGTGGTGGGTGGTCCGATCGCCTCGCCGACGAGCGACGGCGTCGCGCTGTTCTCGTACCTCGGAGCGGACGGCAAGACTCTCGCGACCCAGCCGGACGGAACACTGGCGACCGCGCAGTTGGGCAACGTGCGAGCCGTCCGCGTGAACCTGGAACTCGGCTCCACCACAGCCGGTGCGAGCGGCAACACCCACGTGCAGAACACCCTGTACCTCTTCAACGTCGTCTACGGCACCAGCATCGGAGCGGGTTCATCATGATCCGTCGCATCAGCGCGGTCCTCGCGCGGGCCCAGCGCGACGAGCGCGGCATGGTCCTCGGCAACGTGCTCATCTTCGGCACCGTCATGATGCTGCTCGTCGCGACGATGATCGCCGTCTCCACCTCGGGCGCGGTCAAGGCCGCGTCGGACCGCAACTTCCAGAACGCGATGGCGGCCGCGTACGCGGGGCTCGCCGACTACCAGTCGAAGCTCTCGAACGACAACGGCTACGCGCTCTACGGCAACGCGAACGCCCAGTTCAGCAAGTCGAGTGGGTCGACCTTCGTCAACGCCGACAAGAACATCGCCTTCACCAACTCCGGTTCGGACTGGGCCCCGGTCGTCGGCTCGAGCGACCAGTGGTTCCGCTACGAGGTCGACAACTCCGACTACTCCGGCAAGGGCGTCCTGCGGGTCCGTGTCACCGGGAAGGCCGGGGGAAGCGTCCGGTCGCTCGTGGCCAACCTCAAGGGCGACGGCTTCATCAACTACCTCTACTTCACCAACTACGAGTCCTCGAACCCCGCGCTCACCGGGACCGGTTGCACGACCGCCTACCAGTGGCAATCGGTCGCGGGGAAGTGCACGGCGGTGCAGTTCGCCGGCACCGACACCCTGAACGGGCCGATCCGGACCAACGACGTCTTCACCTCGGCGTGCTCGACGGTGTTCAACGGGTCGGTCGAACAGCACGACACGACGGTGCGCCCGTCGAGCGGCACCTGCGCGGGGACGTTCAACGGCGGTGCTGCAACCGCGGTTCCGTACCTCGGTCTGCCCGCGCTGAACACGAACATGTCGCAGGAGACGCGGACCGACCTCCCCACGACGGTTCCGCGGCCCGGCTGCATGTACACCGGACCGACCCGCGTGAAGTTCCTCGGGAACGGCAAGATGACCGTGTGGTCGCCGTGGTCCCGGGCCACGCAGATCAAGGTCAACAGCTCGAGTGGGGCGGTCCTCGCCGCGGACGACGCAGCGAAGGCCGCAGCGCTCTGCGGGGCGGTCTCGGATCTGCAGAGTTCCGCCGGTGCCACCATCCCGACCCTCCCCTCGAACCTGATGTACGTGCAGGACATCCCGTCCGCGTCGAACAACGTGAACGCCTGGGGTGCGGCCTTCCCGTCGAAGTACACGAACACGTACTGCACCACCACGGTCACCGTGCGGTCGAACGGTTCGGCGACGAACACGAGCAACCAGCCGTTCAACAACGGACAGGGGTTCCCGGCCGCAGGTGAGTGGATCAACGGGGGATCGTCGGGTTCCTCGTACCAGACGGGTTCGGCGTCCGACACGTACAGCTGCACGGCGGGCGACGTCTTCGTCAGCGGGGCGTTCAGCGGGGCGATGACGATCGCGGCATCCGGGACCGTGTGGGTCACCGACGACATCACCTACCTCAGCGCCACGAAGGACGTGCTCGGGCTCGTCGGCCAGAACGCCGTCGAGATCTCCAACCCAGCCCGTTGCACCTCGTACCCGACGACCTACCAGTGGGGTGTCGGGTACGTGACGGACACCTCGCGCTGCAACAGTTCGGGTGTGGGCCTGCTGAGCCGGTCTCCGGGCGAATCGATCACCGTGTCGGCGGCGATCGCGAGCAACGCGGGGACGTTCTGGAACCAGAACTACGACATCGGCTCGAAGCTCGGCACCCTCAAGGTCATCGGTTCGATCGCACAGAACTGGCGCGGGGCGGTCGCGACGACCGGCAACACCGGGTTCTCGAAGAACTACGTCTACGACCAGCGGCTCCTGACGACGGCGCCCCCGAAGTTCCTGCAGCCGGTGTCGACCTCGTACGGGGTCACGACGCAGGTCGAGGTCCAGGCCGCGTACACCGCCGGCGGCTCATGCGCGACCACGACCGGTGGTGCGTGCCGATGACCGGTCTCCAGGTGCTCGGCCCCGTGCTCCCCGGACTCTCCGCCGTGTTCGGACTGCTCATCGGCTCGTTCCTCAACGTCGTGGTGCACCGCGTGCCGGCGGGCCAGTCCGTGGTCTCACCACCGAGCGCATGTCCGGCGTGCGGGCACACGATCCGACGCCGCGACAACGTCCCGGTGCTCTCCTGGCTCGTCCTGCGCGGACGGTGCCGTGACTGCACCGCGCCGATATCCGCGCGGTACCCCGCCGTCGAGCTCACCACCGCGGTCCTGTTCGGGCTCACCGCCCTCGTGGTCGTGGGCCGCTCTCCTGCGGGGACGACCCAGGACACCGTGGCGCAGGTCGTGGTCCTCGTCGCGTTGTTGTACCTGATGGCGATCAGCGTCGCACTCACCCTGATCGACATCGCCACCCACACGCTCCCGAACGCGATCGTCTACCCGTCCGGCATCGTCCTCGCGGTGCTCCTCGTCGTCGCGAGTGCTGCCGACGGCGACTGGTCCGCTCTCGGTCGTGCGGCGATCGGTGCCCTCGGTTCCGGTGTGCTGTACCTCGGTCTCGCGCTGGCGGTCCCCGGCGGCATGGGTCTCGGCGACGTCAAACTGGCCGCGGTCCTCGGCCTCGTCCTCGCGTACCTCGGATGGGGACCCCTCGCAGTGGGTGCTTTCGGTGCCTTCCTGGTGGGCGGTACCGTCGCGATCGCGCTCCTCCTCGCCGGCCGTGCACGTTGGCGCGGTGGGCTGCCGTTCGGGCCGTCGATGCTGGTGGGGGCATGGCTCGGGATCGTCTTCGGGGACCTCCTCTGGACCGGGTACCTCCAGGTCCTCGGGGTCGCTTGAGCGACCACCACTCCACCTCCAACGAAAGCAGCATCATGGGCAAGAGCATCGTGGGCCTCGACATCGCGGGGTCGTCGATCCGCGCGGTCGAGGTCGTCGACGCCGACAAGGCACAACCGACGGTGGTGCGCTTCGCGGAGGTCCCCACTCCGCAGGACGCGGTGAGCCGAGGCGAGGTCCTCGAACCGAACACCGTCGCGGCCACCCTCCGCGAGCTGTGGTCGACGGGGCGGTTCCGCTCGAAGAACGTCGTCCTGGGGATGGGGAACCAACGTGTGCTCTCCCGCGACCTCACGGTGCCCCTCGCCCCGATGGCACAGATCCGCGAGAGCCTCCCGTTCCAGGTGCAGGAGATGCTCCCGGTGCCGGTCGGCGACGCGATCCTCGACTTCTACCCGGTGTCCGAGGGGGAGAGCGAGAACGGCCCCGTCGTCCACGGCCTCCTGATCGCAGCCATCAAGGACGCCGTGCTGGCGAACGTCAAGGCGGTGCAGCTCGCCGGACTCAACCCGATCGGGGTCGACATGATCCCGTTCGCCCTCACCCGTGTCCTGCTCGGGCGCCAGGGTGTCCCGGGGACCGCGGCGGTGGTGCAGCTCGGCGCGGACACCACGAGCGTGGTCATCGCGACCGACGGGATCCCGCAGTTCGTCCGGATCATCCCGATGGGGGGCAACGACATCTCCCGCGCGCTGGTCGGGACCCTCGACATCACCTTCGACGAGGCCGAGGCCGTGAAGCGCCACCTCGGGCTCGGTGGATCGGCCCGGACCCCGGACGACGCCCGTGCCGTCGCGGTGATCACGGCCTCGGTCCACGAACTCACGTCGAGCTTGCGGAACACGATCAACTACTTCGTCAACACCCGGCCGTCGGAACCCGTGACCCGGGTGGTGCTGACCGGTGGCGGGACCCGGCTGCAGGGCATGCGGGAAGCGCTGGCGGAGCAGACGCGCCTGCCCGTCACGATGGGCGCCGCGTTCGACGGAGTCGGACTCGCACGATCGATCCCGCCCGGCGACGTCGCCGACCACGTCGATGCGATCACGGTCGCCTTCGGGTTGGCAGTAGGGAGCAGAGCGGCATGACCGTCACAGAAGCGCGAACCGTCGACGCGGTCGGCGCTGCACGACCGGAGCGTCCTCGAAGGAGTGCTCGCGGCGCGCAGGTCTCGATCGCTGGTCGTGAACCCCGCGTCGACCTCCTGCCCTCCGAGGTCCACGTGGACCGTCGCGAGCGGGGCGTCGCACGTCGTGCGTGGCTCGGTGTCCTCATCACGGCGGCCGTCGCGGCACTCGGCGTCGGTGCAGCGGCGGTCCACCAGCTGGACACCGCATCGTCGCTGAGCGCGGCGCAGGCCGAGACGGCGTCGTTGCTGCAGCAGCAGCAACGCTTCTCGGACGTCCGGCAGGTCGAACAGGACAGTCAGCTCCTGGAGGCGGCACGAACCGTCGGGGGGTCGACGGAGATCGACTGGAACGGCACGCTGTCGCAGCTCGAGAACGTGCTGCCGGCCGGCGTCGTCATCACCTCGATGACCATCGACTCCGCCGACGTCACCACGACGTTCGCACAGTCGGCGGTCCCGCTCGAGAAGGCCCGTGTCGCATCGATGCAGCTGACCGTGTCGAGTCCGACCATCCCCTCGGTACCCGACTGGACCGCTCGTCTGTCGCAGCTCGGGGGCTACGCGGACTCGACCATCACGTCGGTCGCGTTGCAGGAGGACTCCGGCGGGTACACCGCGACGGTCCAGGTCCACCTCGGGGAACGGGCGTTCGACGGCAAGTACACCCAGGAGCAGTCGAAGTGAACCGCAACCGCCTCTCGCTCGTCGTCGCGCTCGTCGCGATCGGAGCCGTGCTCGCCGGGGCGTGGTTCCTCGGGGTGCAGCCGCAGCTCGCCCAGGCTGCGGACAACTCCTCGCAGCAGACGGACATCGACGCCACGAACGCCCGGAACCAGGCCGAGCTCGCTCGGCTCCAGAAGGCGAGCGACGCACTCGCCGAGACGAAGACGAAGCTGGACGCGCTCCGCGCCTCGGTACCGTCGACGCCGTCGACGGATGCCCTCCTCCGGGAGCTGAACGGCGCTGCGACCGCCGCTGGCGTCACGGTGACCTCGATCACCGTCGGAGACGCGAAGGCCTACGAGCCGGTAGCCGACCAGGCCTCCGAGGAGCCGGCGGCTTCGGCGAGTGCCACGCCGAGCGCCGAGCCGACCCCGACGGCGCCGACTGCCCGGACAGACGCTGCGATCAACGGATCGAACTTCGTCGTCATCCCGGTGACCGTGGCGGTGCAGGGCTCGTACGACCAGGCGCTCGCCTTCACGAAGGCGGTGCAGTCCGGGCAGCGGCTGTTCCTGGTCACCGGCATCGCCTCGACGAGTTCCGACTCGGGAGCGAGCCCGATGGACGCGCAGGCGTGGTCGCTCTCCGGATCGGTCTACGTCCTCGCCGAGTCGGACACCGCCGCGAAGGGCTGACCCCGCCCCCACGGACCGCGGTCGACCACGCCACGCCGACCCCACTTCCGCGACACCCGTCGTTGTGATTACGATGCACCAGACGCCGTGATCGCGGCTGTTCATCCCCGCTCGAACGGTCGGCTCGAACCGGCCGTTCCTCGTCGTGCCCGGAGTCGCGCGTGTTGGTCGGAATCGTGGAATTCCTCGGTTGGTTCGGTGCCGTAACCGTTCTAGCCGGTTACATCTTGTTCTCGACTGGCAAGATCCCGAACGGCCCGCTCTACCAGCTGTTCAACCTGGTCGGTGGCCTCGCGGTGGCGATCAACGTCGCCGCGCACCACGCCGTGCCCTCGACGATCGTCAACGGGATCTGGGCGATCGTCGCCGTCGTCGTCCTGGTGAAGATGGGCCGAGCGCGTCGCGCGGCGAAGCGCGACGGATCCGTGTCCACCGAGCCGCCGGTCCTGCACGCCGAACCGGCCGCGACCACCGGGGTCCTGCCGGTCATCGGCCCGGCGCTGCGTGACCACGAGCCGGAGGACACCGCCGAGGCGGACGCGGCCACGGGCCTCCAGTCCGACGACGCGACGGACACGACGGACGCGACGGACGCGACGGACGAGAAGACGCCGGATGCTGCGCCCGCCCCCATGACGGAGACCGTCCCGATCATCACGGCGACGATCGCGCTCGCCCTGGTCGCCGCCGCGCAGGAGCAGTCCGCCCGGGCGGACCGTCGCGAGCACGCGGACGACACGGGCCACGCCGAACCCGCTCGCTGACCAGCCGGTCGGCGATACGATCGGCGCATGTCCCGGTGGTTGATCGCGACGATGACGTCCGTCCTCTTCATCGCGCTCGTGATCGCCGTCACGGGCTTCGAAGCCCTGCTCGCCGACGTCGAGGTCATCTCCCAGCCCGACGCCACCCCGTACCTCGGGCCCGCGATGGTGGTCGGCGCCGCGGTGGTGGTCTTCCTCGCGACTGCGGCGGGTGCGCGTGACGGCAACCCCGGCGTGACGGCCCTGGTGGCCGCTGCGACGGTCTACCTGGTCATGCTCGGCATCGGGGCCGTGGGCTACGCGCTCGTCCGCTCGGACGCGACGGAGCTCCTCGTCTTCCCCGCGGGGTACGCCCTCGGGCCGTTCGTGGTCGGGTCCGTCGTGGTGGCGGTCCTGTCGGTGCTCGGCGGGATCACGATGGCCCGACACCAGGCGCGGACCGCTGGCGGCTCGGGCGCTGCCGCGACGCGTCCGGACGGGCCTGACGGGCGCTCCGGGCACGACCGGACGAACGCGGGCGAGGAACCCGCCGGACGGTAGTGTTCGCAGGGCACGACGCACACGCAACGGGGGAACGATGAGCGACCAGCACGCGCAGGATCCGGACCAGCAGGGCGGCTGGGGCGCCGTCCCGCCGGTGGACTCGATCCGTGGCACCGACGGAACGCCCGCCGCAGGAGCCCCCGGGTTCCCCGGGGTGTCCGGGCCGGTGCCGCAGCGTCCTCGCCGGAAGCTCCGCCGCGGTCAGCTCATCGGCATCGTCTCGGGCGGCACGGCGGTCGTCCTGCTGCTCGTCGCCGGGGTCGTCGGGTACTCGATCGGTTCCTCCTCGCACTCTGCTGACCGTCCGGTGCGGGCGTTCCTCGACGATCTCACGGCCGGACGCGTGGCCGACGCCCTCGACGACGCGGGCATCGAGCGCGAGAAGACCGACGTGCTCCTCGGTGAAGCCGCCTACGCGAAGGCATCGGACAAGGTCACCGGCTACCGCGTCGCCGCGACGCGGACAGAGGGCGACACCGCGACGGTCCGCGCCTACCTGCGCCAGGGCGGGCAGGACGTCGCCGCGACCTTCACGCTGGACAAGACCGGGACGGACTGGGGGGTGTTCCCGGTCTGGGAGCTGCAGGCCCCGGAGCTCGGATCGGTCGACGTCGCCGTGCGGGGTCCGTCCGGTGCTGGGGTCACCGTCGCCGGCCGGGACGCGAAGACCGCGAAGGACGGCACGGTGAGCCTCCGCGCGCTGCCCGGGACCTACGACGTCGCCTTCGACGGTGACAAGTGGACCACGGCCAGCGGGGGATCGGCGAGCGTCAGCGGGTTCGGCCGGTCGACCTCGAGCCCGGTGCAGATGACCACGACCCTGACCACCGCCGGGCAGCAGGCCGCCAAGCGAGCGGTGGACGCCTGGGTGGACGGCTGCATCGCCTCCACCGACGCCGCCCCCGCCGGGTGCAGCTTCTACGCGTACGGGCAGAACCCCGCGTACACGTACTCGAACCAGAAGTGGACACTCGAGACGCGGCCCACCGTCCGGGTCGGCAGCTGGACGACGAACGGCTGGTTGATCACGACGACGACGTTCGGACGGGCGAAGTACACGGCCGACATCTCGGGTGCCGCCGGCACCGGAACGGCGTCCGCGGGGCCGCTCAACGTGAACGCGAGCGGGTACGTCACCGGCTTCTCGAGCGACGGTGCCACGTTCCGCTCGGCGGTGGGCAACGGGTCCTCCGACACCGGCTCATGACGGTGTCGGTTCCCGGGGTGACCCGGATTGATTTCGTCCCGTTACGCGGGTAGTCTCTACCGGGTGTGCGCCCTCGGGCGCGCCCGAAAAGTCCGGCGAGCGGGATCGCCCAGCCGGACCACTCCGTCCCCCACTCGAACACCCGCCGTCCGGCGGTGCTCAGCGTGGGACGAGGAAGCCGGCGGAACGCGCCGGCCAGAGAGCACGAGCGAAGAACCAGGAGAACAGTTGCCTACTATTCAGCAGCTGGTTCGCAAGGGTCGTACGCCGAAGGTCACCAAGACCAAGGCGCCCGCCCTGAAGGCGAACCCCCAGCAGCGTGGTGTGTGCACCCGCGTCTACACCACCACCCCCAAGAAGCCGAACTCGGCACTGCGCAAGGTCGCTCGTGTCAAGCTCTCGAACGGCACCGAGGTCACGGCCTACATCCCCGGTGAGGGCCACAACCTCCAGGAGCACTCGATGGTGCTCGTCCGTGGCGGTCGTGTGAAGGACCTCCCGGGTGTGCGGTACAAGATCATCCGTGGCGCCCTGGACACCCAGGCAGTCAAGAACCGTAAGCAGGCTCGTAGCCGCTACGGCGCGAAGAAGGGTTGAGTTAGATGCCTCGTAAGGGTCCCGCCCCCAAGCGTCCCGTCGTCGCCGACCCGGTCTACGGTGCGCCGATCGTCAGCCAGCTCGTCAACAAGATCCTGCTCGACGGCAAGAAGGGCCTCGCCGAGCGCATCGTCTACGGTGCACTCGAGGGCGTTTCCGCCAAGAACCAGCAGGACGCCGTCGTGACGCTGAAGAAGGCGCTCGACAACGTCCGTCCGACCCTCGAGGTCCGCAGCCGCCGCGTCGGTGGCTCGACCTACCAGGTCCCGGTCGAGGTCAAGCCGCACCGCGCGAACACCCTCGCGCTCCGTTGGCTCACCTCGTACGCCAAGGCCCGTCGCGAGAAGACGATGACCGAGCGTCTCATGAACGAGATCCTCGACGCGTCGAACGGTCTCGGTGCCGCGGTCAAGCGCCGCGAGGACACGCACAAGATGGCCGAGTCGAACAAGGCCTTCGCCCACTACCGCTGGTAGTCCCGGCACCGTCCGGGCGCCGGTGGTCAAGAACCCCGGCGCCCGGACGGCCGCCAACCTCTCCTACAACTCTTCCGGAGGAACCCTGTGGCACAGGACGTGCTCACCGACCTGAACAAGGTCCGCAACATCGGCATCATGGCGCACATCGATGCCGGCAAGACCACGACGACCGAGCGCATCCTGTTCTACACGGGCATCACGCACAAGATCGGTGAGGTCCACGACGGCGCTGCCACGATGGACTGGATGGCGCAGGAGCAGGAGCGCGGCATCACGATCACGTCGGCCGCGACGACCTGCTTCTGGGACAACAACCAGATCAACATCATCGACACCCCCGGTCACGTGGACTTCACGGTCGAGGTGGAGCGCTCGCTCCGCGTCCTCGACGGTGCGGTCGCCGTCTTCGACGGCAAGGAGGGCGTCGAGCCCCAGTCCGAGACCGTCTGGCGTCAGGCCGACAAGTACGACGTCCCGCGCATCTGCTTCGTCAACAAGATGGACAAGCTGGGCGCCGACTTCTACTACACCGTCGACACCATCGTGAACCGCCTCGGCGCGGAGCCCCTCGTGCTCCAGCTGCCGATCGGTTCCGAGAGCTCGTTCGAAGGCGTCGTCGACCTCGTCCAGATGCGTGCACTCACCTGGCGCGGCGACGCCAAGGGTGACGTCGCGATGGGCGCGAAGTACGAGATCGAAGAGATCCCGGCCGACCTGCAGGACCGTGCCGCCGAGTACCGCGAGAAGCTCATCGAGCGCGTGGCCGAGGCGGACGACGTCCTCATGGAGCGCTACCTCGAGGGCGACACCGACTTCTCGGTCGCCGAGATCAAGGCAGCCATCCGTGCCCTCACGGTGAGCAGCACGCTCTACCCGGTCCTCTGCGGTTCCGCGTTCAAGAACCGTGGTGTCCAGCCGATGCTCGACGCCGTCATCGACTACCTCCCGTCCCCGCTCGACGTGCCGCCGATGATCGGCCACGACGTCAAGGACGAGGAGAAGGAGATCATCCGCAAGCCCGACGCGTCCGAGCCGTTCTCGGCCCTCGCGTTCAAGGTCGCGGTGCACCCGTTCTTCGGTCGTCTGACCTACGTGCGCGTCTACTCCGGCTCGATCGAGTCGGGTGCCCAGGTCATCAACTCGACCAAGGGCAAGAAGGAGCGCATCGGCAAGATCTTCCAGATGCACTCCAACAAGGAGAACCCGGTCGCCAACGTGACCGCTGGCCACATCTACGCGGTCATCGGCCTCAAGGACACCACCACCGGTGACACCCTGTGCGACCCGACCAACCAGGTCGTCCTCGAGTCGATGACGTTCCCGGAGCCGGTCATCGAGGTCGCCATCGAGCCGAACACGAAGGCTGACCAGGAGAAGCTCTCCACGGCCATCCAGAAGCTCGCCGAAGAGGACCCGACGTTCCGCGTCGAGCTCAACGCCGAGACCGGTCAGACGACGATCAAGGGCATGGGCGAGCTCCACCTCGACATCCTCGTCGACCGCATGAAGCGTGAGTTCCACGTCGAGGCGAGCGTCGGCAAGCCCCAGGTGGCCTACCGCGAGACGCTCACCAAGATCGTCGAGCGCTACGACTACACCCACAAGAAGCAGACCGGTGGTTCCGGCCAGTTCGCGAAGGTGCAGATCGCGCTCGAGCCGATGGAGGTCACGAGCGAGAAGGTCTACGAGTTCGTCAACGCGACCTCCGGTGGCCGTGTCCCGCGCGAGTACATCCCGTCGGTCGACGCCGGTATCCAGGACGCCATGCAGGTCGGCATCCTCGCGGGCTACCCGACGGTCGGCGTGAAGGCCATCCTCAAGGACGGCGCGGCGCACGACGTCGACTCGTCCGAGATGGCGTTCAAGATCGCCGGCTCGATCGCCTACAAGGAAGCGGCTCGCAAGGCCGGTCCGGCGATCCTCGAGCCGATCATGGCCGTCGAGGTCCGTACTCCTGAGGAGTACATGGGCGACGTCATCGGTGACCTGAACTCCCGTCGTGGCCAGATCGCCTCGATGGAGGACGCCTCGGGCGTCAAGGTGGTCCGCGCGAGCGTGCCGCTGTCCGAGATGTTCGGCTACGTCGGCGACCTGCGGTCGAAGACCTCTGGTCGTGCGGTCTACTCGATGACCTTCGAGACCTACAGCCAGGTCCCGGCCAAGGTCGCCGAGGAGATCATCGCGAAGAACGCGGGGGAGTAGCGCTCAGCGCTTCTCCACAGGCGGGGGCGCCCGGCGACGGGCCCCTCGCCACCAAGTAAAGTACAGACACACACCGCGCACCAACGGTTCCGAGCCCATCCAGGGCCGGCCGGGGGTGACGCTTCCGAGTCCTGAGGAGGACCCACAGTGGCCAAGGCCAAGTTCGAGCGCACCAAGCCGCACGTCAACATCGGAACCATCGGTCACGTCGACCACGGCAAGACCACGCTCACGGCGGCGATCACCAAGGTTCTGCACGACCAGTACCCGGACCTCAACGAGGCCCGCGACTTCGCGCAGATCGACAACGCTCCCGAGGAGCGCCAGCGCGGCATCACGATCAACATCTCGCACGTCGAGTACCAGACCGAGAAGCGTCACTACGCGCACGTCGACGCCCCCGGTCACGCCGACTACGTGAAGAACATGATCACGGGTGCGGCACAGATGGACGGCGCGATCCTCGTGGTCGCCGCCACCGACGGCCCGATGCCCCAGACGCGTGAGCACGTGCTGCTCGCCCGCCAGGTCGGCGTCCCCTACATCGTCGTCGCACTGAACAAGTCCGACATGGTGGACGACGAGGAGATCCTGGAGCTCGTCGAGCTCGAGGTCCGCGAGCTCCTCGGCTCGCAGCAGTTCGACGAGGACGCTCCCGTCGTGCAGGTCTCGGCGCTCAAGGCGCTCGAGGGCGACGAGAAGTGGGTCAAGTCGGTCCAGGACCTCATGGCCCAGGTCGACGAGCACGTGCCGGACCCGGTGCGCGCCACCGATCAGCCGTTCCTGATGCCGATCGAGGACGTCTTCACGATCACCGGTCGTGGCACGGTCGTCACCGGTCGCGTCGAGCGTGGCACGCTCAACCTGAACGCCGAGGTCGAGATCGTCGGCATCCGCGCGACGCAGAAGACCACCGTCACGGGCATCGAGATGTTCCGCAAGCTGCTCGACCAGGCGGTCGCCGGTGACAACACCGGTCTGCTGATCCGTGGCCTCAAGCGCGAGGACGTGGAGCGCGGCCAGGTCGTCGTGAAGCCGGGTTCGGTCACGCCGCACACCGAGTTCCAGGCGAATGCGTACATCCTGACCAAGGACGAGGGTGGGCGTCACAACCCGTTCTACGCGAACTACCGCCCGCAGTTCTACTTCCGCACCACGGACGTCACCGGCGTCATCACGCTGCCCGAGGGCACCGAGATGGTCATGCCCGGTGACACCGTCGCCATGACGGTCGAGCTGATCCAGCCGATCGCCATGGAAGAGGGCCTCCGTTTCGCCATCCGTGAGGGTGGTCGTACGGTCGGTGCCGGTACGGTCGAGAAGATCATCAAGTAACTCCGGTTCCTTGCGACAGCGGGGTCGGGCCTTCGGGCCCGGCCCCGCTTCGTCGTGTCCGGCCCCTGGCGCGCGTACAGGGCGCCGGACAGGAGGGCCGGGGCGGGGCCCGCCACGGGCCTCCAGTCCGCCCCGTGACCCGTCACAGGCGTCACGGAGTTGGCTCGACGTCGTGACACGCCTCCGCAGATCCGCGACCTCTGGTCGCGGCTACCACCGCGTCCGTTCCGGACGCGGTTTCTCGTTCCGCGACCCCGACGGCAACACCGTGACGGACCCGGACGAACGCCGTCGGCTGGAGGAGTTCGTGATCCCGCCGGCGTGGGACGACGTCTGGATCTCCCCGTACGAGAACGGCCACATCCTGGCGACGGGCACGGACGGCGCGGGACGCCGCCAGTACATGTACCACCCGTCCTGGCGCGAACGGATGGACCGGATCAAGTACGACCGTGCGCTGGCACTGGCCGAGTCGTTGCCGGTTGCCCGCCGCGGTGTCACGCAGGACCTCCGTCGCCCCGAGCCGGACCGCCGCCGTGCGCTGGCAGCAGCGTTCCGGATGCTCGACCAGGGGTCGCTCCGGGTCGGGTCCGAGCGGTACGCCACAGAGCACGGCAGTCGGGGACTGTCTACCCTGCTCTGCGCGCACGCGCACGTCTCCGGCGACGACATCGAGCTCGACTTCCCCGGCAAGAGCGGGCAGGAGTGGTCGTCGTCGATCCACGACCACGACCTGGCGCGGGTGATCGCGGGCATGAAGCGTCGTGGGCCCAACGCGCGGTTGCTCTCGTTCCGTGAGCGCCGCGGAGCGGAGTGGGAGCCGCTCTCGGCCGAGGACATCAACGCCTACGTGAAGGAACGTGCGGGCGACGAGTTCACCGCGAAGGACTTCCGGACCCTGCACGGGACGGTCGCGGCCGCGGTCGACCTGGCCAAGACCGGACCGCAGTCGTCCCAGGCGAAGCGGAAGAAGGCCGTCTCGCACGCGGTGAAGGCCGCCAGCGACGAGCTCGGCAACACCCCGACGGTGTGCCGACAGAGCTACATCGACCCCCGGTTGCTCGACGCGTACGACCACGGGGAGACCATCGACCCGAACCGCCTGGCGTCCGCCGAGGCCGAGGTCCGGGCACTGCTCTACCGACAATGACCCGGGGGCCGTCCGGATGACGTAGCGTTGGTCGACGTGCCGGACCACCCCCACACGGCACGGAAGGACCCACAACAGTCGTGACCGACGAGTGCATCCACGGATTCCCCACCGAGCTCTGCGACATCTGCGCACCCCGGCAGCGCGAGGCGTCGGAGATCCCAGCCACCCCGGCCCCCCGCCGGACCCGCATCACCACCAACCTGCGCGTCGACCCGCCGGCCTCCGGCCCCGGGACGTCGCTCCGGTCGCCGACGTCGCTCCGTTCGTCGTCAGCCGACCTGCCCGAGGCACGTGAGTTCGCAGCGCTCCGCGCCCACCACGTGACCCACATCGACAACCTCGACGGCATCGTCGGTGCCGGGGCGATCCTGGCGTCCGACCAGGCCGAGCCGGTCGTGGACGTCAGTTCCGCCGAGACCCGTGCCGCCCGCGCCGAGGCCGAGGCCCCCGACGGCTCCTCGATCGCCGGCCACGTGCCGTTCACGCTGTCGCCCGACGCCACCCGCTGGGACGAGCTCCGCACGGGCGCCGACGGTGAGCGCTGGTCGGACGCCGCCCGCCGTACCCGGGCGATCGACTACGTCGTGCTCGTCGTGCCGGTCTCGGCGTTCGGTGCCTCGGTGATCGTCGCCGACCAGGACGCCGACGCCGACGACGTCCGGTTCGCCGTCGGCCCGGACGCCGGCACGAACCTGATCCGCCGCACCGACTTCACGGACCCCGAGATGCACGGCCTCGAGCTGCTCGCCGGTCCGAGTGTGCCGTTCACGTCGGTCGCGGTCATCGGCGTGCCGAACGACAAGGCCCGGCAGACCGTCCGCGCCGTGCTCGCCGACCACGGCGGACACGCTCCGCGAGTGGCCGTCTTCCCGCCGTGGTTCGTGCCCCCGGTGACCGCCGAGTGACGGTCTCCTGACCCGTTTCGACGCACCCTCCGGACCCCGTCCGGAGGGTGCGTCGCGTTGCGGGGCCGAGCCGGGCCTCCAGGCCGTTCGATCCGCGTGGATCCGCGGAAGCGACCCGGCGAGACACGCCCGGTAATTCGCGACACGCCCGGGTTGCACGTGGGGCGGGGCTATGCGAGACTTGTCCGGTTCCGAATTCCCCGTGGGTGTACGCCCACAGGATCACTGCTCTGGCAGTGCACAACCCCCTTGTTCAGCAGGGCTGGGTTGGGCCGCAGGCAGCAGAACACGACTCCCCGAGATGTGACGGACGCGGTGTACAACTGCTGCGCCCGGAGCGCGAGGCAGTCGATTGCCCACGCTGGACGGCCACGGTCGCCCGCGAGGTTGACAGGTGAACAGCGGTCATCCCCAGTGGATGCGGCCGGTTGGTTCAGGAAAACAGCACGGTCCGCAGGAATGCGGAACCGAGCGGCGTCAGGCGGCCAGAGGGTGCGCGGCGCAGAGAGGACAAGAGACACATGGCGGGACAGAAGATCCGCATCCGGCTCAAGTCGTATGACCACGAGGTCATCGACACGTCGGCCCGGAAGATCGTCGACACGGTGACCCGTGCCGGTGCAACCGTGGTCGGCCCGGTGCCGCTCCCCACCGAGAAGAACGTGATCGCAGTGATCCGTTCCCCTCACAAGTACAAGGACTCGCGCGAGCACTTCGAGAAGCGCACGCACAAGCGGGTCATCGACATCGTCGACCCGACGCCGAAGGCCGTGGACTCGCTCATGCGACTCGACCTGCCGGCAGACGTCAACATCGAGATCAAGCTGTAAGGGGGCTGACCAATGGCGAACTCAACCAAGACCGTCAAGGGCCTCCTCGGCAAGAAGCTCGGCATGACGCAGGTGTGGGACGAGAACAACAAGTTCATCCCCGTCACCGTGATCGAGGTCGGCCCGAACGTGGTCACCCAGATCCGCAACGCTGAGCGCGACGGCTACGAGGCGATCCAGATCGCCGCCGGCGCCATCGACCCGCGCAAGGTCAACAAGCCGGCCGCTGGCCACTTCGAGGCCGCTGGCGTGACCCCGCGTCGCACCCTCACCGAGATCCGTACCAACGACTCCGCTGAGTACACGCTCGGCCAGGAGCTCACCGTGGACGGCACGTTCACGGCGGGCCAGAAGGTCGACGTCGTCGGTACCTCCAAGGGCAAGGGCTTCGCCGGTGTCATGAAGCGCCACGGCTTCCACGGCGTCGGTGCCTCGCACGGTGCGCACCGCAACCACCGCAAGCCCGGCTCGATCGGTGCTTCCTCGACCCCGTCGCGCGTCTTCAAGGGCATGCGCATGGCTGGTCGTATGGGTGGCGACCGCGTGACCGTCCTCAACCTCACGGTGCACGCCGTCGACGCCGAGAAGGGTCTGCTGCTCGTCAAGGGCGCCGTCCCCGGTGCTCGTGGCCGCTCCGTCTTCGTCCGCACCGCCGTGAAGGGTAAGTGATCATGGCCACCACGACCGCAACCACGATCGACGTCCTCGACGCATCGGGTGCCAAGTCCGGCACCGTCGAGCTCCCCGCAGCTCTCTTCGACGTCGAGACCAACGTCCCGCTGATCCACCAGGTGGTCACCGCGCAGCTCGCAGCCGCGCGTCAGGGCACCCACAAGACCAAGAACCGCGGCGAAGTCCGCGGTGCCGGTCGCAAGCCGTTCAAGCAGAAGGGCACCGGCCGCGCCCGTCAGGGTTCCGTCCGTGCTCCGGAGCACACCGGCGGTGGCGTCGTCCACGGACCGACCCCGCGCGACTACTCGCAGCGCACCCCGAAGAAGATGATCGCCGCTGCTCTGCTCGGCTCGCTCTCGGACCGCGCCCGCGGTGGCCGCATCTCCGCTGTGGAGGGCTTCGTCGCGGCTGAACTGCCGTCGACCAAGACCGCCCGCACGCTCCTCGAGAAGGTCGCGCCCGTCAAGAACGTGCTCGTCGTGCTCGAGACGGACGACGAGCTGACGCTCAAGTCGATCCGCAACCTGTCGAACGTCCACGCGCTCTCGTACGGCCAGCTCAACGCCTACGACGTGCTGCGTTCGGACGCTGTCGTCTTCAGCAAGAGCGCCCTCGACGCCTTCATCGCGTCGAAGACCGCGAAGGAGATCACCGCATGAGCGGCTTCAACAAGGACCCGCGCGACGTCATCATCTCGCCGGTCGTCTCGGAGAAGAGCTACGCGCTCATCGACCAGGGCAAGTACACGTTCATCGTGGACCCCCGCTCGAACAAGACCGAGATCAAGCTCGCCATCGAGAAGATCTTCGACGTCAAGGTCGCGAGCATCAACACGCTGAACCGCCCGGGCAAGACCCGTCGCACCAAGTTCGGTCTCGGCAAGCGCAAGGACACCAAGCGCGCCATCGTGACGCTCAAGTCCGGTTCGATCGACATCTTCACGGCTGTCGGCTGAGGACCAGAGGGATAAATCATGGCTATTCGTAACTACAAGCCGACGACCCCCGGTCGTCGCGGCTCGTCGGTCGCAGACTTCGCTGAGATCACCCGTTCGACTCCGGAGAAGTCCCTGCTTCGTCCGCTGCCGAAGACCGGTGGTCGCAACAGCTCCGGCCGTATCACCACGCGTCACATCGGTGGTGGCCACAAGCGCCAGTACCGCGTGATCGACTTCCGTCGCTCCGACAAGGACGGCGTCGACGCCAAGGTCGCTCACATCGAGTACGACCCCAACCGCACTGCGCGCATCGCGCTCCTGCACTACGTGGACGGCACGAAGCGGTACATCATCGCGCCGAACAAGCTGAAGCAGGGCGACGTCATCGAGCAGGGCCCCGGCGCCGACATCAAGCCCGGCAACAACCTGCCGCTGCGCAACATCCCCGTGGGTACCGTCGTGCACGCCATCGAGCTCCGCCCCGGTGGCGGCGCCAAGATGGCTCGCTCCGCCGGCGCCTCGGTCCGCCTCGTCGCCAAGGACGGCCCCTACGCGCAGCTCCGTCTGCCGTCGGGTGAGGTCCGCAACGTCGACGCACGCTGCCGCGCCACCATCGGCGAGGTCGGCAACGCCGAGCAGTCGAACATCAACTGGGGCAAGGCCGGCCGCATGCGTTGGAAGGGCGTCCGCCCGACCGTCCGTGGTGTCGCCATGAACCCGGTCGACCACCCGCACGGTGGTGGTGAGGGCAAGACGTCCGGTGGTCGTCACCCGGTCAGCCCCTGGGGCCAGTCCGAGGGCCGTACGCGCAAGCCGAACAAGCCGAGCGACAAGCTCATCGTCCGTCGCCGTAACGCCGGCAAGAAGCGCAAGTAGGAGTTCAGAAGATGCCACGCAGTCTGAAGAAGGGCCCCTTCGTCGACGAGCACCTGCTCCGCAAGGTCGTCACGCAGAACGAGGCCAACACCAAGAACGTGATCCGTACGTGGTCGCGTCGGTCGATGATCGTCCCGAACATGCTCGGGCACACGATCGCCGTCCACGACGGCCGCAAGCACATCCCGGTGTTCGTCACCGAGTCGATGGTCGGTCACAAGCTCGGCGAGTTCGCGCCGACCCGCACCTTCCGTGGTCACGTGAAGGACGACAAGAAGGGCCGTCGCCGCTGAGGCGGCGACGCAGAGGAGGAACGAAATGGTGGAGTCGATCGCACGCGTGCGACACATCCGCGTCACGCCTCAGAAGGCCCGTCGCGTCATCGAGCTGATCCGCGGCAAGCAGGCCCACGAGGCCCTCGCCATCCTGAAGTTCGCCCCCCAGGGCGCTTCGGAGCCCGTGTACAAGCTGGTCGCCTCGGCGATCGCGAACGCACGGGTCAAGGCGGACTCGACGAACAGCTTCCTCGACGAGCGCGACCTCTACGTGAGCCGCGTCTTCGTCGACGAGGGCACGACCCTGAAGCGGTTCCAGCCGCGCGCCCAGGGCCGCGCCTTCCGCATCAACAAGCGCACCAGCCACATCACGGTCGTCCTCGCGACGCCCGACGAGGCCGAGGTTGCCGCGACGAGCAAGAAGGCGAGCAAGTAATGGGCCAGAAGGTCAACCCGTACGGCTTCCGTCTCGGGATCACGACGGACCACGTCTCGCACTGGTTCACCGACAGCAAGAAGGCCGGTCAGCGCTACGCCGACTACGTGGCCGAGGACATCAAGGTGCGCGAGTACCTGAAGAAGACCCTCGACCGCGCCGGTGTTGCACGCATCGAGCTCGAGCGCACCCGTGACCGTGTCCGCGTGGACATCCACACGGCTCGTCCGGGCATCGTCATCGGCCGCCGCGGCGCCGAGGCGGAGCGCGTTCGCGGTGAGCTCGAGAAGCTCACCAAGAAGCAGATCCAGCTGAACATCCTCGAGGTCAAGAACCCCGAGACCGAGGCCCAGCTCGTCGCGCAGGGCATCGCCGAGCAGCTCTCCGCTCGTGTCGCGTTCCGTCGCGCCATGCGCAAGGGCCTGCAGGGTGCACAGCGCGCCGGCGCCAAGGGTGTCCGCATCCAGGTGTCGGGCCGTCTCGGCGGCGCCGAGATGTCCCGTTCGGAGTTCTACCGCGAAGGCCGTGTGCCGCTGCACACCCTCCGCGCGAACATCGACTACGGCTTCTACGAGGCCCGGACCACGTTCGGCCGCATCGGCGTGAAGGTCTGGATCTACAAGGGCGACATCACGAACAAGGAGCTCGCTCGCGAGCAGGCGAACCAGCGTTCGTCGCGCCCCGAGCGTCGTGGCGGCCCGCGCGGTGAGCGCGGCGACCGTGGCGGCGACCGTCGTGGCGGCGACCGCGGTGACCGTCGCCCGCAGCAGGCCCCGCAGGACGCGCCGGCCGGCGCAGGAGTTGAGGCGTAACCATGCTTATTCCCCGTCGAGTCAAGCACCGCAAGCAGCACCACCCGAAGCGTTCGGGTCAGGCCACCGGTGGTACCAAGGTCAGCTTCGGCGACTACGGCATCCAGGCCCTCACCCCGGCGTACGTGACCAACCGTCAGATCGAGTCCGCTCGTATCGCCATGACGCGTCACATCAAGCGTGGTGGCAAGGTCTGGATCAACATCTACCCGGACCGTCCGCTGACCAAGAAGCCCGCCGAGACCCGCATGGGTTCCGGTAAGGGTTCGCCCGAGTGGTGGGTCGCGAACGTGAAGCCGGGCCGGGTGCTCTTCGAGCTCTCCGGCGTCAGCGAGGAGATCGCCCGTGAGGCGTTGACTCGTGCAATCCACAAGCTGCCCCTCAAGGCACGCATCATCAAGCGCGAGGAGGGCGACGCATAATGGCGATCGGTTCCAAGGAGCTCCGTCCGACGGAGCTCGACACGTTCGAGAACGAGCGTCTCGCTGACGAGCTGAAGAAGGCCAAGGAGGAACTCTTCAACCTCCGCTTCCAGTCGGCCACCGGCCAGCTGGAGAGCCACGGTCGTCTCCGTGCCGTCAAGCGCGACATCGCCCGCATCTACACCGTCCTCCGCGAGCGCGAGCTCGGCATCCGTGCCACTCCCGCGCCCGTCGAGACCGCCCCCAAGGCCAAGAAGACGACGAAGAAGGCTGACAAGCCGGCCGAGTCGACCGAGGCCGAGACCGCCGAGGAGAAGTAATGGCGAACGAAGAGAAGAACTCCGCCGCCCTCACTCGCGGCTACCGCAAGACGCGTCGCGGCTACGTGACGAGCGACAAGATGGACAAGACCATCGTGGTCGAGGTCGAGGACCGCGTGAAGCACGCGCTCTACGGCAAGATCATCCGTCGCACGTCCAAGGTGAAGGCCCACGACGAGCTCGGCACCGCTGGTGTCGGCGACCTCGTCGTGATCAGCGAGACCCGTCCCCTCAGCGCGTCCAAGCGCTGGCGCCTGGTCGAGATCCTCGAGAAGGCCAAGTAGGCCTCGGCCTGCTTCGGAATAGGAGACAGCAGTGATTCAGCAGGAATCCCGCCTGAAGGTCGCCGACAACACGGGTGCCAAGGAGATCTTGACCATCCGCGTGCTCGGTGGCTCGGGTCGTCGCTACGCCGGCCTCGGTGACGTCATCGTCGCCACGGTGAAGGACGCCATCCCCGGCGGCAACGTGAAGAAGGGTGACGTCGTCAAGGCGGTCATCGTTCGCACCAAGAAGGAGACCCGTCGTCAGGACGGCTCCTACATCAAGTTCGACGAGAACGCGGCAGTGATCCTCAAGGCCGACGGCGACCCGCGCGGTACGCGCATCTTCGGTCCGGTCGGTCGCGAGCTCCGTGACAAGAAGTTCATGAAGATCATCTCGCTCGCGCCGGAGGTGCTGTAAGCCATGGCGAACATCAAGAAGGGTGACCTCGTCCAGGTCATCACGGGCGCGACGCAGGAGCGTGGCGGCGACCGTGGCAAGCAGGGCAAGGTCATCGAGGTCCTCAAGGACAAGAACCGCGTCGTCGTCGAGGGCGTGAACTTCGTCACGAAGCACGTCCGCGTCGGTCAGACGCAGCGTGGTTCGAAGACCGGTGGCATCGAGCAGCACGAAGCCTCGATCCACGTCTCGAACGTCGCACTCGTCGACCCGAAGACGAAGAAGCCGACGCGTGTCGGTTTCCGCACCGAAGAGGTGGAGAAGGACGGCGTCAAGAAGACCGTCCGTGTCCGCTACGCGAAGAAGTCTGGTGAGAAGCTCTGATGACTGACACGACTGCTGCGCCCGCTGGCAAGATCCAGCCGCGCCTCAAGCAGAAGTACCTGGCCGAGATCAAGACGGCCCTCACCGAGCAGTTCGGTTACGCGAACGTCAACCAGGTCCCCGGCCTGGTCAAGGTCGTCGTGAACACCGGTGTCGGCGAGGCCGCTCGTGACTCCAAGATCATCGAGGGGGCCATCAAGGACCTCACGGCGATCACGGGTCAGAAGCCCCAGGTCAACATCGCCCGCAAGTCCATCGCACAGTTCAAGCTGCGCGAGGGTCAGGCCATCGGCGCGCACGTCACCCTCCGCGGTGACCGCGCGTGGGAGTTCCTCGACCGCCTGGTGACGCTCGCACTGCCTCGCATCCGCGACTTCCGCGGTCTCAGCGACAAGCAGTTCGACGGCAACGGCAACTACACGTTCGGTCTCACGGAGCAGTCCGTGTTCCACGAGATCGACCAGGACCGCATCGACCGTGTCCGCGGCTTCGACATCACTGTCGTGACCACCGCGAAGACGGACGACGAGGGACGCGCGCTGCTCCGCCAGCTCGGCTTCCCGTTCCGCTCCAACGAGCAGACGGTCTAAACTACTTCGGGCGGTGCGGGCCGGAGGATTCACGTCCTCCGGCCCGCACGCACGAACACACCGATCTCGGGGAACCGCCCCGGGATCACTCGATCGCTCAGGTCGGCATTCGTGGAACGGGTGTCGAAACCAGGTGAGAAATGGACGAACATCATGACGATGACCGATCCGGTCGCAGACATGCTGACCAGATTGCGGAACGCGAACTCCGCGCACCACGACGCAGTCGCGCTCCCGAGCTCCAAGCTCAAGAAGAACATCGCCGACATCCTCAAGCGTGAGGGCTACATCAGCGAGTGGAAGGTGGAGGACGCCCGAGTCGGGCAGACCCTCACCATCGACCTGAAGTACGGCCCCGAGCGCGAGCGTTCGATCGCCGGCATCAAGCGCGTCTCGAAGCCGGGCCTCCGGGTCTACGCGAAGTCGACGGAGATCCCCCAGGTCCTCGGTGGCCTCGGCGTGGCGATCCTCTCGACCTCCTCCGGCCTCCTGACCGACCGCGAAGCCGAGCAGAAGGGCGTGGGTGGGGAAGTCCTCGCCTACGTGTGGTGATCGACAATGTCACGAATCGGACGTCTCCCCATCGACATCCCCGCCGGCGTCACCGTCTCCGTTGACGGTCAGAACGTGGCGGTCAAGGGCCCGAAGGGCGAGCTCGCGCTCGTCATCGCGGAGCCCATCCAGGCCAAGGTCGAGGAGAACCAGGTCCTCGTCACCCGTCCGGACGACGAGCGCGAGTCGCGTTCGCTCCACGGACTGACCCGGACCCTCATCGCCAACAACATCATCGGCGTGACCCAGGGCTACACCAAGGGCCTCGAGGTCGTCGGCACCGGTTACCGTGTCGCGGCCAAGGGCTCGAACCTCGAGTTCGCGCTCGGGTACTCCCACTCGATCACGGTCGAGCCGCCGGCGGGCATCAGCTTCGCGGTGGAGGGCAACAACAAGGTCACCGTCGCCGGTATCGACAAGCAGGCTGTCGGCGAGGTCGCCGCGAACATCCGGAAGCTCCGGAAGCCCGAGCCCTACAAGGGCAAGGGTGTCCGTTACGCCGGCGAGAACGTGCGCCGCAAGGCCGGAAAGTCAGGTAAGTGATCATGGGACTCCTCAAGACACGAGGCAAGAGCAAGGCGGCCGCCAAGGCGCGTCGTCACAACCGTCTCCGCAAGAAGATCACCGGCACCGAGGCTCGTCCCCGTCTCGCCGTCACCCGCTCGTCGCGTCACGTGTTCGTGCAGGTCATCGACGACTCGAAGGGTCACACCCTCGCCAGCGCCTCGACGATGGAGGCAGACCTCCGCTCGTTCGACGGCGACAAGACCGCCAAGGCCCGTCGCGTCGGTGAGCTCCTCGCCGAGCGCGCGAAGTCGGCTGGCGTCGAGGCCGTGGTCTTCGACCGCGGTGGCAGCAAGTACGCCGGTCGCGTCGCCGCGATCGCCGATGGTGCCCGTGAAGGAGGGCTGAACCTGTGAGCGACAACGCGAACACCAACGAAGACGCCAAGACCGAGGCCGTCGAGGCCACGGAGACCGAGGCAGTCGAGACCACGGAGACCACCGAGGCGAGCACGGAGGCCACGGCCACCGAGGCAACCGCCGAGGCGACCACCGAGGGCGCCAAGACCGGCAAGGAGGCGGAGGCACCTGCCGTTGCCGAGCGTCCGGTCGAGACCGCCGCGGGCTCCGCGTCCAACAACCGCGACTCCGCTGACAACCGTGGCCGTCGTGGTGGCGGTCGTGACCGTCAGCAGGGCCGCGACCGCAACAACCGCGGTGGCGACAGCCAGTTCCTCGAGCGCGTGGTGACCATCAACCGCGTCTCGAAGGTCGTCAAGGGTGGTCGTCGCTTCAGCTTCACGGCGCTCGTCGTCGTCGGTGACGGCAACGGCCTCGTGGGCGTCGGCTACGGCAAGGCCAAGGAGGTCCCCACGGCGATCTCCAAGGGTGTCGAAGAGGCGAAGAAGAACTTCTTCCGCGTCCCCCGCGTCGGCAACACGATCCCGCACCCGGTGCAGGGTGAAGCCGCCGCTGGCGTCGTCCTCCTGCGTCCGGCCGGCCCCGGTACCGGTGTCATCGCCGGTGGTCCGGTCCGCGCCGTGCTCGAGTGCGCCGGCATCCACGACGTCCTGAGCAAGTCGCTCGGCTCGTCGAACACCATCAACATCGTGCACGCGACCGTCGAGGCTCTGAAGCAGCTCGAGGAGCCCCGCGCCGTCGCGAGCCGTCGTGGCCTCGACGTCGAGCGGGTCGTCCCGGCCCGTCTGCTCCAGGCCGAGGCCGCAGCCCTGCGTGCCGCGACCGAGAAGGCAGGTGCGTGATGGCGATGCTGAAGATCACGCAGATCAAGTCCGTTATCAGCGAGAAGCAGTACCAGCGCGACACCCTGCGCAGCCTGGGCCTCAAGCGCATCGGCCGTTCGGTCGAGCGTGAGGACAACTCCCAGAACCGCGGGTACATCGCGACGGTGGCGCACCTCGTGAAGGTCGAGGAGGTCGACGCATGAGCGACGAGAAGAACGAGCGCGTGCAGGTGCTGAAGCTGCACCACCTCCGTCCCGCAGAGGGCGCCAAGAAGGACCGCACCCGCGTGGGTCGCGGTGAGGGCTCGAAGGGCAAGACCGCTGGGCGTGGTACCAAGGGCACGAAGGCCCGTTACCAGGTCCGGGTCGGCTTCGAGGGTGGGCAGATGCCGCTGCACATGCGCACCCCGAAGCTCCGCGGGTTCAAGAACCCGTTCCGGGTCGAGTACCAGGTCGTGAACCTGGACAAGATCTCGGAGCTCTACCCCGATGGTGGCGACGTCACCGTTGCGGGCCTGGTCGCCAAGGGCGCCGTCCGCAAGAACGAGAAGGTCAAGGTTCTCGGTCAGGGTGACATCACCGTGAAGATCACGGTCACGGTCGACAAGGTCTCGGCGTCCGCCGCCGAGAAGATCGTGGCTGCTGGCGGCACCGTCTCCCAGTAACCCCCGTCGGCGGCCCGTGCGTTTGCGCACGGGCCGCCGTTACGGTTTCCTTGACAGTGGCCGGCATCCGTCGGCCAGGTCGGCCCTGCCGACCGAAACCGGTCCGGCCGCGATCGACGGCCCCGGTCCCACAAGTTCGGAGTCATCGTGTTCAGAGCGGTCGCGCGCATCATGCGCACCCCTGATCTTCGCAAGAAGATCGGCTTCACCCTCGCGATCATCGCGCTGTTCCGTCTCGGGTCGTACATCCCGGCACCGTTCGTCGACTACGCCGCCGTGCAGAGCTGTCTCGCCAGCGCGTCGTCCTCCGGCGGTCTCTACGACCTCATCAACCTCTTCTCCGGCGGCGCGCTGCTGAAGCTCTCGGTCTTCGCGCTCGGCATCATGCCGTACATCACGTCGTCGATCATCGTGCAGCTCCTGCGTGTGGTCATCCCGCACTTCGACACCCTCTACAAGGAGGGCCAGTCGGGCCAGGCGAAGCTGACGCAGTACACGCGCTACCTCACGATCGCACTCGGTGTCCTGCAGTCCACGACGCTGATCACGGTCGCCCGCTCCGGCGCCCTGTTCGGCACCAACGCCTCCGCGTCCTGCACCTCGATCATCTCGAACGACAGCTGGTACGCCATCATGCTGATGGTCGTCACGCTGACCGCCGGCACCGGCCTCATCATGTGGATGGGCGAGCTCGTCACCGAGCGCGGCATCGGCAACGGCATGTCGCTCCTGATCTTCACGTCGATCGCGGCGCAGTTCCCGTCGGCGCTCTGGGCGATCGAGCAGTCGCAGTCGTTCGAGCTCTTCCTGTTCGTGATCCTGGTCGGACTCGTGATCATGATGGCCGTCGTGTTCGTCGAGCAGTCACAGCGGCGGATCCCCGTGCAGTACGCCAAGCGCATGGTGGGGCGGCGGACGTACGGCGGCAACAACACCTACATCCCGATCAAGGTCAACATGGCCGGCGTCGTGCCCGTCATCTTCGCCTCGTCGCTGCTGTACCTGCCGGCCCTGATCGCGCAGTTCAACCAGCCCTCGGACGGCTCCGAGCCGGCCGCGTGGGTGACCTGGATCCAGAACAACCTGACCTCGGGTGACAACTGGTTCTACATGGTCCTGTACTTCCTGCTCATCGTCGGGTTCACGTACTTCTACGTGGCGATCACCTTCAACCCCGAAGAGGTCGCCGACAACATGAAGAAGTACGGCGGGTTCATCCCCGGCATCCGTGCCGGTCGTCCGACCGCCGAGTACCTCGACTACGTCCTCACCCGGGTGACGCTGCCCGGCTCGCTCTACCTCGGTCTCATCGCGCTCATCCCGCTGGCAGCACTGGCGCTGTTCGGCGCGAACCAGAACTTCCCGTTCGGTGGCGCGAGCATCCTCATCATCGTGGGTGTCGGTCTCGAGACCGTGAAGCAGATCGACTCGCAGCTGCAGCAGCGTCACTACGAAGGGCTTCTCCGTTGAGCGCACGTCTCATCATCGTCGGACCTCCCGGAGCAGGGAAGGGCACCCAGGCCGGCCGCATCGCTGACTCCCTCGGGATCCCCGCGATCTCGACCGGGGACATCTTCCGCAAGAACGTGGCAGAGGGCACCCCGCTCGGTGTGCAGGCGAAGGCGATCATGGACGCCGGCGAGTACGTGCCGGACTCCCTGACGAACGAGCTCGTGAAGTCCCGCCTGCAGGAGCCCGACGCCGAGCACGGGTTCCTGCTGGACGGGTACCCGCGCACGGTCGGTCAGGTCGAGTACCTCGATGCGCTGCTCGCCGAGCAGGGCACCGCGATCGACGCCGTCGTGCAGCTCGTCGCCGACCAGGACGAGCTCGTCGGCCGCCTGCTCAAGCGTGCCGAGGACCAGGGTCGCAGCGACGACAACGAGGAGACGATCCGTCGTCGTCAGCAGGTCTACGCCGAGCAGACGGCGCCCATCGTGGCGGCGTACGGCGAGCGTGGCCTGGTTGTCGACGTCGACGGCCTCGGCGCGATCGACGAGGTCGGCGACCGCATCCAGACGGCACTGGCGGGCCGCGGGCTCTCCGCGACCGTCTGACCAGCGTGGTGCGGTTCAAGAAGCCCTCGATCTACAAGACCCCGGACGAGCTCCGGGCGATGGTCCGGCCGGGCCTGCTGACCGCCGAGGCGCTCGACGCCGTCCGTGCAGCGATCCGCCCGGGCATCACGACCGGCGAACTCGACGCGATCGCCGAGCGCACCATCCGTGACGGCGGCGGGATCCCGAACTTCCAGCTCGTGCCCGGCTACCGCCACACGCTGTGCGTGTCCGTGAACGACGAGATCGTGCACGGGATCCCCGGTGAGCGCGTGCTCGCGCCCGGCGACATCGTGTCGGTGGACGCCGGCGCCGAGGTCGACGGCTGGAACGGCGACAGCGCGTTCACGACGGTCGTGCCCGGTGGCGACGCCACGGTCACCGCAGCGCGGCAGACGCTCTGCGAGACGACCGAGCGGTCGCTCTGGCACGGCATCGCCGCGCTCGCCCACGCGAAGAACCTGCACGAGGTGGGCTCCGCGGTGGAAGACGCGATCGACGAGACCGGCGCGTGGGGCATCGTCGAGGACTACACCGGTCACGGCATCGGCCGGTCGATGCACGAGGACCCGCCGGTCTTCAACTACCGCGTCCGTGGTGCCGGCCCTGCCGTCAAGCCGGGGCTGGTGGTCGCCATCGAACCGATGGTCACGGCCGGCACGATCGACAGCTCGACGGACGACGACGACTGGACCGTCCGCACGCTCGACGGTTCGGACGCCGCGCACTGGGAGCACAGCGTCGCGGTGCACGCGGCTGGGATCTGGGTGCTCACGGCCGCCGACGGCGGCGCTCGCGGCCTGGCCCCGCTGGGTGTGACGCCCGTCCCGATCCCGTAGGACGGGCCTCCAGTCCGGATCCGGTGCCGACGACCGGCGCACCTGCGCGACGCGCGCATCTGCGCGACGCGACGGCCGGGAGGCCCGGCTGACGTCCGACGTATCGCCCACCTCGCGCGGACCCGCCCGACCAGTGCCGGACGGACGCCCTGGCGTCGCGTCAGTTGCCGACGGAGCAGGTCTCCTCGGAGGCGCTCTGCCCGGTGATCGACGAGGGCAGCGGCGTCGCCGACGCGGTCGGCGTCCGGGTGGCGGTCGCGCTCGGCGTCGCTGACGGCGTGCCGGCGGTCGACGGGGTCCCGGACGAACCCGTGGTGCCGGACGACCCGGTGCCGGTCGAGGTCCCGCCGCCCGACGGCGACTCCTCGGACGCGCGACCGGTGCTCGAGTCGCTCAGCGAGGACCGGACGTCGTTCTGCAGCGCCACGTTCAGGGTGTGGGCCGTCTCCTGGTCGACGATCACCCGGGCGCTGTCGTCGGGGTCGTCGGCCACCGGGTACTGCACGAAGAGCATGTTGGCCGTGCTCATCCCCCGCAGCGCCGCGGCGAGCTTGACCAGGGTGCCGGTCTGGGCCAGGCCGTCGGACAGCGTCATGTTGGACAGGGCGGCACCGGCCAGCTTGTAGAGCGTGATCGGGTTCGAGAGCGTGCCGTCCGAGGTGACCTTGCGGAGGAGCGCCGACAGGAACACCTGCTGCGAGCTGATGCGGGCGAGGTCGCTGCCGTCGCCGACCCCGTGGCGGGTGCGCAGGAAGGCGAGGGCGTCCGAGCCCTCGAGGGAGTGCGAGCCCGTCGTGAGGTGCAGGCCGGTGAACGTGTCGTCGATCGGCTCGGCGACGCACACGTCCACGCCGCCGAGGGCGTTCGACATCTCGATCACGCCGTCGAAGGTGATGAGCCCGGCGTAGGGGATGCTCAGGCCGGTCAGGTTCTCGACCGTGTCCACGACGCAGGAGACACCGCCGTTGCCGAGCGCGGTGTTGAACATCGCCGAGGTGGACGCGGGGTAGGTCGTGCCGGTCGCGGGGTTGGTGCAGGCCGGGATCGGGACCATCAGGTCACGGGGGAAGCTGACCGCGGTGAGCTGCTGGTGGTCCGCCGAGATGTGGATGAGCATCGTGACGTCGTTGCGGGCGCCCTCGACGTCCTCGTCGGAGTCGAACTGGCCGACCCGGGTGTCGCTGCCGATGAGCAGGATGTTCGCCCCGCCCTTGATCGCCGAGATGTCCGCGGTCTTGGCGGTGTTCTGGTCGTCGGTGCTCAGTGCGACGGTCTGCGGGGCGGTGGCGAGCTGCGCCCCGGCGATCGCGGCGACGCTGGTGCCGCTAACGAGCAGGACGGGGACGGTGGCCGCGACGACGGTGACGAGCGTGCCCCAACCCCGACGACGGGCCTGCTTGCCGTGGCTGGCGAAGGGGCGTCGGGTGGCGTCGGGCACGTGTTCTCCGTTCGGTGGTCCGGCGCGAACTGCTGGTGCGGCGGACGTGGCTGCGGAGCCAAACTACGGTTCGCGCGCTGGTGCGCGCCCTGAGCGCGCCGTCAAACCACTGTGGAACGCTCAGCCACGGTTCCGGAAGCCCCAGACGTGGGGTGTTCCGCATCCCCACTTGGCAATTGCGGGTTTACCACATAAGATCGATCTTTGGTGTGTCATGCCCTCTCGGGTGTGGCGACCGACCCGCAGACCGGTTCGGGGATCACACCTGTTCCACAACCAAGCGACAGTGAGGCTATGGCCAAGAAAGACGGCGTCATCGAGATCGAAGGCTCGGTGCTCGAAGCTCTGCCCAACGCGATGTTCCGCGTTGAGCTGACGAACGGACACAAGGTCCTCGCGCACATCTCCGGGAAGATGCGCCAGCACTACATCCGCATCCTCCCCGAGGACCGCGTGATCGTGGAGCTGAGCCCGTACGACCTGACCCGCGGCCGGATCGTCTACCGCTACAAGTGATCCGCGAGCTGGAAAGGAACGGCACGGCAATCCTGCCGAGCACGAAGCCAGCGAGCACGAGGAAAGAACCATGAAGGTCAACCCCAGCGTCAAGCCCATCTGCGAACACTGCCGTGTGATTCGCCGCAAGGGCCGCGTCATGGTGATCTGCAAGAGCAACCCGCGTCACAAGCAGCGCCAGGGCTAGTCCCGGGCGCGTGACCGGCACCGGTGTCCCTCGGACACTAGGCTGCTCGAGCACGACCCACAACTGAAGATCGACAACGCAGTACCAGAACCCGGTCGCACGACGGCCGGGGGACACCTCGGGGCGGAGGCCCGAGCACCGGTACTGCGCCACACCTCCATCGACAACAGGAGCAGCCATCACATGGCACGTCTAGCAGGCGTCGACATCCCGCGCGAGAAGCGCGTGGAGATCGCACTCACGTACATCTACGGCGTCGGCCGTACCCGCGCCGTCCAGGCACTGACGGAGACCGGTATCTCCGGTGACATCCGCGTCAAGGACCTGACCGACGACCAGCTCGTCGCCCTCCGTGACTTCATCGAGGGCAACTTCAAGGTCGAGGGTGACCTCCGCCGTGAGGTCGCCGCCGACATCCGCCGCAAGGTCGAGATCGGCAGCTACGAGGGTCTCCGCCACCGTCGTGGTCTCCCGGTGCGCGGTCAGCGCACCAAGACCAACGCTCGTACCCGCAAGGGCCCGAAGCGCACCGTGGCAGGCAAGAAGAAGGCTCGATAGGAGACCCCGATGGCTACCCCCAAGACTGCCGCGCGCAAGCCGCGCCGCAAGGAGAAGAAGAACGTCGCTGTGGGCCAGGCCCACATCAAGAGCACGTTCAACAACACGATCGTCAGCATCACCGACCCGTCGGGTGCCGTCCTCAGCTGGGCGTCCTCGGGTGCCGTGGGCTTCAAGGGTTCGCGCAAGTCGACGCCGTTCGCGGCGCAGCTCGCTGCCGAGTCCGCTGCGCGTCAGGCGCAGGAGCACGGCGTCAAGAAGGTCGACGTCTTCGTGAAGGGCCCGGGTTCGGGTCGCGAGACCGCGATCCGCTCCCTCCAGGCCGCTGGCCTCGAGGTCGGCTCGATCAACGACGTCACGCCGCAGGCGCACAACGGGTGCCGCCCGCCCAAGCGCCGTCGCGTCTGACGCGAGGAGCAACCGGCCGCGCCCTGCTCGTCCCCTGACCGGATCCGTTCCGGCGAGGGCGGGCAGGGCCCGCGGCCATTCCTGGTCGTTCGATCGCGCACGTGTGTGCGCGTGATCACAACTCAACAGACCCGTCGGGGCCCATGCGGCCCCGTCGTACCGCCAAGTGTCATATAGCGGACACTTCGCCGAAAGGAATCCCACAGTGCTCATTGCACAGCGCCCCACCCTGACCGAGGAGCCGATCTCCGAGCACCGCTCGCGCTTCGTCATCGAGCCGCTCGAGCCGGGCTTCGGTTACACCCTCGGCAACTCGCTGCGCCGCACGCTCCTCTCCTCGATCCCCGGCGCGGCTGTCACCAGCATCCGCATCGACGGCGTCCTCCACGAGTTCAGCACCGTTCCCGGTGTCAAGGAAGACGTCACCGAGATCATCCTCAACATCAAGAGCCTGGTCGTCTCCAGCGAGCACGACGAGCCCATCACGGCGTACCTGCGCAAGCAGGGTGCCGGTCAGGTCACCGCAGCGGACATCTCCGCTCCGGCCGGCGTCGAGATCCACAACCCGGAACTCGTCATCGCGACCCTGAACGACACCGCGCGCTTCGAGCTCGAGCTCACGATCGAGCGCGGCCGTGGCTACGTCTCGGCGACGCAGAACCGTTCCGAGTTCAGCGAAGCCGGTCAGATCCCGATCGACTCGATCTACTCGCCGGTCCTCAAGGTCACCTACCGCGTCGAGGCGACGCGTGCCGGTGAGCGCACGGACTTCGACCGCCTGGTCGTCGACGTCGAGGCGAAGCCGGCCATCACGCCGCGCGACGCCATCGCGTCGGCCGGTCGCACGCTGGTCGAGCTGTTCGGGCTCGCTCGCGAGCTCAACACGGCGGCCGAGGGCATCGAGATCGGCCCCGCGCCGGTCGACGCCGTGCTCTCGAACGAACTGCAGACCCCGATCGAGGACCTCGACCTGTCGGTCCGCAGCTACAACTGCCTGAAGCGGGAGGGCATCAACACGGTGTCCGAGCTCGTCGCCCTGTCGGAGACGCAGCTCATGAACATCCGCAACTTCGGTCAGAAGTCGGTGGACGAGGTCAAGGACAAGCTCACCGAGCTCGGCCTGTCCCTTAAGGACACCGTCCCCGGATTCGACGGCGCCCACTTCTACAGCGGGTACGACGAGGACGAGTCCAACAACTGACCTCGCGCTCACGCGCAAGCGCGCTGACACCGCGCGCACCACTTTCACCACTGGAGAACTGACATGCCGAAGCCCACCAAGGGCCCCCGCCTCGGTGGCGGTCCCGCCCACGAGCGCCTGCTCCTGAGCAACCTCGCCAACGCCCTCTTCACGCACGGTCGCATCACGACCACGGAGACGAAGGCCAAGCGCCTCCGTCCGGTCGCCGAGCGTCTCATCACGTTCGCGAAGCGCGGCGACCTGCACGCGCGTCGTCGTGTGATCAGCATCCTGCGCGACAAGTCCGTCGTGCACACGCTGTTCACCGAGATCGCCCCCCAGGTCGAGGACCGCCAGGGCGGTTACACCCGCATCACGAAGCTCGGCTTCCGCAAGGGCGACAACGCCCCGCTGGCGTCGATCGAGCTCGTCCTCGAGCCCGTCTCGAGCACGCCCGCTCCGGTCAAGCGCAACTCGGCTCCGGCCGCTGCTGCCGCCCCGGTCGACGAGCCCGCCGCTGACGAGACCACCGAGGAGGCCCCGGTCGAGGAGACCGAGACCACCGAGGAGTCCGCACCGGTCGAGACCGAGTCCGAGACCGAGGCTGCTGCCGAGGTCGAGGCCGACGCCGCCGAGAAGTCGGACGACGCCGACACCAAGTAGTCCGGTGCCCTCCGGGGCGCTGCACCACCACGAGGAAGCCCCCGCGACCCAGGTCGCGGGGGCTTCCTCGTGTCCGAGGCTGGTCACGGGCACGGACGGCTCGGCGTAACGTCCCCGGCCGGGTGCGAGGGAAGGAAGTCATGGCGTTCCAGCACGTTGCGGGTCTGGGGACGAGGGTCTGGCGGTGGAGCCGGACCTCGGGCACGCAGCCGCGCCTGCTGCACGCCGGCAAGGCCGCCGCCGCCGCCGTGATCGCGTGGTTCGTGGCGCGGCACATCCCGGGCGTCGCGGCCGAGTACCCGTACTACGCACCACTCGGCGCCGTCGTCGCGATGCAGACCACGGTGTTCGCCGGCATCCGGAGCGGTGTGCAGACCCTGGTCGGGATCGCCCTCGGCATCCTCATCGCCGCGTTCACGATGTGGGTCGGCGACCCCGGCTTCCTCGCGATCGCGCTCGCGGTCGGCGTCGGGGTGCTGGTCGGCGGGTTCCGCGTGCTCGGGGAGGGCAGCTCGTGGGTGTCCACCGCGGCGCTCTTCGTGCTGCTCGTCGGCGGCGCCAACGCTGAGGGTTACTCGCTCGGGTACCTCGTGCAGATGGCCGTGGGCGTCGTCGTCGGGCTGCTGGTCAACTTCCTGGTGTTCCCGCCGCTGCACTTCTGGGACGCCGAACACCGCATCGACGCGGTGAACGGCGTGCTGGCGGACCACCTCGACGGGCTGGCAGCCGTGCTCGAGGAGGGCAAGCGCGACGAGAAGGCGTGGGACCACCAGCAGGACCGCCTGGACCGCGCGATCGCGGACGTGCGGTCGCGGGTGGCGATCGCGCACGAGAGCCGCCGGCTCAACCCCCGTGGTGCACTGCGCGGGTCGCGAGCGCGGCTCCAGGAGGACGGCGGACGCTTCCGGGCACTGGAGCGGGTCGCCTGGTACACGACCGACCTCACCGAGCTCGTGGCACGCTCCGGCCCGGTGTCCGAGGGCGTCGGGCGTCCGGACCCGGCGTTCGCCACCCCCATCGCCGAGGCCCTGCGGAAGATCGCCAGCACGATCCGCGGTGACTCCCCGGAGGACCAGGCGGAAGAGGCCATCGCACGACTCGAGGCAGCGCTCGACGCCTCGCGTGAGAACCCCTCCCACGTCGCGGTCACCTCGGCCGCGCTCGTCGCCCTGCGCGGGATCGTCGAGTCCGAGCGACGCGCCACCGACGACCTCGACACCCGGACGGGTCCGTCGGCGTTCGGTCGTCCGCGGGGCTGAGCGGGCGCGGGCGGTCGCCGTCCGGCAGATCCAGCGCGGGCCGGGAGGCACGGATCACCCCCGCTACGGTGGTCACGTGGACGAGACGGTCGGCTTCCAGGACCCCGACAGCACGGGCGACGTGCGGCTGCGGTTGGACATCGCCTACGACGGGGCGGCGTTCTCCGGGTGGGCCCGGCAGCCGGGGCTCCGGACCGTGCAGGGCGCGCTCGAGACCGCACTCGCCACCGTCTTCACCCGCTGGGGCGAACCGCCGCTGCTCACCGTCGCCGGACGCACCGACGCCGGGGTGCACGCCACGGGGCAGGTCGCACACCTGGACCTGTCGGCGGAGCAGTGGGCAGCGCTCACCGCCAAGCGCGGGACGGGCCGCTCACCGCTCGACGGGCTGCTCAAGCGGGTCAACGGCATCGCGGCACCCGAGGGGGACGTCGTCGTCACCGGTGCCTCGGTGGCACCCGCCGGGTTCGACGCGCGGTTCTCCCCGCTCTGGCGCCGGTACGAATACCGGATCGCGGACGCCGACGCCCCGCGCGATCCACGTCGTCGTGGGCACACGGTCTGGCACGCGGCGCGGCTCGACCCGGCAGCGATGGAGCGCGGTGCGCTGACGTTGCTCGGGCTGCACGACTTCGCGACGTTCTGCAAGCCGCGCGAGGGGGCGACGACCATCCGGACGTTGCAGCAGTTCCGCTGGGACCGCGAGCCGGACGGTGTGCTGGTGGCGCGCCTCCAGGCTGACGCCTTCTGCCACTCGATGGTGCGGGCGATGGTCGGCGCGACCATCGCCGTGGGCGAGGGCCGTTTCGGCCCGGACCGCCTCGAGGAACTGCGCGTCGCCGAGGAGCGCACGAGCGCCTTCAAGACGGCGCCGGCGAAGGGACTGACGCTGACCGAGGTGGGGTACCCGGCGGACGCGGAGCTCGCGGAGCGGGCGGAGCAGACCCGGGCCCGACGGTCGGTGGACGGTACCGTCGAGGGATGAGCCCGCGCGAACCCCGTTCCGTCGTGTCCGTCGCCCCCGGAGTCGTCTTCGTCGAGGGCCCGGTGTCCAACTGGGTGGTGCTGGCGGAGGAGGACGGCGTCGCGCTGATCGACGCCGGGTACCCGGCCGACACTGACCTCGTGCTCGACACCGTGCGCGCCGCCGGACACGACCCCGACGACCTCCGTCGCGTCTACGTGACGCACGGGCACGTCGACCACGTCGGCGGCATCCCCGGGATCCTCGAGCGGCACCCCGACGTCGAGGTGCTCGCCCACGCCGACGAGCTCGCCAACGTGCGCGGACCGGAACGGCAGCAGGTCACGCCGGCGGAGATCGGCGGCCGGCTCGCCAGCCCCCGCGTGCTCGCCTGGCTGGCGCGGGCCATCCGATCCGACGCCCTGCGACCCACCACCGTGCCGTCCGCTCGCGCGTTCACCGGTGCAGACTTCGCAGGTCGGGCGATCTCGCCGTTCCCGGCCGTCGGCCACACCGACGGCTCGACCGCGTACCTGCTGCCCGCGGCGGATGCGATCGTCACGGGCGACGCGGTCGTCAGCCGACACGACACCCAGCCGGGGTCGTGGGCCCCGCGCCCGCGGATGATCACACCGTTCTTCACCGCCGACCAGGACCGCGCGCTCGAGTCGGCACGGGCGCTGCCGTTCCCGGCCCTCGTGCTGCCGGGACACGGACCGGCCGTCCGACGTGTGGGCGGGACCTGGATGCCGATCGGCTGATGCCGCGCGATCGGCTGATGTTGCCGAACGCAATCATTTACCTCGACGCAACCTGAATGTCCCCGCAGGTCGGTAGCGTGCGGGCATGGCCAACACCCTCGGGCGCACTCTGCTGTGCGCCACGGCGGCCGCGACGCTCCTCGCGGCCCCACTCGTCACCGTCACCGCAGCGACCGCGAACCCCGAGGGGACCGGCCTCGTCATCGAGGAGGCCTACCTGAAGGCGGGGAGCAAGGGCGCGTTCTACAACGAGAAGTTCGTCGAGATCGGCAACCCGACCGACGCCGCCGTGTCGCTCGACGGGTGGTCGTTGCAGTACCGGTCCGCGACGGGCGCCGGCACGTTCTCGGCCAGTGCGCTCCAGGGCACCGTGCCGGCAAAGGGCACCTTCCTGGTGTCGATGGCGGGCAACGGCGGGGCCAGCCCGGCTGGCGAGGACCTGCCCGCAGCCGACGACACCGCGACGCTCAACCCGTCGGGCACCACCGGCACGCTCGTGCTGTCCGACGCCACCGCACCCCTGGCGCTCGCCGCCGGACCCGTCGCCACCGGCACCGACGGCGTGGTCGACCTGCTCGGCTACGGCGCCTCGAACACGTTCGAGTCGACCGTGCGCACCGTGACCGGGGACAACTCCGTGCCGAACGGCCTGGTCCGCCAGGGCACCACGGACACCGACGTCAACGGTGCGGACTTCTCGGTGACGACCACGCTCACCCCGCGGAACGCCGCGGGCGAGACCACTGCACCGACCGCGCCCACGGAACCGACCGACCCGGGTGACGGCGGGACCCCCACGCCCGGCACCCCCGCCGAGACGGTGACCATCGCCCAGCTGCAGGGCACCACGGACACCTCGCCGTACGCCGGCAAGAACGTCACGACCGACGGCGTCGTCACCGCGGTCTACGGCACCGGCGGCTTCAACGGCTACACGATCCAGACCCCGGGCACCGGCGGCGCGATCGACCTCGCCGCCCACACCGCGTCCGACGCCGTGTTCGTCTTCTCGTTCGCCACCGCCGGGCTGGTGCGCGAGGGCGACCACGTGCGGGTCACCGGCGCCGTGTCCGAGTACTTCGGCCTGACCGAGCTCACGGTGTCCGGGGCCTCGTCGCTGCAGCAGCTGGACGACAGCGTCGCGGCACCGCAGCCGGCCGCGGTCGCGTTCCCGTCGTCCGACGCCCAGCGCGAGTCGCTCGAGAGCATGCTCGTCGCTCCCCAGGGGGCGTACACCGTCGCCGACAACTACACGACGAACCAGTACGGCGAGGTCGTGCTCGCCAGCGGCACGAAGCGTCTGATCCAGCCGACCGAGGTCGGCCGCCCGGGCAGCGCCGCGGCGAAGGCCGTCGAGGCCGACAACGCTGCGCGCAAGGTCACGCTCGACGACGGTGCGAGCACCAACTTCCTGACCCAGGCGAACCAGGGCATCCCGGTGTCGTGGCTCACCCAGGGCCCGGTCACCGTCGGGGCCGCCGCCACCTTCACCGAGCCGGTCGTCCTGGACTACCGCAACAACGGGTGGAAGTTCCAGCCGACCGCGCCGATCACGGGTGCGACCCCGGCCGCCGAACTGCCGGCGTCGTTCTCGAAGGTGCGCCAGCCGGCCCCGCGGGACGTCGGTGGTGACCTGAAGCTCGCCGGCTTCAACGTCCTCAACTACTTCCCGACCACGGGCGACGAGCTCACCGGCTGCAAGTACTACACGGACCGTGCCGGAGACCCCGTCACGGTGAACTCGGGCTGCGACGCCCGCGGTGCCGCCGAGCAGGACGACTTCCTGCGCCAGCAGGTCAAGATCGTGAAGGCGATCAACGGCCTGGACGCCGACGTCGTCTCGCTCGAGGAGATCGAGAACTCCGTCCGCTTCGGTCAGGACCGTGACGCCGCCGTGGCCACCCTGGTCGACGCGCTCAACGCCGCCACCGGCCAGGACACCTGGGCCTACGCGAAGTCCCCGGCCGTCGTGCCCGCGAGCGAGGACGTCATCCGCCTCGCCCTGATCTACAAGAAGGACCGCGTCGAGCCCGTCGGCGAGTCGACGATCCTGCTCGACGACGCGTTCACGAACGCCCGCCAGCCCGTCGCGGACGCGTTCCGCCCGGTCGGCGGCACCGCGGACGACGACTTCCTGGTGATCGCGAACCACTTCAAGTCGAAGGGCTCCGGCACCGGCGAGAACGCCGACCAGGGCGACGGGCAGGGTGCGTCGAACGCCGACCGTGTCGAGCAGGCGAAGGCCCTGGTGACCTTCTCCACCGACATGCAGGAGCAGTACGGCACCGACAAGGTGTTCATGCTCGGCGACTTCAACGCCTACAGCAAGGAAGACCCGGTGGTGGTCCTCGACGAGGCCGGTTACACCGACCTCGGCCCGGCGCTCGACAGCACCGAGTACTCGTACGTGTTCTCCGGCCTGAGCGGCTCGCTCGACCACGTGTTCGCGTCGGAGGCCGCGCTCGAGACGGTCACCGGCGTGGACATCTGGAACATCAACTCGGTCGAGTCGGTGGGTCTGGAGTACAGCCGCTACAACTACAACGCCACGAACCTGTACAACGACGACGTGTACCGGGCGAGCGACCACGACCCGATCCTGGTCGGCTTCGACCTCGACGCCGCGGGCACCGACCCGGGCACGGACCCGACGCCGGTGCCGGCCCCGACCCCGACGCCGGTGCCGACTCCGGTGCCGCCGGTCGACGGGATCACCCCGCCGGTTGTTCCGGTGGCGCCGTCGGGGTCGCTGTTGACGGAGGCGAGTCGTGGTGGGGTGTCGGCTCCGGCGTCGGCTCGTGCGGGGGAGACGATCACGGTGACGGTGGGCACGGCGTCTGCCGGTGACGCGGTGAACGTGTGGTTGTTCTCGGAGCCGACGTTGATCGGTACCGTGGTGGTGGGTGCTGACGGGACGGTTCGGGTGACGATCCCGGCGGACACGGTGGCTGGTGTGCACCGGTTGGCGGTGACGGCTGCGGACGGGAGTCTGATCGGGTGGACCCCGATCACGATCACCACGGACGGGCAGCTCGCGTTCACGGGTGCCGCAGGGCTCGGTGCCGGTGCGTTGGTGGCGTTCCTGCTGCTCGCGGCGGGTGCGGGTGTGCTGGTGGTGCGTCGCCGACGTCGGACGGTGGCTGCGGAGTAGTCCCCACGCCCCACGGGCGCACTTCGTGAGCAGGAATGGTCGGGTTCGAACAGCGGACCCGACCGTTTCTGCGCACCATGCGCGGTGGGCGCGACCGTGCGGCGGACGGGAGGCGCGGTGCGGGGCCGCCCCGCGCCTCCAGGCCGGCAGCGGGACGCGTTTGACCGACGTACCCCGCGTCGGCTAGGCTCTCACCTTGGTCTGTGCGCCCCGCGCGCGGACAGTCAGATGAGCCCTCCAACCGAGGTGTTCCCCGTGCTTCTGCCCGTGGAACTCCCGACCGGAGTGGGATTCACGGACTCCTCACCTCGACACGAAAGCAGCACTCCTGTGACTCGCACGTTCTCACCGAAGCCGGCAGACGTCCAGCACGACTGGATCGTCATCGACGCCACCGACGTCGTCCTCGGCCGTCTCGCCACCCACGCCGCGGCGCTCCTGCGCGGCAAGCACAAGGCCACCTTCGCCCAGCACATGGACATGGGTGACTTCGTCATCATCGTGAACGCCGACAAGGTCGCCCTGACCGGTTCGAAGCTCGCGAAGAAGGTCTACTACCGTCACTCGGGCTACCCGGGCGGCCTGACGGCGACCTCCTACCCGGAGATGCTCGAGAAGCACCCCACCCGCGCCGTCGAGAAGGCGATCCGCGGCATGCTGCCGAAGAACACCCTCGGCCGCGAGCAGCTCAAGAAGCTGAAGGTCTACGCCGGCGCGGAGCACCCGCACGCCGCGCAGCAGCCCAAGCCGTACATCTTCGACCAGGTCGCACAGTAGTTCCGGCCACGACGACTTCAAGGACACAGAAAACTCATGGCTCAGATCGCTGATTCCCTCGACCAGACCCCGGAGAGCTTCACCACGGAGAGCGCACCCGCCGCTGCCGAGGCTGCTCCCCGTCAGATCCTCAACGTCTCCGGCGGTGCCGTCGGGCGCCGCAAGGAGGCCATCGCGCGCGTCCGGCTCGTCCCGGGCTCCGGCACGTTCGTCGTGAACGGCCGCACGCTCGAGGACTACTTCCCGAACAAGCTGCACCAGCAGCTCATCAACGACCCCTTCAAGGTGCTCGAGCTCCTCGGCTCGTACGACGTCGTCGCCCGCATCACCGGTGGTGGCCCCTCGGGTCAGGCCGGCGCGCTCCGCCTCGCCATCGCCCGCACCCTGAACGAGATCGACCGCGAGAACAACCGCGCGACCCTCAAGAAGGCCGGCTTCCTCACCCGTGACGCCCGCGTCATCGAGCGCAAGAAGGCCGGTCTCAAGAAGGCCCGCAAGGCGTCGCAGTTCTCGAAGCGCTAGTCGTCACCGGCTGAAGATCGCCATGCCGCGTCTGTTCGGTACCGACGGGGTTCGTGGTCTCGCCAACGGCGAGCTGACGGCCGCGCTCGCACTGGGTCTTGCCCAGGCGAGCGCGGCCGTCCTCACACACGGACACCATGCCGACGCCCGCCGGGCGTCGGGTCGACCGCGCCCGCGCGCGGTCCTCGCGCGTGACCCGCGCGTCTCCGGCGAGTTCCTCGGTGCCGCCGTCGCGGCCGGGCTCGCCTCGGCCGGCGTCGACGTGCTCGACGCCGGGGTCATCCCCACCCCCGCCGCAGCGTTCCTCGTCGCGGACATCGACGCCGACTTCGGCGTGATGATCTCCGCATCGCACAACCCCGCTCCCGACAACGGGATCAAGTTCTTCGCCACGGGTGGCCGCAAGCTGCCGGACGAGGTCGAGGACCGCATCGAAGCGGCCATGCACGACCACTCCGCACCCACCCCCACCGGCATCGACGTCGGGCGCATCTCGCGGTTCGCCGACGCCGAGGACCGCTACGTGGTGCACCTGCTCGGCACGCTGCCGCACCGGCTCGACGGCATCCACGTGGTGCTCGACTGCGCCAACGGTGCCGCCGCCGGCGTCTCGCCCGAGGTCTTCGTCAACGCGGGTGCCCGTGTGACGCTCATCGGCGCCGATCCCGACGGCTGGAACATCAACGACGGCGTCGGTTCGACCCACATCGACAACCTCGCCCGCGCGGTGCTCGAGCACGGTGCCGACGTCGGCGTCGCGCACGACGGTGACGCGGACCGTTGCCTGGCCGTCGACGCCGCGGGCAACGCGATCGACGGTGACCAGATCATGGCGATCCTCGCGCTGTCCCTGCAGGAGCGCGGCCGCCTGAAGGACGACACCCTCGTCGCGACGGTCATGTCGAACCTCGGGCTGAAGCGCGCCATGGCCGACGCGGGCATCACCGTGATCGAGGCCGGCGTGGGCGACCGCTACGTGCTCGAGAAGATGACCGAGGGCGACTACTCCATCGGTGGCGAGCAGTCCGGCCACATCATCTTCAACGAGTTCGCCACCACGGGCGACGGCATCCTGACCGGACTGCACCTGGTCGCCGAGATGGCGCGGACGGGGAAGTCGCTGCAGGAGCTCGCCTCGTGCATGACCGTGTTCCCGCAGGTGCTGCTCAACGTCCGGGGCGTTGATCGTCACGGGCTCGCCGACCAGGGTGTGCAGGACGCCATCGCCGCCGCGAGCGAGGCGCTCGGGGACAGCGGCCGTGTGCTGCTCCGTCCGTCGGGCACCGAGCCGGTCGTGCGCGTCATGGTCGAGGCTGCCT
The DNA here is from genome assembly GCF_026241855.1 of Curtobacterium flaccumfaciens pv. betae. Classification (NCBI taxonomy): domain Bacteria; kingdom Bacillati; phylum Actinomycetota; class Actinomycetes; order Micrococcales; family Microbacteriaceae; genus Curtobacterium; species Curtobacterium flaccumfaciens. The sequence goes on along the minus strand of NZ_JAPJDC010000001.1, from coordinate 3,461,044 downwards.
CGCAGGACGATGCCCAGCGCATCGCCGAGGAGCTCGCCGCCGTCGTGCAGGACCGCCTGGCGCTCGACGCCGCGTAGGGGTTTCCTCCGCAAGACACCGGTGTTCGCCGGTTGAACACGCGCAGACCGCGGTTCAGCTCGCGAACACCGGTGTTTTGCGCTGCCCTCCGCTTAGATCTTGCGGAGCAGGACCGAGTTCACCTTGTGGTTCGCGCCCTTCTTCAACACCAGGGTGGCGCGGGAGCGCGTGGGCAGCACGTTCTCGATCAGGTTCGGCTCGTTGATCGCCCGCCAGACCTCGGTCGCCGTCCGTACCGCGTCCTCACGCGAGAGCGAGGCGAACCGGTGGAAGAACGAGTCGGGGCTCGAGAACGCCTCTTCCTGCAGCGCGAGGAACCGGTCGACGTACCAGGACTCGATGTCCTTCGTCTTCGCGTCCACGTAGATCGTGAAGTCGAACAGGTCGGACAGCGCGAGCCGCCCGTGCACCGGCGGCGCCAGCACGTTGAGGCCCTCGACGATGAGCACGTCGGGCTGCCGGACGACGATCTCGGCATCGGGCACGATGTCGTAGACCAGGTGCGAGTAGTACGGCGCGCGGACCTCGGTCGCCCCGCTCTTCACCTGGCTCACGAAGCGCAGCAGGGAGCGGCGGTCGTACGACTCCGGGAAGCCCTTCCGGTCCATGATCCCGCGTCGCTCCAGCTCGGCGTTCGGGTACAGGAAGCCGTCGGTCGTCACGAGCTCGACCCGAGGGGTGTCCGGCCAGCGCTTCGTCAGCTCGCGCAGCAGACGGGCGACCGTGGACTTGCCGACCGCGACGGAGCCCGCGACGCCGATGACGAAGGGCGTGCGTCCGGCGCGCTCCCCGAGGAAGCGGCTCGTCTCGGCGTGCAGGTTGCGCGCACCGGCGGCGTAGAGCGTGAGCAGGCGGGACAGGGGCAGGTAGACCTCCTGCACCTCCTGCATGTCCAGCCGGTCGCCGAGACCGCGCAGCTGCACGATCTCGGTCTCGGTGAGCGACAGGTGCTCCTTCGGTGCGAGCTGGGACCACTCGTCACGCGGGATCTCCACGAACGGGGTCGGGTGCGCGACGGCGGTCTCCGAGAACGGCATGGGATCGAGCGTACAGACGGGAGGCCCGGGGCACGTGAGCCGACCGGCTCACGTGCCCCGGGCCTCCCGTCCAGTGCTCGGTGCGCGCCCGCAGGACGCGACGCGTCAGGCGGGCAGGGCCGCCTCGATGGCAGCGACGACCTCGGGGGCGTCCGGCTTCGTGGTGGGACGGAAGCGCGTGACGGTGCCGTCGGGGGCGACGAGGAACTTCTCGAAGTTCCACGCGACCCGGCCGGCCTTGCCGTCGGCGTCCGGGGTCTCCTTGAGGGCCTGGTAGAGCGGGTGCGCGCTCTTGCCGTTGACCTTGACCTTCTCGGACATCGGGAACGTCACACCCCACGTGGTGGAGCAGTACTCGTCGATCGCCTCGGACGAGCCGAGTTCCTGCAGGAACTGGTTGCTCGGGAAGCCCAGCACCGTGAACCCGCGGGGGCCGTACTGCTTCTGCAGGGCCTCGAGCTGCTCGTACTGCGGAGCGAGGCCGCACCGGGAGGCGACGTTCACGACCAGTACGGCCTTGTCGGCGTAGGCGCCGAACGTGGTGTCCTCGCCGTGCAGCGTGGTGATGGCGATGTCGTCGAAGCGTCCCATGGCCGAAACGTTATCCCCACCCCCGGGACTTCGCAGGGTGGGCGTCCAGGCAGACCGTAGGATCGGTTCCATGTGTGGAATCGTCGGCTACGTCGGCAGCAACAGCAGCCAGGACGTCCTCCTCGGTGGCCTCCGTCGCCTCGAGTACCGCGGCTACGACTCGGCGGGCATCGCCGTCGTCGACCCAGCCGGAGACCTCGTGTCGGCCAAGAAGGCCGGCAAGCTCCAGGCCCTGGTCGACGAGCTCGAGTCGTCGCCGATCCCGGACGGCGCGACCGGCATCGGGCACACCCGCTGGGCGACCCACGGTGGCCCGACCGACGGCAACGCCCACCCGCACCTGGCCGACGGCGACAAGCTCGCCCTCATCCACAACGGCATCATCGAGAACTTCTCCGAGCTCCGCGCCGAACTGCAGGCCGAGGGCATCGAGTTCCGCAGCGAGACCGACTCCGAGGTCGCCGCGCACCTGGTCGGACGCGCCTTCCGCGAGACCGGTGACCTGACCGCAGCCATGCAGCAGGCCGTGCAGCGACTCGAGGGGGCCTTCACGCTCCTCGTCGTGCACGCCGACCAGCCCGGAGTCGTCGTCGGTGCCCGTCGCAACTCGCCCCTGGTGGTCGGGCTCGGTGACGGCGAGAACTTCATGGGCTCGGACGTCGCCGCGTTCGTCGCCTACACGCAGCGCGCGCTGTCGATCGGGCAGGACGAGATCGCCACGATCCGCCCCGACGGCGTGGACGTCATCCACTTCGACGGCACCCCGGCCACGCCGAGCGAGTTCGAGGTCAACTGGGACGCCTCCGCCGCCGACAAGGGCGGCTGGAGCTCGTTCATGGCGAAGGAGATCAGCGAGGAGCCCGAGGCCGTCGCGAAGACGATCCTCGGTCGCGTCCACGACGGTGCCGTCACGCTGACCGACCTCGACCCGATCGCCGACCGCCTGGCGACCGTCGACCGCGTCATCGTGATCGCCTGTGGCACCGCCGCCTACGCCGGCATCCTCGGCAAGTACGCCATCGAGCAGTGGGCACGTGTGCCGGTCGAGGTCGAGCTCGCGCACGAGTTCCGGTACCGCGACCCGGTGCTGAACGAGCGCACCCTGGTCGTCTCGATCAGCCAGTCCGGCGAGACCATGGACACGCTGATGGCCGTCAAGTACGCCCGCGAGCAGGGCGCGCAGGTCCTGTCGATCTGCAACACCCAGGGCGCCACGATCCCGCGTGAGTCCGACGCCGTGATCTACACGCACGCCGGACCCGAGGTCGCCGTCGCGTCGACCAAGGCCTTCATCGCCCAGGGCGTCGCGCTCTACCTGCTCGGGCTGCACCTGGCGACGCTGCGCGGCACGCTCACCACCGAGCAGATCGCCGAGCAGGTGGCCGAGCTCGAGGGGCTCGCGCCGAAGCTGCAGCAGACCATCGAGGACGCCGCCGGCATCAAGGACCTGGCCCGCTGGATGGCGGACACCCGGAGCGTGCTGTTCCTCGGCCGCCACGTCGGCTACCCGATCGCACTCGAGGGCGCCCTCAAGCTCAAGGAGCTCGCGTACATCCACGCCGAGGGCTTCGCCGCCGGTGAGCTCAAGCACGGCCCGATCGCCCTGATAGAGCCGGGTCAGATCGTCTTCGTCATCGTGCCGTCGCCGCGCGACCCCCGATCGCTGCACCCGAAGGTCGTCTCGAACATCCAGGAGATCCGCGCCCGCGGCGCCCGGGTGATCGCGATCGCCGAAGAAGGCGACGCCGCGGTGCTGCCCTTCGCCGACGAGGTCCTGCGGATCCCGCTCGCGACCCCGCTGTTCGAGCCGCTGCTCGCCGTGGCACCGCTGCACATGTTCGGCATGGAGCTCGCCGCCGCCAAGGGCCTCGACGTCGACCAGCCACGCAACCTCGCGAAGTCGGTCACCGTCGAGTAGTCGCGACGGTGATCATCGGGATCGGGGTCGACGTGGTCGACCTGGAGCGGTTCGAACGGGTGCTGGAGCGCACACCGGCGATGCGGGCGCGGCTGTTCACGCCGTCCGAGCAGGTCCGTGACGGCGAACCCCGGCCGATCGCGTCCCTCGCCGCACGGTTCGCGGCGAAGGAAGCCCTGATCAAGGCCTTCGGGTCGAGTGCCGGGCTGAGCTGGCAGGACCTCGAGGTCGTGTCCGACGACCAGCGGAACCCGTCGCTCACCCTGCACCAGGGCGCCCGGCAGGTGGCGCACGCGCGTGGCGTGACGAGCGTGCACCTGTCGCTCTCGCATGATGGAGGGATCGCGACCGCGTTCGTGGTCCTGGAAGGAACAGACGTGGTCCTGGAAGGAACGGTCCGGTGAGCGCGTTCACCGGCATCACGGTCGATCGCGGAGCCCTGATCGAGAACTACGCGACCATCGCCGACCGGGTCGCCCCGGCCGGGGTCATCGCGGTGGTCAAGGCGAACGCGTACGGCCACGGGGCCCTCGACGCCGCGCAGGCCTTCGTGGACGCCGGTGCCGAGTGGCTCGGGGTCGCCGACATCGACGAGGCCGTCGCGCTCCGTCAGGGCGGCATCGACGAGGGGGTCCGGATCCTCGCGTGGCTGCACGCCCCCGACGAGGACTTCCGCCGCGCGGCGCAGTTCGACGTCACGCCCGCGGTGTCGAGCGTCGAGCAGCTCTCCGCAGCAGCCGACTCCGACGTCCGCGCCGTGCACCTGTGCGTCGACACCGGCCTCAGCCGCAACGGTGCGGTCGAGTCCGAGTGGGCCGAGCTCTTCGCGACCGCCGGCGCCCTGGCCCGCGGCGGCAACCGCACCCGGGTCGAGGGGCTCATGTCCCACCTGTCGAACGCGTCGCGCACCGACGACCTCGACCAGGACGCCGCGCTGCAGCGGGCGCTGGACGGCCTCGCCGCGAACGGCATCGTGCCGGACGTGGTGCACCTCGCCGCGAGTGCCGCGAGCATCGCCGTTCCGGAGACCCGCCACGACCTGTCCCGCGTCGGACTCGCCCTGTACGGGCTGAGCCCCTTCGACGGTCGCACCTCGGCCGACCTGGGGCTGCGCCCGGCGATGCGGGTCACCGCAGCCGTGCTCCGCACCGTGCCGGTCGCCGCGGGCGACGGCGTCTCCTACGGCTACACCTGGCGCGCCGAGACGGACACCCGTCTCGCCGTGATCGGCCTCGGCTACGCGGACGGCTTCGACCGCGACTTCGGCAACCGGGTCTCGGTGCGGATCGGCGACCGGACGTTCCCGGTGGTCGGACGCGTCGCGATGAACGCCATGCACGTCGACATCGGCGACGCCGACGTGCAGGTCGGCGACGAGGCGGTGCTGTGGGGCGACCCCGCGAACGGCGACCCCGCCGTCGAGGACTGGGCCGACGCCATCGGCACGATCAACTACGAGGTGGTCGCCCGGATCGGCCGCAGCGTGGAACGGAGGACGACGTGAGCTCCGCACCGCTGCGTCAGGCGCGCATCGACCTCGACGCCTACCGTGCCAACCTCGACCGTGTCCGTGAGTGGATGGACCCGGTCGCCGTGATGGCGATCATGAAGGCCGACGCGTACGGGCACGGCCTCGAGCCGATCGCGCTCGCCGCCGTCGACGCCGGCATCCGCTGGATCGGTGTGCTGACGGTGCCCGCGGCCCTGCGCCTGCGCTCGATCGGCGTCGGCGAGGACGTCCACCTGTTCACCTGGCAGCACGACCCCGATCTGGACTTCCGTGACGCCATCGACTCGGCCGTCGACCTCGGCGTCTCGAACGTCGCCGAGCTGCAGCGCATCGTCGACGCCGTCGACCAGCGCCCGGCCCGGGTACACCTCGGCGTCGACTCCGGCCTGCACCGCGACGGCGCGACCCCGGCGGACTGGCCGGCGCTCGTCGAGCTCGCCCGGGACGCCCAGCGGAACGGCCGCATCGAGGTGGTCGCCGCGTACACGCACCTGGCCGAGGCGTCCGACCACGAGGACAGCGCCGCGGTCGCCGTGTTCGACGCCGCGATCGAGATCGCCGAGGACCTGGGGCTCGACGTCCCGATGGAGCACGTCGCCGCGTCGCTCGCGGGGTTGGAGCGCAAGGAGTTCCGCAAGGACATGGTCCGGATGGGCGCGAACCTGTTCGGCATCCCCGGAGCCGACGGCGTCTCGGCGGCCGACCTCGGACTCGAGCCGGTGATGACCCTGACCGCGTCGGTCGCGAAGACGAAGCGCGTCCCCGTCGACACCGGCGTCTCCTACGACTACACGTACCGCACCGCGACCGAGACGACCCTGGCCCTCGTGCCCGTCGGGTACGCCGACGGGGTCCCGCGTCTGGCGCAGGGCCGCATCGAGGTCGCGATCCGCGGCAAGCGCTACCCGATCGCTGGCCGCGTCGCGATGGACCAGTTCCTGGTGGACGTCGGCGAGGACGACGTGCAGACCGGCGACACCGTCGTGCTGTTCGGCACCGGCGAGCACGACGAGATGACCGTGCTCGAGTGGGGCGCGGCGCTCGAGACCATCGGCGAGGAGATCGTCTGCCGGATCGGCAGCCGTGTGCCCCGGTTCTACGAGGGCCACGACATCGAGGGACGGGTCGGGGAGTACCTGCGGGGCGAGCGGCCGTGACCGGGTCGCCGCACGTCCTGCTCGACACCTCCGTCGACGGCACCGAGGCGATGGGGGAGCTCGGGGCCCGGTTGGCCGCGGTGCTGCGCGCCGGGGACCTCGTCGTGCTGACCGGACCACTCGGTGCCGGCAAGACGACCCTGACGCGCGGGCTCGGCGCCGCACTCGGTGCACGCGGCCAGGTGTCCAGCCCGACCTTCGTCCTCGCCCGGACGCACCCGACGACCGCCGGACCCGACCTGGTGCACGTCGACGCCTACCGCCTGTCCGACCCGGTCGAGCTCGACGACCTCGACCTCGACTGGGACGCCGCGATCGTCGTCGTCGAGTGGGGCCGCGGCATGGTCGACGGCATCAGCGACAGCGTGCTCGACGTCGAGATCACCCGTGCCACCGGTGCCGACGAGGCCGACCGTGACACCGACGACACCGACCCGGACGACGTCCCCGACGAACCCCGCCGCGTCGTCGTCACCGCCACCGGCCCGCGCTGGGAAGGCGTGGCTCTGTAACCGAACCGACCGAAACTCACAGCTCCGCGCTTTCCTTGTGTCCATCACGGAGAGTTCGTAGGGCGAGCCCAAGGCATCTGCGCTATTGTAACCATATGCGAAGTGACTGGACTCACCGTTGACTGCCCAGTTCCGAAACCCGCCACTCCTGGAACTGATTGCAGAGTTGCGTTGGGACTTTTTCCCCGATCAGCAAGCGACGACCTCTTCCGATGGGGTTTTTCGTATTCAAATTGCACCCGGTGTGGACGATAGCTCCTTTGATTCCTTTCGAGAAGCCCTGCAGCGCAATCTTGCATTCACCTACACGGAGCGACTAATCCCCTTCGGGCAGCCACCAGCACCGGGTCAGCCGGTGTTGCGAATGACGCGTGCCGCGCGAGATATGGTTGTTCAGGTGGGCGTCGGGGTGTTATTCATCCACGCGCTACCCCCTTACAGTTCCTGGGAGAGTTTCTCGCCGGAGGTCGGCAAGGTCATCGAGATTCTGCTCGCTCAGATGGGGCCGACACACGGTTTTAGTGCTGCGAGCCTTAGATATCTCGATGCTTTCGGGGATAGATTCCTCGATGGGGCGGCTCCTGCAGAGTTTGCCAGCGAAGTGTTGGGCTACCGCATTGACTTCCCCGAGGCGGTACAGTCTGAGCGCAACAAAGAAGTTCCGGCGCACATTGCGGTGAACTATGGATTTGTCACCACTGAGGGGCTGCAGGCCCAGATTTCGCTCTCGGAAGGCGTGGTCAACAATCAACCGTCGTTGATAACAGACACTGTTGTGAGCGCGGTCAGCACCGTAGAAGGCTCCGCTGAGGCCGTAATGCAGCATTTCGAGGACGCGCATTCGGTCATTCACAATATCTTTATAGGATCGACTAAGTCGATCACTCAGATGATGGGGCCGGTGGGTGTCGATGAATAAAAGTACTTCTGCAGTCGAGTCCTATCCGACTCGCGCCAATGCCACTACCCACAGTCCGTCACTCGCCGCTAGCACCTTTTTTAGTTCGGCGTCGAATCTCGCGGTGGGGGCAATAGCTCAGTCGATGACGGCTGCTGTTACTACCTTAAGTGCGGTTATTGCCGGAGCCGCGCAATCGTTTAATGGGATCGTATCTGGTCAATATATGGAGTCCGCCCGACGCGAGCGAAACCTGCGGTGGGTGCAAGAATTTCTGGATATCGCTGGTCTTGCTGACGGCTGGAATGGGGCTCATAGTCTCGCTCCGTCGCCTAAAGTTCTTGACAATGTGCTCCGAGTCATTGCGAGTGCGCAGCGGGGTGGTGGCGACTTCACGCTGACCCCAAATGATAGTGGCACGGTGTCGATTGAGTGGGAAAGCTCCGGCGGCTACGCGCTTTTGGAAATCGGCCTGCTTCAGTATGCATTGACAATTGATGACGTCAACGGAATGCCGGTCTTCGAGAATGGATTGTATTCAGAGCTGAATGTCGATCGCGCCCTCGCCCGCATCGATACGAATATCTTCCGAACTGTAAAGTTCGCTCAGAGTGACTCGATGCTTTCGCCTTCGCTCATGACGTCCATCAAGCCCACGTTCTATGCCCGAGTTGCATGACAATATTGAGCCCGGCATTGAGCTGCCTGAGGCACGTTCAAGTGTGGCTTCCGGCGTTGATGGCGATGAGTTACCTATGGATGTGGGTTCGAACGAATACATCGAGCGGGCGGTGGCGAAAGGTCACGTAACGGCCGTCGGAAGCATCAAGTGGCAGGCGCTCAAGCTCTCAAAAGGTGAGGAAGGCGCGTCGGTTATTCGTCTGATAATCGGTGCGGATCAAACCAAGCTCACAGCGAAAGGCGTGAAGAATCGCTATTGTGGCCTTGCGGAGGCATCCGTCGGCAAGCTTCGCGATGCGCATTTAGAAGTCGTCGATCGAAGACGGTCCGGCGAGTACCGTGGTCATGCGGAAATTGAATTTCGCTCGTGGCCTCTACCTTTCGAGCCTTATGAGCCGCAAGTTGCCGGGGAGGGAAATCTCGAGGAGATCAACTACTACAAGAGCCACGTTAAGCTTTTCACCTATTTCCCAGACCCCAATCCTGAAGGCGGTCAGTGGACAGGTGCGCGACTAGGCGAGAGCTAGACTGGGTGGGAAATGATCGCGTTTATCCCTACGATGGACGGGTGCTGCTCGCGATCGACACCTCCGCCGGGACCTCCGTCGCCGTCGTCGACCCGGCCACCGGCCAGGCCCTCGCGACCCGCGACACCGAGGACAGCCGCCGGCATGCCGAGGTGATCGGCCCGTTCCTCGCCGAGACCCTCGCCGAGGCCGGCATCACCGGAGCCGACGTCACCGGCGTCGTCGCCGGCATGGGCCCCGGCCCCTTCACCGGCCTGCGCGTCGGCATCGCCGCCGCCCGCACCTTCGCCGCAGCCCGCGGCGTCCCCGTCCTGCCCCTCGTCAGCCACGACGCCGTCGCCCTCGACCAGCGCGACTCGGGGATCGCCGGGCCGTTCGTCGTCCTCACGGACGCCCGCCGCCGCGAGGTCTACTGGAGCGCCTACGACGCCGACGGCGTCCGCGTGGCCGGCCCCGGACTCGCCAAGCCCGCCGATCTCGACGACGCGATCCGCGCCTCCCGGCCCGAAGCGGTGGGCTGGGACCGAGTGACGGTCGCGTCCATCCCGGCCTGGAGGCTCGGCTCGCTCGCCGCGGACCGGCTCGCGTCCGGTGCGGCGTTCGACCAGGACACGCCCCTGTACCTGCGCGACCCCGACGTCACGGTGCCGGGTGCGCCGAAGCGGGTGAAGCAGTGACCCTGCCGGACGGGCTCCGCCTGCGGCGAGCACACCCGCAGGACCTCGACGACATCATGTGGCTCGAGCACGTCTCGTTCCCGACGGACGCCTGGTCGGCGTCGCAGATGTCCGGCGAGCTGTACTCACCGCACGGGTACTACGTCGTGATCGAGACGGCCGACGACACCTCTGCCCCGCTGGTCGTCGGGTACGCCGGGCTCTCGTCGCTCGCGGGGAACCCGGTGGCCGACGTGCAGACCATCGCCGTCGCCGCGGCCCAGCGCGGCAAGGGGCTCGGGAGGGTCCTGTTCACGGAGCTGCTCGACGAGGCGCGGCGCCGCGGTGTGCGCGAGGTGTTCCTCGAGGTGCGCGCGGACAACCCCGTGGCGCAGGCGATGTACACGGCGTTCGGGTTCGAGCACATCGCGACCCGACCGCGCTACTACCAACCGGACGGCGTCGACGCCTGGGTGATGCGGGCAGAGCTGCCCGGCCCGGACGCCGAGCGGTCGTCGGGCGTCGGACCCATCGGACAGGAGGCCCTCGGTGAGCGCGACTGAACCACTGGTGCTCGGCATCGAGACGAGTTGCGACGAGACGGGCGTCGGCATCGTGCGGGGGAGCACCCTGCTGGCGAACGTGATCGCCTCGAGCATGGACGAGCACGCGCGCTACGGCGGAGTCGTGCCCGAGGTCGCCGCACGGGCCCACCTGGAGGCGATGACCCCGACGCTGCACGAGGCGCTCGACCGTGCCGGCGTCACCCTCGACGAACTCGACGCCGTCGCGGTGACCGCCGGGCCGGGCCTGGCGGGAGCGCTCATGGTCGGAGTGGGGGCCGCGAAGGCGCTCGCCGTGGCCACCGGCAAGCCCCTGTACGGCGTGAACCACCTGGTCGGGCACGTCGGCGCCGACGTGCTGCGCGAGGACGGCAGCGAGATCGAGCTGCCGACGATCGCGCTGCTGGTCTCCGGCGGTCACACGTCACTGCTGCTGGTGCGGGACCTGGTCGGCGACGTCGAACTGCTCGGCGAGACGATCGACGACGCGGCGGGCGAGGCGTTCGACAAGGTCGCGCGGCTGCTCGGACTGCCCTACCCCGGCGGCCCGCAGATCGACCGAGCCGCGGCCGACGGCGACCCCACGGCCATCCGGTTCCCCCGGGGACTGACGCTGCCGAAGGACATGGCCGCGCACCGGTACGACTTCTCGTTCTCGGGGCTCAAGACCGCCGTCGCACGGTGGGTCGAGCGCTGCCGCGACGAGGGCCGCGAGGTGCCGGTGGCCGACGTCGCCGCGAGCTTCCGCGAGGCCGTCGTCGACGTCCTGCTGACCAAGGCCCTGAACGCGTGCCGCGACACCGGGGTCGACCGGCTGCTGCTCGGCGGTGGGGTCGTCGCGAACGCCCGACTGCGACAGGTCGCCGAGGAGCGCTGCGCGGCCGCTGGCGTGCGGCTCCGGATCCCGCCGTTCGACCTGTGCACCGACAACGGCGCGATGATCGCCGCCGTCGGCGCCCGACTCGTGGCCGAGGGGCACGCTCCGAGCGACCTCGGCATCGCCGCGGACTCGACCCTGCCGGTGACGACCGTCCAGGTCTGACCCGGTCTGACCCGGTCTGACCAGCTCTGATCAGGTCTGGCCGGCCCCACCCGGTCGGTCGTCGGGAGCCTGTGGGAGGATTCACACGGGCGTCGGAGAGACCGGACGCCCGAGAGGGGTGGACGGTGTCCGATCAGAACGAGTGGCCGAAGCCGGGCGAGACGCCGAACGGCCCAGCGAACGGACAGCCCGACGGCTCGCCGGCCCCGGACGCCCCGCAGGCCCCCGACGCTCCGCAGGCGCCGTCGGCCCCGGAAGCGCCCCAGAACCCGTACGGCCAGCAGCAGGACCCGTACGCGGCCCCGCAGCAGCAGAACCCGTACGGCCAGCCGCAGCAGCCCCAGAACCCCTACGGCCAGCAGCAGCAGTCGAACCCGTACGGCCAGCAGCAGCAGAACCCGTACGCGGCCCCGCAGCAGTCGAACCCGTACGCGCAGCAGCAGGACCCGTACGCGGCCCCGCAGCAGCAGAACGCCTACGGCGCCCCGCAGAACCCGTACGGCCAGCAGCAGAACCCGTACGCGCAGCCGCAGCAGCAGCCCTACGCGTCGAACCCGTACACGTACCAGCCCTACGCGCAGCGCCCGAAGACGAACGTCCTGTCGATCCTGTCGATCGTCTTCGCGTTCGGCGGCATCATCATCTGGCCGATCATCATCCTGACGAGCCCGGCCGGCGCGATCATGGGCCACATCGCCCTCGGCAAGATCAAGCAGACCGGCGAGGGTGGCCGCGGCCTCGCGCTCGCCGGCATCATCGGTGGCTGGATCCTGACGGGCCTGTTCATCCTGATCGTCGCCCTGGTGTGGATCTCGATCGCGAACGCGTCGGACTACTCGGACTACTCCGACTACAGCTCGAACTCCGGCGCCTTCGTCAGCTGACGCAGCCCCCGCGCAACGGGCACCACGAGCGGCCCCCGGCCGTCAGCCGACCGTGTCGGTGAGCCGCTCGCACAGGATCGCCGTGTGGCGTCCCTCCAGGCGGGTGAGCACGAGTGTGACGCGGCCCGATCCGCGCAACCGCAGCCGTTTGCGGAACTGCGCCGGATCGACGTCGACGCCGCGCTTCTTGATCTCGACGGTGCCGATGCCGTCGGCAGCGAGCCGCGCGGCCAGTCGCTTGACGTCGAGCGGCATCGTGTCGAGCACCCGGAAGCCCTGCGCGAAGGGGGTCGAGGCGGCGCGGTCGGACGTGACGTAGGCGATGCCGTCGGACAGCATGTGCCCGTCGAGGCCCCGTGCGAGGTCGCCGATCAGCCGTGCGCGGATCACGGCGCCGTCGGGCTCGTACAGGTAGGCGCCGAGCGGTCCGACCTCGGCGTCGTCGGCGTCGGCCGCTCCGGTCATCTCGGCGATGCCGTGTGCACCGATGACGGTGGCGGCGCGGCGGATCCCGGGGCGGGCGAGGGGGCCGAACCACAGGGCGAGCTCCACGACCTCGCGGTCGACGGAGGTCCACTGCGCCTCGGCGGTGTCCGGGATCAGGTCGCGGTCGATGCCCGGACCGAGCTTCACGCCGGTCGGCGTCGTCGTGGCCGCGGCGAACACGGTGTCGAGCGACGGCGACCAGTCGTCCGGGTCGGCGAGGCGGCGGGTGTCCGAGTGGCCGGAGGTGCGGCGTGCGGGGTCCATCCACACGCCGTCCACCGAGGACAGGTCGAAGGACGCGGCATCACCGAGTTCCACCCGCGCGTTCGGCCAGACCGCCAGGTTGTGGGTCGCGACGGCCGCCGTCACCTCGTCGCGGTCGACGGCGGTGACGTCGAGGTCGAGCGCCGCCATCGCCATGGCGTCCCCGCCGATGCCGCAACCGAGGTCGGCGACACGGGTCAGCCCGGCCGCGGCGAAGCGTCCTGCGTGCTGGGCCGCGACCTGCAGCCGGGTGGCCTGCTCGAGCCCGGCCTCGGTGAAGAGCATGCGGGAGGCGAAGTCGCCGAACTTGCCGCGGGCCTTCAGCCGCAGCTTCGCCTGGGTCAGCACCGCGGCGACCAGTCGGGGATCGTGGCCCTCGGCGCGCAGCCGGGACACCACGCGGACGATCTCGCCGCCGTCGGAGACGCCCGGGGTACGGTCGAGCAGGGCCATCCCGTCGGGGGTCAGCAGTGCGGTGAGTTCGGCGGCGTCCATGCGTCGATCCTCGCAGGTGCTGCGTGTTCTCCGGATGTGCTGGCACTCGGATTGACCGAGTGCCAGAGGCCCCCTAGAGTTGGCGTTGGCACTCTCCTGTGCGAAGTGCCAACCCGGTTTTCATCTGTACCGAGTCCGTACCGAGAAAGAAGAGGTCACCGTGGCCGTCAGCATCAAGCCGCTCGAGGATCGCATCGTCATCCGCCAGGTCGAGGCGGAGCAGACCACCGCTTCCGGTCTGGTCATCCCCGACACCGCGAAGGAGAAGCCCCAGGAGGGCGAGGTCGTCGCCGTGGGTCCGGGTCGCATCGACGACAACGGCAACCGCGTCCCGCTCGACGTCGCCGTGGGTGACAAGGTCATCTACTCCAAGTACGGCGGAACCGAGGTCAAGTACTCGGGCGAGGACCTGCTGGTCCTGTCGGCCCGCGACGTCCTCGCGGTCATCGTTCACTGAGTCGAGTACTCACCTCGGACGCCCCGTCCGGCCTTCGGGCCGACGGGGCGTCCGTGCGTCCGGGGCGTTCACCCCGGTGCTCCGGTCCTGACCAGCCCGCCATCAGCCCGCCTGGAGGCCCGGTGCGCGTCCCGCGGGTCGGCGGTCGTTCCTAGGATGGTTCCGTGAGTGAACCGAGTCCGGCGCGACCCGTCCGCAGCGAGGCATCCGTTGGCGTGGTGCAGGCCATCGTGGCCTACGGGCTCTGGGGGCTGATGCCCCTGCTCTTCGCCGCCATGGCCCCCGCGGCGGCGTTCGAGATCGTGTCGTGGCGGATCGTCTTCGGCCTGGTGTTCTGCGCGGTGGCGATCGCGGTGACCCGGTCGTGGCTCCGCACCCGCACCCTGATGGCCCAACGCCGTGTGATGCTCGTGATGGGGCTCGCCGCCGTCCTGATCCTGGTCAACTGGACCGTCTACGTCCTCGCGACGACCACCGGCCACACCGTCGAGGCGGCGCTCGGCTACTTCATCAACCCGCTCGTCACGATCGCGCTCGGCGTGGTGGTCCTGCGCGAACGCCTGCGTCCGGCGCAGTGGGCAGCCGTCGGGCTGAGCGTCGTGGCGGTCGTCGTCATCGCGATCGGCTACGGGCAGATGCCGTGGATCTCGCTGGCCCTGGCGTTCTCGTTCGGACTGTACGGCCTGGTGAAGAAGCGGGTCGGCGGCACCGTGGACGCCCTGAGCGGCCTGACGATCGAGACCGTGTGGCTGCTGCCGATCGCGGTCGTGGCGCTGGTGGTGCTCGGTGTGACCGGGCTCGGTGGCGGCGTGACGTTCACGAGCGAGGGCTGGGGGCACTCGGTCATCACCGTGCTGACCGGCCCGGCGACCGCGGTGCCGCTGCTGCTCTTCGCGTCGTCGGCTCGGCGGGTGAGCCTGTCGACGCTCGGGCTGACCCAGTACCTGGCGCCCGTGATGCAGCTGCTCGTCGGGGTGCTGGTGCAGCACGAGGAGATGTCCGCCGGGCGCTGGTTCGGCTTCGGCATCGTGTGGCTCGCGCTCGTGGTGCTGACGGCGGACTCGTTCGCCGCCGCGCGGGCGTCCCGTCGCCGGGCGCTCGCACCCACCCGGGTCGAGCCGGTCTGACGAACGCACCACGGGCCTCCAGTCCGCCCGTCGGTCCGTCCTGCACCCGGTGACGGACACTGCCGGGCGTCCGGCCACCGACGCGAAAGCGACAGTCCCCCACGGAAGTTCCGTGGGGGACTGTCGCTTTCGCGAGCGGTGCTGGGCTGAGCCCTACTTCTTCACCGCACCCTGGATGGCGCTCTGGTAGACGGGCTTGTTGTCGGCGTCGAACTTGTAGATGCCGATGTAGGCGGCCGACGGGTCGTTGTTCTCGTCGAACGGACCGATGCCGGACGGGCCGGTGTAGTGGATGTCCTTGCCGTCGTCCAGGAGCGTCTTGCACTCCTTGAACGTCGCGCACTCGGTGCCGCCGTCAGCACCCGACACCGCAGCCATGTTGGCCTGGATGGTGCCGGAGTCGGTGCCCTTGCCCTTCACCGCGGCGAGGGCGGCGAGGACGGTGGCGTCGTAGGACTCCGCCGCGTACGAGTAGTCGGCGAGCGTCTTGCCCGACGAGTCCTTGTAGAACGCAGCGAGCTGCTTCTTGAAGTCGTCCTTCGGCGAGGCACCGGGGATGGTGCCCTGGGCGCCGGTCAGGGTGCCCTTGTCGAAGTCCTTCGAGTAGTCCGCCGTGTTGCCGTCGGACATGTAGATCTTCGCTTCGTTGCCCTGCGAGACGAGCTCCGGGATGATCGACTTCGTCTCGTCGAAGGCGAGGACGACGATCGCGTCGGGCTTCGCGGCCAGGGCCGCGGTCACCTCGGACGAGAACGTGGTCTGGCCGGGCGGGAACTCCTGGCCCTCACCCTTGCCGCCGTAGACGACCTGGCCGCCCGACGCCTCGACCGCAGCCTGCACGGAGTTGCGGAGGCCGGTGCCGTACGTGTCGTTGAAGACCAGGAAGGCGACCTTCGCGTTGCCGTCACCGGTCACGAGCTGGCCGAGCGCGGAACCCTGCACCGAGTCCGGCGGTGCGGTCCGGTAGTAGTACGACGAGTAGCCGGAGAGGTCGGTCGCGGTGTTCGCGGGCGAGATCTCGACGATGCAGTTGCTCGTCAGCTGGTCGATGACGTTCAGCGTGACGGACGAGGACTCGGCGCCGATCGCGACCGGCACCTTCGCGTTGACGAGCTTCGTCGCGGCGGAGCTCGACACGGTCATGTCATTGCTGTCACCGGAGTCGGTCGCCGGGTCGATCGTGACGTCCTTGTCGAGGACGCCGCCCGCGGCGTTGATGTCCTTGACGGCCAGGCCGACACCGGACTCGGCCGGCGGGTTGAGGTAGGCCAGCGAACCGGTCAGGGGCAGGATCGTGCCGATCTTCAGCGCGTCCGTACCGGGGGTGTCCGGGGCCTTGCAGCTGGCGGCGGGATCCTTCTTCGCATCGCTCGACGCCGAGCTCGAGGGGGAAGCACTGCCGGTGGTGGAACACGCGGCGAGGAGGACGGCTGCTGCGCCCGCCAACGCCAGTGCCGCGGTGGCACGGGTGGTTCTGATCATCCGTGGAGCCCTTTCTCTGCGCGGAGGCTGTGCCGCTTCGGGTGAATGCGACGCCTCCACTGGATGTCGAGAAACGTAGGGTCCATGTGTTTCGCCCGTGTGACGGGGCGGTACGCAAAGGTGTTTCGTTACCGAGCCGTGACGTTCCTGTGCGCAGGGACAGGGATCGGCACAGGAGCGGCGGTGCCAGCGTGGCGACCCGACCTGCGCCAGGCGGATGGTCCGGCAGGGCGCCCGGGAGGCCCGGCGTACGTTCCGCCGCATGAGCGACTTCCAGCCCACCAAAGCCATCGTCACCGGCTCCGAATCCGGGATCGGCCGTGCGACCGCCGTCGTACTCGCCGAAGCCGGCATGGACGTCGGCATCACCTACCTGTCCGAGCCCGACCGTGCCGAGGAGACCGCGGAGGAGGTCCGGAAGACCGGTCGTCAGGCCTTCGTCGAGCAGATCGACGTCTCCGACCTCGCCGGGGCCGCCGCCGTCGTCGACCGACTCGTCTCGCAGCTGGGCGGCGTCGACGTCTTCGTGGCCGACGCCGGCACCGGCGACAACGCCCCGTTCCTCGAGATGACCCTCGACCAGTGGCGCCACACGGTGTCGACCGACCTCGACGGCGCCTTCGTCACGATGCAGGCCGCCGCGAAGCACATGGCGCAGGCCGGCACCGGCGGCCGGATCATCGGCATCACGAGCGTGCACGAACACCAGCCCCGCTACGGCTCGAGCGCCTACGACGCCGCCAAGCACGGGCTCGGCGGCCTGCTGAAGACCATGGCGATCGAGCTCGCCGAGCACGGCATCACCGTGAACGCCGTCTCCCCCGGCGAGATCGCCACCCGGATGACCGGCGCCGAGGACGAGGACCCGCACACCATCGACCGCCCCGGTGTCCCGCTCGGCCGTCCGGGCAACGCGTGGGAGATCGCGGCAGCCGTGGCGTTCCTGGCCTCGCGTGCGTCGTCCTACATCACCGGGGTGTCCCTGCCGGTGGACGGCGGGATGCTGCAGATGGGCCCGCACGGCGGCTCGCACATCACGTCGAACGACTGGCGTTCGGCGTAGGAGCTCGGCCGGCGCTCTGGCGGTCCGGCGCTCTGGCGGTCCGGCCGGTCCGGCGGTCCGGCGGTCCGGCCAGCGGGCCGGTCGCCGGGCTGGTCAGCTCGGCTGGCTGGCTTCCTCGTCGAGTTCGGCCTGGGACCGCAGGACGCAGAACTCGTTGCCCTCCGGGTCGGCGAAGACCACCCATCCGCCGTCCGGGTGGCGCAGGTCGGCGAGCTCCACGGCACCGATGCCGCGGAGCCGCTCGACCTCTTCGTCGCGGGTGCGGTCGGTGGGGCGCAGGTCGAAGTGGATCCGGTTCTTCACGGTCTTCGCCTCGGGCACCTGGATGAAGAGCTCGGTGTGCGATCGGTCGGGTGCCGTGATCTCGCACTCCTCGTGTCCGGGAGCGTTCGGGTCGTCGGGAAGGTCGACGTACCCGAGCACCTGCTTCCACCACTCCGACTGGGCGTAGGCGTCGCGGGAGTCGATCGTGGTGTGTGAGACGGCGCTGACCATGCGGTGACACTACCGCCGGGTAACGCAGCACGCCGGGGGTGAAGACGCCGTCGTGGTGCTCTGACGCCGCGGTGCTCGCGAGACGCCGCCGAATTCGGTGGCGTTTCGGGGACTCGGCGGCGTCCAACCCACACGACGGCGTCTTGCGCTCTCCGCCAGCCGCTGCTCACGAGTCCGGCTGGCGACGTGCGCTGATCGGCGCAGCACGGAACAAGGGGAGCCCGGCAGCCGACAGCACCGCAGCCAGCGCACGTGCATCCCCGGCCTCCCGCATCGTCCACCGCGCGAACCCGCGTACCTCCGGCAGTCGACGGAAGGTGTCCTCACGGGTCTTCTCGTCCCAGAGGGCTCGGGGGACGTCGTACTTCAGGCGACCGTCGAACTCCCCGATCACGCCTGCGTCGGGCCACCAGAAGTCCGTTCTGAACCTGCCGCGCGGCGTCTCGAACTCGTGCTGCAACTCCGGGGCAGGAACCCCGAGGAGATGAGCGGTGACGCGGCTGATCGACTCCCCCGGGGATTCGGCCCGCGCATCTGCGAAGGCGACCGCCGCAGCAGCCTGTCGGCATCCACGCACGCGTCCGAGGGCTTCGAGTGCGCCGGCGAGTACATCACGACGGAGCAGGTCGAACCGGAGCACGTGGTCGAGGACGACGACGGCGTGGGTGAACGACTGCCGCCGTGCGATGTCGAGGACCGTCCGCTCGAGGGACGTCGTCGGGATACCGCCGACCACGACGCGCTCGCCGCTCCGGATCCGCCCGGTGTGACGAACGACGCCCCGACCGGTGTGCGTCTTGTCGAGCCGGACGTCGATCACGTGCAACCGCCAGTCGGCAGCGTCGAAGTCGGGCAACCCCCAGAGCGCCGCGGCCGAGGTCCCCGAGACGACGCAGTCGGACTCCAGGGACCCGTACCGTGCGCGGACGAACAGGCGCCGGCGTTCCAGGAGTGAGAGTGCCTCCCACTCGGGGCGTTCGACGGCGGCGCCGTGGAACAGACGCACCGGTTCGTGCAGGGCCGACGGGACACGGACCAGGACGGTCTGGGCGAGCGCGTTCATGCCGGCAGCTTGGAACGCGGCCACGGCGCGCGGCGACTCGCACGTCGGACCGGTGGAGAGCCTCCAGGCCGTTGTCGGCTGTGGAGGAGTCGCAAGACGCCGTCGTCTCCGCACCACGCCCGGAAAGCGTTGAGACGCCGCCGAATTCGGCGGCGTCTCAACGACACGACGGCGTCTTCCGGACCAGACTTGGCCCGGACCAGCACTCAGCTGCGGTAGTTCGGCGCCTCGACGACCATCTGCACGTCGTGCGGGTGGGACTCCTTGAGCCCCGCCGCCGTGATCCGGACGAACTTGCCACGGGCCTTCAGCTCGGGGATCGTGCGACCGCCGACGTAGAACATCGACTGCCGCAGCCCACCGGTGAGCTGGTAGACGACGTTGCCGACCGAACCGCGGTAGGGCACCTGGCCCTCGATGCCCTCGGGGATGAGCTTGTCGTCGTTCGGCACGTCCGCCTGGAAGTAGCGGTCCTTCGAGTACGAGGTCTTCTTGCCACGGGTCTGCAGAGCCCCGAGGGACCCCATGCCGCGGTAGGCCTTGAACTGCTTGCCGTTCACGAACACCAGGTCACCGGGGGACTCGTCGGTGCCGGCCAGCAGCGAGCCGAGCATGACGGTGTCGGCACCGGCCACCAGGGCCTTCGCGATGTCGCCCGAGTACTGCAGGCCACCGTCGGCGATGATCGGCACACCGGCTTCGCGTGCGGCGAGGGAGGCCTCGTACACGGCGGTCACCTGCGGCACACCCACACCGGCGACGACGCGCGTGGTGCAGATGGAGCCCGGGCCGACACCGACCTTGACGGCGTCCACACCGGCGTCGATGAGCGCCTGGGCGCCCGCGCGGGTGGCGACGTTGCCGCCGATGACGTCGATCGCGTCGAACGTCGGGTCGGCCTTGAGGCGGCGGACCATGTCGAGCACGCCTTCGCTCTCACCGTTGGCGGTGTCGACGACGAGCACGTCGACGCCGGCGTCACGCAGGGCCTCGGCACGCTGCCACGCGTCGCCGAAGAAGCCGATCGCGGCGCCGACACGGAGTCGGCCCTCGTCGTCCTTCGTGGCGTCCGGGTACTGCTCGCTCTTGTCGAAGTCCTTGACGGTGATGAGGCCGCGGAGCTTGCCCTCGGCGTCGACCAGCGGCAGCTTCTCGATCTTGTGCTGCGCGAAGATGGCGATCGCCTCTTCGGGGTCGATGCCCTCCATCGCGGTGATCAGCGGGGCCTTCGTCATGACGTCGCGCACGTACGTGGTGGCCTGCTCGAACGTGGCCACGAAGCGCATGTCGCGGTTCGTGATGATGCCGACGAGGGTGCCGTCCTGCTCGACGACCGGCAGGCCGGAGACACGGAACTGGCCGCAGAGCGCGTCGACCTCGGCCACGGTGGCGTCCGGGGTGGTGGTCACCGGGTTGGTGATCATGCCCGACTCGGAGCGCTTGACCTTGTCGACGTAGGCAGCCTGGTCCTCGATGGACAGGTTGCGGTGCAGGATCCCGATGCCGCCCTGGCGCGCCATGGCGATGGCCATGCGGGCTTCGGTGACGGTGTCCATCGCGGCGGAGAGCAGCGGGACGTTGACGGAGATCCGCTTGGTGAGCCGGGACGCCGTGGACGCCTCGCTCGGGATGACGTCGGTGTGCCCGGGCAGCAGCATGACGTCGTCGTACGTGAGTCCGATGAATCCGAACGGATCCGGCTGGTCCATGGGTCCCCTTCGTGGGCGAGTGAAGTGTCGAGACACCGGGAACACGACGACGGGTTCCGGATAGGACATGGTAACGCGAGCGGCTGTCGCCGCATTCCGCCTGGAGGCACGGATCGCGCCCGCCTCGGAGCATTCCTCCACAACGTCACAGTTCGGGTACGAATCACACAGGGAACGTGTTGGAAACACGGGTGTCACAAAATCCCCATAGGTTCCTCGTCATCCGAACGAGAGGCTCTTCCGTGGGATCCATCACTCCTCCGGGACGGGCGCAGCCGCGCCTGTTCCGCCTCCGCCACGCACGACGACGACCGGTCCTGGCGGCCGTGCTCGTCGCCGCGTTCCTGGCGACCTTCCTGATCGACTGGGCGGTCACCCTGCCGGCCTTCAGTGCCACCTCGGCACCCGCCACCAGCCAGGCGTGCACCGTCAGCCCCGACAACGGGTGCATCCAGGGCACGATCACCGACTCCGAGCGTGAACCGGCCGAGGGCGTCGACGTCGACGTGACCGGCCCGAGCGGCTTCGACCAGACGGCCACGACCAACGGCGACGGCCGCTGGTCCGTCAGCGTCGACACGGCCGGCGAGTACACGGTGAGCGTCGACCAGGGCACCCTGCCGAAGGGCCAGTACCTGACGAACGCCGCCGACGCCGAGCGCAAGGTGCAGGCCACCCTGAACGCCAACGTCGGGCAGATCTTCCAGCTGTCCGACCAGAAGGGCGCCACGACCTCGACGGACTCGTCGGGTGTGAGCATCCAGCGGGCCTGGCAGCAGTTCGCCTCCGGGCTCCGGCTCGGGCTGCTCATCGCCCTGGCGTCCATCGGGCTCTCGCTCATCTACGGCACGACGGGGCTGTCGAGCTTCTCGCACGGTGAGCAGGTCACCCTCGGCGGTCTGCTGGCGCACGTGTTCGCCAACCAGCTCGGCTGGAACATCTGGGTCACCGGCATCGTCGTCACGCTGTTGTGCGCCGCGACCGGGTACCTGCAGGACGCCGCGATCTGGCGGCCACTCCGGCGACGGCGCATCAGCCTCACGCAGCTCATGATCGTGACGATCGGTCTGTCGATCGCCGCCCAGTACGCGTTCCAGTACTTCTTCGGAGCCTCGACGGTCCGCATCCAGCAGGGCAACCCGGAGACCGTGCGGTTCGCCGGCGTCACCCTCACGGTGCAGTCCTACGTCGCCATGGGGATCGCCCTCGTGGTCCTGGTCGCGACCGGGCTCTTCCTGGCGAAGACGCGCTTCGGCCGGGCGACCCGCGCCGTGTCCGACAACCCGGCGCTCGCCGCGGCCTCCGGCATCGACGTCGACCGGGTGATCCGCTTCGTGTGGACGCTCGCCGCCGGCCTCGCGGGGCTCTCCGGCGTGATGCTCGGACTCGTCCTGAACGGCGTGAACTGGCAGACCGGGCTCCAGCTGCTCCTGCTCATGTTCGCCTCCGTCACGCTCGGTGGCCTCGGCACCGCGTACGGCGCCCTGGTCGGCTCGATGATCATCGGCGTCGTCGTGGAGCTCACGAACCTGGTGCTCCCCGGTGACTTCAAGTACGCCACCGCCCTCGTCATCCTCATCCTCATCCTGCTGTTCCGGCCGCAGGGCATCTTCGGCCGCGCCGAGCGGATCGGCTAAGGGAGCACGCGCATGGACTACATCCTCAACCTGCTGTCCTCGCTCACCCAGGAGGCACTCGCCCCGACGACGGCCGCGTTCGCCCTGGCCGCGATCGGCCTGAACGTGCACTTCGGGCTCACCGGCCTCGTGAACATGGGCCAGGCGGCGTTCCTGCTGCTCGGCGCCTACGGCTTCGCGATCTCGATCACCAACGGACTGCCGTTCGTGATGGCGGTCCTCATCGCCCTGCTCGTCGCGATCGTGTTCGCGATCATCCTCGGCATCCCGACCCTGCGGTTGCGCGGCGACTACCTGGCGATCGTCACGATCTCCGGCGCCGAGATCATCCGCATGGTCGGTCGCTCGAGCCTGCTCACCTCGACCACGGGCGGCTCGAACGGCATCACCGGGTCGAGCTACCGCGACCCGTTCACCGCCCTCAGCCCACTGCCCGACGGCACCACCACGATCCTGTGGTTCACGTACGCGAACAACGGCGTCAACGGCTGGTGGATCCGCATCGCGGCGTGGGCCATGGTCGCCCTGTTCACCCTGGTGCTCTTCCTGCTCATGCGCAGCCCGTGGGGCCGCGTGGTGAAGGCCATCCGCGAGGACGAGGACGCCGTCCGCTCGCTCGGCAAGAACGTCTACTCGTACAAGATGCAGGCGCTCGTGTTCGGTGGGGCGCTCGGTGCGATCGCGGGCATCATCTACGTGCTGCCGAGTTCGGTGCAACCGGACGCCATGGGCCGCTCGATGACGTTCTTCATCTGGACGGCGCTCATCCTCGGTGGTGCGGCGACGGTGTTCGGACCGGTGCTCGGAGCCGTGCTCTTCTTCGTCGTCCGGCTCTTCATCCGCACGCTGGCCGGCGACTTCATCCCCGACTCGATCATGAACGCGCAGCAGGCCGAGCAGTTCTCGTACGTCCTCGTCGGCGTCGCGCTCATGCTGCTCATCGTGTTCCGTCCACAGGGGTTGCTCGGCAACAAGAAGGAGCTGACGTTCAGTGTCTGAGACCTACGGCCACCCCAAGGCCGACCCGATCCTCACCGTCGACGACGTCACCCGCCGCTTCGGGGGCATGACCGCCGTGGACGTCGACCACCTCGAGGTCCAGCGCGGTTCCATCACGGCCCTGATCGGCCCGAACGGCGCCGGCAAGACCACGTTCTTCAACCTGCTCACCGGGTTCGACAAGCCGAGCCCGGGTGCGAAGACCCAGTTCAACGGCGCCACGCTGCAGAAGACGAGCGCGACGCACATCGCGAACAAGGGCATGGTCCGCACCTTCCAGCTGACCAAGGCGCTGTCCCGGCTCACCGTGATGCAGAACATGCTGCTCGGTGCCCGCGACCAGCCCGGCGAGAACTTCTTCGCCGCCCTGGTCAAGCCGGTGTGGGCGAAGCGGGAGCGCGAGATCACGGCCAAGGCCGAGGACCTCCTCGCCCGGTTCAAGCTCGACACGAAGGCGGACGACTACGCCGGTTCGCTGTCCGGCGGGCAGCGCAAGCTGCTCGAGATGGCCCGGGCGCTGATGTCCGACCCGACGATGATCATGCTCGACGAGCCGATGGCCGGTGTGAACCCCGCGCTCACCCAGTCGCTCCTCGGGCACATCCAGTCCCTGCGCGACGACGGCATGACCGTGCTCTTCGTCGAGCACGACATGCACATGGTCCGGCACATCTCGGACTGGGTGGTCGTGATGGCCGAGGGGAAGGTCGTCGCCGAGGGCCCGGCGGACACGGTGATGGACGACCAGGCCGTGATCGACGCCTACCTCGGTGCGCACCACGACACCGACCTGGGTGACGACTCGCTCCTCACCGAGGAGACCTTCGAGGAACTGGCGGAGGAAGTCGCCGAAGAGGACGCAGCAGAGGAGACGACCCGATGACGGACGCAACGGACCCCACGAACGCGAGCAGTGCCTCCAGTCCGTCCCCGGCGGCCACGCTGGAACGCGAGCCGGTGCTCAGCGCGAAGAACCTCGTCGCCGGCTACCTGCCGGGCGTGAACATCCTGAACGGCTGCGACCTGGACTGCTACCCGGGTGAGCTCATCGGCATCATCGGGCCGAACGGTGCGGGCAAGTCGACGCTCCTCAAGGCGCTGTTCGGCCTCGTGTCCATCCGCGAGGGATCGGTGACCCTGCAGGGGGACGACATCACGAACCTCAAGGCGAACAAGCTCGTGCAGGCCGGTGTCGGCTTCGTGCCGCAGACGAACAACGTGTTCCCCTCGCTGTCGATCGAGGAGAACCTGCAGATGGGGCTGTACCTGCGGCCCCGGAAGTTCGCCGAACGGCTCGAGGTCATCTACGACCTGTTCCCGGTCCTCGCCCAGCGGCGCAACCAGCGGGCCGGATCGCTCTCGGGTGGTGAGCGGCAGTCCGTCGCGATGGCCCGTGCGCTGATGATGGACCCGAAGGTGCTGCTGCTCGACGAGCCGAGCGCCGGACTGTCCCCCGTGCGCCAGGACGAGACGTTCCTGCGGACCCGCCGGATCAACAAGGCCGGTGTGTCGATCATCATGGTGGAGCAGAACGCGCGACGCTGTCTGCAGATCTGCGATCGTGGGTACGTGCTCGATCAGGGGAAGAACGCGTACTCGGGCACCGGGAAGGAACTCGCTGACGACCCCAAGGTCATCGAGCTCTACCTGGGGACGCTCGCCAAGGACGTCGACGCACAGCGCTAGCGCTGTCGTCGACTACGGGTACCGCTGTGGGGGTGGTATCCGTGACGGGTGGGGCCGTGCGTGGTCGCTTCGCGCCGCACGGCCCCGCTCCTGTACCCGGCCCGGAGGCGCGGCTCGCCCCGCGTCGCATGACTGTGGTCGCATGACGCCGTCGTGTTCCGTTGACGCCGCGGTCCCGTCGAGACGCCACGAAATTCGGCGGCGTCTCGTGGGCGTGGCGGTGTCCTGCGCGGACGACGGCGTCTTCCGGGTACGACGGCGTCGCCCGTCGTACCCGGCCAGGAGGCGCGGCTCGCCCCGCGCGGGTCGGTATCGTTCCGCGGGTGCGCACCTCTGGACCCCTCGTGCTCGACGCCCTCGTCTGGCTCGTGTTCATCGCGCTCTTCGTCGGGGCGGCGTTGCTCGTCAAGGTCGCGGCCGTGCTGCTCGTCGTCCTCGTGGTGCTCGCGCTCCTGCTCGGCTTCGTGCTGCGGGCGCTCCGGAAGCGCCGACGGGCGCCGCGGCGTCCGCGCTGACGACTGCGTGGTGACGGCTCCGCGCTGACGACTGCGTGGTGACGGCTGCGTGGTGCGAGGTTCCGCACGTCGTGCGACCCTCGCGACCTCGCACCGAACACGGAACCTCGCACCGTACGCGGCAGGCCTCGCACGGTGCGAGGGCGCCCTCCGCCCGCACCGTCCGGCCCGTGCACGCCGCAGAGCCCGCCCGGTAGGCTGTCCGAGTGAGCGAAGTCGAGATCGGTGCAGGCAAGCGCGGACGTCGGGCGTACGCGTTCGACGACATCGCAGTGGTCCCCTCCAGGCGGACGCGTGACCCGCGCGACGTCAGCGTGCAGTGGTCGATCGACGCGTTCACGTTCGCGTCGCCGATCCTGTCGGCGCCGATGGACTCCGTGTCCTCGCCGGCGACGGTCATCCAGATGGGCAAGCTCGGCATCCTCGGTGTGCTCGACCTCGAAGGTCTGTGGACCCGCTACGAGGACCCGACCCCGTACTACGACGAGATCAAGTCGCTCACCGACGGCAACGTCACGAAGCGCATGCAGGAGATCTACTCCGAGCCGATCAAGGCCGAGCTGATCACAGCACGCCTGGCCGAGATCCGCGCAGCCGGGGTGCCGGTCGCCGGTTCGCTCAGCCCGCAGCGCACCCAGGAGTTCTCGAAGACGGTCGTCGACGCCGGTGTCGACCTGTTCGTCATCCGCGGCACCACGGTCTCGGCCGAGCACGTCTCCCAGACCGAGGAACCCCTCAACCTCAAGAAGTTCATCTACGAGCTCGACGTCCCGGTGATCGTGGGCGGTGCCTCGACCTACACGTCGGCGCTGCACCTCATGCGCACCGGTGCCGCTGGCGTGCTCGTCGGCTTCGGTGGCGGCGCTGCGTCGACCACCCGCGCCGCGCTCGGCATCCACGCCCCGATGGCCACTGCCGTCGCGGACGTCGCCGGGGCCCGTCGTGACTACCTCGACGAGTCGGGCGGCCGCTACGTGCACGTCATCGCCGACGGCGGGCTCGACACCGCAGGCGACATCGTCAAGGCCATCGCCGTGGGCGCCGACGCCGTCATGCTCGGCACCGCACTGGCCCGTGCGACCGAGGCTCCGGGTGGTGGCTACCACTGGGGTGCCGAGGCGCACCACCCCGAGCTGCCCCGCGGCCGCCGGGTCGAGGTGGGCACGATCGCCCCGCTCGAGAACGTCCTGAACGGCCCGACGCCGACCCACGACGGCCGCGCGAACCTCGTCGGTGCCTTGCGCCGCTCGATGGCGACGACCGGATACTCCGACGCCAAGGAGTTCCAGCGAGTAGAAGTGGTCGTGGCGCCGTACCACCAGTGACGGTGGCACCCGGGCACGACCCCGGGTGACGCCACGGCGCCGACCGTGACCCGGAGGCGACGATGGCCAAGTCCAGCACGACGAAGCAGACCAGCACGGCCGGACGTCCACGTGACGTCGCGCCCGGCGTGGGGTTCGACCCCGCGGCGAAGCTCGGCCCGGACGAACGTGCGGCCGCGATCGAGACGCTGAAGACCAAGGAGCTCGACGTCCTGGTCGTCGGCGGCGGGATCGTCGGTGCGGGCAGTGCGCTCGACGCCGTGACCCGCGGCCTGAGCGTCGGCATCGTCGAGGCCCGCGACTGGGGCTCGGGGACGTCGAGCCGCTCGTCCAAGCTCGTGCACGGCGGCATCCGCTACCTGGAGCAGCTCAACTTCGCGCTCGTCCGCGAGGCCCTCATCGAACGCGGCCTGCTGCTCCAGCGCATCGCCCCGCACCTGGTGAAGCCTGTGCGCTTCCTCTACCCGCTCAACCACCGGGTGTGGGAGCGCTTCTACATCGGCATCGGCATGGCGATGTACGACGTGTTCAGCTGGTCCGGCGGCCGTCCGCCCGGCGTCCCGCACCACCGGCACCTGAGCCGGAAGCAGGTGCTCAGGAACATGCCCGGGCTCAAGAAGGACGCCTTCGTCGGCGGCATGACGTACTACGACGCCCAGGTCGACGACGCCCGCTACGTCGCGTCGCTCGTGCGCACCGCGGCCTCGTACGGCGCCGAGGCAGCGAGTCGCGTCCGCATCGAGGGGTTCATCAAGGTCGGAGAGCGCGTGGTCGGCGCGCAGGCCCACGACATCCAGACCGGCGAACGGTTCGAGATCCGCGCGAAGCAGGTCGTCAACGCCACCGGTGTCTGGACCGACGACACCCAGGCGATGATCGGCACCCGCGGCCAGTTCAAGGTGCGGGCGTCGAAGGGCGTCCACCTCGTGATCCCCCGGGACCGGTTCCAGTCCAACACGGGCATGATCCTGCGCACCGAGAAGAGCGTGCTCTTCGTCATCCCGTGGGGCCGGCACTGGCTCGTCGGCACGACCGATACCGACTGGTACCTCGACAAGGCGCACCCGGCAGCGACCGCGGCGGACATCGACTACATCCTCGAGCACGTCAACAAGGTGCTCGCCGTCCCGCTCACCCGCGAGGACGTCGAGGGCGTCTACGCCGGACTCCGCCCGCTCCTGGCGGGGGAGTCCGACCAGACCTCGCAGCTCAGCCGGGAGCACGTCGTCGCCCACACCGTCCCGGGCCTCGTCGTGGTCGCCGGCGGCAAGTGGACCACCTACCGGGTGATGGGCAAGGACGCCATCGACGAGGCCGTCGCGGCCATGGACGGCAGGATCCCGGAGTCGACGACCGAGGACATCCCGCTCCTCGGCGCCGAGGGGTACCCCGCTGCGTGGAACCGACGCGCCCGCACCGCACGGAGCTTCAACGTGCACAAGGTGCGCATCGAGCACCTGCTCAACCGGTACGGCACCCTCGCGACCGAGGTGCTGCAGCTCGTCGAGCAGGACCCGGCGCTCGCCGAGCCGCTGCCGGGGGCCGACGACTACATCGGCGCCGAGGTCGTCTACGCCGCCTCGCACGAGGGTGCCCTGCACCTGGAGGACGTCCTCGCCCGTCGTACCCGCATCTCCATCGAGGCCTGGGACCGCGGCGAGTCAGCAGCGCCCGTCGCCGCGAAGCTCATGGCGGACGTGCTCGGGTGGGACCAGGAGACGACCGAGCACGAGGTCGCGAACTACCTGAAGCGCGTCGCCGCCGAACGGGAGTCGCAGCTGCAGCCCGACGACGAGAGTGCGGACCGCGTGCGGCTCGAGGCCCCCGACATCGCGTTCGGCTTCGACGAGGACGACGTGGTCGTGGGCGGCGGTCGCTCGGACGGCGCCGAGGGCGCGAAGGCGTCCGACGAGCAGGTCGTCGGCGAGAAGACGAGCGAGCCGGAGTAGCGAGGCCAGCAGACGCCGTCGTGTCACCGAAAAGCCGGCGTCTGCGGGTCGGACAAGACGCCGTCGTGTCGTGTTGACGCCGTCTGGTCGTCGAGACGCCGCCGGATCCGGCGGCGTCTCGGTGTCGACGAGGCGTCTCGACAAGACGACGGCGTCTTGCGGAGTCCACCCGCGCCTCCAGACCGGAAGCACGGAAGACCGGACTGGAGGCCCGTGGTGCGTCCGTCAGACGGCGCGCGCCCGCAGGGCGGCGCGGCGCACGTGCACCGACTGGCCGACCACGAGCACCACCGGGATCGCGATCAGCGCGACGAGGCTCGTCACGTACAGCACGCCCGACCAGATCGTGTGGGCACCACCGCCGACCCCGTAGGCGTCCGCGACGTCCATGCCGAGGGCGATCGCCGCCACGAACGACATCGGCGTCCCCATCACCACGACGGCGAGCAGCACCGCCGCGATGACGTGCGCCGGTGCCCGGGTGATGAGCAGCAGCACCGACAGCCCCGCGGCGAACAGCACGCCGACGACGGCGATCCCGACGACGGTCGCGACGTCCGCCCCGACCGGGAAGCCCTGCTGCGTGAGCTCGGCGTGGATCTCAGCCAGGGTCGCACCGGGGACCGCGGCGAGCGGGTCCAGCACCAGTGCGTCCACCGCCAGCAGCGCTGCGTACAGCGCGACGACCAGCACCCCGACGACGGCCACGACGATCCGTGTTCTCCCCATCCACAGAACAGTAGTGCGCGGAATGCGCGGGGTCACCGGGTGGTTAGCATGGGGGTACTCGAAGAGGGAGCCATCATGGTCGACGTCCATCGCGTCAAACTCCCCGGAGTCGGCGTGCTGCACAGCTTCTACACCGACGACGGTGGCAAGTGCGGTGTCATCACGCACCGGTCGGGGCACTCCGACCTCATCTCGTTCGCCGACGTCTCCGACGGCGCGGACAAGTCCGAGAAGGTCTCGCTGCGTCTCAGCGAGGACGAAGCGCACACGCTCGCCGAGCTGCTCGGCGGCACCCGGATCACCGAGGGCCTCGACAAGCTCGACGAGATCCCCGGGCTCTCCATCGACTGGTTCTCCGTCGACTACGACGACGCCATCGCGGGCAAGCCCCTCGGCGACCTGCACGACTCGGGCTTCATCGGCCTGACCGTCGTCGCCGTGGTCCGTGGCGACAGCGCCAACCCGGCGCCCTCGTCGGACTTCGTCGTCTTCCCCGGAGACACGATCGTCGTCGCCGGTTCCCCCGAGAAGGTCGCCAAGGCGTTCTCCTTCTACCGCAGCGGAGAGCTTGCGGCCGCCTCGGCCGAGGCCCCGCGGAAGATCTAGCGCATGCACCTGGGTGGTGAGCTGCTCACCATCGGTGTGCTCTTCGTCATCGCCTACGTCCTGGGCCGGCTCGGCAAGACCATCGGTCTGCCGGCCATCCCGATCTACATGGTGGTCGGACTCGTCGCGAGTCCGAACACGCCGTGGTTCGGGCTGAGCGTCGAGTCCCACACGATCGAGCTCATCGCGACGTTCGGGCTCATCCTGCTGCTGTTCAACCTCGGGCTCGAGTTCGACCAAGAGGAGTTCTACGGCAACGCCGGCAAGCTCCTGGTGTCGGGCGGCACCTACGTCGTCATCAACATGGGCGTCGGGTTCGCCTTCGGGTTCTCACTCGGCTGGGGTACCCGTGAAGCCCTGATCATCGCGGGCATGACGGCGACGTCCTCGAGCGCCATCGTGACGAAGCTCCTCATCGAGCTCCGGCGCCTGGCGAACGACGAGACCCCGATGATCCTCGGCGTCACCGTGATCGAGGACGTCTTCATCGCCGTCTACCTGGCGATCGTCTCCGTCGTGCTGTCCGGCGACACCAACGTCTGGGCCGTCGTCGGCAAGCTGGCACTCGCGTTCGGGTTCCTCATCGTGATGTTCACGCTCGCGCGCTTCGCGGGAAAGTGGGTCTCGAAGATCTTCGCCACCCGTGACGACGAGCTGTTCACGGTGCTGTTCTTCGGACTCGCGGTCATGTTCGGCGGCATCGGCGACCTGCTCGGCGTGACCGACGCCATCGGTGCCTTCGTCATCGGCCTGCTCTGCGGAGCGACCCGGTACCGCGACCGCATCGAACAGCTCGCCCTGCCGATGCGCGACGTCTTCGCCGCGTTCTTCTTCGTCAACTTCGGGCTCGGCCTCGACCTGTCGACCTTCGGCGAGGTGCTCTGGCCCGTCCTCGGCGCGATCGGCATGACGGTCGTGCTCAACGCGGTCGCCGGCCAGATCGTCGCGCGGATGAACGGCTTCAACGTCCAGCAGGGCATCAACACCGCCGTCATCCTGGTGAACCGTGGCGAGTTCGCGCTGATCCTCGCGACGCTGTCGGCTGCCGCCGGGCTGGAGGCGCGGATCACCGCCTTCGCGGGCCTCTACGTCCTCTGCATGGCCGTCCTCGGGCCGCTGCTCGCGGTGAACTCGGACCGGATCGGCCGCCTCGTGGTGCGCCCGGGCCGGCTCATCCGCCTGCGCGGACGCCTGGGCGGCCGACGTGCCGTCGCCGCGGCAGCCGCTGCCGAGAGCGCCGAAGCGGCCGAGGCCGAGGCGGACGCCACCGCCGCGGCGCGGAAGGCCGAGCGGGACCGCCAGTTCGCCGAGGAGTTCGCGCTCGTCGAGGCAGCTGGCAGGGACGAGCGAGACAATGAGGGGTCCGAGCCGACGTCCGCCCCCGTGACGTCGCCGGTCGAGATCCCCGCCGAGCGCCCCGAGCGCCCGGTCCGACAGCGCGATCCGGAGTACTGATACAGATGTGGGCCGTTGCCCGACGACCGAGGTGGATCGCGCTGCTGTTGCTGGCGCTCGTGCTGGCGGCGGTGTTCGCCGGGCTGGGCAAGTGGCAGCTGGAGCGGTCGATCGCCAACGGCAAGCCCCTGCCGGCGACCACCGAGACCCGCCGCACGCTCGAGGCGGTCACCACCCCCGAGCGCCCCGTCAGCGAGAGTCTCGCCGGGCAGAAGGTCACCGTCACCGGGACCTTCGTCGCCGACGACACCACCGTCCTGACCGGCCGCACCGGGGGTGGGAAGTACCAGACCGTCGGACACCTGGTGGACTCGGACGGTGGGGCGAGCCTCCCGGTCGTCATCGGGTGGTCCGACCAGCGCGGGGCCGCCGTCGCCGGGGGCGAGCGCCTGGCGGACGGGCAGACGCTCACGATCCAGGGTCGCTACTACCCGGCCGAGTCGCCCGACCAGGACGCCTACAAGAAGGGCGAGTACTCCGCGGTCGCCCCCGCCCGGTTCGTGAACATCTGGCAGGCCTTCGACGACCGCATGTACCTCGGGTACGTTGTCGCCGACGGCACCACCGCGAAGGCCGCCGACCTCGGCACCATCGCCGACCGTGCACCGTCGCGCGAGGTCCAGTTCGACTGGCTCAACCTGTTCTACGCGATCGAGTGGGTCGTCTTCGCCGGCTTCGCCGTGTTCCTCTGGTACCGGTTCGTGAAGGACGCCTGGGAGCGCGAGCAGGAAGAGGAGCGCGAGGCAGCGCTCGCCACCGAAGCCGACGCGCTCCGACGGTAGGATTGCCGGCATGGCCCTGACCGTCCGAACCCGTGACATCCCCAAGATCCCGGGGGCGGTGAAGTGGTACCGCGTCTCGGCGTACATCACCGGTGTGCTGCTGCTCGCCCTTGTGGTCGAGGTCATCATCAAGTACACGCCGCTGCAGCTCGAGATGCAGCTCGGCAACGGCCCGTTCTTCGTGCCCAACGGCACGGCGGGCGAGACCCCGGGCACGTTCAACCTGTCGATCGCGATCCTCATCGCCCACGGCTGGCTGTACGTGCTCTACCTCTTCACGGACTTCCGTCTGTGGAGCATCATGCGCTGGAGGCCGTCGCGCTTCCTGCTCATCGCCCTCGGGGGCATCATCCCGTTCATGTCCTTCGTGGTCGAACACCGCATGCAGCAGCAGGCCATGGACACCTACCACGAGCTGATCGCTGCCCAGCAGCGTGAGAAGGAGGCCGCTCGGTGAGCGAGACCGAACAGCGTCCCGTCCTCGTCGTCGACTTCGGGGCCCAGTACGCGCAGCTCATCGCGCGTCGGGTCCGTGAAGCGAACGTCTACAGCGAGATCGTGCCGCACTCCATCACCGCGGACGAGATCCGCGCCAAGGACCCGGCGGCGATCGTGCTGTCCGGTGGTCCGTCGTCCGTGTACGAAGAAGGCGCTCCGTCCCTCGACGGTGACATCCTCGACCTCGGCGTCCCCGTGCTCGGCATCTGCTACGGCTTCCAGGCCATGGCGACCGCCCTCGGTGGCGAGGTCGCGAACACCGGTCTGCGCGAGTACGGCGCCACCGACGTGACCCTCGCCCCCGGCACCAGCACCCTGCTCGGCGACCAGCCGGCGGACCAGGTGACGTGGATGTCGCACGGCGACTCCGTGGCCAAGGCACCGGCCGGCTTCGAGGTGCTCGCCTCGAGCGCGTCGACGCCCGTCGCGGCGTTCGCGTCCGACGAGCGCAAGCTCTACGGCGTGCAGTGGCACCCCGAGGTCAAGCACTCCGTGTACGGCCAGGCCGTGCTCGAGAACTTCCTGCACCGTGCCGCGGGCCTGCCCGGCGACTGGAACTCCAGCAACGTCATCGAGGAGCAGGTCGCCCGCATCCGCGAGCAGGTCGGCTCCGCACGGGTCATCGCCGGGCTCTCCGGTGGTGTCGACTCCGCCGTCGCCGCAGCCCTGGTGCACAAGGCCGTCGGCGACCAGCTGACCTGCGTCTTCGTCGACCACGGACTCCTCCGGGCCGACGAGCGCAAGCAGGTGGAAGAGGACTACGTCGCCTCCACCGGCGTCCGGCTCATCACGATCGACGCCGAGCAGCAGTTCCTCGACGCCCTCGCCGGCGTGAGCGACCCCGAGCAGAAGCGCAAGATCATCGGGCGCGAGTTCATCCGCACGTTCGAGGGCGCGGCCGAGGCACTCGTGCTCGAGGCGCAGGCTTCCGACTCTGATGCCGAGGTCAAGTTCCTCGTGCAGGGCACGCTCTACCCCGACGTCGTCGAGTCCGGCGGCGGAGCGGGCACCGCGAACATCAAGTCGCACCACAACGTCGGCGGCCTGCCCGAGGACATGACGTTCGAGCTCGTCGAGCCCCTGCGCACCCTGTTCAAGGACGAGGTCCGTGCGGTCGGCCGCGAACTCGGGCTGCCCGAGGTCATCGTCGGTCGCCAGCCGTTCCCCGGCCCGGGCCTGGGCATCCGCATCGTCGGCGAGGTCACGAAGGAGCGGCTCGAACTGCTCCGTGCCGCTGACAAGATCGCGCGCGAAGAGCTCACCGCGGCCGGCCTCGACCAGGAGATCTGGCAGTGCCCGGTCGTGCTGCTCGCCGACGTCCGCTCCGTGGGCGTGCAGGGCGACGGCCGGACCTACGGGCACCCGATCGTGCTCCGTCCGGTCTCGTCCGAGGACGCCATGACCGCCGACTGGACGCGTCTGCCGTACGACACCCTCGCGAAGATCTCGAACCGCATCACGAACGAGGTGCCCGACGTCAACCGGGTCGTGCTCGACGTCACGTCGAAGCCGCCGGGGACGATCGAGTGGGAGTAGGGCTCCCCTGAGCAACGGAAGGCCCGGTACGCGTCACGCGTGCCGGGCCTTCGTGCGTCCGGGGGCGCTGCCGGGGTCTTGAGCGGGGGTTTTGCTGCCGCGGGCGGTGCGGGCGCGGTTCGTGGGCGCTGCCGGGTCCGTCGAGTGGTCACAACACCCCGCGGGCCCGGTGCCGAGCGGTCACGAAGTGTCGGTTGGCACCGCCCCGGACGACACTTCGTGACCACTCGGCGGGCGACCGGCGGGGTGTTGTGACCACTGGGACCGCCGCAGGACCGCCGCCGCCCCGCCCCCACTGCCGACCACCGGCCCGGGCGGCAGAGCCGGGGCCGACCACCGGTCCGGGAACGACGAAGGGCCCCGGCAGCGCCGGGGCCCTTCGCGTGTGCGGTGGTGCTAGTTGCGCGAGCTGCTCGCGATGATGGCGAGGATGCGCAGGATCTCGAGGTACAGCCAGACGAGCGTCACGATGAGGCCGAACGCCGCGGTCCAGGCGTAGATGCGGGGTGCGCCGCGCTCGACACCGGTCTTGATCTGGTCGAAGTCGAGGATCAGCGAGTACGCGGCCATCAGCACGACGAACACGCCGATGAGGACCCCGAGCGGGATGCCGAAGAGCGTCACGCCCATCAGGCCGAACGCGCTCTGGGTCACGCCGGTCCACATCAGGACCAGGTTCACGAGGGAGAACGCCATGTACCCGACCATCGCGATCAAGAAGAAGCGCGTGGCCTTCGGGGTCGCGCGGACCTTGCCCGAGCGGAACAGGAGCAGGGTGACGAAGAACACACCGAGCGTGCCGAACACGGCCTGCGCGACGATGCCGTCGGCCTTGGGGAACGCGGTCTGGAAGTAGTTCGAGATACCGCCGACGAACAGCCCCTCGAAGAACGCGTACGTCAGGATCAGACCCGGCGACGGCTTCTTCTTGAAGGTGTTGACGAGCGCCAGGACGAACCCGACGAGCGCGCCGACGATCCAGACGACCGGCGGCAGGTTCCAACCGGCCACCGCGCCGACGACGAGCACGCCGAAGGCGAGCAGCGTCTTGACGATGGTGTCCTCGTACGACATGCGGTCGGTGTCCACCGGGGACGCAGTCGGGCGGTCGTACATGTACTGCAGCTGCTCGGGGGTCATGCCGCCCTGGGCCTGCTGCGGGGTCTGTCCCCAGCCGGCCTGCTGCTGACCAGCACCGCGCCCGCCCCAGGTGTTTGCCCCCTGTGCGTTGAAGGCGGGGGACTGGTCGAAACCGGGCTTGAAGGCCATGGTGTCCTCTTCCTAGGAGATTCGAGTCCTCTCAGCCTAGGGGCGCTCGGTCGCGGAAGGCTGAGGATTCGCGGCGAGCGGACGCGGGCCCAGCGGGCCCCGACGAGGGAAGCCTAGGGTCGCCCGCTGCACGCGCGCCCCGAGGACGTCGAGAGTCCGCCGTCGAGCCCACCCGTCCCGACGGCAGCGCCGGGTAGAGCCAGGTGACGAGCGCGACCGAGATCGTCATGAGCAGGAACCACGCCACGATCTTCGCCGGTGCCACCGGCTGCCACACCGCGAGCTGCGCCGGGTAGCTCCACGCCCCGGCCCAGGTCGCGACGTTCTCCGCCGCCCAGATGAACACCGCGACGAGTCCCATCGCGACGAGCACGGGCATCCGCAGCGTCGCCCGGTGGATCCGGACGTGCATGGTCGTGCGGGCGAAGAGCAGCAGCACGAGCGCGAGCAGCAGGTACCGGGCGTCGGCGACGAAGTGGTGGCCGAAGAAGTTCAGGTAGATCCCGCCCGCCACGACCGCCAGCAGCCACTGCCGCGGGTACCGGTCGAACCGCAGGTCGAACAGTCGGTAGACCCTGACCATGTACGACCCGACGGCGCCGTACATGAAGCCCGAGAACAGCGGCACCCCGGCGACGACGAACAGCCCTCCGGGTTCGTAGGTCCACGAGCCCATGTGGGTCTTGAACACCTCCATCGCGGTGCCGACGACGTGGAACAGCAGCACGACCCGGAGTTCGCGCACGGTCTCGAGCCTGAACACGAGCATCCCGACCTGCAGCAGCACGGCCGCGATCGTCAGGACGTCGTTCCGCATCGCCGCCGGCACGGTCAGGTGCACCACGGCCATGGTCGTGAGCAGCAGCGCCCCGAACGCGCACGCCCAGGCCTGCTTCGCGCCGAACACCAGGAACTCGGTGACGAGCACCCGGACGGGCCGGTGCGGTTGGTGCCCGGCGTCGAGCAGTCGGCGTGCGGCCCGGTCGATCCGGGCCTCGACGGCGGTGGAGAGCGAACGGACGGTCATGCGGTGATGCTCGGTGCCGTCCCTGGGAACGAGGGCCCCCGGAGCCACGGGTGTGTCCCGCGACACAGGTGCCCCGCTGGTCACCCGCGGCCAGTAGGGTCGCGCCATGACCCTCGTGATCGCCCACCGTGGTGCGTCCGGCTACCGCCCCGAGCACTCGCGGAGCGCGTACGAGCTCGCGATCGAGCTCGGTGCAGACGCGATCGAACCGGACCTGGTGCCCACGAGGGACGGCGTCCTGGTGCTCCGGCACGAGAACGAGGTCTCGGGCACCACGGATGTCGCCGACCACCCGGAGTTCCGGCACCTGCGCACGACGAAGACCGTCGACGGCCAGACCCTGACGGGCTGGTTCACCGAGGACTTCACGTGGGCCGAGCTGCAGACGCTCCGTACCCGCGAGCGCCTGCCGGTGCTGCGCCCGGAATCCGCCGAGCACGATGGTGCGCAGCCGATCCTGCGGCTCGTCGACCTGCTCGCGATCCTCGACGCCGCACCCCGCCCGGTCGGGCTCGTCGCCGAGGTCAAGCACGCCGCGTACTTCGACCGCGCCGGGTTCCCGATGGGTGGACTCGTCGACGCCGCGCTCGGCGAGGCCGGGTGGCGGCAGGACGAGCGGCTCACGGTGGAGAGCTTCGAGAAGGGCGTGCTGCGCGACCTGCGCGAGCGGGGGACCGGTGGTCGGCTCGTGTACCTCCAGGAGGCCCGTGGCAGCGCCGCGGACGAGGTCGCGTCCCACGGATCGCTCGCCCCCACCTACGCCGCCGAGCGCTCCGAGGACGCGCTCGCGTCGTTCGCGACCGAGTTCCACGGCATCAGCGTCGACCTCGGCACCCTGATGGCCGGCGTCGACAGCGTCGCGCTCGACGACCCGACGCCGGTGCGCAGCGCGATCGTCGACCGCGCTCACGCCGCCGGGCTCGCGGTGTACACGTGGACGCTCCGGCCGGAGAACCGGTTCCTGCCGTCGCCGCTGCGTCGAGGTGGCGACGTCGCGGCGTTCGGCGACTGGGAGCGGTGGTTCACGTCCGTGATCCGCACCGGACTCGACGGGGTGTTCGCCGACCACCCGGACCTGGCGGTGCTCGCCCGGTCCGCTGTCGGGGGTCCCGCCTAGACTGTCCAGGACATGACGATCGTGCTCGACCCCTTCGAATCGACGCCCGAACCGGGCGCCGGTGCCCGCGCGTACGAAGACCCGTTCACCGCGGGTCTGAACCCCCAGCAGAAGGAAGCCGTCGAGTACCGCGGCGAGTCCCTGCTGATCGTGGCCGGTGCCGGTTCCGGCAAGACGAGCGTGCTCACCCGCCGCATCGCACTGCTGCTCGCCAACCGCGAAGCCTGGCCGTCGCAGATCCTGGCGATCACGTTCACGAACAAGGCCGCGGCCGAGATGCGCGAGCGCGTCCGGGCCCTGGTCGGTGGCGAGGCCGAGGGGATGTGGATCTCCACGTTCCACTCGGCGTGCGTGCGCATCCTGCGGCGCGAAGCCGAGCGGTTCGGGTTCCCGCAGTCGTTCACGATCTACGACTCCGCCGACTCCAAGGCGCTGCTGAAGCGGATCATCAAGGAGCTCGAGGCCGACTCCCTCGGGCTGACCGTCGGTGCCGCGGCGTCGAAGATCTCGAAGCTCAAGAACGAGCTGCAGGACATCGACACCTACGCGCGCAACATCAACGTGAACGACCCGCAAGAGGTCATGTTCACCGAGGTGTTCCGGCGCTACACGAACGAACTCCGCCGGGCGAACGCGTTCGACTTCGACGACCTGATCGGCCAGACGGTGTTCCTGTTCCGGGCCTTCCCGGACGTCGCCGCCCTGTACCAGCGCCGCTTCCGGTACATCCTGGTCGACGAGTACCAGGACACGAACCACGCCCAGTACGCCCTGATCCGTGAGCTCACCCGCCCGGTGCCGGTCGAACAGGTCGACAAGCTCGAGGACTCCGGCCAGCACGTCGCCCGGATGCGGGAGACCGACGGGTCGATCGCGCCCGCGTCCCTGACGGTGGTCGGCGACTCCGACCAGTCGATCTACGCGTTCCGCGGGGCGGACATCCGCAACATCGTCGAGTTCGAGCGGGACTTCCCGAACTCCAAGACGATCCTGCTCGAGCAGAACTACCGCTCGACGCAGAACATCCTCGACGCGGCGAACGCGGTCATCGCGAACAACTTCGACCGCCAGGCGAAGAGCCTGTTCACCGACGTCGGTGCCGGCGAGAAGATCGTCGGCTTCACCGGGTACACCGGCCACGACGAGGCGCAGTTCGTCGCCGACGAGATCCAGCGCCTGCGTGAAGACGGCATGGACTACCGCGACATGGCGGTGTTCTACCGGACCAACTCGCAGACCCGTGCGCTGGAGGAGATCTTCATCCGTGCGGCGATCCCGTACCGGGTGCTCGGCGGCACGAAGTTCTACGAGCGCGCCGAGATCAAGGACGCCATGGCGTACCTGATCACCGTCGCCAACCCGGCCGACCCGATGGCCCTGCGCCGCATCCTCAACGTGCCCAAGCGCGGCATCGGCTCGGTCACCGAGACCACGCTCCAGCGCTACGCCGACGAGCACGAGACCACGATGCGCGACGCCCTGCGGCACGCGGGTGAGCTCGGGTTCGGGCCGAAGGTGCGGAACGCCATCACCGAGTTCGCGGCGCTGCTCGACTCCGTGTCCGAGAAGGCCCCGACGCAGCCGGTGGTCGACACCCTGACGCAGCTGCTCGACGGCTCCGGGCTGCTCGACAACCTGCGGAAGTCGCCCGACGCGCAGGACGCCGCCCGTGCCGACAACATCGACGAGCTCGTGGCCGTGACGCGTGAGTTCCAGAAGAACAACCCCGAGGGCACGCTGTCGGACTTCCTGACCGAGGTCTCGCTGGTCGCCGCGGCGGACGAGCTCGACGACTCGTCGGGCACGGTGTCGCTGATGACGCTGCACACCGCGAAGGGCCTGGAGTACGACGCGGTGTTCCTGACCGGCGTCGAGGAAGACCTGCTCCCGCACCGGATGTCCGCCAACGAACCCGGCGGACCGTCGGAAGAGCGCCGGCTGTTCTACGTGGGCATCACCCGCGCCAAGAAGGTCCTGTTCCTGTCCCTCGCGATGACCCGTGCCCAGTTCGGCGACGTGAACGTGGCGATGCCCTCGCGCTTCCTGCAGGAGATCCCCGAGGGGCTCATCGAGTGGAAGCAGTCCCCGGGCATGGCGAACAGCCGTGGTGGCACGCAGCCCCGCGCCCTGAACGCCAAGCGCGACGGCGGCTTCGGCGGCGGTGGCGGCGGCTACCGCGGTGGTGGCGGCTGGGGCGGCGGCTCGTACGACCGCGCAGCGGCAGCGTCGAAGACCCGCCCGAAGACCGAGTGGGCGAACCGGGTGTCCGGGCAGGTGCGCGACAACGGCGACATGGAACTCGTCGCCGGCGACCGCATCAAGCACGTCGACTTCGGCGAGGGCACGGTGTCCGCGGTGACGGGACAGGGAGCCAAGCGCATCGCCGAGATCGCGTTCGACTCCGCGGGCCGCAAGAAGCTCCTCATCAAGATCGCCCCGATCGAGAAGCTGTAGGAGCCCTCACCGGTCCACACCGAACCGGCAGCCGCAGCCGGTCTGGAGTTCACGGAACGGACCCGGGGCGTTCCCCCGCGGTCCGTACGGTGCGGTGCTGTGCAGAACAGCCCTGACGATCGCGACGACGCCCACGACCACGCCGGAGACCGCAGCAAGCGCATCCCGGTCTCCCGCCGGGGCTTCCTGGTCGGGTCCGGACTCGCCGGTGCGGCCGGTCTCGTGGCCTCGAACGGCTTCGGCGGCGCCCCGGCCGTCGCCGATGCGCTGACCGCGGCACCCGCAGTCGCCCCGGCGGCGCTCGGCGGATCGACCGAGGCCGCTCAGGCGGCGGTGGCGCGCGGGCACACCGGACGGTGGCGCCCGGACACGACCTCGCCACGCTTCACCGTCGCTGTGATGCCGGACACGCAGTACATGTTCGACGGCGCCGCGGTGGACCCGGCGCCGATGCGCGCCTCGCTCGAGTACGTCGTCCGCGAGCAGGCCCGGCACAACACGGTGTTCCTCGTCCACCTCGGCGACCTGACGCAGAACGGTGCGGCGTCCGAGATGCGTGCGTCCGGCGCGGTCTTCGACGTGCTCGACCGTGCCGGTGCGCCCTACAGCGTGCTCGCCGGGAACCACGACGTCGACTCGTCGACCGACGACCAGCGTGGCCGAACCCCGTACCTCGACGTGTTCGGCCCGCAGCGGTTCCGGAAGGCCCCGGGCTGGATCGGTTCGAGCCCGGACGGCTACAACACCGCTCACCGGTTCGCCGCGGCCGGCCGCGAGTGGGTCGTCCTGGCGCTCGACTGGCGGACGAGCGCGAGCGGGCTCGCCTGGGCCAGCTCCGTGCTCGCGGCCCGGCCGCACGCCCCGGTCATCCTCACGACGCACGCCCTCGTCGACTCGGACGCCAGCGGTGGAGCGGCGTTCGACCCCTACGGCCAGCAGCTCTGGGACTCCTTCATCTCGAAGCACGACCAGGTGTTCCTGACGCTCAACGGGCACTACTGGGGTCCGGGCCGCACGACGGCGAAGAACACCGTCGGGCACGACGTCGCCCTGCACCTGACCAACTACCAGAACCGCTACTACGGCGGGGCGGCCATGATCCGGCTGTACCACGTCGACCTCGAGCGGAACGTCATCGACGTCGAGACACTGTCGCCGTTCCTGCTCGCCGGTGGGCTCGGCGAGACGAACGAGCTCGCGGCCCAGGAGACCGCCCTCAGCGGCGACGTCGACCGCTTCACCATGGCGGTGGACTTCGACGCACGCTTCGCGGGGTTCGCGCCGGTCGCACCACGGGCCTCCCGGCCGGCGGCACGCATGCTGGTGCCGGGGACGCTGGCGTACTGGCGGTTCGACGGCAACCCGGACGGGGCGGCGCTCGCGCCGACGACGCGGGTGCGCGACCAGAGCGGGCGGGGGAACGACCTGGTGGTCGCTCGCCGGACCGGTGCCGTCGCGGGGGCGCTGCGCTGGACGGCGGCGCACCACGCCGACCAGCCGGGCGCCGGCGGCCTCGCGCTGCAGGGCGGCAAGACCGGTGGGGACCACCTGCAGACCGTCGACGCGGCTCCGCTCAACCGGACCCGGTTCCCCCACGGCTACACGGTCGAGGCGTTCTTCGCGCTGCCGACCACGTTCGACCCGAGCGCGAACGGGTTCAGCGCCCTGCTGTCGCAGTACTCAAGCGCCGGTCAGGTGGGGAAGGCGACCGGAGCCGACGGTGACCCGGACGAACCCGCCGTGACCCTGAGCCTGTCGGGGGACCGCGAACTGCAGTGGTGCGTGTACCCGGCGAGCCAGGACGGATCACTGACGAACTGGGGGCACGAGTTGCCGCTCGGGGCCTGGTGGCACGTGGCCGTGGTGAACGACGGGACGCACACCGTGCTGTACGTCGACGGGTGCCCGGTCGTGCGGAACCCGTCCACCCCGAACCATGGTCTGAGCACGATCGGCAAGCCGTGGCTGCTCGGCGGCTACCGCTACGGCGGCAAGCTCGACAACGTGTTCGTCGGGTCGATCGGCGACGTGCGCATCGTCGGCCGGGCGCTGCAGCCGAACGAGTTCATGAACGCCTGACGCCCCGCCGGCAGACGGGCGTCTGACACGCCCGGCCGTTCGGTGCGCCCCTCGTTCGGGTGGCACGATCACACTTTGTGAGGTTAGCCTTACCTAACGTGACACCTCCCATCGAACTCCTGACCACCGCCACCGCCGAGCGCTACCGCTCCGCCGTGACGTCCACGGTGGACCGCCTGGCCGACCGCTTCGCCGCCGCCGACCGTCCGACGACCGACACCGCTCCCGAGGTCCTCCGGGCCCGGGTGCAGAACGTCGACCTCGACGCCGAACCCCTCGGGACGGACCGCGCGCTCGCCGAACTCGACGAGCTGTTCGTCCGTGAGGCCGTCTGGTTCCACGACCCGGCGTACCTCGCGCACCTGAACTGTCCGGTCGCGCTGCCCGCGGTCGCCGCCGAGTCGGTCCTGGCCGCCGTGAACCCGTCGGTCGACACCTGGGACCAGTCCCGGATCGGCACCGAGATCGAGCGGCACGTCGTCGCCTGGCTCGCCGGTCGGATCGGGTTCGCCGCGGGTGACGGCATCTTCACCTCGGGCGGCTCGCAGTCGAACCTGCAGGCCCTGCTGCTGGCGCGCGAGGCCCTCGGCACCGGCGGCACCGTGTTCACGACCGCGGAGACCCACTTCAGCATCGCGAAGTCAGCGCGGCTGCTCGGCCTCGAGGCCGTGGTCGCCGTCGCCACCGACCACGCCGGCCGGATGGTGCCCGCCGCCCTCGCGGAGGCGATCGCCGCCGCCCGCGCAGCCGGGCAGACGCCGATGGCCGTCGTCGCCACCGCCGGCACCACCGACCGCGGGGTGATCGACCCGCTCGAGCCGATCGCGGACGTCTGTGATCTCGAGGGAGTCTGGCTGCACGTCGACGCCGCGTACGGCTGCGGGCTGCTCGTGTCCCCGACCCGCCGGCACCTGCTCGACGGCGTCGAACGGGCCCGGAGCGTGACCGCCGACCTGCACAAGTCGTTCTTCCAGCCGGTGTCGTCGAGCGCCCTGCTCGTGCAGCGCCCGGAGGACCTGCGCCGCACCGCCTGGTACGCCGACTACCTGAACCCCGAGGACGC
This sequence comes from Curtobacterium flaccumfaciens pv. betae, assembly GCF_026241855.1. NCBI lineage: Bacteria > Bacillati > Actinomycetota > Actinomycetes > Micrococcales > Microbacteriaceae > Curtobacterium > Curtobacterium flaccumfaciens. The sequence continues at coordinate 3,417,623 of NZ_JAPJDC010000001.1, read as the reverse complement.
CGCCGAGCCGAACCAGGTCGACAAGTCGCTGCAGACCACCCGCCGGTTCGACGCCCTGAAGCTCTGGGCCACCCTGCGGGCGACGGGTGCCGACGCGATCGGGGCCGCGTTCGACACCGTCATCGACCTCGCCGTGGCCACCCACCGGATCGTCGAGGAGCACCCCGACCTGGTGCTCGTCGCGCCGACGCAGCTCAGCACGGTGCTGTTCCGCTGGCAGCCCGCCGGCATGACGGACGAGGCCGCCGACGCGCTGGTCGCCCCGATCCGCTCGGCCCTGCTCGCCGAGGGCCGGGTGCTGATCGCCAAGACGGTCATCGACGGCCGGCCGTGCAACAAGCTCACGCTGCTCAACCCCGAAACCACCCCGGAGCAGATGCGCGCGTCACTGGAGCACGTCGTCGCGACGGCCGCCCGGGTGCGCGCAGCCACCACCGAGACCGAGGGAGCGAACCGATGACCGCCGACCGCACCGCCGCCGACCCCACCGCGCACGACGTCGTCGGCATCGGCATCGGCCCGTTCAACCTCGGCCTCGCCTGCCTGACCGACCCGATCGCCGACGTCGACGCGGTGTTCCTCGACGCCGCCGACGGCTTCGCCTGGCACCACGGCATGATGCTCGACGACGCCACGATCCAGGTGCCGTTCCTCGCCGACCTGGTGACGATGGCCGACCCGACCTCGCCGTTCTCGTTCCTCGCCTGGCTCAAGGAGACCGGGCGCCTGTACCCGTTCTACATCCGCGAGGACTTCCACCCCCTGCGCAGCGAGTACGACGCCTACTGCCGCTGGGCCGCCGACCGGCTCGACACCCTGCGGTGGGGCCGCCGGGTGACCGCCGTCGAGCACGACCCGGTCACCGACACGTTCACGGTGCACGCCGAGACCGATCAGGGTCCCGAGACGTACCGCGCACACCACGTCGTCGTGGGGATCGGCACCGAGCCGTCCGTCCCCGCCCCGCTGCGCGGGATCGGCGGACCGGCCGTCCACTCCGCCGAGTTCCTGCCGAACCGCGACGCCCTGCGCGACGCCGGGTCCATCGCCGTCGTCGGCAGCGGGCAGTCCGCCGCCGAGGTCTACCGCGAACTGCTCGAGGACATCCGCCAGGACGGCTACCGCCTCGACTGGATCACACGTTCGCCCCGGTTCTTCCCGATGGAGGACACCAAGCTCACCCTCGAGATGACGAGCCCGGAGTACACGGACCACTTCCACGGGCTGCCCGAAGCCGTCCGCGACCGCCTGGGGCGGGAACAGCGTGGCCTGTACAAGGGCATCAGCGCCGACCTGGTCGACGACCTGTACGACCAGCTCTACCGGATCAGCGCGCGCGGCCCGGTCCCGACGACGCTCCGGACCGAGACGAGCGTCGTCGACGCCGCCTGGCTCGCCGACCGTGGCACGTACCGGCTGACGCTCCGCCACGAGCAGCTCGACCAGACGTACGAGCACGAGGTCGAGCAGCTGGTGCTGGCCACCGGGTACACCCCGCGGGTCCCGCGGTTCCTCGACCCGGTCGAGCACCTCGTCGCCCGCGACTCCCGTGGTCGCCTGGCGGTCGCCCGCGACCACCACGTCGACACCCTGGGCGGGCGCATCTGGGTGCAGAACGCCGAGGAGCACACCCACGGCCTGACCGCGCCCGACCTCGGCATGGGCGCGTGGCGGAACGCGTCGATCATCCGGTCCGTCACGGGTCGCCCCGTGTACGGCCTGGAGGCCCGGATCGCCTTCCAGGAGTTCGGCCTGCCCGCCTCGGAGCCGTCCACCGCCCACCCCGGCGCCGCGGAGCGCGCGCCGGCCCCGCGCGCGTCCGAGCGGGCGGAGGTGTCCGCATGAGCGCCGTCGTCGACAGCACGGGTGTGACGGGCGCCCGTTCGGCGGGCACTGGTGTGGCGGGCACTGCGACGGTCGACGCGCCCGGGGCGACCGCGTCCGGGGGAGCCGAGCCGGGCCTCCTGACCGTCGAGCCCGTGGACCCGGAACGCGACGCCGCCGTCGTGCAGTCGTGGCTCGCCCACCCGGCGTCGTCGTGGTGGGAGATGGGCGACCTCGACGTGGAAGGGGTGCGCGCCTACCTGGTCGGCGTGCAGGCGGACCCCGCGCAGGCAGCGTGGCTCGGCCGCCGGAACGGCGAGCCGTGCTTCCTGGCGGAGACCTACGACCCCTCCGCCGTCCTGCTCACCGACGTGTGGGCGGCCGAACCCGGCGACGTCGGCATGCACCTGCTCGTCGCGCCGGTGCCCACCGAGGGTCGTGTCCACGGCCTGACCAGCGCGGTGATGCGTACCGTCGTCGAGCACTGCCGGGACGCCCTCGGCGCGCGCCGGGTCGTCGTCGAACCCGACGTGCGGAACACCGCCGTGCAGGCGAAGAACGCCGAGGTCGGGTTCCGCGCCCTGCGACAGGTGGACGTCGACGGCAAGCGGGCCCTGCTGTCGGTGCTCGACACCGACCGGATCGGCGTCCCCGACGACGACGGGCCAGCCGCACACCTGCGGCCCGAGCACCTGGAACCCGCCGAACGGCACCTGGTCGCCAAGGCGATCGCGGAGTTCACCCACGAACGGCTGATCGCACCCGTACCGGACGGGGACGGGTGGCGGCTCGACGCGGGGGAGTCGACCTACCGGTTCCGGGCCCGGCAGCACGTGCTCGAGCACTGGTCGATGGACGAGGCCTCGCTGACGCGGACCCGTGCGGGGGTGCCGGCGCCGCTCAGCGCGCAGGAGCTCGTGCTCGAGCTGCGCGCGGTGCTCGGGATCCCCGACGAGTTGCTCGGCACGTACCTGGAGGAGATCGCGTCGACGCTGGCGAGTGCCGCGGCGAAGCACCGGCGGGGCGGACCGTCGGCCGGGCAGTTGGCACGGGGGCGGGGCGGGGCGGGGGCGGCCGGTTCGGCCGGGTCCGTCGAGGACGTCGTCGCGTCGTTCCAGGACGTCGAGGCGGCGATGACCGAGGGGCACCCGGCGTTCGTCGCCGCCAACGGCCGGATCGGGTTCGGGCTCGACGAGTACCGGACGTTCGCGCCGGAGTCCGGCGGCCGGTTCCGGTACCGGTGGCTCGCCGCCCGACGCGAGCACACGCACCTGGCGCTCGCCGCCGACCGGACCGAGCAGGCGCACTGGGAGGCAGAGCTGTCACCGGCGGTCGTGGCCGGGTTCCGTGCCGCGCTGGAGCGTCGCGGGCTCGACCCCGACGACTACGTGTGGCTGCCCGTGCACCCGTGGCAGTGGCAGCACCGGATCGCCGTGACCTTCGCGCCCGACCTGGGCCGACAGGACCTGGTCGACCTGGGCGAGGGACCCGACGAGTACCAGCCGCAGCAGTCCATCCGCACCGCGTTCAACCGCACCGAGCCGGCACGCTCGTACGTGAAGACGGCGCTCGCCGTGCAGAACATGGGGTTCCTGCGGGGGATGTCGCCCGCGTACATGCGGAACACCCCGGCCGTGAACGACTGGGTCGAGTCGATCGTCTCCGCCGACCCCGCGCTCGCCGCCGCCGGGTTCTCGGTGCTCCGGGAGCACGCCGCCATCGGCTACACGGGGGACGCCTACCACCGGGTCGACGTGTCCTCGCCGCAGCGCAAGATGCTCGCGGCCCTGTGGCGGGAGAGCCCGCTGCCGCGGGTGACGGACGGCGAGCGGCTGCTGACGATGGCGGCGCTGCTGCACCGGGACGCCGCGGGGAACGCCGTGGTCTCGGCGCTGATCGAGGCCTCTGGTCTGCCCGCCGACGTCTGGGTCCGGCGCTGGCTCGACGCCTACCTGCTGCCCGTCGTGCACTGCCTGACCGTGCACGACCTGGTGTTCATGCCGCACGGCGAGAACCTGGTGCTCGTCGTGCGCGACGGCGTCGTGGTCCGGGCCGTGATGAAGGACATCGGCGAGGAGGCCGCGGTGCTCGGTCGGCACGACGACCGCCCGGTCCCCGCCGACATCGACCGGATCGTGCACCCGGTGTCCGACGACGAGGCCGCGCTCGCGGTCTTCACCGACGTGTTCGACGGGGTGCTCCGGTTCGTCGCCGCGATCCTCGACGACGACGCGGTGCTGCCCGAGTCCCGCTTCTGGCAGGTCGTGGGGGAGTGCATCGACGCCCACGCCGCCGCGCACCCGGACCGCCGTCGTCCCCTGGACCTGCGGGTGCCGACGTTCGAGCACTCGTGCCTGAACCGGTTGCAGCTGCGGAACACCCTGTCGATGGTGGACCTGGCGGACCAGTCGGCGTCGCTCATCCGGGCGGGGGCGATGGCGAACCCGATCGGGCGGTAGCGGGGCGGGGGCTCTCGGTGCGGAGCCGCGCCGACTACGGCTGCAGGCGGGTGGCCGTCCAGGCACCCTCGGTGAATGCGTACTGCAGTCGTCGGTGCATCCGGTCGCGGCTGCCGTGCCAGAACTCCACGATGTCGGGCTCGAGACGCCAGGCAACCCACCGTGCAGGCCGGGGGACGTCGTCGCCGGAGTCGTCGAGCAGGTCGTTCGCGTCGTCGATCAGGTCCTGCAGGGTCCGCGGCTCGAGCACGGCCGACTGGTCCGCGATGGCCGTCGCCGCGCGTGACTTCGGGGAGCGGTCCGCGAACAGGGCGTCGGACTCGGCGTCCGACAGCCGGACGACGTGGCCCTCGAACCGGAGCTGCTGCATCGTCTCGCGCCAGTACGCCTGCAGGGCTGCGTGCGGGTTCTCGGCGAGCTGCCGCCCCTTCGGGCTGTCCTCCGACGTGCCGAAGACCAGTCCGTCCGCCTCGATGCGCTTCACGTCGACGGTGCGAGCGGACACACGGCCGTCGGCCCCGGCCGTGGCGAGGGTCATCGACAACGGCTCGGAGACCTGTCGGTCTTGGGCCGCGGACAGCCAGTCGCGAGCGAGGTCGAGCGGAGACGCCGGCGGGCTGTCGAACTCGGGCAGGTGCAGGGAGTCGTCACCGGAGAGTGGGGCAGAGGACATGCACCCACCCAACCGTGCCCGAGGGCTCGGTGTTCGAAAGGGGTCGTCCGCCGGGGTCGACCTCGGCCTCGTCAGGGCGTCGCGGACGGCAGCGTCCGGGTGATGCGGAGGTGTCCGACCGCACTGACGAGGACGGTCCAGACGGATCCGTCCGCCAGGCCCGAGAACGTGACGGTTCGGCCCTGGTCGTCGTCGCTGCCGGTCGGGACACGTCCGTGATCCGGCCAGAACATGACGGACAGCGCCTCGTCCGGGATCAGCGCGAGTCGGCGGAGGTGCTCCCAGAGCGCGGACACCTGGTCCTGGCGTGTGGACGTCTCGAGTCCGCTCGGGCGGAACTCCGTCGGTGGCAGGTCGGCCACGCGGGTGTCGTGCACCACCTCGAACGGCGCTCCGGGACGCTCGACGTACGGCCTGTGGAACACCCGGATGCCGATCGTGCCGTTCGGTTCGACCGCGACGTCGATGAGGTCGGCCCACCGGGTGTCCTCGTCGTCCCACCCCACCGCTCGGGTGAGCCGGTGCGTGCTCGGCTGGCGCCTGCCGGTCAGTACCGTGCCGGCGAGCACTTCCGCTTCCGCCCACTCGGCCGGAGTCAGGGCGTCACCGAGCGTCGCCCGCACCGCGGTCCACCGTTGCGGTGCCGACCACGAGGCCGGCTGCGCGCGACCGAGGAGGCGATCGATCAGGGAAGGCCGTCCGTCGATGGAGCGGGTCGGAGCAAGCGTGGTCGAGGTGGCGATCGTCTCGGTGTCGTCGACGGCCTCTGGTCGCGCGACCAGCGGCTTCACTCCGACGAACGACCGCTGTGCCTCCACCGTGCCGAGGCGTTCGTCGGCGGGGGCGAACACGTCGACCAGGTCGTCGAGGCGTGGACGACGACCGCGGCGGTGTCGGTACGCACGCAGGCCACCACCCTGCTGTCGAGCCATCCCGCTCGGCCACACATCGACGCGGGCCCCCTGCACACCCAGGAGCCACCCGTCGCGGTCGAGTGCCGCGCGCACCAGGCTCAGCGCCTCGAAGGCGTCGTCGGCCGTGGCCGAGTGCTCGACGCCCAGCAGCGACACGGTCACGGTGGAGTGCGCCTGGCGGTCTGGGTTCGTCAGGTCCACCTCCACCGTGACGGTCGCCGGGGCGCTGGTGCCGTTCCGGTACGCGATCCGGTCGTACGTCGTCATCGCCGCCCGCCGTGTCCACGTGTCACGGCGTCGGGACCTGCACCGACACGAGCCCGGTGAACCGGAGCTGCTGCATCGTCTCGCGCCAGGACGCCTGCAGGGCCGCGTGCGGGTCGTCGAACTCGGGCAGGCGCAGGGAGTCGTCACCGGAGAGCGGGGTAGAGGACATGCACCCACCCAACCGTGCGCCTGCGGGCAGCGCTCGGGGAGTCCGGCGTGACGCACCGAGCTGGGTCACGTGACGTGTCGCCCGGCGGTCCGCCGCATCGCCCGCAGCAGCAGCGGACCCGGCAGCCGCAGCAGCACGCTCGGCACCAGCGCCCGCACCCCGGCCACCACCCGGACGGTGCGTCGGAAACGCCGTTCCTCCCGCGGCCCCCACGCGAAGCCGTACGCCGTGCGCACCCGTTCCGGCAGCATCCCCACGGTCACGATGCGGACGAGGGGCATCGCCGCCCGCACCCACAGCGGCGCGAACCGCGGGTGCAGCAGGTCGCGGACGACCCCGCGGGCGTCGTCGGTGACCTCGAGCCCCTCCAGCGTCCGCTGCCAGTACCGGTCGAACGCCGCCACCGAGGTCGGCCAACGCTCCGGCGGCACCCGCAGCGCGGTCGCGATCGGGGCGTAGGCGGCGAGGACCTGCTCGGCGCGGGCCGCGGAGACGCGTGTGCCGAACAGGTCGTGCGCCCGCCGGGCGGAGTCGAACAGGGTGGCGGCCACCCAGAGTTGCCGGTCGACGTCGTCGGCGCCGGCGACGGGCCGGTGCGCACGGTTGACGAAGCCGGCTGCGGTCGCCGAGTCGGTCTCCGTGCCGATGACGACGGCGTAGACGAACATCAGGGTGTGGGCGAGCCGCTGCTGGGGTCGCCGGGCGAAGTCCGAGTGCCGTCGGACACCGGCCGCGACGACCGGGTCGGCGATCTGCAGCAGGATGGCGCGGCCGCCCGCGGCCACGGGGGTGCTGTCGGCGAGGAACCGACGCAGGTGACGGTCGTGGACGCGCCCAGCAGGCGGACGGGAGGCGCGGTGCGGGTCGTGTGTCGCGCCTCCAGGCCGTGGGGTGGTCACGCCGCACCCCGTCGGCGTCGCGCCCGCAGGACGGGCCACAGGTCCACGGCGATCGCCGCCAGGAGCGCGACGGCGCCGACGACCAGGGCGACCAGTGCACACGAGGCGTCGACGGGTGCGTCACCGGTCAGGGCGAGGAGCGTCGCGACGAGCCAGATCGCGGGGAGCGGCCAGAGATGGGCCGGTGACCCGGTGACGACCGCACCGAGAACGCCGACGACGAGGAGCGGCACCCAGCGGCCACCGGGTTCCGAGCGGGCGGCGAGGTGCGCCGAGGCGGCGACCAGGAGCATCGCCGCGACCGCCAGCAGCCGCGCTGCCGAAGGCATGCTGCGGACGCTGGCACGGACTCGTCGGAACACGGCCCGATGCTACCGAGCCGTGTTCCGGGGGAGCCTGATCAGCTCAGAGCGGCTTCGTGCCGAGGTCGTTGCCGAGGTCGGCGCGGTCCTCGTCCTGCTCGTTCTCGTGCTCCCACAGGTCGGGCGAGCCCTCGCGCGGGGAGCCACCGGTCGGACCGTCGTCGGAGCCGTCACCGGGCTGCGGCTCGACCGTCTCGCCGGCGACCGCGTCGTTCGTCACCGTCTCGAGGGACTCCTCGGCCTCGTCCACCTCGTACGGGCCGACGTGCTCACGGTCGACGTCGTCGTCGCGACGCTGCTGGGACTCGAAGTCGTCGACGGGGCTGATGCCGGGGTCGCTCATGGTGGTTCCTTTCCGTTGCGGGCTTCCTGCCTACCCGCCGGCGCTTGGCGGCCGTCCGGTTTCGTGTCGTGTTCACCCGGGCGTCACCTGCCGGTCACACCGCCACGGCAGCATCGCCGATGCTCGGGGGAGTGGAGCGCGGTCGCCGACGGGTGGTCGAGCGACCGCGCCTTCCCCGCCCGGGTCGTCCGGGCCGGCGCGCTGACCGCCTGCGCTTTCGTCCCTGGTTCGTTCAGACGCGTTCGAGCAGGTCGCGTTGCTCGACGTCGGCGAGTGCGAGGGTGCGGTAGCCGGCGGACTCGAAGAACACCGTGACGCGGTCCTCTTCCGTGCTCATCACCACGCCCGTGCCCCACTCGGCGTGCTCGACGCGCGCATCCGGCGGCCAGGCCGCGTCGTTCGCCCCGTCGGCGACGTGGGCGGAGGCCTCGCGTGCCGTGCCGGACGAGCAGGTGTCGCAGTTCCCGCACGGCTCCGGCAGCTCGTCGCCGAAGTAGCCGAGCAGGAACTGGCGGCGGCACCCCGTCGTCTCGGCGAGCTGGCGCATCATCGCGATGCGGGACTCCTCGACCCGCTCCCGTTCGGCGGCACGGTCGGCTGTCGCACGTGCCGCACGGTCGGCGTCCTGCGGGCCGTCCGGCACCCGGGAGACACCGTCGACGTCGTCGCGCAGGGCGCCGGCGTCGAGCAGGGCGTTGAGTGCTCGACCGGCGGTACGGGCCGACAGGCCAGCGGCCTCCACCAGTGCGGAGCGGGCGATCGAACCGGTCGCCGGGACGGCGTCGAACACGGCCCGGACCGAGGCGGGTCGCGGCGAGCCGGACGCGAAGAACGTGCGCAGGCCGAAGTCCTCGGCGCGGTAGTGCAGGGTGGCGCCGGCCGGTTCGGCGTCCCGCCCGGCCCGCCCGATCTCCTGGTAGTAGGCGTCGATCGACTCGGGGACGTCGGCGTGCACGACGTACCGGACGTCGGGCTTGTCGATGCCCATGCCGAAGGCGCTCGTCGCGACCACCACGTCGACGTCGCCGTCCAGGAACCCGGTGTGCACGGCCTCGCGCTCCGCCACCCGCATGCCGGCGTGGTACGGCTGTGCGCGGCGACCACGGGCGGCGAGGGCGTCGGCGTACTCCGTGGTCGCGGCGCGGGTGGCGACGTAGACGACCGTGGGTCCGTCGAGCTCGGCGACCTGGTCGACCACGGCCTGGCGCTTCTCGGCGTCCTCGGCGTGCCGGACCACCTCGAGCCGGATGCCGGGACGGTCGAACCCCGAGGCGAGCACGAACGGGTCGCGCATACCGAGCCGCTCGACGATGTCGTCCCGCACCGGAGCGGAACCCGTGGCGGTCAGTGCGAGCACCGGCGGGCGGCCCAGGCGCTCCGCGACCTCGCCGAGCGCCAGGTAGTCCGGTCGGAAGTCGTGACCCCACGACGAGATGCAGTGCGCCTCGTCGACGGCGACCAGCGCGACCCCGGCATCGCGGAGTCGCTCGAGCACGTCGTCCTTCACCAGCTGTTCGGGGGCGAGGAACACGTACCCGACCTCGCTCGCGGCGACGGCGTCCCACGCATCGGCGACGTCCCGTGCCTTCTTCGTGGCGTTCAGGGCGACGGCTCGGGGTGCGTCGGAGTGGTGCTCGAGCCCGACCACCTGGTCCTCCTGCAGCGCCACGAGCGGGGAGACGACCACGACGAGGCCGTCCAGCCCGAGGCCGGCGACCTGGTAGATCGCGGACTTCCCCGATCCGGTGGGCATGACCGCCAGGGCGTCACGGCCCTCGAGCACGGCGTCGATGACGGACTCCTGGTCGGGGCGGAGCGTCCAGCCGAAGACCTCGGTGGCGCGGGTACGGAGTTCGGGTTGCACCGATCCACAGTGCCGAGCTCGAGCTCGGGCCGGTCCCAGCAGTGCGCGCAGCGGATCGTGCGCTTCAGGTGCCCGGTCCCGATCGGCTTGTCCTCGGGTGTGCCCGACGTGCACCGGCCGTCCACCGAGCAGCGCTAGGCTGCGTGGCGGCCGTTGTCTCGACATCGAGCGACCCTCGATGTGGAGAGCGCGACCGGGAAACCGATGCCGATCGCACGAACCGTGCGGGAAGAAGAACAGCGTGGATCTTTTCGAGTATCAGGCCAGGGACCTCTTCGAGTCCTACGGCGTCCCCGTGTTGCAGGGGATCATCGCCGACACCCCCGAGCAGGCGAAGGCGGCGGCCGAGAAGATCGGTGGCGTCGTCGTCGTCAAGGCGCAGGTGAAGGTCGGCGGTCGCGGCAAGGCCGGCGGCGTGAAGGTCGCGAAGACCCCGGACGAGGCGTTCGAGCACGCGCAGGCCATCCTCGGCCTCGACATCAAGGGCCACACCGTCCAGCGCGTCATGGTCGCCCAGGGTGCGGACATCGCCGAGGAGTTCTACTTCTCCGTGCTGCTCGACCGGGCCAACCGCTCCTACCTCTCGCTCACCAGCGTCGAGGGTGGCATGGAGATCGAGCAGCTCGCCGTCGAGAAGCCCGAGGCGCTCGCCCGGGTCGAGGTCGACCCGCTGACGGGCATCGACAAGGCCGCCGCGCTCGAGATCGCCGCGCAGGCGAACTTCCCGGAGTCGCTCCGCGATCAGGTCGCCGACGTCTTCGTGAAGCTCTACGACGTGTACAAGGGCGAGGACGCGACCCTCGTCGAGGTGAACCCCCTCGTCCGCACCGGCGACGGCCAGATCCTGGCACTCGACGGCAAGGTCTCGCTCGACGAGAACGCCGACTTCCGCCACGAGGGCCACAAGGACCTCGAGGACACCGCCAGCGAGGACCCGCTCGAGGCCAAGGCGAAGGCCCACGGGCTGAACTACGTCAAGCTCGACGGCCAGGTCGGCGTCATCGGCAACGGCGCGGGGCTCGTCATGTCGACGCTCGACGTCGTCGCCTACGCCGGTGAGCGCCACGGCGGCGTGAAGCCCGCCAACTTCCTCGACATCGGCGGCGGCGCCTCGGCCGAGGTCATGGCCAACGGCCTCGACGTCATCCTCGGCGACCCGCAGGTGAAGAGCGTGTTCGTGAACGTCTTCGGCGGCATCACGGCCTGCGACGCCGTCGCGAACGGCATCGTCACCGCGCTCGGCATCCTCGGCGACGCGGCCACCAAGCCGCTCGTCGTGCGCCTCGACGGCAACAACGTGGAAGAGGGTCGCCGGATCCTGGCGGAGGCAGCGCACCCGCTCGTCACCGTCGCCGCGACCATGGACGATGCGGCCGAGAAGGCCGCCGAACTCGCCGCCGCAGCGGCCTGAAGGGACTGACCATGTCGATCTTCCTCAACAAGGACTCCAAGGTCATCGTCCAGGGCATCACCGGTGGCGAGGGCACGAAGCACACCGCCCTGATGCTCAAGGCCGGCACGAACGTCGTCGGCGGCGTGAACGCCCGCAAGGCCGGCACCACCGTCACCCACGGCGACGTGTCGCTGCCGGTCTTCGGTTCGGTGCGCGAGGCCATCGACACCACCGGTGCCGACGTCTCGATCGTCTTCGTCCCGCCGGCGTTCGCGAAGGACGCCGTGACGGAGGCCATCGACGCCGAGATCCCGCTCGTCGTCGTCATCACCGAGGGCATCCCCGTGCAGGACTCGGCCGAGTTCTGGGCGCACGCCAAGGCGAAGGGCGGCACGACCCGGATCATCGGGCCGAACTGCCCCGGCATCATCACCCCGGGGGAGTCCCTCGTCGGCATCACCCCGGCGACGATCACCGGCAAGGGCCCGATCGGGCTCGTCTCGAAGTCCGGCACCCTGACCTACCAGATGATGTACGAGCTCCGGGACCTCGGCTTCTCGACCGCCATCGGCATCGGCGGCGACCCGGTCATCGGCACCACGCACATCGACGCGCTCGCCGCGTTCGAGGCCGACCCCGAGACCGAGGCCATCGTGATGATCGGCGAGATCGGTGGCGACGCGGAAGAGCGTGCCGCCGAGTTCATCAAGGCGCACGTCACCAAGCCGGTCGTCGGCTACGTCGCGGGCTTCACCGCTCCCGAGGGCAAGACGATGGGCCACGCCGGCGCGATCGTGTCCGGTTCGGCCGGTACCGCCGAGGCGAAGAAGCAGGCGCTCGAGGCCGCCGGCGTCAAGGTCGGCAAGACGCCGTCCGAGACCGCCGCGCTGCTGCGCGAGGTCGTCGCCGCTCGCTAGCGGTCCGTCCGTTCCGCACAACACCGGTGTTCGTCGGTTGAACCGCGTCCTGCGCGTGTTCGTCCTGCGAACACCGGTGTTTTGCGTCGGCAGCCGCGCGGCTCCGGGGTGGCCGCGCGAGGGGCACGTATCCTCGCTGCGATGAACCGCCTGGGAACCGCTCTGCTCGCCGCGATCGAGGCGGTCGTGACGGTCGGCGTCGGCATCGGGATCGCCCTCGTGCCCCTGACGCTGCTCTGGGGGTTCGAGTACGGCCTGCAGGTCGACTGGGACGTGTTCTGGAAGGCCACCGGCAGCGTGTGGCTCGTCGGACACGGCGTCGACGTCTCGTTCCTGCTCGGGTCCGCACTCGCCAAGAGCACCGGGGTCAGCGGCGCCGCCGACCCCATCCACGTCACCCTGGCGGCCCTCGGGTTCGCGGTCGTGACGGCCTGGCTCGGCGCCCGCGCCGGACGTCGGTTCGCGGAGACCGAGCACCGCACCACCGGGCTGCTGGTCGGGACCGCCGTCGTCGCGCTCCTCGGTCTGGCCGTCGCGCTGTCGTCGACCTCCGCCGCCACCCGCCCCACGCTCTGGCAGGCCGTGGTGCTGCCGGCGCTCTGGTTCGGGATCCCCGCACTCGCCGCCTCCGAGGTCTGCCGTCGTCGCCGTGACCTGCCCGCCGACGCCGGCACCCAGCGGGTCATCGACCTGGTCGACCGCATCCCCGCCGTCTGGCGGTCCGTCGCCGGGTTCGGCCTGCGCGCCGGGACCGCCGCGACCGCCGTGGTCGTCGGCGTGGCCGCGGTGCTCGTCGGCCTGCTCCTCTTCACCTCGTTCGCCGAGGTCATCACCCTGTACGAGCAGTCGCACGCGGGGGTCATCGGCGGCGTCGCGCTCACCGTCGGGCAGCTCGCGTTCCTGCCGGACTTCGTCGGGTGGGCGACCTCGTGGCTGATCGGCCCCGGGTTCGCCATCGGCACCGGGTCGAGCGTGTCCCCGATCGCCACGACCCTGGGCCCGATCCCCGGTCTGCCGGTCTTCGGCGCCTTGCCGACCTCCGGTCACACCTTCGGGCTCGTCTGGGTCCTCGTGCCGGTCATCGCCGGGTTCGCGATCGGCGGCTCGATGCGACCGCGGTTGGTGCGGGCCCTGGGCGCCGCCGACTCCGCGCTGCACCGTGCGCTCGGCGGCGTCGTCGCAGGACTCGTGGCCGGTGTGCTCACGGGGCTCATCGCCTGGGTGTCCTCCGGTTCGTTCGGCCCCGGGCGCCTGGCCGACGTCGGCCCGAACGCCCTGGCGGTCGGTGGGTTCGCCGCACTCGAGGTCGGCCTGCCGGCGATCATCGCCCTCGCCGCGGGCAGTGACCTGGTCCGGCTGCCGGACCGCGGATGGACGCGGGAGCGCTGGACCGAGGCCGACGAATCTGACGATGACCACGACACGGCGCGCGCCGGGGTCGACCTCGGTGAGGGTTCCCTGCTCGCCGCGCTCGACCAGGCCGGTGCCGGGCGCACCACCGACGTGCACCGCTTCGTGGTCGAGGAGTCCCACGACGGATCGACCGCCGCACGGCCCCGCGGGACGACCGAGCACGCGACCGAGCCGGTCAGCAGCGAGCCGATCCGCAGCGAGCCCGCCGACGCGGCACCCGCACGGCCCACACCCGCACCCGCACCCGTCGCACCGCGCGCGGGCGACACCGACCACGACGTCGAGCTCCCCGACTGGGCGAAGACCGACGCGGTGGCCGCCGACCGCCTGGCCGCCGAGCCCGGACCGGAGCGCCGCAGCGTCGGACGAGCAGCCCTGGGCGGCCTCCGCGACCGCCTGGCCGGCGCGGCCGAGGGTGTCCGGGGGCGAGCCGGTGCACTCCGCGACCGCGTGACCGGCTCCGACGCCGAGCCCCAGCGTCCCGGCTCCGAGCGGCCCGCAGCGCCCGCCCCGGCAGCTGCACCCACCCCGGTGCCCACCGACGCCCAGCCCGCGTTCCCGTGGAGCACCGAGGAGTTCGTCGCCGGCCGGGACGACGTGGACGAGACGGCCGAGGCGGACCGCGTGGACGTCGCGCCGGACACCCGTGGGCCCGCCTCGAGGCCGGCGGAGCAGTCCCGCCCGACGAAGTGGGACGTCACCGACCAGATCCCCGAGGACGAACTTCCCTGGTGGCGTCAGCCGAAGGACGACCGGTAACAGCGCCCGTCGAGTGCGTGCCTGCCGGTAGGGTTGGTGCCGTGCTCGAACTGGTCGTCCTGATCTCCGGTACCGGGTCGAACCTCCGAGCCCTGCTCGAAGCGACCTTCGACGCCGAGTACCCCGCCCGTGTCGTCGCCATCGGTGCCGACCGTGACGCCGAGGGCCTCGGTCTGGGCGAGGAGTTCTCGATCCCGACCTTCACGGTGCCGTTCACCCGCTACGAATCGCGCGCCGAGTGGGGCCAGGCCCTGGCGGAGCAGATCCGCCCGTGGTCGCCCGACCTGCTCGTGCTCTCCGGCCTGATGCGCCTGCTGCCCCCGGCCGTGGTGTCCGAGTTCGCCCCGGGGATCATCAACACCCACCCGGCGTACCTGCCCGAGTTCCCCGGCGCCCACGGCGTGCGGGATGCCCTGGCCGCCGGGGTCACCGAGACCGGTGCGAGCGTCATCGCGGTCGACGACGGCGTCGACACGGGGCCGATCCTCGCGCAGGAGCGCATCCCGGTGCTGCCGGGTGACACCGAGTCGACGCTGCACGACCGCATCAAGCCGGTCGAGCGCCGCCTGCTCATCCAGACCATCCTCGACATCGCCAACGGCACCACCGACCTGAAGGGCACCCCGAGCGCATGAGCGTGCACGCAGCCGACCCCAGCCTCTACCGCGACCGAGACGTGGTCCCGGTCCGCCGTGCACTGATCTCGGTGAGCGACAAGTCCGGCCTGCTCGAGCTCGCCGGCGCCCTGGCCGACTCCGGGGTCGAGATCGTGTCGACCGGCTCCACCGCGCAGACCGTCCGTGACGCCGGCTACGCCGTCACCGACGTCGCGAGCGTCACCGGGTTCCCCGAGTCGCTCGACGGCCGGGTGAAGACCCTGCACCCGTCGGTGCACGCCGGCCTGCTCGCCGACCTGCGGCTCGAGTCGCACGAGCAGCAGCTCGCCGACCTCGACATCGCGCCGTTCGAGCTCGTCGTCGTGAACCTGTACCCGTTCGTCGAGACCGTGGCGTCGGGTGCCGACACCGCGACCGTGGTCGAGAACGTCGACATCGGCGGCCCCGCGATGGTCCGCGCCTCGGCGAAGAACCACCCGAACGTGGCGATCGTCGTGTCCCCGGCGTCCTACCCCGAGGTCGTCGAGGCCGTCCGTGCCGGCGGCACCACGCTCGAGCTCCGGAAGCGCCTCGCAGCCCAGGCCTTCGCGCACACCGCCGCCTACGACACCGCGGTGGCGTCCTACTTCGCGAGCGACGTCGTCACCGCCGCTGCGGCCCCGACGACCGCCGGCGACATCCGGACCCCCGGTGCGTTCGACGAGCACCTGGCGGTCGAGGCCGAGCTGTCGGCGACCCTGCGCTACGGCGAGAACGCCCACCAGGCCGCGGCGCTCTACACGACGTCGGACGGCACCGGCATCGCACAGGCGACGCAGCTGCACGGCAAGGAGATGTCGTACAACAACTACGTCGACGCCGACGCAGCGGTCCGTGCGGCCTTCGACTTCGACGAGCCCGCCGTCGCGATCATCAAGCACGCCAACCCGTGCGGCATCGCGATCGCTCCGGCCGACTCCGCCGACCCGATCGCCTCGGCCCATGCCGCCGCGCACGCCTGCGACCCGCTCTCGGCGTTCGGCGGGGTCATCGCCGCGAACCGCCCGGTCACCGTGGCCATGGCCGAGACCGTGAAGGACATCTTCACCGAGGTCGTCGTCGCCCCCGGGTTCGACCCCGAGGCGCTCGAGATCCTGTCGCGCAAGAAGAACATCCGCCTGCTCACGCTGCCGGCCGACTTCGCGCTCGCCGACCGCGAGGTCAAGCAGATCTCCGGCGGGTTCCTGGTGCAGGACGCCGACCGCTTCACGGGCTTCGACCAGGCCACCTGGACCCTCGTCGCCGGCGAGCCCGCCGACGAGCAGACCCTCGCCGACCTGGCCTTCGCGTGGAAGGCGAGCCGTTCGGTGAAGTCGAACGCCATCCTGCTGGCGAACCAGGGCGCGAGCGTCGGTGTCGGCATGGGCCAGGTCAACCGGGTCGACTCCTGCCACCTCGCGGTGAACCGGGCCGGTGACCGCGCGACCGGCAGCGTGGCGGCGTCGGACGCGTTCTTCCCGTTCGCCGATGGCCTGCAGGTGCTGCTCGACGCCGGTGTCCGTGCGGTGGCGCAGCCCGGTGGCAGTGTCCGCGACGACGAGGTCATCGCCGCGGCGAAGGCCGCCGGCGTCACGATGTACTTCACGAGCGAGCGCCACTTCTTCCACTGATGTGAACAATCGGTGGCGAACCATTGCGCCCCGTGAGTCACTGTGAATAGTCTGTAAGGCTCCGCGGCAGGCAGCCGACGATCCCTCGGGACCGGCGGCACCGCGGACACAACGGTGACGAAGACGACGACTGGAGTGACGATGGACAACATGACCGGAACCGTGGCGACGGCCGCCCGCGCAGGTCTCGTGTCCGTCGTGGGGACCACTCCCGCACGGCGATCCCTGATCGCACCGCGGCCCCGCGCCGCGGCCGCCGTCTAGTCGGGCCGTTCCCACGGCCCCGCGGCGCAGCACCACCGGCGTCCGCGAACCACCCGCCTGAACCCGGGGGACGACGCTCCCTCGGTGCCTCCGGCCCGACCGACGTCACGCGAGTGACGGCGGAGACGCGACCACGCGCCCGGCCGATGATCACCACGCAACGCCACACCGAGCCTCCAGGCCGAAGCCGCGCAACGCGAGCAAGCAGCAAGCAAGCAAGCAAGCAAGCAAGCAGCAAGCAAGCAAGCAAGCAGCAAGCAAGCCGCAAGCAAGCAAGCAAGCACGCACGCACCGCGCAGCGCGACCCGGGGACCCGGCAGACGCATGAGGACGCAACGCATGTCCAAGTCGCCCACCACGGCGCGCCCGTCCACCTTCCGCGCGATCGCGCGGATCTACCCCTACGTGAAGCCCTACCAGGGGCGCCTCATCGGCGGCATGGCCGCAGCGATGGGAGCCTCCCTGGTGGCGCTCGCAATCCCTTACGTGCTGCAGTGGCTCGTCGACGGTCCGCTGTCGTCGCGCGACTCCGCACAGATCTGGCCCGCCGGGTTCGGGGTGCTCGCCCTCGGCGTGCTCGAGGCGTTCTTCATCGCCTCGCGCCGCCGGCTGGTGATGCGCCCCTCGACCCGCATCGAGACCAGCATGCGCAACTCGCTCTACGCGAAGCTGCAGGACCTGCCGGTCGCGTTCCACGACCGCTGGGAGTCCGGGCAGCTGCTGTCCCGTTCCGTGTCGGACCTGTCGCTGATCCGGCGCTGGCTGGCCTTCGGGGTCGTCCTGCTCGTCGTGAACATCGTGACGATCGTCGTCGGCTTCGTCGTGCTGTTCACCTTCGGGTGGATCCTCGGGCTGATCTTCCTGATCGCGTCGATCCCGCTGTGGATCAACGGCCTGCTGTTCGAGCGCCGGTACTCCGCCGTCGCACGCCGCAGCCAGGACCAGGTCGGTGACCTCGCCACGAGTGTCGAGCAGTCGGTGCACGGCATCCGCGTGCTCAAGGCGTTCGGTCGCGGCGGCGCGAAGCTCGAGGAGTTCAGCGAGCAGGCCGAGGCGCTGCGCGGCACCGAGATCAAGAAGGCGAAGGCCATCGCGGGCATCTGGCTGTGGCTGCTGCTCGTGCCCGACGTCGCGTTCGCCCTGTGCCTGCTCGCCGGCATCTGGCTCGCGTCGCAGGGGCAGCTCAGCGTCGGCCAGCTGTTCGCGTTCTTCGCGACGGCGACGGTGCTGCGGTTCCCGATCGAGTCGATCGGCTTCCTGCTCTCGATGACGTTCGACACCCGCACGGCGGTCGACCGTTTCTTCGAGGTCATGGACTCCGAGAACACCATCACGGACCCGGAGCACCCGAAGACGATCGCCGAGCCGCACGGTGCCCTGTCGTTCAACGGCGTGCACTTCCGGTACCAGGACTCCGCGCCGCAGTACCCGGACCTGATCAACGGCGTCGAACTGCAGCTGCAGCCGGGCGAGACCATGGCGCTCGTCGGGCTCACCGGCTGCGGCAAGACGACGCTGCTCTCGCTCGTGCCGCGTCTGTACGACGTGACCGGCGGTTCGGTGACGATCGACGGGGTCGACATCCGCGACCTCACCCGCGAGGAACTGCGCCGGCACGTGGGCGTCGCCTTCGAGGACGCCACCCTGTTCTCGTCGACCGTGCGTGAGAACGTGCTGCTCGGTCGACCGGACGTGCAGGGCGCCGAGGCCGAGGCGCTCATGCGCGAGGCGCTCGACATCGCGCAGGCGTCCTTCGTGGACGACCTGCCCGACGGCGTCGACACCCGAGTCGGTGAAGAGGGGCTGTCGCTGTCCGGTGGCCAGCGTCAGCGCCTGGCACTCGCCCGCGCGATCGCCGCGCGGCCGTCGGTGCTCGTGCTCGACGACCCGCTGTCGGCGCTCGACGTCGACACCGAGGCGCGGGTCGAGGCGGGCCTGCGTCGCGTGCTCGCCGACACCACGTCGCTCCTCGTGGCGCACCGTCCGTCGACGGTGACGCTGGCCGACCGGGTCGCCCTGATGGAGAACGGCGTCGTCACGGCCGTCGGGACCCACCACGACCTGATGGCCACCAACGAGCACTACCGCTACGTCATCTCGTCGCTCGACGACGACGACGCGACCGCACGACAGGAGGCGATGGCATGAGCCAGCAGACCGACCAGAACCTGCCGGGAGGCACGGCGTCCGTCCCGCAGGGAGCTCCGGACGAGCAGGCTGCCGCGCCCGTCACCGCCTCGATCACCACCATGGGCGTGCGCGGCGAGGAGCGTGAGGACTTCACGAAGGCCGAGAGCAAGCGCCTGCGGCGCCGGTCCCTCGCCCTGCTCGGGTCCCTCGCCGCACCGCTGAAGCTCCGGCTGGTGCTGCTCGGCATCGTGGTCGTGGTCTCGACCGCCGGCACCGTCGCGGGTCCGGCGCTCATCGCGTGGGGCATCGACAACGCCCTGCCCGCCGTGATGGACCAGAACGACTGGGTGCCGGCGTTCGCCGTCGTCGCGACGTACATCGTCGTGGCCGTCCTCGGTGCGGTGCTCACGGCCTGGTACACGGTGCTCGCGGCACGGATCAGCCAGGCGATCCTGTTCGACCTGCGCAAGCGGGTGTTCCTGCACACCCAGCGGCTCTCGCTCGAGTTCCACGAGACCTACACGTCGGGCCGGATCATCTCGCGCCAGACGAGTGACCTCGACTCGATCCGCGAGCTGCTCGACTCCGGACTGAACCAGCTCATCCAGGGCGTGCTGTACATGGCGTTCACCGCCGTGGCCCTGGTGCTGCTCGACCCGACGTCCGGGCTCGTGCTGGCGGTGTCGCTCGTGCCGCTCTGGTTCCTGATCCGCTGGTTCCAGACGAACTCGCAGACGTTGTTCCGCTCGACCCGTGTCACCTCGGCGCGCGTCATCGTGCACTTCGTCGAGACGATGACGGGCATCCGAGCGGTGCAGGCGTTCCGCAAGGAGTCCCGCAACCGTGACGAGTACGGCGGCTACGTCGAGGACTACCGGGTGGCGAACACGAAGGTGTTCAACCTGTTCGGGACCTTCGACCCGGTGCTCGTGCTCATCGGCAACGCGACGCTCGCCGCGGTCGTCATCGTCGGTGGTTTCCGGATCGTCGGCGGGACGCTCGAGGTCGGTGCGCTGCTCGCGGTCGCGCTGTACGCCAAGCGCTTCTTCGACCCGGCGCAGGAACTCGCGATGTTCTACAACGGGTACCAGTCGGCCTCGGCGGCGATGGAGAAGATCTCCGGTGTCCTCGAGGAACGGCCGAGCGTGCCGGACCCCGTGAAGCCCACCCGTCTGGCGGACGCCACCGGGAAGATGGACTTCGACGAGGTCGTCTTCGCGTACAACAAGGGCAAGGTCGTGCTGCCGGAGTTCGACCTGCACATCCCGTCGGGGCAGACCATCGCCCTCGTCGGGTCCACCGGTGCCGGCAAGTCGACGCTGGCCAAGCTCATGGCGCGCTTCTACGACCCGACGCAGGGCTCGGTCAAGCTCGACGGTGTGGACCTGCGCGACCTCGACACGAAGGACATGCGCCGCGCGATCGTCATGGTCACGCAGGAGGCGTACCTGTTCTCCGGCACCGTCGCGGACAACATCGCGCTCGGCAAGCCCGGTGCGTCGCGTGCGGAGATCGAGGCGAGCGCCAAGGCCGTCGGCGCGCACGAGTTCATCATGGCGCTGCCCGACGGGTACGACACCGACGTGAACAAGCGCGGCGGTCGTGTCTCTGCGGGTCAGCGGCAGCTGCTCTCGTTCGCGCGGGCGTTCATCGCGGACCCGAAGGTGCTCATCCTCGACGAGGCCACGGCGTCGCTCGACATCCCCTCGGAGCGACTCGTGCAAGAGGGTCTGGAGACCCTGCTCGCCGACCGCACCGCGGTGATCATCGCGCACCGGCTGTCCACCGTCGCGATCGCCCACCGGGTGCTCGTGATGGAACACGGCCGGATCGTCGAGGACGGCACCCCCGCCGACCTCATCGCCGGCACCGGGCGGTTCGCCCAGCTGCACGCGGCCTGGCGCGACTCGCTCGTGTGACGAGTTGTGATGTCGGCGATGACACTCCGCAGAGTGTCATCGCCGACATCACGAGGGGTCGGCTAACTGGTGGCGGAGAAGTGCCGCGGCTTCCTGCATCTCGTAGCGGCTCTCCAGGACATCGACGATCTGGGTCGGCGACAGCTTCGGGCCGTGCTGTCCAGTCCTGGACGCGAGTTCGAGTACCGCCCGGGCCGCAGCCGCCGGGCGGAGCGAGACCTGATCGTGGACGAACGAGGCCGGGCCGAGGATATCGATTCCGCTCGGGATCTTGTCGTCAGGAAAGTCCTTGAAGTTGAGTGTGACGATGGCGCCCGCTCCGCCAAGCTCTGCAGCGGCGACCACGTGTTCGTCGTCAGGATCCGGGAGGCCGTAGGAACCATCGAGGCGCTCCCATCCTGTGACGACCGCATCGTCGAACTTCAGGCGCATTGTCTCGACCAACCGGTGTGCTCGCTCCTCGGCAGCCGCCTCGTCCGCACCGCGACGCACTAGCTTCTTCGCCTCGTGGTACTCGAGTTCCTCGAGGATCGCCGTGCTCCAGATTGGGCGGTACACGCCTTCGATGGCGAGCGACAGGAGGAGATCCCGCTGAAGGCTGGGCCAGAGCACGCAGGTGTCGAGGAGCGCCGTGAACACTCTAGGAGTATCTCATGTGTCGCGAGTTATTCTCGTTGACCTGCTCGGAGTTGCTTCCGTGTGAGCCGAAGGTCTGCCAGTGTCGTGTCGACGTCATCACCTTCGTCGTACTCGGTGGAGTACAACGCCGACAGTGCTTCGTACTGCTCATCTCGGCGTCGCGTCCGGTATGCAAGAGCATCCGCGAGCTTGATCCGTCGATGCGTGTTGACCTTCTCGAACGGGATGTCTCCCCGGTCGAGCATCTTCACGACCGTTGGTCGACTCACGTTGAGCAGCTCAGCAACTTGCTGGGTCGTCAGCGTGCGGGACTGCGGTGAGATCGTGACGGCCAAGCCGCGCTGCATCGCTTCGATCACCTGTAGGAGAACTCGATGGACCTCGGCCGGTAGTTCGACGTGATCGCCTGCCTCGGCTCCAGCGAGGAAGTAGCGGGCTTCGATCTCATCCCGGCCCGCTTCAGCATGGGCGGCGAGGAAGTCATGAACTTGCGCGACCGCTCCGGCGTCGGAAGCCTCATATGTTTCCTGCTGCAAAGCGTGTACCTGTGCTGGCATCTTTATCTCCTTCGCAACAACCGTAACAGGTTTCGTTTATTTCGACTCAGGATGGGCCAGATGTCATCGATGCACCACGTGGTTGGCTTGCTCCATGAGCAACGACAGCGTGGTGCAGCCCGGCGGCGTCGCCCTGCACGACCCCTTCTACGGTGCCCCCTTCACCGAGGCCGTCCGACGGTTCTGGCGGAAGTACACCGTGTTCACCGGACGGGCATCGCGCGCCGAGTTCTGGTGGTGGTGGCTGACGTCGTTCGCGATCGGGCTCGTGCTGCAGCTCGTGCCACAGGTGTTCACGCCGGACACCCCGGCGCTCGAGAACCCCGTCGGCTCGTACCTGTTCATGCTGTGGGTGCTCGCGACGCTCATCGGGTCGCTCGCGCTCGGCGCCCGACGGCTGCACGACGCCAACCTGTCCGGGTTCTGGCAGTTCCTGCACGTGCTGCCGGGCCTCGGCTCGCTCATCGTGTACGTACTGTGCCTGCTGCCCGCGAACCCGAAGGGTGCGCGCTTCGACCGCTGACGGCCGATCCAGGGCGGACCCCGGCGGGCCGACCTGTGCGGACCGGGGATCAGAACGGGTCGTCCGCGTCCGTTGCTGGTGACCAGCGCGCACGACGCATGTCGAGCCTCCAGGTCGACGTCCCCTGCACGAGCGGCGTCCCCTCGACGCGGTAGTGCTCGAGTGCCCGGGCCTCGTGGTGGAGCGGCGGGTGCCCACCTGCGCGCACCACGCGCCACCACGGCAGGTCGGCGCCCTCGTGCGCCATCACCTTGCCGACGGCTCGCGACGCCCGCGACCCGAGGGCTGCGGCGACGTCGCCGTACGTCATGACGTGACCCGGCGGGATCATCCGCACCACCTCGGCGACGGCGGCGCCGAAGTCGCCGGCGGCGTCTGCGAAGGGCACAGTGTCGGACGGCACGGTGTCGGATGCCACGGCGTCGGAGCGTACGTCGTCGGGGAGCGCTAGAGCGTCAGGACCGCGAAGTGGTCGCCGTACTGGGTCTCGCGAACGACCTCGAAGCCCACGGCGCGGAAGAACGCCTCGGGGCTGTCGTCGCCGCCCGGCTCGTACACGACCGTCAGTCGCTCGAACCCACGGCTGCGTGCCTCGTCCGCCAGGCCGTGCACGGCGAAGCGACCGACGCCCCGGCCCTGTGCGCTCGCCGCCACGTTGACGCGCCAGATGCAGCTGCGCAGCTCTTCCTGCGCGTTGTCGGCGTCGAACGAACCGATGATCAGGCCGAGGACCTCGTCGTCGTCGAGGACGACACGGGTCCACGCGGAGCTCGGCTTGACGTCGGACTCGGCGACCCCGTAGGTGGTCGGCTGCACGAACTGTTCCTGGCCCGGCTTGAGCGTCAGGGAGTTGGCCGCGGCAGCGGTCTTCGCGGAGAGTTCTTCCAGGCGCAGGTCGGACATGCGGCCAGGCTAACGGTGCAGACCCTGCGGAAGCCAGAGACCGGGGCAGACCGAGACCGCACCGTTGCCGCGGTATGGTCGCGGCATGGCAGAGCATCGACGCGGAGCGAACCTCCCGTCGATCGGCGGGTTCAACCGCACCGTGGTCCTCGACGCCGTCCGCCGCTCACCCGACGGCCTGAGCCGTGTCGAACTCGCAGCCCGCACCGGACTGAGCGCGCAGACCGTGTCGAACGTCACCCGGTTCCTGATCGAGGCCGGCATGATCGTCGAGTCCGGCACCGTCGTCTCCGGCCGCGGCAAGCCCCGCACCATCCTGCGGCTCGAACCGGGCAGCCGGTACGCGGTCGGCGTGCACGTCGACCCGGCCGTCGTCACCTACGTGCTGCTCGACCTCGCAGGCACCGTCGTCGCCGCGTCCACCACCTCGACCCCCACGGCCGACGACCCGTCCGAGGTGGTGCGCACGATCGCCTCGGCCGTCGACGGGCTCGTCGCCGACGCCGGGGTGGCCGTCGACAGCGTGCTCGGTGTCGGGATCGCGAGCCCCGGACCCATCGACGTCGAGGCGGGCATCGTGGTCGACCCGCCGTTCCTGCCCCGGTGGCGGGACGTGCCGCTGCGCGATGCGCTCGCCGAGGCCACCGGCTACCCGGTCCTGCTCGAGAAGGACGTCACGGCCGCCGCGGTCGGCGAGATGTTCCTGGCGGGGGAGTCCTCGGCCCGGAACTTCGCGTTCGTGTACTTCGGCACCGGGTTCGGCGTCGGGCTCGTCGTCGACCACGAACCCGTGCGCGGGGTGGGGTCCAACGCGGGCGACGCCGGGCACATCATGGTCGACCAGGGGTCCCTCGCGGGCACACCGGACGGCTCGGGCACGCGCGGCGAGGTCGGTGCAGCCGTCGCGCCGGACCGGCTGGTGCGGATCGCGCGGTCGCGGGGGCTCGCGCTGTCGGGCGGCGGCGCGGTCACGGAGGCTGGTGCTGGCGCAGCCGCCGACGCCGCGAATGCCGACTCGGTCGACGCCGTGAACGCCGCGTGGGACGAGCTCGCCGTGGCGATCGCCGACGGGGACGACACCGCCGTCACGCTCGCGGCCGAGGCCGGCACCGTCATGGGCAACGCCGCCGTCCTCATCGTCAACCTGCTCGACATCGACCGCGTGGTGTTCGGCGGCCCGTTCTGGTCGCGCATCGCGAGCGCTGCGCTGCCGGCTGCGCGGACCGCTATCGTCGGGTCGCCGTTGCTCGTGCCGAAGCACGCCGTGCAGGTGGTGGAGAGCGACCGCGGTGCCGACGTCGCCGCCGTGGGTGCCGCCTGCCTGGTGCTCGACGCCGCGCTCTCGCCGCGGGCCAGCACCCTGCTGATCCGGCGCTGAGCGCGCGGGCTCACCGGAGGCGGTGAGCGCGACCGCAGGGCGGACGGGAGGCGCGGTGCGGACCCGACCCGCGCCTCCCGTCCGCACGCGCGCGTCCAGGGCACCGGTCGCGACCCGGGACACCGCCCGTTCACCCGGCGGCCACCGGCCGGTCGCGTGGATGCTGAACAGTCGTGCAGGTCTCCGCCCGCTCTCTCCCCCGAGAAGGACCCTGCATGCGTGCTCCTGCCCTGCGCCCACCCACGATGCGGATCGGCGCAGTCGTCGCGACCGCCCTGGTCGTCGCGGCCGGTGTCGTCACCGCCAGCCCGGCCCTCGCCGCCGTCGGTGACGACGACCCGGCCGTCGGCGCCGTCGCGGCGAACGGCCTCGTCATCAACGAGGTCGAGTCGAACGCCGACGACACCGACTGGGTCGAGCTCAAGAACACCTCGGGTGCCGCGATCGACCTGACCGGGTACGCGTTCCTCGACTCCGACAGCTCGCACGACGCCTACGTCCTGCCCGCCGGCTCGACGATCGCCGCCGGCGGGTACTTCGTCGTCGACCAGCTGTCCGCGACCGCCCCCGGCTTCGACTTCGGGCTCGGTGGCGCCGACACCGTGCGTCTCTACGACCCCGCCGGCGACCTGGTGCTCCGGTACGCCTGGACGACCCACGCGGGTGTCACCTACGGTCGCTGCGTCGACGGTGTCGGGCCGCTCGTGGACACCACGTCCTCGACCAAGGGTGCCGCGAACGACTGCTCCTCGCCCGTGCGGATCAACGAGGTCGAGTCGCAGGACGGCACCCCCGGCGACTGGGTGGAGCTGACCAACACCGGCAGCACCACCGTCGACCTGGGCGGGTACGTGCTGCGCGACAGCGAGGACGACCACACGTACACGATCCCCGCGGGCACGACCGTCGCGGCCGGGGGCTTCACCGTCCTCGACGAGGCGGCGTTCGGCTTCGGACTCGGCAAGGCGGACTCCGTGCGGCTCTTCGACGCCCGCGGTGCGGTCGTCGACTCGACCTCGTGGACGGCGCACGCGAGCACGACGTACGGCCGCAACCCCGACGGCACCGGGGACTTCGCCGAGACGGCAGCACCCACGAAGGGTGCGGCGAACCGGTTCGCCGGCGTCGTCACCGCCGAGGCCTGGCCCGGCGGCCCGGACGAGACCGTGCTCGACGACGAGGACACCTTCACGGGCGACCTGAGCGGCCTCGACTGGACGACCTCGGGGACCTCGCGGGACGGGCAGCTCTGGGCCGTGCAGAACGGCGACGGCCTGCTCTACCACCTGACCCCGGACGGCACGGGCGGCTGGGCGCCGTCGAACGCCGCGGGCACCGACCTGCGCTACGCCGACGGCACGGGCACACCGGACGCCGAGGGCGTGACGGTCACGAGTGACGACCCCGGCGCCGTCTACGTGTCGACCGAGCGGAACAACGACGTGTCGAGCACGAGCCGCCCCTCGGTCCTGCGCTACGCCACGACCGACGGCTCCGAGGGCACCCTGCGGGCCACCGACGAGTGGAACCTCGCCGCGAACTTCCCCGGGCTCGGCGCGAACGCCGGCCTCGAGGGCGTCACCTGGATCCCGGACGCCTGGCTCACCGCGCACGGCTTCACCGACGAGCGCACCGGCACCGCCTACGCACCGTCGCGCTACGCCGGACACGGGGAGGGCCTGTTCTTCGTCGGGGTCGAGGGCACCTCGAGCGTGTACGCCTACGCCCTGATGGACGACGGGTCCTCGGCGCGGGTCGCCACGATCGCGACCTCGCTCGCCGTCGTCGCCGACGTGCAGTTCGACCCGACGCTCGATGCGCTCTGGGTGGTCTGCGACGAGGTGTGCTCGGGTCGGACCGCACTGTACGAGGTGACCGACGGGGCCTTCGCCGCATCGACGCTGTACGAGGCGCCGTCGGCCGCCGACCGCACGCTCGCCAACGAGGGCTTCGCGATCTCGGGGGTCTGCACCGACGGGGAGCGCGCGACCTTCTACGCCGACGACAACGACACGGACGGGTTCTCGCTCCGCACGGGGACGTACCCGTGCGAGGGCGGCGACACCGACCCGGGCACGGAGCCGACGCCGACTCCGACCCCGACTCCGACCCCGGGCGACGGCGGCACGACGCCGACGCCGGTTCCGACCCCGGGTGGGACGCCCACCGCGGGCCCGACCCCGGGTCCCTCGGCCGCCCCGGTTGGTCCGGTGGCGCCGTCGGGGTCGCTGTTGACGGAGGCGAGTCGTGGTGGGGTGTCGGCTCCGGCGTCGGCTCGTGCGGGGGAGACGATCACGGTGACGGTGGGCACGGCGTCGGCCGGTGACACGGTGAACGTGTGGTTGTTCTCGGAGCCGACGTTGATCGGTGCCGCGGTGGTGGCTGTTGACGGGACGGTTCGGGTGACGATCCCGTCGGACACGGTGGCTGGGGTGCACCGGTTGGCGGTGACGGCTGTTGACGGGTCGTTGATCGGGTGGACCCCGATCACGATCACCACGGACGGGCAGCTCGCGTTCACGGGTGCCGCAGGGCTCGGTGCCGGTGCGTTGGTGGCGTTCCTGCTGCTCGCGGCGGGTGCGGGTGTGCTGGTGGTGCGTCGCCGACGTCGGACGGTGGCTGCGGAGTAGTCCCCGCGCCCCACGGGCGCACTTCGTGAGCAGGAATGGTCGGGTTCGAACAGCGGACCCGACCGTTTCTGCGCACCATGGGTGGTGGGCGCGACCGCGCGACGGACGGGAGGCGCGGTGCGGGGCCGCCCCGCGCCTCCAGGCGGGTGGGTGCGTGCGTTCAGTGCGCCGCCCCGTGCATGGTCTGGGTGTCATCCTGACCGGGGATGGCGTCCTTCGTGGTCCAGCCGTACCAGCGGCCGTCGATCTCGGTGACCGCGCGACCGTCGCCGCAGGTGACCAGGCCCTTGGTCGGGAGCTCCTCGGGCAGGAAGTCGGCGGTCATCGCCGTGCCGCCGTACGACTCGTCGAGCGGGGTGCAGTCGTCCACGTCGACGCCGTCCTTCGAGGCGAACCCGATGACGTACCCGGGCTGGGAGACGTGGAGGCGGACGTCGATGTCCTTCGCGTCCTCCGGCACCCACTTCGGCATGAAGAACGCCAGGTCCTCGGACTCCCCGGAGCGCGGGGCGTCGGAGTACGCGTCGAAGTGCTTCTGCGGGGTCTTGTTCGGCACGATGTCCTGGATCGCGCTGCAGCCGGCGGTCAGCAGCAGGGCGGACACCGCGGCGGTGGAGGCGAGGGCGATCCGGAGGGTGCGGCGGGCGGTGGTGGGGCGCGTGTCGGTGCTCATGGATCCAGTCTCGCGACGGACGCGGCGCTGAAACATCACGTGCGCACCCGGAAGCGGTCGGGGGTTAGCCCCACCTGGGCACCGCAGCACGCCGTGCCACCCGTCGGGGATCGGCCCGCGCACCCCGTCACCGTGCCGCAGTAGCGTCGGGGCATGCAGCAGGAGATCCTCCGGTACACCGCCTTCGCCGCCGAACCGGGCGGTGGCAACCCCGCCGGGCTCGTGCTCGACGCGGCCGGGCTGTCCGACGACCAGATGCTCGCGATCGCCCGGCAGGTCGGGTACCCCGAGACCGCCTTCGTCGTCGGTTCGACGGCGACCGGGCCGCGGGTCCGCTACTTCTCGCCGAGCGCCGAGGTCCCGTTCTGCGGGCACGCCACCGTCGCACTGGCCGTCGCGTTGGCCGAGCGAGAAGGGACGGGCCGCCGGGTGTTCACGACCCTGGCCGGCGAGGTCGCCCTCGATGCGACCGTGGGTGCGGACGGCGCGGTGCAGGTCGCGATGACGAGCGTCGAGCCCGCCACACGGGACCTCGACCCGGCCCTGCTGGCGCGGCTGTTCGACCTGCTCGGACTCGAGGCGGCGGACATCGCTCCGGGGTTCCCGGTGCTGGAGTCCTTCGCCGGCAACTGGCACCCGGTCCTCGTGCTGCACGACCGCGAGCTGTTCCACCAGTTCCGGTTCGCGCCGGGGCCCCTCGCCGAGCTCAAACGCGAGGCCGGATGGGCGGGGACCGTCACGGTGCTGCACCGCACCGGCGACCGGGAGTACGAGGCGCGCAACCTGTTCCCCGCCGGGCGCATCACCGAGGACCCGGCGACGGGATCGGCTGCGGCGTCGACCGGGGCGTACCTGCGGCAGATCGGTGCAGCGCAGCCGGGCGACCCCATCACGATCCGGCAGGGGCGGCACGTCGGGCGTCCGAGTCTGCTGCTCGTGGACGTCCCCGAGGCCGGCGGGATCACGGTGACGGGGAGCGCGACGCCGATCTCCTGACGGACGTTCCTTCCCAGAACGCATGCGTTGGGAAGCGGAATCGGGCGTACCTGGTCGAAACTTCCGACCCGGTACGCCCGATTTCACTCGGTACGCCCGATTCCGCCGACGGCCTCCCCCAGAAACTCCTTGACACGGTTAAGTCAATACGGTGGACTAATCCTGCGCGCGGGCGATGGTGCCCGCGGACATCACCCGTGCAAAGGAGCACCGATGAAACGCACCCGCATCATCGCCGGACTCGCAGCTGTGGCCGTGGCCGCAGTCGGTCTGGCTGGCTGCTCGAGCTCGGGGTCCGCCTCGAGCGACACGATCAAGATCGCGTACCAGAAGTTCGGCGCCTTCCAGCAGCTCGACGCCCAGATGAAGGTCGTCAAGAAGCAGTACGAGAAGGACAACCCCGGCAAGAAGGTCACCCTCGTGCCCATCCAGGCGCAGGGCAACGACTACTACACGAAGCTCGCGCTCATGAACAAGGCGCCGGCCACCGCCCCGGACGTCATGTACGAGGACACGTTCCTCGTCAAGGCCGATGCCGAGGCGGGCTACCTGCTGCCACTCGACAAGTACACGGACAAGTGGGACGAGTGGGACCAGTTCTTCGACAACGCCAAGCAGGCCGGGCAGGGTGACGACGGCAAGATCTACGGCGTCCCGATGGGCACCGACACCCGAGCCCTCTGGTACAACAAGGACATCTTCAAGAAGGCCGGGCTCGAGGTCCCGTGGAAGCCGAAGACGTGGGACGACGTGCTCGCGGCGGCGAAGACCATCAAGGACAAGCAGCCCGACGTCATCCCGTTCAACATCTACTCGGGCAAGGCGCAGGGCGAGGCCTCGACCATGCAGGGCTTCGAGATGCTCCTGTACGGCGCGGACGGCTCCGGCAACACCCTGTACAAGGACAAGAAGTGGGTCACCGGCTCGAAGCAGTTCGAGGACTCGCTCAAGTTCGTGAAGGACGTCTACCAGGGCGGCCTCGGCCCGACACCGCAGCAGGCGCTCGACACGAACGTCGGCACGACCATCGCCCAGACGTGGCTGCCGAAGGGCAAGCTCGCGATCGACCTGGACGGTTCGTGGCAGTCCGGCACGTGGCTGAAGTCCGGCACAGCGCCGTGGCCCGAGTGGAACGACGTGATGGGCCAGGCACCCATGCCGACCCAGAACGGGCAGGCTCCCGGCTACAACTCGATGTCCGGCGGCTGGACCCTGGCGGTCGGCGCGAAGTCGAAGAACCCGCAGGCGGCGTTCGACTTCATCACGAGCTTCCTCGACAAGGACGGTTCGCTGAAGTACGACACCGAGAACAGTCAGATCGCCGTCCGCAAGGACGTCGCGGACGACCCGGCCTACACGGCGGCGAACCCGACGTTCAAGTTCTTCTCGGGGCTGGTGGAGAACACCAACTTCCGCCCGGCGACGAGTGACTACTCGCAGGTCTCCAACGCGATCCAGGTCGCGATGGAAGCGGTCATGACGGGCCAGCAGTCGCCGAAGGACGCGGCTGCCGCCTACGACAAGGCCGTCACGCAGGTGGTCGGCAAGGAGAACACCGTCTCCGCTGGTTGACGGACGTCACCCACTGACGGACTGGAGGCGCGGGGCGGTCCCGCACCGCGCCTCCCGTCCGCTCTTTCCCACCTTCGGAACCCCTCCGCACCCGGAAGGCACCCATCGTGTCCAGCACCCCCCTCGCGCCGACGCTGTCGGCGCCCGGTGCGCCGAAGCGCACCGATCCACCCGTGCCGCGCAAGCGGCGACCACTGCGGAACGTCGGACGAGCGGTTCCGCTCGTCCCCGCCCTGGTCCTCCTCGTCATCTTCCTGCTCGGCCCCGTCATCTCGTCGTTCTACGGGTCGTTCACCAACTCGGCGCTGACCGGTGCCAGCGCCGCCGACCAGCAGTTCGTCGGGTTCCAGAACTACGTCGAGCTGTTCCAGGACCCGGACTTCCCGAAGTCCGTCATCCTGACCGTCGTCTTCCTGCTGGCCTCGGCCGTGGTGGGACAGAACGTGCTCGGCCTCGGACTGGCCCTGCTGATGCGCTCGGCGAACAAGGCCGTCCGGGCGATCGTCGGCACCTTCGTGGTGGCCGCGTGGGTCCTGCCGGAGATCGTGGCGTCCTTCGCGGCGTACGCGTTCTTCAACGACGAGGGGACGCTCAACACGTTCCTCGCGTCGATCGGGATCACCGGCGCGAACTGGCTCTACACGTACCCGATGCTCGCCGTGATCCTGGCGAACATCTGGCGCGGCACCGCGTTCTCGATGCTCGTCTACTCGGCCGCCGTGCAGGAGGTCCCCGAGGAGATCACCGAGTCCGCCGAGGTCGACGGAGCCACCGGCTGGCAGCGGCTCGTCTACATCACGCTCCCGGTGATCCGCCGGAGCATCTCGACGAACCTCATGCTCACGACGCTGCAGACCCTGTCTGTCTTCACGCTGATCTTCGTGATGACCGGCGGCGGTCCGGGCACGAACTCGTCGACCCTGCCGATCCTGGCGTACCAGGAGGCGTTCAAGTTCTCGCAGCTCGGCTTCGGGACCGCGATCGCGACCATCCTGCTCGTGGTGGGGGCGGTCTTCTCGATCATCTACATCCGGGCCCTCAAGCCGGAGGTGGACTGATGGCCATGACCGCCCCGTCCCTCGACCAGACCACGACCCGCTCGGTGACCGCACCGGGGTCGATGCACATGACGTCACCGCGCGGCCGCACCATGCGGTGGGTGTCGAACACCGTGCTGCTCGTCATCGCGGTGTGCTTCGCGGTGCCGCTGCTCTGGCTCGTGCTCGCCTCGTTCGACACCCAGGCGTCGCTGTCGGTGAAGCTGCCCTCGCAGTTCACCCTCGACAACTTCGCGAAGGTGCTCACCCCCGAGCTGTCGTTCATCCCGCTCGCGAACAGCCTGCTGCTCTCCGGCGGCACGGCGGTCGTCACCGTGGTGTTCGCCCTGCTCGCCGCGTACCCGCTGTCCCGGTACAAGATGCGGGTCAACAAGCCGTTCCTGTACAGCATCCTGTTCGGCACCGGTCTGCCGATCACCGCGATGATGGTGCCCGTCTACGCGCTGTTCGTGTCGCTCAACCTGATCGACAACGTGTGGGGCTGCATCTTCTTCCTCGCCGCCACGTCGCTGCCGATGGCGATCTGGATGGCGAAGAACTTCATGGACTCGGTGCCGATCTCGCTGGAAGAGGCGGCGTGGACCGACGGCGCCTCGATGCTCACCACCCTGACCCGCATCGTGATCCCGCTCATGCGTCCGGGCATCGCGGTCGTCTTCATCTTCGTGTTCATCCAGGCGTGGGGGAACTTCTTCGTCCCCTTCGTCCTGCTGCTCTCGCCCGAGAAGGTGCCCGCCGCGGTGAGCATCTTCAACTTCTTCGGGCAGAACGGGGCGGTGGCGTACGGCCAGCTCGCCGCGTTCTCGATCGTCTACTCCGTGCCGGTCATCGCCCTCTACGTGATCGTGTCCCGAGGCCTCGGCGGCGGCAACGCCCTCGCCGGCGGCATCAAGGGCTGACGCCGGCCCCCACCCCCGCAAGACACCGGTGTTCGCGCGTCGAACACCCGCGAACCGCGGTTCGATCCGCGAACACCGGTGTTCCGCGAACCAGAAAGGAAGCACATGCACCAGGACGAACCGCTCGTCGAGGCCCGGATCGCCCGCCTCGTGCGCGACCGCGTCGACCCCGCCGTCCTCCGTCGCTCGGCGCCGGTGACGATCGAGGCGTGGGAGGTGCCGGGCGAACCGGTGCCGTTCGACGCCGCCGTGGGCGAGACGTACACACCGTTCACGGTGGGGTCGCACTGGGGCGGACGCCCGTGGGGCACGACGTGGTTCCGGGTGACCGGGACCGTGCCGGCGGACTTCGGCACCGCGCCGGGGACCACCGCCGAGCTCCTCGTCGACCTCGGGTTCACCAAGCGGCAGCCCGGCTTCCAGGCCGAGGGACTCGCGTTCCGCGCCGACGGCTCCACGATCAAGGCGATCGAGCCGCGGAACGACACCGTGCCGCTCGAGGTCGGCCCGGGGGAGTCCTTCGAGCTCTGGATCGAGGCCGGGGCGAACCCGGACATCGGCGGCGACTCGTTCCAGGGTGCGACGCCGCTCGGCTCGCGCTCCACCGCCGGCGACGACCCGATCTACCGCCTGAAGGCCCTCGAGGTCGTCGAGCGCGACGACACCGTGTGGGAACTGCAGCAGGACCTCTGGGTGCTGCGCGGGCTGATGGCCGAGCTCCCCACCGACGGCACCCGCGGCGCCGACATCCTGCGGGCACTCGAACGCGCCGCAGACGCCCTGGACCCGGACGACGTCGCCGGCACCGCCGCGGACGCCCGTCAGGTCCTGGCGCCCGTGCTCGCCGTCCCCGCCAGCCCCGCCGCCCACCGCGCGATCGCCGTCGGGCACGCCCACATCGACTCCGCCTGGCTGTGGCCCGTGCGCGAGACGAAGCGCAAGTGCGCGCGGACGTTCTCGAACGTGCTCGACCTGATGGACCGCGACCCCGACTTCACCTTCGCCTGCTCGTCCGCACAGCAGTACGCGTGGATCCGTGACGAGTACCCGTCCATCTGGACCCGCATCAAGCAGCGCGTCGCCGAGGGCCGGTGGATCCCGGTCGGCGGCATGTGGGTCGAGTCGGACACCAACCTGCCCGGCGGTGAAGCCCTGGCCCGCCAGTTCGTCGCCGGCAAGCGCTTCTTCCTCGAGGAGTTCGGCATCGACACCCCCGAGGCCTGGCTCCCCGACTCGTTCGGCTACTCGGGCGCCCTGCCGCAGATCGTCCGCGCCGCCGGATCGAAGTGGTTCGTCACCCAGAAGCCGTCGTGGAACGAGACGAACGTCATCCCGCACACCTCGTTCCACTGGGAGGGCATCGACGGCTCGCGCGTCCTGACGCACCTGCCCCCGGCCGACACCTACAACTCCGACGTCTCGCCCGCCGACCTGCGCCGCGGCGAACGGAACAACAAGGAACGCGGCACCGCGAACACCTCGATGCTCCTGTACGGCTTCGGGGACGGCGGCGGCGGTCCCACCCGCGAGATGGTCGGCGCCGCACACCGCCAGCACGACCTCGACGGGTCGCCCCACGTCACGCTCGGCACGCCGGCGCAGGTGTTCGAGCAGCTCGAAGCCGAGCTGCCGACGCCGGGGGTCTGGTCAGGGGAGATGTACCTCGAGTTCCACCGCGGCACCTACACGTCGCAGATCCGCACGAAGCAGGGCAACCGCCGCTCCGAGCACCTGCTGCGCGAAGCCGAGCTCTGGGCAGCGACGGCGGCGGTCCGGCTCGGCAGCGAGTACCCGTACGCCGAACTCGAGGACGCCTGGCACACCGTCCTGCTGCAGCAGTTCCACGACATCCTGCCCGGGTCCTCGATCGCGTGGGTGTACGAGAACGCCGAGGAGCAGTACGCCCGGGTCGCCGAGGTGCTCGAGGGGCTGATCGGCAGCGCGACGACGGCGCTCGCGGGCAGCGCGACGACGGCGCTCGCCGGCGCCGACGACGCCGCGTCGGTCGTGCGCTTCAACGCCTCGCCCGTCGCGGCAGGGGACGTGACCGCCCTGGCAGGTTCGGTCGTCCACGCGCCGCGACCCGTGCCTCCCGTCCGGAGCGGCGACCACTTCGTCTTCGACACCGGCGTCGTCACGGCGACCATCGACGCCGCCGGCCACGTCGTCTCGTTCGTCGACCACGCCACCGGACGCGACGCGATCGCGCCCGGCGCCGCGGCGGCGGAGTACACGGTGTTCCGTGACACCCCGAACCAGTGGGAGGCGTGGGACATCGACCGCGCGTACCAGCGCAACGGCACGGTGCTGTCGGCGTCGTCCGTCTTGGTCGACGGCTCCTCGCTCGTGGTGGAACGGTCCTTCGGATCGTCGACGCTCACCACGCGCTACTCCGCCGTGCAGGGCGAACCGGAGCTGACCGTCGAGACCGAGGTCGACTGGCACGAGCACCAGAAGCTGCTGAAGCTCGCGTTCCCCATCGACGTGCTCGCGTCGTCGGCCTCGAGCGAGATCCAGTTCGGACACATCGACCGGCCGACGCACCAGAACACCTCGTGGGACCACGCCCGCTTCGAGACCTCGGCACACCGCTGGGTGCACGTCGCGGAGCCCGGGTTCGGCGTCGCCGTGGCGAACGACTCGACCTACGGCCACGACATCACGCGCGAGACCCGGCCGGACGGCGGGATCACCACGCTCGTGCGGGAGTCGCTGCTGCGCGGGCCGACGTTCCCGGACCCGAACGCCGACCAGGGGCACCACGTGTTCCGGACGGTGCTGCGGATCGGGGCCTCGGTGCTCGACGCCGCGGACTCCGGGTACCGGCTGAACCTGCCGGTGCGGAGCGTCCCCGGGTCGGCCGAGGTCGCGCCGCTCGTCATGGTGTCGTCGCCGCAGGTGTTCGTCGAGGCCGTCAAGCTCGCCGAGGACCGCTCCGGAGACGTCGTCGTGCGACTGTACGAGGGACTCGGCGGCCGGGCGTCGGACGTCGGGGTCTCCTTCGGGTTCGACGTCGAGTCGGTGTCACAGGTCGACCTGCTCGAGCGGCCGCTGGAGCGCTCGTGGTCGGCCGGGGAGCCGGTCGTACTGACCCTGCGGCCGTTCGAGATCGTGACGCTGCGCGTGCGTCGGGCCTGAGGCAGCGGGCCCGGCGTTCGGTCGGGGAGAGACCGCGGCGCCGGACGGGACACGGGTGCGTTCCGTTCGGCGTCGTGTTGCGTGCGGGGTGCGGCGTGCGCGTGCGGGTCGGGTGGCCTGGTCGGGCGGGTCGGGTGGCCTGGTCGAATCGGGCGTAGCTGGTCGAATCGGGCGTACCTGGTCGGAACTTCCGGCCAGGTACGCCCGGTTCCGCTTGGCATCGCGGCCGTTCTGGGAAGGAACGTCTCCCCTCCACAACCGCCCAGGCCTGGAGGCCCGTCCACAGTTCCCGACATCGGCCCCAGGAGCGGGTGGCTGAGCGGGCATCGTCACGTGCATGAACGAGTCGCTGCCCATCCTCCGAGCCTCCGCCATGCACGAGGCCGGCCTCGATGCCACCACCCTGCGCCGCCGGACCCGGACCCAGGGTGTCGGCCGCCTGGTCCGGGTCGGGCCGAACGCCTTCGTCGACGGCGCCGCGTGGGACGCGGCCGGGCCTCGTCAGCGGTACGTCACCCGGGTCTTCGCGCGGCTCGGACGGCTCGGCACGCGGGCGACGGCCTCGCACCTGTCCGCGGCGGCCCTGCACGGCCTCCCGGCGCTCGCCGGGTGGGACGTCCCGGTGCACGCGACGGTGCCGGAGTCGATGTACCGGGGCAGGAGCGCCGAGCTGGTCCTGCACACGAGACCCGTCGGCCGGGCCGAACGGATCACGGTCGGTGCGATCGCCGTCACCTCCGTGCCCCGGACCGTCGTCGACATCGCGATGTCCGGCGACCTGCGGGCCGGCGTCATCATCGCGGACGCCGCGCTGCGACGTGGGTTCGACGACGCCGACCTCCGACGAGCGGTTCCTCCGAAGGCCCGCGCCCGAGCCCTGGCGCAGCAGGTGCTCGACCTGGCCGACGGTCGGTCCGGGTCGCCGGCCGAGTCGCTCGCTCGGGTCGTGTTCCGGGAGCTCGGACTGCCCGCGCCGGTTCTGCAGCAGGAGTTCGTCGTGGACGGCCGTCGGTCCGCGGTCGACTTCTGGTTCCCGGACCACGGGGTCATCGTCGAGATCGACGGACGGGCCAAGTACTCCCAGGAGCGCTACCTCGGCGGCCGGAGCCCGACCGAGGTGTTCCTCGACGAGAAGCGGCGGCACGGTCGGTTGCTCACCGTGCCGGGTGTCCGGACGATCATCCGGCTCGAGTGGCGAGACCTCTTCGACCTCGAAGCGCTGGCACTGCGACTCCGGGCGGCGGGGCTCCCGTGCGCGGTCCGCCCGGTCCGGAGCGTTCGACGCCGCGCGGGGTGACCGTTCGACGCCGCACGGGGTGACCGTTCGGCACCGCACGGGGTGACCGTTCGGCACCGGTGAACCGGCACAGCACGCTCTGGCTAGCGTGGCGGCATGGCAGTGCAGGAGATCTGGCTCGTCCGTCACGGCGAATCGGTCGCGAACGTCGCGGCGGCTCGGGCCGAAGCAGCGGGCGACGACGTCGTCGACGTCGAGTTCCGGGACGCCGACGTCCCACTCAGCCCGCTCGGCACTGATCAGTCCCGGGCCCTCGGGCAGGAGCTCGCCGACCGCGGGATCGACGACGTTCCCGTCGCGCTGTGGGTGTCGCCGTACCTCCGCGCACAACAGACCATCGCGATCGCGCTCGAGGCAGCCGGCCTCGCCGAACCCGAGAAGCGGGTGGACGAGCGGCTGCGCGACCGCGAACTCGGCGTCCTCGACCTGCTGACCCTG
This sequence comes from Curtobacterium flaccumfaciens pv. betae, assembly GCF_026241855.1. NCBI lineage: Bacteria > Bacillati > Actinomycetota > Actinomycetes > Micrococcales > Microbacteriaceae > Curtobacterium > Curtobacterium flaccumfaciens. Next base: position 3,380,087 of record NZ_JAPJDC010000001.1, on the reverse strand, counting down.
CAGGGCGTCCGCAACCGGTACCCGGACGAGGAACGCCGTCGGCAGTGGCTCGGCAAGTACTACCACCGGCCGGCGGGCGGGGAGTCGTGGGCCGACGTGATGCTCCGGCTCCGGTCCCTCCTCGGCGATGTCGAGCGGGTCGACGGCGCCGAGCGCCTGGTGATCGCCGCGCACGACGCCGTGGTGATGCTCGCCGTCGCGGTGTGCCTCGACCTCGACGAGCCGGCGCTCATGGAGTTCGCCCGGACCCACGCCGTCGCGAACGCCTCCCTCACCCGGCTCCGTCGCGACGACGCCGGATCGCCGTGGGTGCTCGAGGAGTTCTCCTCCGTCGGGCACCTGGACGACGACGAGGTCACCCAGCACACCGGCCGGAAGGACGACGAACATGTCCACTGAACCCGTCACCCCGAACTTCCTGCGGGACTGGCCCTTGCCCGAACCCGGTGCCGGCAAGTACGGCCGCGGGCAGGTGCTCGTCATCGGGGGAGCCGCACGGACGCCGGGAGCAGCGCTGCTCTCCGCGCTCGCCGCACTCCGGGTCGGCGCCGGTCGTCTCACCCTGGCGGTCGGCCGGAGCGTGGCGAACGAGGTCGCGGTCGCGGTGCCCGAGTCCGGGGTCGAACCACTCGACGAGGACCAGGACGGACACATCGCCGTCGGCGCGATCGAGGGCATCGCGGACAGCGCGTCGAGTGCCGACGCCGTGTTGGTCGGGCCGGGGCTCGACGAGCCGGACGGTTCCCGTGACCTCGTGGCCGGACTCGCCGACGTCGTCGGTCCGCACACCACCGTCGTGCTCGACGCCTTCGCCCTCGGGGTGGCCGCCGACGTGCGGGACCGCCTGGAACCGCTGCGCGGACGGCTCGTGATGACGCCGAACTCCGGCGAGGCCGAACGCCTGCTCGGGCGGGAGTGCAGCGACGACGACGTGGCCGACGCCGTTGCGATCGCGAACCGCTTCGGTGCCGTCGTGGCCCTCGGCGACGCCATCGCCACACCGCAGGGTCGGGCGTGGCTCAAGGGCACCGGCTCCGGCGGTCTCGGCACGAGCGGCAGTGGGGACGTGCTGTCCGGTGCGGTCACCGGCCTGCTCGCCCGCGGCGCCGATCCGGCACAGGCCGTGGCGTGGGCGTCCTACGTGCACGCTGCCGCAGGCGACCGACTCGCGGTGCAGGTCGGGCCGCTCGGGTACCTGGCGAGCGAACTCGTGACCGAGATCCCGCGGGTCCTGGTCGAGCTCGGGGCCTGAGCCCGTTCTTTCCCAGAACGCCCGCGATACCTGGTGCTTCCGGGCATACCTGGCGAGAACTTCCGACCAGGTACGCCCGGAACGACCAGGTATGCCCGAAACGACCAGGCCGCCCAACCCCGCCCCCCCGACCCTCCGCACCACTACCCTCCCAGAGACTCCACGGCCTTCTCGATCCGCCGTGCCCGGGTCTCCGGGGCCTTCGCCTGCGTGACCGGGTCGGCGAGTGCCCGCTGCCGCGAGTTCGACAGGGTGTCGAACGCCGCACGCACGCCGGCCTCCTGCAGCGCGGCGGCCAGGTCCTCCGGTAGGTCGACGGTCCGGGGCAGGGTGTCGACCTCGAGTGCGACCTCGACGGTGTCCCCTGCGGCGATCCCGGCGGCCTCACGGTGTGCGGCCGACAGCGGCACCAGGTACTGCTCGTCCATGACCCCGACGGTGGAGCGGTAGGTGTGTCCCCGGTTGATCGTGACGACCACCGCGGGGCGCTTGCCGGATCCGAGCGCCTCGATGACGGACTCCGGGACGGGGAGTCCGGTCGCCGTCTTCCGTGCTTGCAGGACCGTCGTCGTGAACCGCATCCGTGCCTCCAGGCCTGATGTGGGCGCGACCATGCGCCCAGATCGAGCAAAGCGTACAGCCGCACCCGCTGTTCCGCCGCCGTTCACCACCGGAGCACGGGCCGGAAACCGGCCGCGTCCACGATCGACCAGAACCCGGACCCCCGGTCACCTCAGCACCTTCCCCCACCCGAAAGGCCCACCCGTGCAGCACAAGCGCACCCTGGCCGGCATCGCCCTGGCCGCCGCAGCGATCGTCACCCTCGCCGGATGCTCGGCGACGAGCTCCGCGAGCGCCGGCTCCGACGGCGACGCCGACTGGAAGACCGCCACCAGCGCCGAGACCGCCGGCGGCATGGACGCCCTCGTCAAGGCCGCCAAGGCCGAGGGCCAGCTGAACGTCATCGCGCTGCCGCCGTCGTGGGCCAACTACGGCAAGATCATCGACGGCTTCACCAAGAAGTACGGCATCAAGATCAACTCCGCGAACCCGAACGGCTCGAGCGCCGACGAGGTCGCCGCCGTGAAGTCGCAGAAGGGCCAGTCCACCGCGCCCGACGTGCTCGACCTCGGCAACGCGGTGCTGCAGGAGAACCTCGACCTGCTCACCGACTACAAGGTCGCGAACTGGGACGACATCCCCACCGACCTGAAGGAGAAGGACGGCGCGTGGACGCGTGACTACACCGGCCTGATGTCGATCGGGTACGACTCGTCGAAGATCTCCGACGCCCCGAAGGACCTGCAGGACCTGCTCGGCAGCGAGTACAAGGGCAAGGTCTCGATCGCGGGTGACCCGACGCAGGCCAACCAGGCCGCCTCGGCCGTGTACCTGGCGGCGCTCGAGAACGGTGGCTCGGCCGACGACATCACGAAGGGCGTCGACTACTTCGGTGACCTGAAGAAGGCCGGCAACTTCCAGAACGTGCTGCCGACGCAGGCCACGGTCGCCTCGGGTGAGACCCCCGTGGTCATCCAGTGGTCGTACAACAACCTGGCGTGGGGACCGGCAGCGGGCGCGAGTGGCAACAAGGACTGGAAGACCGTCGTCCCGAAGGGGCAGGCGCTCGGCTCGTACTACTCGCAGGCCATCACCAAGGACGCCCCGCACCCCGCGGCCGCCCGCCTGTGGCAGGAGTACATCGCCAGCCCGGAGGCCCAGAACCTGTACCTGCAGGCCGGTGCCTTCCCCGCCACCCTGTCGGCGATGGAGAAGTCCGGCAAGGTCGACCAGGACGCCCTCGACGCCGCCGGTGGTGCGCCGAAGGACTACGTCGAGCTGACCGACGCGCAGGTCGCCGACGCCGCGACGGTGCTCAAGGCCAAGTGGTCCTCGACGATGGGGTCCTGAGCAGCATGACCACCGCATCGGCAGACGCGCCCGCGACGAGCGCTCCGAGCACCGTGCGCCCGGCGTCCGCGCCCGCCGATGCCGTCCGTCGCGGCGCCGGACCCCGTGTCCGGCGCCGCGTCGGCCTCGCCTGGCTGGGGCTGACCCCCTTCGCCGCCTACGTCCTGCTGTTCCTCGCCGTCCCCGCCGTGATCGCGATCGGCAGCGGCTTCTTCGACGGCTCCGGAGCGTTCACGTTCGCGAACCTCGCGGCCTTCGCCGACCCGTCCGTGCTGCGGGCGTTCGGCGGGTCGTTCGGCCTGTCCGCCGCCTCCGCGGTCATCGGAGCCGTGCTCGGCGCGGTTGTCTGCTGGGCGCTCTCGGCACTGCGGCCGGACGGACTGGTCCGGTCGATGATCGACTCGGCGGCGAGCGTCCTCGCCCAGTTCGGCGGCGTCATGCTCGCGTTCGCGTTCATCGCCACGATCGGCGTGCAGGGACTCGTCACGACGTGGTTGGTCACGGTCTTCCACGTCGACCTCAACGCGGACGGCGCCTTCCTGTACACCGTGCCCGGGCTCGTCATCCCCTACGTCTACTTCCAGGTGCCGCTCATGGTCCTCACGTTCATGCCCGCACTCGAGGGCGTCAAGGCCCAGTGGGGCGAGGCCGCCGCGACCCTCGGCGCCTCGCGTCTGACGTACTGGCGCCGGATCGCGTTGCCGGTCCTGGCACCGGCGTTCTGGGGCTCGCTCCTGCTGCTCTTCGCGAACGGCTTCTCGTCGTTCGCCACCGCCGCGGCCCTCATCTCGCAGGGCGGCATCGTGCCGCTCACGATCCGCACGCAGCTCACCAGCGAGACGCTCGTCGGCCTGCAGAACGTCGCCGGGGTGCTCGCGTTCGGCATGGTCGTCGTGATGGCGGTCGTGATGGGCGCCTACTCGCTGCTGCAGCGCCGAGCCGCCAGGTGGCAGCGATGAGCGCGGCGGCACCGGTCCGCCCGGTGCGCCCGGCGCAGCCGGTTCGGCTCGGAGGCCCGTCCCGCGTCCGCCGCTTCGGCACGGCCCCGTCCCGTGGTGCGGCCGTGACCGTGCTCACCGTGATCGGGCTGCTGTTCGCCGTCCCGCTGGTCGCCCTGCTGCAGTTCACGTTCCGGCAGGGCACCGACGGCGGCCTGACCTTCACGCACTGGGCAGCGATCGGGGACCCGGCCAACGCGTTCACCTACCAGCCCGTGTTCGACGGGCTCGGGGCGTCGCTGCTCATCGCCGTGATCACCGTCGGGATCGTGCTGCTCGTGCTGCTGCCCGCCCAGATCATCACCGCGCTCCGTTACCCGAGGCTCCGACGCGTCCTGGAGTTCGTCTGCATCGTGCCGATCACCGTGCCGGTCGTGGTGCTCGTCGTCGGGTTCATCCCCGTGTACCAGGTCGTCTCGCAGGTCTTCGGCTCCGGCGCCTGGACGCTGGCGTTCGCGATCGGCATCGTCACGCTGCCGTTCGCGTTCCGCCCGATCGCCGCCGCCATCACCGCGATGGACCTGATCGTCCTGTCCGAGGCCGCCCGCTCGCTCGGTGCCTCGTGGTGGACCGTCACCTGGCGCGTGCTCCTGCCGAACCTGCGCCGGGGCATCACCGCCGCGTGCTTCCTCACGATCACCGTGGTCCTCGGCGAGTACACCCTGGCCGCGTTCCTCTCCCGCAGCACGTTCCAGACCGGGCTCGTGCTCGTGCAGGGGACCGACCCGTACGTCGCCGCGATCTTCTCGGTCGCCGCGCTCGTGTTCGGCTTCGTGCTGCTCGTCCTCATCGGCCGCATCGGGACCCGTCGCACGGGCCGCCGCACCCGCACCACCCGTCGTCCCCGCACCCAGGAGTCCGCATGACCGTCACCGCTCCGGCAGCCCCGGCGTCCCTCGCCACCACCGGTGCCGTCGTCGAACTCCACGCCGTCGAGAAGCACTACGGCGCACACCGGGCGCTCGCGGGACTGTCCCTCCGTGTCGAGCCCGGGGAGTTCGTGTCGCTGCTCGGCCCGTCCGGCTGCGGCAAGACGACGGCGCTCCGGGCGCTCGCGGGCCTCGAGGCGATCGACGCCGGCTCCATCCGCATCGACGGACAGGACGTCGCCGACACCCCGGTCAACAAACGCGACATCGGCATGGTGTTCCAGCAGTACTCGCTGTTCCCGCACATGACGGTCCGGCAGAACGTCGCCTTCGGCCTCGAGATGCGCCGGGTTCCCTCCGCCGAGCGCAGGAGCCGCGTGGTCGAGGCCCTCGACATGGTCCACCTCGGCGAGTTCGCCGAGCGCTACCCGCACCAGCTCTCCGGTGGGCAGCAGCAGCGCGTCGCCCTGGCCCGTGCCCTGGTCACCCGTCCCCGGGTGCTCCTGCTCGACGAGCCGCTGTCGGCCCTGGACGCGAAGGTCCGGGTCTCGCTGCGTGACGAGATCCGACGCATCCAGAGCGACCTCGGCATCACCACGGTGTTCGTGACGCACGACCAAGAGGAAGCGCTCGCCGTCTCCGACCGGATCGCGGTGATGCAGGCGGGCGACATCGAGCAGATCGGCACGCCCGAGGAGCTCTACCGCACCCCGTCGTCGGCCTTCACGGCGGACTTCGTCGGTCAGTCGAACCGGCTGCAGGGCGACCTGCGCGGGGGTGACGTCTTCGTGTACGGGTTCCGGGTGCCGGCGCTCGACTCCTCGGCGCCGGACGGCCCGGTGCTCGCCTACGTCCGGCCGGAGGACATCGCCTTCGCCCCCGAGGGCATCACCGGCACCGTCGTCACCTCGAGCTTCCTCGGGTCGATCCGCCGCACCACCGTCCGCCTGGACGACGACACCGTCGTGACCGTCCAGCACGAGGTCGGCGATCGCCGGGCCACCGGCGACCCCGTCGCCGTGCGCCTGCTCGGCGCACCCGTGGCGGTCGCGCCGCTCGCGTAGTCGCGACGAGGTTTCGCGCTGAGCGACAGTCCACGCGCGACCAGATGCGTGGACTGTCGCTGTGCCCGAAACGTCGGGGGGGCGCGGACGGGAGGTCCGTGGCGCCCTGGCACCGCGCCTCCAGGCCGGTGGGGTCAGCGCTGGAAGCGCGCCTCGCGCTCGTCCGCCAGCCCGGCCTCGACGCGTGCCCGCATGTTCTCGGACATGTCGGGCAGGGCGTCGAGCCGAGCCCAGAACGCCTCGGTGTTCTCGCCGTCGGCGGGGTTCGGCGTCCCGGAGACGTACCGGCAGGCGAAGACCAGGTCGAGGTACTGCGACCGGTCGCCGTTCGGGTAGGTCATCTCGGGCAGCACCTGCACCCAGGCCAGGCGTTCGGCGACGGCGACGACGTCTGCTTCCTCGAGGACCTCGCGTTCGGCGGCGACGGCGGGTTCCTCGCCCGGGTCGACGATCCCGGTGACCGGCGTGTACGCGCCCGTGTCGGCCCGTCGCACCACGAGCAGTTCGCGCTCGGCGCCGGAGCCGCGCGTCACGATCGCGCTCACGCCCGACAGCCAGAGCGGCGCCGTGCCGATCTTCTCGCGCAGGGACAGGACGAAGTCGGGGGTCGGCATGCCTCCACGCTACCCACACGACCCCTGTCGCAGACTGGTCATGACCAGTAGGCTGGGCATGTGGAGATCATCATCCTGCCCACGCCGGACGAGGTCGGTCGCGTCGCCGCGGCCAAGATCGCGTCCGTCGTCGCCAAGAAGCCGTCCGCCGTCATCGGTCTCGCCACCGGATCCAGCCCGCAGGGCATCTACACCGACCTGCAGCGCCGGGTGCAGGCGGGCGAGATCTCGTTCGCCGAGGCCCGTGGGTTCGCCCTCGACGAGTACGTCGGCATCCCGCTCGAGCACCCCGAGTCGTACGCTGCCGTGATCGCCCGCGACGTCGTGGCGCCCCTCGGCTTCGACGCGTCGCGCGTGCGGGTGCCGGACGGCCGTGCCGCCGACCTGGAGTTCGCGGCCAAGGAGTACGACGCCGCGATCCGTGCCGCGGGCGGGATCGATGTGCAGATCCTCGGCATCGGGGCCAACGGCCACATCGGGTTCAACGAGCCGACGTCGTCGTTCGCCTCGCGCACCCGCATCAAGACCCTCGCGCCGTCGACCCGTGACGCCAACGCGCGCTTCTTCGACTCGCCCGAGCAGGTCCCGACGCACTGCATGACGCAGGGGCTCGGCACCATCCTCGAGGCCCGCGAGCTCGTCCTCGTCGCCCAGGGCCCGTCGAAGGCGGCGGCCGTCGCCGCTGCGGTCGAGGGGCCGCTCAGCTCCTTCGTGCCCGGTTCGGCCCTGCAGCTGCACGAGCACGCGACCGTCGTCGTCGACGAGGAAGCCGCCGCCGGGCTGCAGCTCGCCGACTACTACCGCTACACGTACGCGCACAAGCCGGCCTGGCAGCGGTTCGAGTAGGCGGCCGCCGATCTTGCTGCGGTAGACGCCGGCGGCTTGCTCAGACGCCGCCCGAGCGCCGACACGCCGCCGAATTCGGGGGCGTGTCGACGATTGCGGGGCGTCGCACGCGCACGCCGGCGTCTTCCGGCCCGATCCAGGTCCGGTGTCAGGCGCGCGCGGCTGCGGCGAGGCGGCTGAGCCCCTCGTCGAGGGTCTCCGCCGAGCACCCGAAGTTCAGCCGCGCGAAGCCCCGGCCCTGCCGTCCGAACGCCGGGCCGGAGCCGAGCGCCACCTTCGCCCGGTCGACGAGCTCCGCCGCGGGGTCGTCGCCCCACGGCAGCGCCCGCAGATCGAGCCACGCCAGGTACGACGCCTGCGGCTGCCGGTACTCGGCGCCGGGCAGCACGTCGCCGAGCCGCTCGGCCAGGGAGCGCCGGTTCGCCGCGAGCTCGGTGAGCAGTGACGCCAGCCACGGCTCGCCCTCGCTGAAGGCCGCGACGCTCGCGGTGTAGCCGAGGATGCCGGTGCGTTCGACGACCTCGGTCGGCAGGCCGTCGAACCAGGCGCGGGCCCGCTCCGAGGCGCCGATCATCATCGCGCACTTCGTGCCGGCGAGGTTCCAGGCCTTGCTCGCACTCGTCAGGGCGACCCCGAGCGATGCGGCCTCGGGGCAAGACTCCAGGAACGGCGTGAACACCGCGTCGGCGTGCACGAGCGGCGCGTGGATCTCGTCGGACACCACGACGGCGTCCCACTCGGCGGCCAGCTCCGCGAGTGCGACGAGCGATGCACGGTCGTGCACCAGGCCGAGGGGGTTGTGCGGGTTGCAGAGCAGCACCGTGCGGGCTCCGTCGGCGAACGCCTGCGCGAGGCCGTCCAGGTCCATCCGCCAGCCGGCCGTGGTGTCGAAGGGGTCGGCCGGGCCCTCGGGGGCGAGCAGCGGGACCTCGGTGACGGTGCCGCCGGCCTCGGACACGTACTCCCAGAACGGCGGGTACACGGGCGGCATGATGACCACCTGGTCGCCCGGCTCGATGACCCGGCGCAGCACCTCGACCGCAGCGACCGACACGTCCGTGGTGGTGCGGACCAGGTCGGGGTCGACCCGCCACGCCCACCGGCTCTCGGCGAAGTCGGCGAACGCCTCGGGCAGGGCCCGCCCGTGCCCGACGTACCCGGTGTCGCCGTTCGTCACCGCGGTGACCAGGGCGTCACGGATCGGCTCGGCGAGCATGCTGTCCATCTCGGCGACGAACATGGGGAGCACGTCCGGCGGGTAGGCCGTGTACTTCTCGCTCGTGCGGGACCGGTACGCATCGAAGACGGACACCATGACGCTCATGCGCCCATCCTGACAGCGAGCCACGCCGGGCGCGAGGGTGGTGGTCAGGCCGGGCGGAGCCCCGCCAGCAGCACCTCGACGTAGCGCTCGGGGTCGTGCACCCGGGAGCCACCGGCAACGGCGGCCGCCCGCATCCCGCACAGCAGCCGTCGCAGGTCGTCCGCGTCGACGTCGGCACGCGCGAGCCCCTCGGCCCGTGCCCGAGCGAGCAGTGCGTCGACGGACACCACCAGGTCTCCTGCGAGCGCAGCGGTGTCGGCGCACGAGAACCCGCCGTTCGTCAGCAGGTCGCCCAGGGCGGCATCGTCGACCATGCTCCGGAAGGCAGCCGTCACGACCCCGCGGAGCGCGTCCCCTGTGTCGGGCAGCGCGACGGCGACACGGACGAGGTCGAGCATGTCCTCGAGCGCGTCGATCGCGAGCGCCTCGAGCAGGTGCTGCTGCGACGGGAAGTGCCGGTAGGCGGTCCCGACACCCACGCCGGCCTCGTGTGCGACGGCGTTCAGGAGCGGCTGGTCGCAGCGCTCGAGGAACGACCGGGCGACGTCGAGCAGCGCGGTCCGGTTGCGCTGCGCATCGGAACGCAGCGCTTCGGGACGGGCCATGGCGATCGTCATGCGGACACTCTATCCGGTTGTGCTACCGTTCCGGATGAATCATCCGATTCGAGACGGAGCGCGGACAGGAGACGACGATGGAACCCTTCACGTGGGAGCCCGGACAGATGGCGGACCAGCACGGGCGGACGGTCGTGGTCACCGGTGCGACCGGCGGACTCGGTCTGGTGGTCGCGACCCGACTGGCCGCCGCCGGAGCGCGCGTCATCGCGGCGGTCCGCAACCCGGACAAGGCGGCTCGTGTCCTGCCCGCCGGTCTGGAGGCGCGGGTCGTCGACACCGCGTCGGTCGCCTCGGTCACGGCGTTCGCCCGGCAGCTCGCCGCGGACGGCATCGTCGTGGACGCCCTCGTCAACAACGCCGGCGCGACGCTCGGCGCGTTCGGGCTGACCGACGAGGGCATCGAACGCACCTGGGCCACCAACGTCGTCGGCCCGGCCGTGCTCGCCGACGCGATGCTCCCGGTGCTCGGTGGACCGTCACCCCGGGTCGTGCTCGTCGGGTCGAACCTGTCGCAGCGCACCCGCCGCGTGCCGGCACCGGGCGGGGTCGACGATGCGAGCGGCTACTCCCAGTTCGCCGTGTACACCGACTCGAAGACGGCGGCGACGGCGCTCGCGGTCGACCTCGGCGAGCGGCTCCGCGCGGCCGGCTCGGCCGTCCGCTCGGTCATCGCACACCCCGGCATCGCAGCGACGGGGATGAACGACCAGGCCGAGACCCTCACGCAGCGCCTCGGTGGCCTGGTCGCCCGCAGCATGGCCCGGACCGCGGAGGACGGCGCTCGCTCGACGCTCTGGTCGGCCACCGCACCGGACGTCGCCGAGGGGGTGTTCGTCGGGCCGGCGCTGCGTCGGGGTGATCGGCGGCTGCACGTCGTCCCCGTCCGCGGGGCAGCCGCCGACCCGGGGTTCCGGCAGCGGGTCCGCACCTTCGTCGATGAGGTCGCAGCGCGCACCGTCGTCTGACCGGGCGGGGCCGAACCCGTCGCCGAACCCGACGTGAACAGCGGGAGAGCGCTCGGTGACGAGAGCGGCGTCCCCCGTCCGAGGGGGCTAGCGTCACGAACGTGAACCGATCTCGCGTGCACCGTCGCCCGCTCGTCCGTCCGCTCCCGCTCGCCGCGGTGGCCACGATCGCCGTACTGCTGGGCACGGGGATCGTCGCCGCGCCGGCGGTGGCCTCGCCGTCGACGCAGCCCGGACGGGCCGTGAGCGATCCGGCCCGGTACGTCGACCCCTTCGTCGGCACGAGCAACGACGGCAACACCTGGCCCGGGGCCACCGCACCGTTCGGCATGGTGCAGTGGAGTCCCACCGGGACCGCGGGCGACCAGACGTCGACCCCGGTCGCGAACGGCTACTCGTACGACGTGAACCGGCTGCGCGGCTTCAGCCTGACGCACCTGAACGGGGCCGGGTGTGCTCCGGGTGCTGCGGGAGACGTGCCGATCATGCCGGTCACGACCTCGGTCACGACCTCGCCGTCGGCCGACTCGAAGGACGCTGTCTACGCCGCCGGGTACTCCCACGACCAGGAGTCCGCGAGCCCCGGACGCTACGGCGTCACGCTCGACAACGGCGTCCGCACCGACCTCGCCGTCACCACGCGCGCGGGCGTCGGCGCGTTCACGTTCCCGGCCGGCAAGGACGCGAACCTGCTGTTCCGTACGTCGAACTCGATCAACGGCAGCGAGGCCGCGATCACCCGCGTCGACCCCCGCACCCGCACGGTCAGCGGCAGCGTCCTGACGGGTGGCTTCTGCAGCCGCCGCGCGAACGGCGGCGGCGCCACCAACCCGGACCGCCGCAGCTACTACCGCCTGTACTTCACCGCGACCTTCGACACGGCGTTCGCGAGCACCGGCACCTGGAAGGACGGCACGGTCCAGCCTGGAGGCACGTCCTCCTCCGGTGGGGAGGGCTACCTGACCGGGGCCGACCGCGCCGGACGCGGCTCCGGCGCCTGGGTCGGGTTCGACGCGCGTCGCGGAGCGACGGTGCAGGCGAAGATCGGCATCTCGTACGTGAGCGCGGCCGGGGCGGTCGCCAACCGTGACGGCGAGGTGACCAAGCGCTCGACCGTCGCCAGCGTGGCGGCCGGCACACGGGCCTCCTGGAACCGTGAACTGTCGCGCCTGCGCGTCGGCGGCGGCACGGCGGACCGGACCACCCAGCTCTCCACGTCGGTCTACCACGCACTCATGCAGCCGAACACGCTGAACGACCGCGACGGGCGCTACCTCGGGCCGGACCTGCGGGTGCACCGGATGGACCGCGGACACCGGGCCGTCTACGGCACGTACTCCGGGTGGGACCAGTACCGGGCGCAGATCCAGCTGCTGGCCTTGCTGCGGCCGGACGTCGCCGGGGACATGGCGCAGTCGATGCTGCGGTTCGCCGAGCAGAATGGCGGGGTGTGGGACCGGTGGCTGCACCTCGGCGCGCCGACGCACGTGATGACCGGCGACCCCTCGGCCGCGACGCTCGCCACCTGGTACGCCATGGGCGTCCGGAACTTCGACGTCCGGGCCGCCTACGCCTCGCTGAAACGCCAGGCGACGGTCGAGAACGCGGACGCCGAGAGCGACATCGGGTGCCCGGGGCAGTGCCTGGCGCAGCGGCCCGCACTCGACGAGTACCTGGAGCGGCAGTACGCGGCGAACGACGACTGCTCCTGCTGGGGCGGTGCGGCCGAGACCCTCGAGGACTCGATCTCCGACAGTGCGCTCGGGTACTGGGCGGGTTCCCTCGGGCTTCGTTCCGACGCCCGGATGTTCGCCGAGCGGGGGACCTCCTGGAAGAACACCTTCAACGCCGCCGTCGGGTACCAGGCCGCGCGGCAGGCCGACGGCTCGTGGACGCCGGGCTGGTCGCCGTCGACGGGGACCGGGTTCGCGCAGGGCACCAGCGCGCAGTACACCTGGCTCGTGCCGCAGGACGTGCAGGGGCTGTCCGGCGCGCTCGGCGGTGACGACGCCGCGGTCGCACGGCTCGACGACTTCTTCCACGACGCCTCGGGCAACTGGGCGGTCACCGGTGGCGACGCCACGAAGTTCGACCCGACGAACGAGCCCGACATCCACACGCCGTGGATGTACAACGCCCTCGGCAAGCCCTGGAAGACGCAGGAGACCGTGCGGCAGGTCGTGGACGACGCCTACTCGACCGGCCCCGGCGGCCTTCCCGGCAACGACGACCTCGGCACGATGAGCGCCTGGTACGTCTTCGCCTCGATCGGCCTGTTCCCGCAGACGCCCGGGCGAGCGGAGATGCTCATCGGCAGCCCGACGTTCAGCACGGTCGACATCCGGCGCGCGAGCGGCGAGCGGATCGTCATCCGGTCGACCGGGACCGAGCCGTACGTGCAGGGAGCCCGGTTGAACGGCCGGACGCTCGAGCAGTCGTGGGTGCCGGCGTCCTTCGTGACGCGAGGCGGCACGCTGTCGCTCCGGGTCGGGGAGACGGCGGACACGTCGTGGGCGAGCGGCGCGCGCGGGCGCCCGGTCGACCGCTGAACACACGCTGCGCGCCTCAGCGCAGCTCGCGCCCGCCGCCCCACACGCGCTGCACCTCGAGCGACGGCGACAGCGCCACGAGGTCCGCGGCGAACCCCGGCGCGAGCCGACCCAGGCGGTCGCCGAGCCCGAGCGCCGCGGCCGGCACGCTCGTCAGCGCCGCCACGGCCTCGGGCAGGGTCCGCCCGGCGAGCGAGACCGCGTTGCGGAGCGCCACGTCCTGCGTCAGCGTCGACCCGGCGATGGTGTCGGTCCCGGCGACGTGCGCGACCCCGTCGGTCACGGTGACGTCGAGCGACCCCAGCCGGTACGAGCCGTCCGCAGCGCCGGCGGCACCCATCGCATCGGTGATCAGCGCCACACGACCCGGCGTCGCCCGGAAGAGCGTGTCCGCCACGACGGGATGCACGTGCACGGCGTCCAGGATGAGCTCGAGCGTCACGCGGTCGTCCGCCACGGCAGCGCCGATCGGCCCCGGTGCGCGGTGGTGCAGCCCCGGCATCGCGTTGCAGGCGTGGGTCAGGATCGTCGCCCCGGCGTCGAAGGCGGCGCGGGCCTGGTCGTACGTGCCGACCGTGTGCCCGACGGCGACCGTGACGCCGGCCGCGACGAACCGGCGGACGGCGTCGAGGGCTCCGGGCAGTTCGGGCGCGATCGTGACCTGTCGGATGACGCCCTCGCCCGCTTCGAGCAGCGCGTCGACCGCGGCGGGCGTCGGATCGATCAGGAACGACTCGTTGTGCGCACCCTTGTTGTGCGGGGACAGGAACGGTCCCTCCAGGTGCACGCCGAGCACGAGCGGGTCGCTCGCCATCACGGCGCGGACGCGGGCCAGCGACGCCGCGAGGGCGGGGACCGGGTTCGCGACGAGCGACAGGACGGAGCGGGTCGTGCCGTGCGAACGGTGCATCGCGAGCGAACGGTCGAACGAGTCGTCCTCGTACGCCTCGGTCGCCCCACCGTGCCCGTGCAGGTCCACGAAGCCGGGCGTCAGGACCGCGTCGCCCAGGTCGACGACCCGGTCGGCCGCGGGGGCCTCGGGGCCGGAGCCGGTCGCGTGGATCGTGTCGCCGACGACCAGGACCCAGCCGTCGGCCGTGGTGCCGGCTGCGTCGACGACGCGGGCTACGCGGACCAGCGTGCGCTGGGCCTCCTGGCCGGTCTGGAGGCCCGTGGTGCTCATGCGGTCTCCTTGCGGAACGCGATCAGGCCGCTCAGGGCGGCGATCACGATGAAGACGATCCCGACGACCGGGTGCCCGATGGAGATCCAGGTCGCGCCTGCGGCGACGACCAGGGCGACCTCGACGATGGTCTTGCCGACGATGTCGGTCTCGATCGGGGACCGCGGCGACCGGAAGAAGTACCAGACGACCGCGGCGAACAGCGGGGCGCCGAACATGAACAGGTAGCCGGGGAGCGGGAGCTGCCACGACCAGTAGCCCCAGAAGGCCAGGGACAGCAGGCCGAACACCATCACGGCGATCCGCAGGACCATCCAGGCCTCGAACCGCCGTCGTGGCTGCCGGACGGCGGCCGGGTCGGGAACCGATTCCCAGTCGACGGGGGACTGCGGGGCGTTGGTCATGGTGCTGCCTACTTGAAGATGATGGTGCGGGCGCCGTCGAGCAGGACGCGGTCCTCCGCGATCCAGCGCACCGCCTGGGTGAGCGTGCGGGACTCCTCGTCCTGCCCGATGGACACCAGCTCGGCCGGTTCCTTGGTGTGGTCGACGCGGACGACGTTCTGCTCGATGATCGGGCCCTCGTCGAGGTCGCTCGTCACGAAGTGCGCGGTCGCACCGATGAGCTTCACCCCGCGGGCGTGCGCTTGCCGGTACGGGTTCGCGCCCTTGAAGCCGGGCAGGAACGAGTGGTGGATGTTCACGGCACGGCCCTCGAGCGCGGCGCAGAGCTCGGGCGACAGGATCTGCATGTAGCGCGCGAGGACCACGAGCTCGATGTCGTGCTCCTCCACCGCCTGCAGCACGCGTCGCTCCATCTGCTCCTTCGAATCGGCGTCGGTGACCGGGCGGTGCTCGAACGGTACGGAGTAGAACGCGGCGAGCTCGGACAGGTCCGCGTGGTTCGACAGCACGAGGGGGACCTCGATCGGCAGCTGTCCGCCGCGCTGCCGGTAGAGCAGGTCGTTCAGGCAGTGGCCCGCCTTCGACACCAGCACGAGGGTGCGCAGCGGACGCCCGACGACGTCGAGCTGGACGCGGGCGTCGTAGCGGGCGGCGACGGGGGCGAGCGCTGCCTCGAAGGCGGCGCGGTCCACCGGCGCCATCACCTGCAGGCGCATGAAGAACGTGTTCGTGTCGGCGCTGGAGAACTGCTGCGACTCGGTGATGTTGCCCTGGGCGGCGACGATCGCTCCGGAGACGGCGTGCACGATCCCGGGCTGGTCGTCGCAGACGAGCGTCAGGGTCCAGTGCGTGGGGGTCGGGTCGGTCACCGGATCAGGGTACCGGCCGCGGGAGATGTGCTTCGTGAGCAGGAACGGTCGAGTGGGCAGCGGTGACCCGACCGTTCCTGCTCACGAAGCGTCAGGCGCAGCGGCGGTGGCGTCGGGCGCGGGCGCGGGCGCAAGGGCCGGTGCGTCGGCGTCACGCAGGCGACGGTCGGCCAGGGTCAGCACGGTCAGGAGTACCGCGACGCCGAGGATCACCCATGCCAGCACGTGCAGGTCCGGCGTCGTCGGGGCCTGGCCGAACACGCCGCCGATCAGCGAGGACGCCGCGATCGCCCCGATGTACACCGCGGTGCGGGACAGCCCGGCCGCGGTGCCGATGTACTCCGCGGGGACGAGCCGGTACAGCGCCGCCTGGTTCGACACCGACGCCAGGGCCTGCGGCACCCCGAACAGCGCCGGGGCCAGGGCGAGCAGGACGACGGGCGACCCGGTGTGCAGGAAGAGCAGGAGTACACCGCCGAGGATCGGCACCAGCGCGGCGACGACGAGTGGCCCGCGGATCGCGGTCTTCCGTGCGACGACGAACGAGGCCACCCCGGCGACGATCGCGGCCGGCAGCTGGATGTACCCGGCGACGTCGCTCGGGTAACCCGCGACGTCCTGCACCCACTGCGAGAACCCGTACGTCATCGTGTAGGCGAGCAGGTACGTCAGGAACAGGCGGCCGTACGTGCGGGACAACGCGCCGTTCCGGGCGAGCAGCCGCACGTCGACGAACGGTCGCACGGCCCGGAGCTCCCACGCCACCAGGGCGCCGAGCAACACGACGGCCACCGCGAGCAGCCACCACAGCCCGGCGGACAGGTCGAGCAGGAAGACGAGCAGCGCCGAGACGGTCCCGGTCATCAGCACCATGCCGAGCGGGTCGAGCGCCTGCAGCACCGGCAGGTCGGCGTCGTCGCGCGGACGCAGCCGGTCGGACGGCAGCCAGAGCGTCGCCACGACGATGCCGAACACCGCGAGCGGCACGTTCACCAGGAAGATCGCGTGCCAGCCGAACGCGGCGATGAGCGCCCCGCCGAGCGGTGGGCCGGCGGCGGCGGACACGAGCGACGTGATCGACAGCGCCCCGAGCACGAGCGGCGGCGTCGGCTTCCCGATCCGGGCGGAGTGCTGCCGGAGCGTGGTGAGCGCCGCCGGGTACGCCGACGACGTCCCGATGCCGATGAGCACCCGGGCGAACACGGCGCCGCCGAACCCGGTCAGGACCTCGGGCACCACCCCGGCGATCCCGACGATGACGAGCCCGGTCAGGAACACCTTCTTCGGGCCGAACCGGTCGGCGAGCTTGCCCATCGTGGGCTGCGCGATCGCACTCGCCAGGTACAGGGCCGCGACGAGCCAGATCGCCTGCGCCGCACCGATGCCCAGGTCGCGGGAGATCGGGGTGAGGGCGACCGACACCATCGTGGTGTTGATCGGGTTGAGCAGGGGCCCGACGAGCACCGGGATGAGGAGCTTCGGACCGAAGCCGCTGGCCGTGGTCGTGTCGGGGATCGTGGTGGTGGTGGACGTGAGAGCGCTTCTTCCGGTTGCAGGACTGGGCGAGGGGTGCGGGTCAGGGATCGACGATCGGCCCGAGCAGGTCCATCGCCCGCGCGACGACGCGGCGGTCCACCTCGGGCAGGGTCGCGAGCCGCTCGGCGAGCTCGTGGTTCCGCGCGGCCCAGGCGGTCTGGCGCGCGTCCCGGCCGGCCGCCGTCGCGCTGACGATCGCCCGCCGGCCGTCCGTCGGGTCGGCCTGCCGCTCGGCCAGACCGAGGTCGACCAGGGCCTGGACGGTCGCGCCCATCGACTGCGGTCGGACACCCTCGGCTCGCGCCAGGTCGGCGATGGTGGCCGGCCCGTGCCGCAGCAGGCGTCCGAGGGCGGCGGTCTGTGACGCCGTGACGTCGTCCGACTTCGAGGCCAGCAACGACCGCCGCAGTCGTCCGTGCATCGTCAGCACGGCGTCGGCCAGGTCGGTCGGGTCGGTCTCCGGTGCGTCGGTCACGCCCCGGAGGCTAGTCCGTCACCAGTCCACCTTGCAAGTTTTCCTTCCGATACCGGTCAGGGAACGGCGGGACCGTCGTCGCCCGCGTCCGGCTCGAGCAGCGGGAGCAGGGTCGCCGAGATCGGTTCCGCGCCGTCGCCGAACCACGCGTTGCTCGCCCGGACGATCGGGTGGGCGCGTGCCAGCAGCGCCTCGCCCTGGTCGGTCAGTCGCATCCTGGAGGCCCGTCCCCGGCCCGGTGCAGCACCCCGCTCCACGAGTCCCCGCGTCGAGAGCCCCCCGACGAGCGTCGTCATGCTCTGCGGTCGGACGCCGACCGCCCGCGCCAGGTCGGCCTGGCTGAGCTCGCCGGCCGCTGCGAGCTGGATGAGCGCCCCGAACTCGACGGGTGTCAACCCGAGCGGCGCCAGCTCGGCCGCGAGTCGGCGGGAGAGCGTCCGTGCGGCCCGGATCACCGTCCAGGCCACGATGCCGTCGACGTCGTCACGCGGGGCTGGGAGTTCCTGGGGCACGGGGCGATCGTACCGGCGTACGTTCACGTATCAGGAAACTGATACCAGAACCGGTCAGTGGAACGAGGAGCAGACATGGGCGAGATCGTGGCGGTCACCGGCGTGACCGGGGACGTCGGGGGCAAGACGGCGGAGCTGCTGCGGACGGCAGGGGTGACGGTGCGAGCCGTGGTCCGACGACCCGAGCAGGTCGACGCGCTCCGGGCGCGGGGCATCGACGGCCGCCTGGCCGACCTGGACGACGAGGACGCGCTCACCGCGGCGCTCGACGGGGTCGACCGGTTCTTCCTCGTGACGCCGGTCAGCCAGCGGCAGCGCGAGCAGGGCACCACCGGGGTCCGTGCGGCGCAGCGGGCCGGGGTCGGCCGGATCGTGCAGCTGTCGGGCGGGGACGCCGCCGAGCACTCCCCGATGTCGTGGGCGAGCGCCGCCTGGCACATCGACCGGATGGTGCGCGAGAGCGGGCTGGCGTGGACGATCCTGCACCCCTCGTCGTTCATGACGAACGTGCAGCCCTCGGCGCCCGCGATCCGACGGGGGTGGTTCCCGCACACCACGGGCCGCGGGGTGATCGGCTGGATCGACACCGAGGACATCGCCCGGACCGCCGCCCGGGTGCTGACGGAGGACGGCCACGACGGCACCGAACCGGTGCTCACCGGGCCGGACCTGCTCGACGCGCGGGGTGTCGCCGCCGCGCTCACAGCCGGGCTCGGCCGACCCGTGCGCGCCCTGCACCTGCCGAGCCGGGTCTACGCCGGTGTGCTCCGCCTGAGCGGGGTGCCCGCCTGGCAGGCCGAGGGGCTCCGGCAGCAGTTCGGCCGGGTCGTCCGACGCGGCCTCGACGGCGTCGACGTGATGAGTGACGACGTCCTGCGCATCACCGGCTCCGCACCCCGGAGCCTGACCGACTGGGCGCGAGCCCACCGCGACGACCTGCTGGGGTGACCCGTCGCGCCGGAGGTGATCCGGGCCTCCAGGCCGTGGGCCGTCAGCGCGACGTGAGCGTCACGACCAGGTGCTCCTGCACGTAGCCGAGCCAGTCGTAGACGTCGCGCAGGCCGACGCCCGCGTCGGCCTCGACGGAGCGCTCCTCGTCGTCGGCGTCCTCGATGCCCAGCCGGTCGGCGATCGTCAGCCGCAGGTCGGTGAGGGTGCGGAGCCACGCCTGCTCGTCCTCGGCGTCGAGCGAACCGTCGCGGGTGCCCGTCAGCCAGTCGTGCACGATCGAGGCGTTCGTCGTCTTCTGCGTGAGCAGGTCGGACTGCGTGTACTTCCGGAACTCCGCGCTCGCCTCGTCATCACCGGGGTAGGCGTCCGGGAACATCCGCTCGCTGATCGGATCGGTGGACAGGTCGCCGTCGAGCACCTGCCGCAGTTGTTCGGTGAGCGAGACGAGCAGGTCGCGCTCGCCGGAGGACAGGCCGAGGTGGACGCCGTCGGCGCGGCGGACGAACGGGATCACGCTTCGGGGGCCTTGTCGACGGTCGCCTGCAGCCCGTAGCCGTGCATGGACTGCACGTGGGCCTCCATCGATTCGCGCGGGCCCGACGCCACGATCGCCCGTCCGTCGTCGTTCACCTGGTGCATGAGTCGCTCGGCCTGCTCGCGCGAGAACCCGAAGTGCCGCTGGAAGACGTAGGTGACGTACGACATCAGGTTCACCGGGTCGTCCCACACCACCGTGACCCACGGGGTGTCCGACCGCGCACTGGTCCGTTCGTCCGTGGTGGTCCGTTCGTCCACGTCGGGCGAGAGCAGCGTCATGCATCCAGGGTGACACAGGGCGGGGTCGCTCGGTACGATCGTCAGGTCGCGACTGGCGTTGGATGGGTCACCATCGGGGAGCGACAAAGACACGGTGCGCGGCCGTACGCCTGGGCTGCACCGACCGACCGTCCGAGTGCGACCAGCTGGTCGTCCGCACACCGTAGGAGTCCCGTGTCCATTGCCGATCTGCCCCCGTTCGTCTCCGACTCGGCCGAGGTGGCCGAGCAGGCCGCCGCCCGCGCCGCGTTCAACGCCCCGCTCACCGAGGTCGACCCCGAGATCGCCGCCGTCCTGCAGCAGGAGCTCGGCCGCCAGCGCGACACCCTCGAGATGATCGCGTCCGAGAACTTCGTGCCGCGCGCCGTGCTCGAGTCGCAGGGCTCCGTGCTCACCAACAAGTACGCCGAGGGCTACCCGGGCAAGCGCTACTACGGCGGCTGCGAGTACGTCGACGTCGCCGAGCAGCTCGCCATCGACCGTGCCAAGGCGCTCTTCGGTGCCGAGTACGCGAACGTGCAGCCGCACTCCGGCGCGACGGCGAACGCCGCTGTCCTGCACGCCATCGCCTCGGCCGGCGACACCATCCTCGGCCTCGAGCTCGCGCACGGCGGGCACCTGACCCACGGCATGAAGCTCAACTTCTCCGGCCGCATCTACAACGCCGTGGCGTACGGCGTCGACCCCGAGACGTTCGAGGTCGACTACGACGACATCCGCGCGAAGGCCATCGAGCACCAGCCGAAGGTCCTGATCGCCGGTTGGTCCGCCTACCCGCGCCAGCTCGACTTCGCGAAGTTCCGCGAGATCGCGGACGAGGTCGGCGCGAAGCTCTGGGTCGACATGGCGCACTTCGCCGGCCTCGTCGCCGCCGGTCTGCACCCGTCCCCGGTCCCGCACGCCCACGTCGTCTCGTCGACGGTCCACAAGACCCTGGGCGGCCCCCGCTCGGGCATCATCCTGTCGAACGACGAGACCCTGTTCAAGAAGCTCAACTCCGCGGTCTTCCCGGGCCAGCAGGGCGGCCCGCTCATGCACGTGATCGCCGCGAAGGCCACCGCGTTCCTGCTCGCCGGCACCCCGGAGTTCAAGGACCGTCAGGAGCGCACGATCCGTGGCGCCCAGGCCCTCGCCGCCCGCCTGACCGCTGACGACGCCAAGGCCGCGGGCATCGACGTGCTCACCGGCGGCACCGACGTGCACCTGGTGCTCGTCGACCTGCGCGCGTCCGAGGTCGACGGCAAGCAGGCCGAAGACCTGCTGCACGAGGTCGGCATCACCGTGAACCGCAACTCCGTGCCGTTCGACCCGCGCCCGCCGATGGTCACCTCGGGTGTCCGCATCGGCACCTCGGCGCTGGCGACCCGCGGCTTCGGCGACGCCGAGTTCACCGAGGTGGCCGACATCATCGCGCTGACCCTCATGCCGAACCCGGACGTCGCAGCGCTCTCGGCCCGCGTGAAGGTCCTGACCGACGCGTTCCCGCTCTACGCGTGAGCGGTTCGGTCAGCGCGGCGCTCCCGCGCGAGCTCTGGGCCGGTGAGGGCAGTGCCGTCCGCATCGACGGCACGGCCCTCGCCGCCCGGACGCTCGACGAACTCCGGGGCCGGATCGACCGCCTGCACGAGCACGGCATCCGTCCGGGCCTCGGCACGATCATGGTCGGTTCGAACCCCGGCTCGATGTCCTACGTCGCGGGCAAGCACCGCGACTCGGCGTCGATCGGGCTCGACTCGCACCGCATCGACCTGCCCGAGACGGCGTCCGCTGCCGACATCCGGGCCGCGATCCTGCAGATGAACGACGACCCCCGGGTCACCGCGTTCATCGTGCAGCTCCCGCTGCCGCAGGGCATCGACCCGACGCCGATGCTCGAGCTGATGGACCCGGCGAAGGACGCCGACGGCCTGCACCCGACGAACCTCGGCGAGCTGGTGCTCGCCGTGCCCGGTGGTGCCGGCACGATCGACGCACCGCTGCCGTGCACCCCTCGGGGCATCGTCGCGATGCTCGACGCGTACGAGATCCCCATCCGTGGTGCGCACGTGACGATCATCGGGCAGGGGCTGACCGTCGGACGGCCGCTCGGCCTGCTGCTCACGCGGCTCGAGGCGACCGCGACCCTGACGCACTCGCTGACCGCGGACGTCGCCGCGGAGTGCCGTCGTGCCGACATCATCGTCGCCGCGGCCGGGGTCGCCGGGCTCGTCAAGCCCGACTGGGTGCAGCCCGGTGCCGCCGTCATCGACGTGGGGATCACCCGCGTCGTCAACGAGGAGACCGGCAAGGCGAAGCTGCACGGCGACGTCGACCCCGCGGTCGCATCGGTCGCGGGCTTCCTGTCGCCGACTCCCGGTGGCGTCGGGCCGATGACCCGCGCCATGCTCATGAAGAACGTCGTCGAGGCCGCCGAGCGCCAGCTGTCGTAGCGCGCTGGCTCTCGCGTGCCGATTGTGTGCAGCAATGGTCGGGTTGCGTCATCGCACCCGACCATTGCTGCTCACGAAGTGCACTCCGCCGGTGCTACGGTCGCGGCATGGGGGACGAACGACTGCAGACGGCGCCGGTGATGCGACCCCGGCCCGAGCCGTCGCAACTGACCAAGGACGCCCGGTGGCTGATCGTCATCGTGGCGCTCTGCGTGCTGTTCCAGGCTCCGGGGTCGACCTGGTCGATGACACTCGCGCACGCCGGCCAGGAGTACACGTTCACGTCGGGCCCCTGGTTCGGGTGGACGCTCGCGACGGTGGGGTTCGCGGTCGCCGGGTTCGCCGTCGCGATCGCCCGCCGTGGTGCAGCCCGTTTCGACGAGCACACCGTGATGGGCCTGACCCTGGCTGCCGTGCTCGGGACGACCGTCGTGGTGTGGCTGCTCATGCCGGCGCAGACCGCGTGGGTGGAGTGGGCCGTGGAGCACGGTCGGACGCACCCGTTCGTGCTCGGGAACGTCGTGGAGTACGTCCGGTACGCGGACTACCTCGGCTGAGTAGGCGGACGCGCGCGGTCGCGGCTGTCGGGGTGCTGCCGTTCTTTCGCGCTGAGCGACAGCCCACGGGCTGATCGCCGCGCGAGCTGTCGCTGAGCGCGAAACGTCGAGCGCGCGAGCGGCCGCGCGCGCCGTCAGTCGCGCCGGGCGCCCTGCGCGGCGTGCACCGTGAACACGTTCGGCTCGCGGTACCCGGCGTCGGCGAAGGCAGCGGTGACGGCGGCGGTGATCACACCGCGCGACTCCTGGTCGACCAGGGCGATCGCCGCGCCGCCGAACCCACCCCCGGTCATGCGGGCGCCGACGGCACCGTGCTCGACCGCCGTGGCGACGGCCAGGTCGAGCTCCGGCACGGAGATCTCGAAGTCGTCGCGCATCGACTCGTGCGACGCGACGAGCAGGGAACCGATCGCCCGGGGGCCCTGTTCGCGCAGCGTGCGGACGGTGTCGAGGACGCGCTGGTCCTCGGTCACGATGTGCCGAACGCGGCGGAAGGTCTCGTCGTCCAGGAGCTCCTGCGCACGAGGGAGGTCCTCGACGCTGACGTCACGCAGCGCTTCGACACCGAGCACCCGCGCACCCTTCTCGCACGAGGCCCGACGAGCCGCGTAGCCACCGGTCGCGTGGGCGTGCTCGACGCGGGTGTCGATGACCAGGACCTCGAGCCCGTTCGCCTCGAGCGCCAGGTCGACGACGGCGGTGTCGAGCGTGCGGCAGTCGAGGAACACGACGGCGTCCTGCTCGCCGAGCAGCGAGGCGGACTGGTCCATGATCCCGGTGGGGGCACCGACGGCGTGGTTCTCCGAGTACTGCCCGACGCGCGCCAGGGTCTTCCGGTCGAGGCCGAGTTCCCACAGGTCGTTGAACGCCAGCGCGACACCGCACTCGATCGCCGCGCTGGACGACAGGCCGGCGCCGACCGGGACGTCGGACTCGATGAAGACGTCGAACCCGGTCTTGTCGCCCAGATCGGCACCGGCCTGCTCGCGCAGGGCCCAGGCGATGCCGAGGACGTAGGCCGACCAGCCGCTCATGGCCTCGGGCGACAGGTCGTCGAGGGACAGCGCCACCGGCTCGCTCGTGGCGTCGAAGGCGGAGGCGACGCGGATCGTCCGGTCGTCGCGCTGCGCGATGGAGGCGGTGGTGCGACGGTCGATCGCGAAGGGCAGCACGTAACCGTCGTTGTAGTCGGTGTGCTCACCGATCAGGTTGACGCGACCCGGGGCGGAGTACCGCACCGTCGGCTCGTACCCGTAGACCTGCTGGAACGTCATGCGCGCTCGACTCCCTGTCGGATGAACTCGGCCGCCTTCTCGGGCACGAGGTCCCCGATCCAGGCGCCCATGGCGGCTTCGCTGCCGGCCAGGAACTTCAACTTGTCCGCCGCACGTCGCGGCGAGGTGATCTGCAGCATCAGCCGCACGGTGTCGCGGGCGGTGTGCACCGGTGCCTGGTGCCACGCGGCGATGTACGGCGTCGGGTCGCCGTAGAGCGCGTCGAGCCCACGGGTGAGCCGGAGGTGCATGTGCGCCAGCTCGTCCTTCTCGGCGTCGGTCAGGCCGGCGAAGTCGGGGACGTGACGGTGCGGCAGCATGTGGATCTCGATGGGCCAGCGCGCGGCGAACGGGACGAAGGCGGTGAAGTGCTCGCCGGCGAGGACGACCCGCTCGGAACCCCGCTCGTTCGCCAGGTGCTGCTCGAACAGGTCCGGGCCGAACCGTTCGATGCTCGCGAGCAGTCGCTGGGTGCGCGGGGTGATGTACGGGTACGAGTAGATCTGTCCGTGCGGGTGGTGCAGCGTGACGCCGATCGCCTCGCCCCGGTTCTCGAAGGGGAACACCTGCTGGATGCCCGGCATCGCGGAGAGTGCGGCGGTGCGGTCGGCCCAGGCTTCGACGACGGTGCGGGCACGCGACTCGGAGATGGAGGCGAAGGACCCGGAGGTCTCGGGCGAGAAGCACACGACCTCGCACCGGCCGACCGAGCGGAGCTGGCGGTTCAGGCCGACGTCGCTCAGGGACTCGAGCGACTCGGGAGCGTCGTCGGCTTCGAGCAGCGGGCCGAACGACGGCGAGCGGTTCTCGAACACGGCGACGTCGTAGCGGCTCGGGATCTCGGACGGGTTGGCCGGGCTCTGGGGCGCGAGCGGGTCCTGGTCGGCCGGCGGCAGGAACACCCGGTTCTGCCGGGACGCCGCGATCGACACCCACTCGCCCGTCAGGACGTCCTGCCGCATCCGCGCCGTCTCGGGCCGCGGGTCGAGCACGCGCTCGTCGATGCTGCGTTCTGCGGGCAGCGTCGAGTCGGCGTCGTCGAAGTAGAAGAGGTCGCGGCCGTCCGCGAGCTTCGTCACGCGCTTGGTGATCACCGGAACAGCCTAGCGCCGATCCGAAGCGTTGCGAAGGACATCGGAAGCAAGCGAAACTGTCCACATGACGGACGCCGACCTCTCCTTCCTCGCCGGCGCGCTGCCCGCGCCCCTGCGGCAGGACCGCATCGTCGCGATCGTCGACGGCGCCCCGGGCATGGTCCGGACGGCCGCGTTGGCCGCGTCCCTCGGCACCAGCGAGGTGACGGTCCGCCAGGACCTCGCCGTCCTCGACCAGGAGGCGCGGATCCGCCGGGTGCACGGGGGTGCGGTCCGCCTCGGGGCCGGGTCCACCGAGCGCCCCTTCGAGGAGACCGCCGTCGAGCACCAGGTGGCCAAGGCGGCCATCGGCCGTGCGGCGGCGGCGCTGGTGCGCCCGGGGGAGTGCGTCGTCCTCGACGTCGGCACCACGCCCGCCGCCGTCGCCGAGGCGCTCGTGGCGCGCACCGAACTCACCGGCGTCACCGTCGTCACGAACTCCCTCACCACGGCGCTCGCGCTCGAGCGAGCCGTCCCGCGCTTCACCGTGATCGTGACCGGCGGCACCCTCCGGCCCCTGCAGCACTCACTCGTCGCGCCCTTCAACGGTGCGGTCCTGCCGATGATCGCCGCCGACCTCGTGTTCCTCGGTGGCACCGGCCTCGACGTCGACCACGGCCTGACGAACGTGAACCTGCCCGAGACCGAGGCCAAGCGGATGCTCGCGGGGACGGCCCGGCGTACCGTCGTGGTCGCGGACGGGTCGAAGTTCGGCCGAGCCCACATCGGGGTCGTCCGCGCGCTCGAGGACATCGACGTCGTCGTCACCGCCGAGGCCGACGCCGCCGCGGTCGCCACGATCCGGGCGGCCGGGGCCCAGGTGATCGTCGCCGACGGCGAGCAGCACACCGAACCAGCCGGAAGGAAGAACACCCCATGACCGCAGCACCCACGGGTGGCCAGTACCGCCTCCACCACGCCGGGCCCGACGGGGTCGTCGAAGCCGTGGTCACCGAGGTCGCCGCGGGCATCCGCGAACTCCGCGTCGCCGGCTTCGACATCACCGAGCCGTTCCCCGTGACCGAGCAGCCGCCGGGGGCGAACGGGATCGTCCTGGCACCCTGGCCGAACCGTGTCGCCGGTGGCGTGTGGGAGCTCGACGGCAAGCGGCAGCAACTCGAAGTCTCGGAGCCGAAGTACGGCAACGCGTCGCACGGACTGCTCCGGTTCGCCCCGTACCGGGTGGTCTCGCAGACCGAGACGTCGATCCAGCAAGAGGCGACGATCCACCCGCAGCACGGGTGGCCCTTCACCCTCGAGACGCGCGTGCTGCACGAACTCGTCGACGACGGCATCCGCGTCACGCACGAGGTCACGAACCGTTCGGGCGTCCGTGCACCCTTCGCGATCGGTGCGCACCCGTACCTGCGCGCCGGTGACACCCCCGCCGACGACCTGGTCGTCACGCTCGACGCCGCGACCGCATTCACCGTCGACGAGCAGAAGGTGCCGAACGGTTCGGTGCCGGTCGAGGGCACGCCCTACGACCTGCGCCAGGGGCGGCGGGCCGGGGACTCGGACCTCGACACCGCGTACAAGGACGTCACCCCGGACGCCGAGGGGATCCGCCGGACGACGATGCACGGGCCCGAGGGCGACGGGGTCGAGCTCTGGCAGGACGCCTCGTTCCCCTACGTGCAGGTCTTCACGTCGCGCGAGTACCCGCGTGGCGACGGGAAGGGCCTGGCGGTCGCGGTCGAACCGATGACGGCACCCGCCAACGCCCTGAACTCGGGCGAGGGCCTGCGCTGGCTCGAGCCGGACGAGACCTGGACCGGTTCGTGGGGGATCCGCCGCGTCTGGTCCTGAGGACTCCGGTCGGCGCGCACCGCTGACACGACGAAGGCCCCGCCGGGTGTCCGGCGGGGCCTTCGTCGTTCGTGTCGGGAGCCGGGCGTCAGCCGCGGCGCATCCGGAGCGCCTCGACCGCGAGGGACTCGGTCGCGTACCGGCCGACCTCGTGCGCCCATGCCGGGTCGTCGCCGCGGAGCGCGATGAAGTCCTTGCGCTGCCGGCAGACGTAGCCGAGCACGGCGGTGGCCGTGGCGACCTCGATGAAGTCCTTGCGGATGTGGCGGGTCGTGACCTGGGCGTTGCGGCGGAGCGTGTCGAGCAGGAGCTCGTTGCTCATCGTCGTGTTGGTCGCTGCTGCGAGCTCGACGATGCGGCGCGCGTCACCGGTGGTGCTGGTCTGCGTGGCTTCGATGGGCTCGATCACGGTGTACCCCGTTCGTTCGTGGTGGTGCGGTGCTGCAGGATCCGTCGATCGGATCCGGGAACGACACTATCGGCGCTATGCCAACAATCCGCTGAGGGCGGGCTGGGCTGCGCAGGGGATCCGCCATGAGCCAGCTGAGGAGGACTTGTACCCCGGTGCCGCGGCCCCCGGCGCCCGGTCGCGTCGTCAGGAGCAGCGTTCGCTCGGCCCGGCCCTGGTGAGTTCCTCGAGCGCCCCGTCGATCTTGTCGGCCAGGTAGCGGTACCCGTCGTCGTTGAGGTGCTGCCCGTCGCCCGCCGCGTAGCTCGCGCTGTTGGCCGACGTGAACCACTGCCGGTCGATCGCATCGATGAACGGCACCCGGGCGTCTCGTGCGCCGGCGGCGACCGCCGCCGAGATGGCCACGGTGGTCTTCGCGCGGGGCTGCGGTGCCGAGGGGCCGATCGCCACCACGACCGCGTCCGGCCACTGTCGCTCCGCGGTTCGCAGGGTCTGCTCGACGCGGGACTCGAGCGTCGCGGCGTCGACGAGCCAGTCGTTCTGGCTGCCCTGCACGATGACCAGCTCGGGATCGAGGGACGCGTGCCGTTCGATCCGCGCGATGTAGGTCCGTGCGGAGGAGTGCGACCTTCCGGTGTTCACGTAGCCGCTCCCGGGCACGCCGTCGATGGTGGCGTCCCATCCGCGTTCCGTGACGAGGTCCTGCGCCCAACCGTGCATGCCGTCGTACGAGCCTCGCCCGGTCGTGTACGAGTCGCCGACGATGAGCACGTCCGAGCCGGCGGCGATCGCCGATGCGGCCTCGCTCGCCGACACGGTCGGCGCTCCCGGATCCGGCTGGCACGCGTCCGACACCGTCGGGAGCAGGACGAGGAGCCCGGCGACGCCGAGGCTCATCGCGCCGAGGGCGACAGCCGGTACCAGGCGTCGCCTCCGGCGTCGTCGTCTGAGCAGCAGCGAACGGGGACCGTCCGGCCATCCGCCGTCGGTTCGTCGGGCCACGGCCGGGATTCTACGCGGCCCGATCCGCACCTCGGCTGACCGGTGAGGAGTGTCCGCGAACACCGCTGGCGGCACGCGGAGCGCTGTCCTGGGCGTGGTTGGCTGGACACCCGCGACCGAAACCGACCCTGGGAGCTCCCGTGACGACCGTCACCTACGCCGGCGACAGCATCACCAACCCCGAGAACTCGTTCTCCTGGACCCGGTTCCTGACCGGGACCGATCTGCGGCTCGTCAGCGGTGTCGGCATCAGCGGCGCGACGTCGGCGGCGGTGCGGAACGCCGTGGCCCCCGTGGATGCCGCCGTCCTCGTCGTCATGGTGGGCACCAACGACATCCGCCTCGGCGTGGGTCGGTCGACCATCCGCGACAACATCGCGGCGATCGTCGAGGTCGTCGGTGCCGACCACGTCGTCATCGGGCAGGTCGCACCGTCCAACCTCACCGACTACGGCGCCGACCACATCGACCGTGCCGCCGGCGGGTTTGCCCACAACCGCGACCTCGCGCGGTTCACGGCCGATCGGGGGTGGCTGCTCGTCGACCCCTGGTTCCCGGTCCGTCGCCTCGACGGCACCTACGCGTCCGGTGCGGCTGACTCCGACGGCGTCCACCCGACGGTCGCGACCGGCACCACGGCCGGGGCGATCCTGTCCACCGCCATCCGCATCGCCGCCGGTGGAGCGTCTGCCTGACACAGCGGCGTTCGCGAAGGTGTGGGCCCCGTGGGGCTCGAACCCACGACCCTCGGATGAAAAGCCGGCGTTCGGGAGGGTGTGGGCCCCGTGGGGCTCGAACCCACGACCCTCGGATGAAAAGCCGGCGTTCGGGAGGGTGTGGGCCCCGTGGGGCTCGAACCCACGACCCTCGGATTAAAAGTCCGGTGCTCTACCAACTGAGCTAGAGGCCCTCACCCGCAAGGCTAGCGGGTGAGGGCCTCCAGGAAGGAACCGTCGGTCCGGGTCAGCCCCGACGTCCGGTGAGCGAGCGCAGCAGCCACGCGATGACCGCGATGACGAGCAGCACGATGCCCACCCAGAGCAGGAACTTCAGGCTCGCGGCGAACCCGCCGACGAACAGCAGGATGACTGCGATCACAGCCAGGATGATGAGCAGGGCGTTCATGGAAGATCCTCTCCTTCACGTGCAGGGAGGAGCGCCTCCCTGCCGCAACACGGTACGCGTGGCGCAGCCGTTGCGTTCTGGGCGAACGGGACGCGGGCGTGTCACCGGCCGCGCCTACACTGCTGCGGTGCCTCGCGATCACCACCGTCCCGTCCACTTCACCGACGCCGAGTTCGCCGCCATCCAGGGCGGTGAGGACCCGGCGCTGGTGAACCGTGTCGCGCACGAGACCGCGAACGCACTGCTGCACCGGGTGCGCGAAGACCCGGACCCCGCCGTGGTCGAGCGGCTCGTCACCTACACCGACGTGCACGGCATCGACGCCATCGCGGAGCTGTGGGCACGGGTCGGGGCACACACCCTGCCGGGGGCGCTCTGGCGGGTGTACCTGGTGCGCATCGTCATCCGGCAGAACCCGGAGGAGATCGCGTACCTGTTCGAGCGGGGCACGGCGCAGATCGGCACGATCGACCAGGCGGTCGCTGGTGCCGAGGAACCGACGGGCCCGGCCGAGATCCTGACGCTCGCCGACCGCATCCTGCACGGCCTCTACACGGGCGACCTCGCGGTGGCGCTCGACCGCGGGGCGTCGTTCTGTCGTCTGACCGCCGCCGGCGCGACCGCCGTGGCGGACGAGTCGGACCTGGTCGCGTCCGAGCGCGCGAGCGAACTCACGACGCGGGCGCTCCGCCTGACGGAGCTGGCGGCCGACCTGACCGAGGCGGCGGCGCTCTGGCGCCGCGACAGCCTGGACTGAGCACGCGGCGGGACGGACCCGCACCGGGCCTCCAGGGGCCGTGCAGCAGTCCGGAACGCATCCGGGCATGAAAAGACCGGGCCGCAGAAGCGCCTCTCGGCGCGAGGCCGCTCGAAGCGGCGAATTTTGGAGCCCGGGGCTTGCTGCGGCCCGGCGACACCAAGTCTACGAGACGCTGGCTGATCACTCGACCCTGTTCACTCATGGTGGACAGAACCGGCCCGGGCGTGCCCGCGGGAACCCCTTCGAAGGCCCGCCGCGCCCATCCTGCCGAGAAATCCCGACCCCCATCCAATCCACAGCGGGGACCGCGCCGAATCATCTGCGTGACGGTCGGAATGCCCGTCACGAAGCGAGAGGCCCGGTGTGACCCGGACCGGCACCGCCGGTCAATTCCCTGTGGGTCACGCCGGCCCCTCGTCTCGACCGCCCATGCGGAGGCTTCGTGCTACCCGCCTGGTCAACGAAAGCAACCGAGAGGAGGGAAACCTGCAATGCTTGCCCTCGTGGATAGCGACACCGAACGCTGGAGCTCGTCAGAGCCAGCTCAGGCATCGCCGGACGACCTCCTCGCCCGGGTCGCCGCCGGTGACCAAGCCGCCTTCGCGGACCTCTACGACGCACTCTCCGGTCGGGTCCTCGGTCTGATCACGCGCCTCCTCCGGGACCGCGCGCAGTCGGAAGAGGTCACGCAGGAGGTCTTCCTGGAGGTCTGGCAGCAGGCCACCCGCTTCGACCGGAAGCGCGGTACCGCGGCCAGCTGGGTCCTCACCATGGCCCACCGCCGAGCGGTCGACCGGGTCCGTGCCTCGCAGTCGTCGCACGACCGCGACACCAAGATCGGCATCCGCGACCTCGAGGCCGGTTTCGACCAGGTCTCCGAGTCCGTCGAGATCCGCATCGAGCACGAGCGCGTCGGCCGAGCGCTGGCGAAGCTCACCGAGTTCCAGCGGCAGGCCGTGCAACTCGCGTACTACGGCGGCTACTCGCACAGCGAGATGGCCGAACACCTCGGTGTCCCCATCGGCACCGTCAAGACCCGTCTCCGTGACGGGATGATCCGACTCCGAGACGAGATGGGGGTGACCTCATGACCGAACGCCACGACGACCCCGCACTGATGACGGGTTCCCACGCCCTCGACGCGCTGTCCGACGACGAGCGCGCGCTCCTCGAGGACGCCCTCCGGACGTCCCCCGAGCTGCAGGCCGAGAACGACTCGCTGCGCGAGACCGCGCTGCAGCTCGCCTACGCCGTCGCACCGATCGAGCCGCCCGCGTCGCTCAAGGCGTCGCTGCTGGCCCAGATCGCCACGACCCCCCAGGCCGCACCCCTCGCCGACACGACGGTCGATCGGACCCCGGTCGCCGAGACCCCCTCCGTCCAGGAGGCCCGTCCCGAGCCCGCCAGGCACGTCGCCTCGATCGCCGACGGCCCCACCGCCGGTGGCCGGGCTTCCTCCGAGGCTCGCCGCCGCTGGTTCCAGCGTCCGGCGGTCATGCTGACGGCCGCAGCTGCCGTCGCCGCGGTCTTCTTCGGCGGACTCGGCGTCGGATCGATCTTCGACCCGAACGGCTCCGGCACCGGCACCACGCAGGCCTCGAGCGGCCTCGACCGCATCTACGCCGCGTCGGACTTCCAGCGCACCACGACCAAGGTCGCGGGCGGCGGTTCGGCGACGGTCGTGTGGTCGAACGACCTCGGCAAGTCCGCGGTGATCCTCGACGGTGTCGAGCAGGCGCCGAAGGGCAAGACGTACGAGCTCTGGTACATCGGCTCCGAGGAGCAGGGCGGCACCATCAAGTCGGCCGGCCTGGTCGACGGTGCGGCCGACGGTGTGCACTCCGCCGTGCTCAAGGGTGCGATGTCCGAGGGCGCGACGATCGGCATGACGGTCGAGCCCGAGGGCGGTTCCGAGCAGCCGACCACCTCGCCGATCATGGCGGTCCCGACCACCACGGCCTGATGCCAGGGGCGGTCCTGCTGGACTGCCACCGACGCACAACGACGAAGCCGCTGTCACACGACAGCGGCTTCGTCGTTCCACGTCCGTACGGCGCTCAGTCGTTGCTCCGACGCGACCACGAACGCCGCCGCAACCACGAAGGCCCGGTGCGCGTCCGTGGCGGACGTGCACCGGGCCTCCAGGCAGTCCGTCAGCGCGACGGACGGATGCCGATCAACCGAAGCGGCCCGAGACGTAGTCCTCGGTGGCCTGCACGGACGGGTTCGAGAACATCGTCGCGGTGTCGTCGAACTCGATGAGCTTGCCGGGTGCGCCGGTGCCGGCGATGTTGAAGAACGCCGTCTTGTCGCTGACGCGCGACGCCTGCTGCATGTTGTGGGTCACGATCACGATCGTGAACTCCTTCTTGAGCTCCTCGATCAGGTCCTCGATGGCGAGGGTCGAGATCGGGTCGAGGGCCGAGCAGGGCTCGTCCATCAGGAGCACGTCCGGCTCGACCGCGATCGCGCGGGCGATGCAGAGACGCTGCTGCTGCCCACCGGACAGGCCCATGCCGGGCTTGTCGAGGCGGTCCTTGACCTCGTTCCACAGGTTCGCGCCCTGCAGCGAGCGCTCGACGATGTCGTCGGCCTCGGAACGGGAGACGCGCTTGTTGTTGAGCTTCACGCCCGCCAGCACGTTGTCGCGGATCGACATCGTGGGGAAGGGGTTCGGACGCTGGAAGACCATGCCGACCTGCCGACGGACGAGCACGGGGTCGACGCCGGCGCCGTACAGGTCGTCGCCGTCGATCTTGACCGAGCCCTCGACCCATGCGCCGGGGATGACCTCGTGCATGCGGTTCAGGGTGCGGAGGAAGGTGGACTTGCCGCAGCCCGACGGGCCGATGAAGGCCGTGACGGTGCGGGGCTCGATGGTGATGTCGACACCCTCGACCGCCTTGAACTTCGAGTAGTAGACGTTGAGGCCGTCGACCTCGATGCGCTTGGACACGTTGATCCTTCTGGGTGGGTGGTGTCGCTGGTTCCGCGGGGGCGGAGGGTCAGCGGCTGAGCTTGGGGGCGAAGAGACGGGTGATGAACCGGGCGAGCAGGTTGAGCAGCATCACGATCAGGATGAGCACGAGGGCCGCGGTCCAGGCCCGGTCGACGAACGGCACCGGGTTGGCACCCTGCTGCGAGTACTGCGTGTACGCGTACACCGGCAGGGTCATCATCGGGTCACGGAACAGGTTGTAGTTCATGCTCGCGGTGAAGCCGGCCGTGACGAGCAGCGGGGCGGTCTCACCGATGACGCGGGCGATCGAGAGCATGACGCCGGTGGTGATGCCGGCGAGGCTGGTGGGGAGCACGACCTTGAGGATCGTGAGGTACTTCGGCACCCCGAGGGCGTACGAGGCCTCGCGGAGTTCCATCGGGACGATCTTCAGCACCTCTTCGGTCGAGCGCACGACGATCGGGATCATCAGCACCGACAGGGCGACGGAGCCGACCAGGCCGAAGCGGGCACCCGGGCCGAGGAACAGCGCGAAGAGCGCGTAGGCGAACAGACCGGCGACGATCGACGGGATGCCCGTCATGACGTCGACGAAGAACGTGATGCCCTTCGCCAGGGCGCCGCGACCGTACTCGACCAGGTAGATCGAGGTGAGCAGGCCGATTGGCACCGAGATGAGCGCCGCGAACAGCGTGATCTCGAGCGTGCCGATGAGGGCGTGGACCGCGCCGCCGCCCTCGGAGATGACCCCGCGCATCGAGTACGAGAAGAAGTTCGCGTCGAAGCGGGCGATGCCCTTGGCGATGACCGTCCAGAGCAGCGACACCAGCGGCAGGACCGCGATGACGAACGCCGTGATGACGAGCGAGGTGACCAGGCGGTCGACCGCCTTGCGGCCACCCTCGACGATGCGCGAGATGACGACGATGAGGACGTCGAACAGGACCGTGCCGAGGAAGATCGCGGCGACGACGTTGAAGTCCTTGACGGCGCCACCCGCGTTGAGCAGGGCGAATACCAGGACGAGGGCGACCCAGCTGCCGACCAGCAGCAGCCACGGGACGGAGGCGTGCAGCTTGCCGTTGGCGTAGACGTTGCCGGCGGTGCCGGTCTGACGGAGCGCGAGGGACATCGGGTGCGACCTCTCAGCTGACTCGGCTGCGGACGATGTACCGCGCGAGCATGTTGATGACCAGGGTGATGACGAAGAGGATCAGACCCGACGCGATGAGCGCGTTGAGTGCGGTGCCCGAGGCCTCGGCGAACTGCAGGGCGATGTTCGCGGCGATCGTCGAGGGGTTCTGCGACGTCAGCATCTGGAACGTGACGTTCGTCGAGACCGACAGCACCAGCGCGATCGCCATCGTCTCGCCGAGTGCACGGCCGAGGCCGAGCATGATCGCGGAGACGATGCCGGACTTCGCGAACGGCAGGACCGACAGGCGGATCATCTCCCAGCGGGTCGCGCCGAGGGCCAGGGCCGCTTCCTCGTTGAGGGTCGGGGCCTGCAGGAAGATCTCACGCATGACCGCGGTCATGATCGGGATCGCCATGACGGCGAGGACGATCGACGCCGTCAGGATCGTGCGGCCGGTGCCGGACACCTGGCCGGAGAACAGCGGGAACCAGCCGACGTACTCGTTCAGGAACACGTAGAACGGCTTCACCAGGGGCGCCAGCACGGCGATGCCCCAGAGGCCGTAGACGACCGACGGCACGGCGGCCAGCAGGTCGATCACGTAGCCGAGGACCGGCGCGAGTCGACGCGGCGCGAAGTGCGAGATGAAGAGGGCGATCCCGAGGGACAGCGGCACGGCGATCACGAGCGCGATGAGCGCGGACCAGACGGTGCCGAAGACCAGGGGGCCGACGAAGTCCCAGAAGTTCGTCGCCTTGCCCGGCAGCTCGCCGACCTTGGCGGAGAAGGCCGGGATGCTCTGCCACACGAGGAACGCGGCGACGAGCACGAGCACGAAGAGGATGAGGCCGCCGGCGATGACCGACGCGGCGGAGAAGACGCGGTCGCCGACACGGACGACGGCCTTCGGCTTGATCGGGGTGACGGTGGCCCCTGGCTGGGCCGGTGCGGTCGTCATGGGGTACTCCTGTCGGAGGAACGCCGGGGGAGGCGACGGGTTCTGGGGTGGTGGTGCGGTGCCCGTCCGGGTGGTGTCCTGGACGGCTGAGTGCCCGGACGCCGGTCGTGTGGGTGGGACCGGCGTCCGGGCGCTCAAGGGGCCTTACTTGATGGACGCGACCGCGTCCTTGGCCTTCGACGCGAGGTCGGAGGAGAGGGCGGCCGACTTGGCCTCCTTGGCAGCGGCGTCCTGAGCGGCGCTCGAGACGACGTAGTCGAGGTAGCCCTTCACGAGCTCGGCCTTGTCGGCGTCCTTGTACTCCTGGCACGCGATGGCGTAGGAGACGAGGACCAGCGGCCAGGCACCGTCAGCGGTGTCCTTGCGGTCGATGTCGATCGCGAGGTCGTTGTCCTCGCGGCCGGTCGCGATCTTCGAGTCGGCGACGACCTGCGCGGCACCGTCGGCCGAGATCTCGGTCGCCTTGTCGCCGACCATCAGCTTCGCGCGGTCGAGGTCGCCCGCACCGGAGTCGTCGATGTAGGTGATGGCGTTGGTGGCGTTGCCCATCGCGGAGGCGACACCGGAGGTGCCCTTCGCGCTGTCACCGACCGAGTACGGGAAGGTCTGGCTGGGCTCTTCGGTCCAGACGTCAGAGGCGTTCGCGGAGACGTACTCCGAGAAGTTCTGCGTGGTGCCCGAGTCGTCCGAGCGGTGCACGACCGTGATGTTCGCGTCCGGCAGCTTCGCGTCCTTGTTCAGGCCGGCGATCTCCGAGTCGTTCCACTTGGTGATCTTGCCCGAGAAGATCCCCGCGATGGCCTTCGCGTCGAGGGTCAGGTCGCTGACGCCGTCGAC
This sequence comes from Curtobacterium flaccumfaciens pv. betae, assembly GCF_026241855.1. Classification (NCBI taxonomy): domain Bacteria; kingdom Bacillati; phylum Actinomycetota; class Actinomycetes; order Micrococcales; family Microbacteriaceae; genus Curtobacterium; species Curtobacterium flaccumfaciens. Next base: position 3,343,939 of record NZ_JAPJDC010000001.1, on the reverse strand, counting down.
CTTGTACGCGATCGCGATCGGGGAGATGTAGACGGGGATGTCGATGCCCTTGGTGTCCGCCTTGCAGGACTCGAACTTGCCCGAGAGCTCCTCGTCCTTCAGCGCGGCGTCGGAGCCGGCGAAGTCCGCGGCACCCGACATGAAGTTCTCGCGGCCGGCACCGGAGCCGTCCGGCGTGTAGTTGACGGTGACGCCCGAGGCTTCGTTCTGGAAACCGGCGGCCCAGGTGGCCTGCGCGGTCTGCTGTGCGGACGAGCCCGAGCCGGTCAGGGTGCCGGAGAGCTTCGAGTAGTCGCTGCCGCTGGTGGAAGAGGAGGACTCGGTGCTGCCCGCGTCCTCGTTTGCCGCGCACGAGGAGAGCACGACTGCGCCGGCGATCGCGATTGCTGCGATCGAACCGATTCGCTTGATGTTCACAGGGGTCCCTTCGGGAATGGAATGCAGTGGGACCACTGCGGTCCCTGGGCCGGTGCCGACCCGGGAGCGACTGTAGGGACGCGAGGTGACCGCAATCACCCCCGCTGGTGAACGGGAGGTGAACGAGGGGTTGTCCGCGTCGGGGCGGCGTGCGCCGCACCCGCGCAGGGAGCAGGATCGGGGGCACTGTGCGCTCGTTTGGAAGATGCGCACGCATGATCGCGGACGAGCGGTCGGGAGGCCCGGATCGCGTTCCCGGGCGCGGCGCGGCCCCGTCGTGTGGCCGGGTGCCGGGCGCGTCGGCTGCAGGCCGGCGGCGCTGCGGTCCGCCGACGCTGCCGTCCGCCGACGCTGCCGTCCGCCGGCGCTGTGGACAGCCGGACCGCTGCGGTCCGCCGGTGGCGGGCTACGCCGGGATCGTGTTGCGGTGCGTCTCGACCGCGACGAGCGTGTCCCCGGCGATGTGCATGACGGAGAAGTCCCCGACCGACAGCATCGCGGCGCGGCGCAGGTCGAAGCGGCCGGACTCGTCGGCGGTCGCGGTGGCGATCCGGGCGATGATGTCGGGCAGCACCGGGCCGTGCGAGCACAAGACGGCGGTCTTGCCCTTGTCGAGCCGGCGTCGGACGACGCCCTTGACGTCGGCGGCTCCGCGGTCGTGGGCGTCCTGGCTGAGGTCCGGGGTGCTCGAGACGCCGAGCTTCGTCGCGGCGGACAGCGGTTCGACGGTCGCGAGGCACCGCGCCGCCGTGCTGCTCACGATCTTCTTCGGGCCGAACGCTGCGACCGGTGCCGCGGCGGCCTTGGCCTGCGAGCGGCCGACGGGCAGCAGCGGACGGGTGGCGTCGGGGCCGTCCCAGTCCGAGCCGGGCACCGTCTTCGCGTGGCGCAGGGTGATCAGGGCGAACGTGCGGTGCTGTCCCGCGGCGGCGCGTTCGGCGAACCGGTCGAGGATCGCGACGTCCCGCTCGTACGTCAGGCGGTTGCGGGCGTCGTCGATGGTCACCCACTCGAGCGCCGCGACCTCGTGGTTCGGCACGAAGGCGCCCGCGCGGGCGTACTCCTTCGCCGAGACCCGGGCCGCCCAGTAGTGCACGACCTTGTCGCGGCCGTTCGGCAGCACGTACTCGGCGGTGCCGAGCGGTGCGCCGAGGTGGACGCGGTACCCGGTCTCCTCGTCGATCTCGCGCACGGCGGTCGTCGGGACGGCCTCGCCCGGGTCCACCTTGCCCTTGGGCAGGGAGACGTCCTTGTGGTGGTCGCGGTGGATGAGCAGCACGAGGGGCGTGCCGTCCTGTTCGCGCCAGACGACCGCACCCGCAGCGACGACGGGGCCCGAGGGACCGCCGCTCACCGAGTCGAGCGCTTCCGGGCCGAGATCTTCCGCATGGTCACATTCTGCACGTCCTCGAGCGGACGGCCCGCATCGTCGGTGGAGTGCCGCGTCCACTCGCCGTCGGACTCGAGGTGCCACGAGCTGGCGGTGTCGGCCATCGCCAGGTCGAACATCTCCTGGACCTCGTTGATGTGGTCCGGGGCGACCAGCCGCACGAGCGCCTCGACGCGTCGGTCGAGGTTGCGGTGCATCATGTCGGCGCTGCCGATGAACACCGCCGGGTCACCGTCGTTGTGGAATGCGAACGCGCGGGAGTGCTCGAGGTAGCGCCCCACGATGCTCCGCACGCGGATGGTGTCGCTGACGCCTTCCATGCCCGGCTTGAGCGAGCAGATGCCGCGCACCCACACGTCGATCGGCACCCCGGCCTGGCTCGCCAGGTACAGCGCGTCGATGATCTGCTCGTCGACCATCGAGTTGACCTTGATCCGGATGCCCGAGGGCTTGCCGGCGCGGGCGTTGGCGGCCTCGGTCTGGATGCGCTTGAGCAGGCCCTTCCGCAGGTGCAGCGGTGCGACGAGCAGGCGCTTGAACTTCTTCTCGATGGCGTAGCCGGACAGCTCGTTGAACAGGCGGGTCAGGTCCTTGCCCACCGTGTCGTCCGAGGTGAAGAGCCCCATGTCCTCGTAGATGCGCGAGGTCTTCGGGTTGTAGTTGCCCGTGCCGATGTGGCTGTAGTGCTTGAGCGTCCCGCCCTCTTGCCGGATGACGAGCACCAGCTTCGAGTGCGTCTTCAGCCCCACCAGGCCGTAGACGACGTGCACGCCGGCCTTCTCGAGCTTCCGGGCCCAGGTGATGTTGTTCTGCTCGTCGAAGCGAGCTTTGATCTCGACCAGGGCGAGGACCTGCTTGCCGGCGGCCGCAGCGTCGATCAGCGCCTCGACGATGGGGCTGTCGCCGGAGGTGCGGTACAGGGTCTGCTTGATCGCCAGGACGTTCGGGTCGGCCGCGGCCTGCTCGAGGAACGCCTGCACGCTCGTGGCGAAGGACTCGTAGGGGTGGTGGACCAGGACGTCGTTCGCCTTGATCGCGCGGAACAGGTCGGGCTTCGTGTTCGGCTCACCCGGCTGGAACTGCACCGGGGTGGTCGGCACGTGCTTGGGGTAGTGCAGGTCGGGACGGTTGATCTTGGAGATCTCGAACAGCCCACCGAGGTCGAGCGGTGACGGCAGCCGGAAGACCTCTTCCTCGGTGATGTCGAGTTCACGCACGAGCAGGTCGAGGGTCACCGGGTCCATGTCCTCGGTGATCTCGAGGCGGATCGGCGGACCGAACCGGCGGCGCAGGAGCTCGCGCTCGAGGGCCTGGATGAGGTTCTCGGCCTCGTCCTCCTCGATCTCGACGTCCTCGTTGCGGGTGACCCGGAACACGTGGTGCTCGAGGACCTCCATCCCCGGGAACAGGTCGTCGAGGTGGTTCGCGATGAGGTCTTCGAGCGGGATGAAGCGCATCCGGCCGGAGTTGTCGTCGGGGAGCTTGATGAAGCGGGAGAAGTTCTGCGGCACCTTGAGGCGCGCGAACTCCTGGCGCTGCGACTTCGGGTTGCGGACCCGCACCGCCAGGTTGAGCGAGAGCCCGGAGATGTAGGGGAACGGGTGCGCCGGGTCGACGGCCAGGGGCATGAGCACCGGGAAGATCTGCTCGTTGAAGTACTCCCGCATCCGCTGCCGGTCGGCTTCGTCGAGGTCGGACCAGTGCTCGATGTGGATGCCCGCGGAGTCGAGGTCGGGCTTGAGTGACCCGATGAAGGCCTGGGCGTGCCGGTCCTGCAGCTCGTGGGCCTTCTTCGCGATGTCCCGCAGGACGTCGCTGGGGGCACGGCCGACGTTGGTCGGGACGGCGATGCCGGTGTCGATGCGGCGCTTCAGGCCGGCGACGCGGACCATGAAGAACTCGTCGAGGTTGGACGCGAAGATCGCCAGGAAGTTCGCCCGCTCCAGCAGGGGCTGCGTGCGGTCTTCACCCAGCTCGAGCACGCGCTGGTTGAACCGGAGCCAGCTGAGCTCACGGTCGAAGTAGCGGTCCGTCGGCAGTGACTCGTGCTCGATCTCGATGACTTCGTCGAAGTCGTCGAGGTCGGGTGCGACGGATTCGCCGTCGAGCTGCGGTTCGGTGTCCATCCCCACATCCTGCCACCCGGCCCCTGCCACCGGAGGGGGCTCGGTGGACGCTGTGGAAACCGGCGGTGAACCGTTCGGATGTGGAGGAAGGGTCACGATATACCGACGGTGACATCTGCCTGGGTTTGTGGGTATGGTGGGCCGTGTCAGAGCCTCCGGGGGGATTCCACTGCGCGGGGGTGCAGCTACGAATGAAAGAGGTTCATCATGTCGCGTGTCCTTTCGACCGAGCAGGCCAAGACCGCCATCCGTCAGGTCCAGTCGATCATCAACGGTGGTTTCACCGACCAGATCTCGCAGCTCGACGCCCAGGGCCGGATCCTGTCCGACTCGAACGTCTGGGACGGCCCGCTCGCGGCGACGTTCCGCGGGTCCACCTGGCCGGAGACCAAGGCTGCTCTGGACAAGGCGAAGACCGAGCTCGAGCAGCTCCGCACGCAGCTCGACAAGATCTCGCAGGACATCTTCACCGCAGGTGGCGGCGCGTAAGCACCGGCCTGTTCCCGCCCGGACCGTCGCATTCGCGGCGGTCCGGGCGTTCGCGGTCGGTGGGGCCGCTTCACCAGCACGATCAGCACGACTTCGGGGGATGAACCATGGTTGACCTGCACGGCAATGAGCCAGTCAAGTTCGACAACGGCACGGCGGACGCACTCAGCACGGCGCTGAACGACGCGGCCGAGTCGATCGAGGGTCAGGCCGGCTCGCGACAGTCCTACGTCACCACCGCATCGCAGGAGTTCCGCGGGCACTTCTCCGAGCTCTTCGCGCAGAACGCCGGCACCGCGAAGAGTGACGCCGAGGACATCGCCACGAACCTGCGCACCGTCGCGGGCTGGGTCGACCAGATGAAGGCGGCAGCGAAGAGCGAGAACGCTCGCCGCAAGAAGGCAAGTGACTGGTACGAACAGCACGAGAACCGCAACTTCATCGAAGTCGCCGTCGACTGGGCCAGTGGCAACGACACCCCACCCGAGGTCAAGCACGAGGATGCTCCGACCTTCGCGCCCGCCAGTGCGAAGTCGACCACACGCCAGACCCCGAATCCGGGCGCGGGTGGGAGTGGTGGCGGCGGGACCTCGTCCGCCAAGCCGGAGGACCTGCGTTCCTTCGCCGCCGGATCGACCTCGCTCAACAGTGACCTCGCCGGGAAGCCCGCGGGGCTCCGCGGCAAGCTCGACGACTTCGCGACGAAGTGCTCGTGGGGCACGATCAACGCCGACGGGCTCGTGTCGGCGTTCGACAAGTGGCTTGATGCCAACGACCAGGACGTCACGTGGGCGAACACGATCGCCGACGCGTTCGCGGCAGCTGGCGGCGAGGGCGCCGTGTCCACCGTCTCGGACGCCGCGCTCGCCGCAGCCCTGGCCGCCGCCGGGGTCTCGCAGTCCCGCACCGACCTGCAGTTCGATCCACCATCGGCCTACGGCGCCCAGCCGACGACCGGCTACTCGATGGACCCGGTGAACACCACGACGGGCAACTTCCTCGAGCCGGAGCTCGACCTGGCGTTCACCGGTGCATCTGCGGCGCTGCAGGTGACCCGCATGTACAACTCCCTCGACCAGCACGTCGGCCTCTTCGGTCCGGGGTGGGCGTCGATCCTCGAGACCCGCCTGCTCCTCGACGACGAGGGCGCGTCGTTCGTCGGCGCCGACGGTCGTCAGGTCCGGTTCCCGCGCGAAGGCGAGGGGTGGGCTCGCGGCGTCGGCGAGAACCGCTGGCTCGCGGCCGAGGGCGACCGGCTCGTCGTCCGTGACAACCAGGGTGAGCGCATCGACTTCTCGCCGTCGGGGCTGTGGCTCGGACAGCGCGGCGGGGCCGGCACCGCGGTCCGCGTCGAGCGGGACGCCGACGACGTCGTCGTGCGCCTGGTGCACGAGCGCGGTCGCTCGATCGACATCGACCACGTCGACGGCCGAGTGGCGGTGCTCCGCGCCTCCGACGGTCGCCGGGTCGAGTACGGGTACGACGAGCGCGGCCGACTCGTCTCGGTGACCGACGCCGTCGGCACCCGGACCTACGGCTGGAACGACGATGACCTCATCGCGACGGTCACGAGTGCGGCCGGTGTCGTCGAGGTCGACAACACCTACGACGACCAGCGCCGCGTGGTCGAACAGATCAGCCCGCACGGCCGCACCGTGCGCTTCGCGTACCTGCCCGGCCGCGTCACGGTGGTGTCCGACCACGACGGATCGCGGTCGAACTCCTACATCGCCGACGCCAAGGGACGACTCGTCGGGGTCATCGACTCCGACGACCGACGCCAGTCGATGAGCTACGACCGGCACGGCAACCTGGTGTCGGCGACCGAGCGCGACGGGTCGGTGACCGTCCACGCGTACGACGACCGTGGCCGGAAGACCCGGACCGTCACGCCGTCCGGCGGCGACCTGACCTACGGGTACGATGACCAGGACCGCGTGACGACGGTCGTCACCGAGGCCGGTGCCGTCGTGAGCTACGAGTACGTGGGCGACGACCGCGACCCGTCGGTCATCGTCGACCCGGTCGGCGGCCGGACGGAGCTGACCTGGCAGGACGGCTCCCTCACCCACGTCGTCGACCCGACCGGCGTGGTCCTGACGCTTTCCTACGACGCGTTCGGTGAGCTCGTCTCGACCACCAACGCCGTCGGCGACACCGCTCGGATCGAGCGCGACGCCGCCGGACGGCCAACTGCGGCGATCAGCCCCACCGGCGCTCGTACCGAGTACCGTTACGACGCCGCGGGTCTGCTGGAGTCCCGGCAGGATGGGGACGGAGCGGTCTGGCGCTTCGAGTATGCCACCGGCGGCCGGATCAGCGCGGTCATCGGCCCACTCGGGGCGCGCACCGAGTACACATACTCACCGGACGGCGAACTGCACACCGTCACCGACCCCCTGGGTCGCACCACGACCGGGACGTACGACGACCAGGCGAACCTCGCGCGGCTCGAGATGCCGGGCGGCGCGGACTGGACGTTCGCGCACGACGCCTTGTCGCGCCTCCAGGCCGTCACCGACCCGGCAGGCGCGACGTGGAGCCGTGAATACGACGTGAACGGCCGCCTGTCGAGCGTGGTCGACCCGACCGGGGTCCGTCAGGACTTCTCGGAGGATGTCAAGACCGGGGTTGCGTCGCTGCGCGACGCCTTCGACGCGGTCACGGTGCGGTTCGACGCCTACGGACGACCGGTCGAGAGCGCCAGCGACGAGTTCGGCTCCGAGCTCGTCACGTACGACGCTGCGGGACGCCCCATCGAACTCGTCGACGGGGAGGGCGGACTGACCAGGATCGAACGCGACCTCGCGGGCCGGGTGATCGCGCTCACCACCCCGTCCGGCGCACGCACAACCTACGAGTACGACGTTTGCGGCCGTCCGTCGGCGGCAACCGATCCGACCGGCGCATGCACCGTGCTCGAGTACGACGCGCACTCGCGTGTCGTCCGGTGGACGCTGCCCACTGGGGACACAGAGCAGGTCATCTACGACGCAGTCGGGCGCGTGGTCGCGCGGACGACGCCGGGTTCCGGCACCAGTCGGTTCCGCTACGACGCTGCCGGGAGGCTCGTCTCGGCCCATGACGCACGGTACGGCCGTCGCCGGTTCCGCTACGACGCCGCGGGTCAGCTCGCCGCGATCGTCAATGGTCTCGGCGGTGTCACCACCTTCGCCCACGACGTGCGAGGTCGGCTCACCACCGTCACCGACCCAACGGGCGGCGTCACAACCCGCACGTACGACGACGCTGACCGCATCACAGGCGTGACCGACCCGCTCGGGCGCACCACGACCGCGGCCTACGACGCGGCGGGCCGTCAGGTCGGCCAGACCGATCCCGACGGCCACACCGTCACCTGGTCCTACGACGCGGCTGGCCGGCAGCGGGACGTCGGCGTCGACGGTGTCGTCCAGTTCGAGCTCCGGCGGGACGCCCTCGGCCGGACTCTGGTCGTCACCGACCACACCCGCGGTGCCGGACGGAGTGTGGAGCACGAGCTGCACCACGACCGACGGGGGCTCCTGGTCCGTCGAAGCCGTGGCTCGGCGGCGATTGACTGGGAGTACGACGCCGACGGGAACAGCACGGCGCGCATCGACCCTGCCGGAACCCACACCGCGTTCCGCCGGAACGCCGTCGGACGCGTGACCGCGGTGGAGCGGGGCTGTCTCGGAGCCGGCACCTTCGCGTACGACGCCGCCGGACGCGTTGTCCAGTCGGCGACCGGGGACCTCGTGCAGGCGTGGTCGTACGAGGGTGGTGTCCTAGTGGCGCACACCACGACCACGCCCGACGGTGTCCAGGTCACCCGGATCGCACGCGACGACGACGGCCGGATCGCCGCGATCGATGGCCCCGACGGACGCGTCGATTACACGTTCGACAGCGCCGGGCAGCTTGTCCGCGCAGGCGACTCCACCTGGGAGTATGACTCCGCCGGTCGGCTGGTGTCCGAGACCGTTGACGGCGTCACGACCACGTACGAGTACGACCGCGCCGGACAGCTGACCGCCACGCTGCGCGACGGTCAGCGGACGGAGTACGTGCACGACGGGCTCGGCCGCCGGGTGCGTCGCACCGAACCGGACGGTTCGACGACCGAGTACACCTGGTCGCCGCTGGGGTACCTCGCGGGGCTCGTAACCCGCGACGCCTCCTACGCCGAGACCGCGCGCAACGACGTGTGGACGGACGCGCTCGGCGAACTCGCCGCCGTGGATGACGTCGAGGCATGGTGGGACACCGCGGCCGCCGTGCCCTCCCTGGTGTCGATCGGTGGGACGAGCGTCCTCGACCTCCCGGGTGGCGTCACCGCCGTCGGAACGAAGTGGACGACGCCGGGCTGGCGCGACGCCCGGGCGACCGATGCGTCCGACCCATGGGCGGTGCTCGCCGGGGTGTCCGGCGCCGCGCTGCCCGCAACCGTCGGACTCACCGCGACCGGTGGAATCAGCATCGGCGGCCTCGAGTGGCTCGGTGCTCGCGTCTACGACCCTGCCGCCCGTGGCTTCCTGTCTGTTGACCCACTCGCGCCCGTGCCCGGGTCGGGATGGTCGGGGAACCCGTACTCCTACGCCGGGAACGATCCGTTGCACGCGGTGGATCCCTTAGGTCTCCGGCCGGCGACCGACGCTGACCTCCAGACGTACCGGGATGCGCATCAAGGGGTGTTCGATGGCGGCTGGTGGAAGGACAACTGGGAGTACGTCGTTGGCGGAGCTGCGATTGTGGGCGGCGGCATCCTGATGTTCACGGGAGTTGGCGGACCAGCCGGGATGATGCTGATCAGTGGCGGTATCGATGTCATCACGCAGAAGGCCACCACTAACAACGTCAACTGGGCTCAGGTGGCCGGCGCAACCGCGCTTGGCGCGATCCCGGGAGGGGCAGGGTCGCTCTTCAAGGCCGCGAAGTACGGCGGGCAAGGGCTTCGTGTCGCCGAAAACGTCGCTGCCCCTACGACGAGGGTCGTCAAGTCCCTAGCAACGAACATGGCAGTCAACGGCGCGGCTGGCTCTGGCTTCGGTGTTGCTGCGAACGTCGTCACGAGCGTGACGTCGAACAAGCCGATCACTGCGAGAGGGCTGCTTGGTTCCGCTGGAGGTGGGTTCGTGGCCGGCTCCGTCAGTGGCCTTGCCGGTCCAGCCGGAGGGAGCATCGCAGAGCACTTGCAGCGTCCGGTGGAGTCAGTGGTCTCAAAGTTGGGCACATCGGCCGTGGGATCGGTGGGAGCTACGGCTGGCACGACTGTCGACCACTGGATATCCGGCGAGGACATGTCCTGGAACGACGTGATCTGGAGCACGGCGTCGGGTGCCGCCGCCCCCCACCTCTCGTTCGGTGAGAAGTACACCCAGACCAACTTCGATGCCCTTCGGAAGGTTCCCTATACTCAGACCCAGACGTGGCAGGGATTGACCGGAAGCGGGCGAAACGCTGTGGCCCTTCGGGGAGGCGCGGCGATCGGTTCTGCTGTCGGCGCTGGAGGAGACGTCATCCACGATTCCGTGAGTGGCGTGATGGGATGGTGAATTGAGTACTCGAGAGCGCCGTTATCGCCCGCTGAGTCGAGCGGGCGTCGTCGGTAACGTCACGCTAATCGCCCTCACAGCCGCGGTCGCGTTCTTCTTCGGATTGCAGCAGCTGACGTTTCCGGTCGTCTTGGCGAATGTGCTGCTCGCCGTCACCGTTGCCGGCCTGCTGGGGTTCCTCGGCTCGGGGTGGGCAATGGTCGGCCTTGCGGTCGCGTTCTTCGGAGGGCCCCTTGCAACCAAGTTCTTGCTCGTCGGCGCGCAGCTGTCGATTCAGACCTGGTTCATGAGCCTCATCGCTGGTTGGACCCTCGGGGCACTGGCCCGGCGGTACGTCGATAGGGGACTTCCTGGTCGTGACAGAGCCTCGGGACCTGCGCTGCAGTGGTGGGTGCGCGGCCGGCGATACGTGCAGAACTCCCCGACTGCGGCTCAAGTGGAGGCGAAGGTTCGTGGCCTCGACGGCCGTGAACGAACATTGGTCATCGTCATCGACCGAGATCGTCAGATCAACATCTGCGGTGATGCCGCACGGGACATCATCGTGTTCAGGACTGAGGACGCAACCGATGAAGAGCGGTGGGAGCTTCCGCTCGGTGGCCCGATCGATGCGTCGGATCTTGTCGAGATCGCCATGGGAAACGTTTCCGCTCCCGTGGCTCGAGGCCTCACGCTGGACGTTGAAGCGGCGTTGAAGATCGTCGAAGCGTTTCTTGCGAAGAAGAGGGTTGATGAGGGCGCAGGAACCTGGCGCGGTGGTGAGGTGTTGACTGTTCGGCCTTCGCTGCCGTGATTGACGGTGGCGCACTTCACGAGGACGTTCCTACGAGCAAAGGGGTAGCGCGTCCACGGAAACAGAGGCAGGATTACGATCTGACTAGGAGGCGCCGCCTTCCGTGAGCGACTGTCCTGTCCTGGCCAAGTGATGCTAGCTGACTGGATTCCGTAGCTGACTTTCCCGGCCGGCTGGCCTGGAAGTGCGCCTTCGCCCCCAAGCCATTCAGTCCGGCGAGTGGCCGGCGTGTGATGCTCCCTGAGCCCAGCGGCCGGCACGTCTTTGTCCCTGAGTACGCGGTGCGAGGGGCGACAGCGGCATGGAACACGATCACGTCGGAGGCCATCCATCGGTCTGCTGGAGATGGTGGCGCTGTCTTGAACGATGTCCTCACCGAGAAGGATCCGGGTGACTACTTGAAAGACGCCATCAACGGCGCCGTTTCGGGCGCGGGTGGGCCTTACTGTTGGTGCGCACGCCCGCTGATGAGAAACACTGAACATCGGAGTTGTAGTTGACGAGATCGGCGCCTGATCGAACAGGGCAGAGAAGGCTTGCGCGTAGGAGGAGGGTCCTAGCTTCCATTGTGCTGGTGATCGTTGTCCTGGTTCCATTGCTTGGCTTCTTCGTCGGGCCGGTGACATTGAAGGCATACGATGCGGGGCATCGGGTTCGCCTGATCTGTACCGTCAGCTCCGCGCACAGCAGCGTTGATTCGTCTCGTTCATTGAAGGGCGTTGGATCGTCGACATCTCAAGTTGTGTTTGAAACGTCAGATTGTGGGACGCTCGTGTTGCAGTGGGGTGTCACGCGCGACAACGAGGACAAAATTGCCCGAAGCGTGGACAAGGGAGGGCGTTATAGATTCGATGTTGGCGAAGGGTCTTTTAATGTGCGACAGTTCTTGGACACGATTCGTCAGGCCGTATATGTGAAGAGCTTAGAACCCGCTTGACATCCACTTCCTCCTTCTGGATCGGCGTCGTCAATCAGGCCATTTAGCTCTGCCTGCCCGGCCCGCGCCTTCGAGATTGCGCGGGTTGCGTGCAGAGGTAGGACGTTCCAGTTCTCGCTTGGCGCATCTTCGTGGTGGTTCCGAGGTGCGCTCTGGGTTATGAATCGATATCCGACGGCCCTCGAGTCCGAACAATGATGTGTGGCAGTCGATGGCCGATTCAAGCGGCGGAGACAAGGCATGAAGAATCAGAGCACTGGCGGATGTGATGGGCGATGAGAGAAGGAGAGCGTACCCGTGCCGAAGACGGAGACCCGGCTTGGGGCGGACGTCGCCCGGCGGCGTGTATTTCGGAACCGCGTGATGGCCGTGCTCTTGCTCTTCCTCGTCGTTGTCGTCCCGATTATGGCATTCTTTGTAGCGCCGATCGCTCTGGGCGTGTACGACGATTCTCATCCAATGTCAGTGACTTGCACCGTTGAATCAGCAAAAGCGGGGAGCATCTCGAGTCGTTCGGTGAAGGGCGTTGGGAGTTCGGGCAGTCAAGTTGTCATCGAGACCAAAGGCTGTGGGCGGTTGCTGATCGACTCAGGTATCAACAAGGAGAATGTCGATCGGGTAGCCGACGAGCTCAAGGTGGGGCAACGCTACCGATTCATAGTTGGAGAAGGGACTTACCGGTTTCGCTCTGTTCTTCAGCTGTTTAAGGTCGCACCGGATGTGCGCGACTTCAAGGCAACCGAGGGGTAACGTGAGAGGCGGCCTCCATTTTCACGCACGGTCTCTATCGGTCGGATACCCGCACGCATTCGGGATCGCCGTACCCCTCGTGCTCGCTGGTGATCATGCTCTTGCGACGACGCCGTACTCGGTCCTCGGTGGCTTGGCGGGGTTCGTCGCGGCGGGCCTGCCTCATGTCCGCGTTTCGCAATAGGGGAGGTGCAAGAACTGATGATCGCTGCTCCTGATGGCACGTTTCGTCCTGCTCATAAGAGTCCTGCACGTGTCTCCCTTGAGCGGTTGCAGGCCGTCGGACTGTTGTTCTTGATCATCGGGCTCCCGGTGGCCACGTTCGGTTTCGGCCCGTCGATTCTCGGGCGGTACGACGATGGGCACCGCATGAAGGTTGTGTGTCGGGTCGATTCGGCAGAGGCGAACATGTCGTCTTCCCGGTCCGCGAAGGGAGCCGGCGGTGCACAACCCCAGGTCACCTTCCACACGAATTGCGGGAATCTCCTCTACCTGGAAGGCGTCGATCGGTCCAGCATGCAGCGGATAGCGTCCGCGGTGGAACCAGGCGAGCGCTACCGATTCACGGTCGGTGCTGGCTCGTTCAGGCTGCGTGCCGGCCTCAAGATCCTGAAGGTAGCGCCGGAGATCTACAGCTACACCGCAGTGCTCGCCTCGGAGACGCCCCGGCGTGGATCGCGTGACAGCCCAAACGACGAGTGAGCCGGAGCGGGGATGTTGAGACGAAGGAGCACACGGGACGAGGTCGTCGTGCTGTGCAACGAGGTGGCCGGATTCCTCTGCCGGATGGGGGTTCGTGAGGCGGAGGGCTTCTACCTCCGCCAGGCCGAGGCACTCCGCGTCGAGGAGGCGTGGCTTGCTCGGCGGCGGATCTACCGAAGGATCTACTCCGCGTCGAACACGGGGGCAGGGGGCATGGGCGACATGTTCGTGGTCACGCCTGACGGCGCGGGCGATGTCCCTGCGACCGAAGCGTTCCAGCGGTCACTCTCCGCGCTGCTGCGGGTGACGCGCACATTCCCGTGATGGACTCGCTGTTCCAGCGCTGAAGGGGCACGGCAGAACATGACCTTGTCGGAATTGCTCAAGCAACTCGACGATCACGCCGTCGAGGACGCCGCGTCGGCTGTGCAGATAGCAGCCGTACGATCTGTCCTCATTGCCGCATTCGAGCAGGCGCCCGGCCATCCGGCGTACCGCAGCGGGATACAGGGCGCCGCCCGCCTTGTTGCCGACACCTGGCCCTACGAGAGCGAGCTGGGGGCGCTGGTGCTGGCCTTTTCCGAAGCGGTGCGACGGAAAGTTGCCCCGCACCGTACGACGGACATCGGGGCTGCAGTCGAGTGACCCAGGACTGAACGGCTGCACCGTCAGCTCCGCGCACAGCAGTGCGGACTCGTCTCACTCCCTGAAGGGCGTCGGCTCGTCGACGTCGCAGGTCGTGCTCGAGACGTCCGACTGCGGAACGCTCGTGCAGAGCTGGGGGTGTGAGCCGCGACAACGAGGACGAACTGGCGCGGGACGTCATCGAGGGGGAGCGCTACCGGTTGAACGCCGGCGAGGGTTCCTTCACGATGCGGGCATTCCTGAACACGATCTGCCAGGCCGTGTACGTGAAGAGCTTCGAGCCCGTGCGAACACGGTAGGTCCGTCGGCCCAGTGCAGCAGCAGCGCGCCGCTCAGCGCCCGAAGGCCCCGATGAACTCACCCCACTGCGCGGGCGCCCGCTGCTCGAGCCACGCACAGAGCTCGGGATAGGCGGCGTCGATCGACAGGACGCTGATCACGCCGCGTTGGCCGTTCACCTTGATGTCCAGGCCACCGAACCGGTTGGTGGTGGGCCGGATGCGCTTGATCGCCGCCGGGTCGACGGTCCGCGCGGCACGGAACATCGGCGTCACGACCAGCTGCGAGTCGTACGCCTCGACGCGACGGCGCTTCTGACCGACGCCGAGGTAGACGAACAGGATCCCGAACAGCACCATGCCGACGCCGGCGATGAGCATGCCGATCGCGTCGGGGTCGTCGAGCAGGCTGAGCGTGGCCAGGAAGAAGAACCCGCCGACGACGATGACGACGATCCCGATGATCCGGAGCAGCAGGTAGCTGAACCGGCGAGCGCGGACGGTGAAGAGCACGCCGTACGCCTCGTCGCCCACGACGGTGGACGGTGGCCGCTTCCGGTCGTTCTGACGGACGAGCGCGCTGACGGCGGCCGGGATGGCGATCATGGCGATCAGCGCGATGAGCACCGGCGACAGGTTGATGTTCACCGGTCCGCCCCCGTTCGTGTGTTCGTGCGCCGTCGTTCGAAGGGCGTGACGCCCTGGTCCCCCTGGATCATGCGTGCAGAGTATCAGCGCCCTGTGGACAGGCCCGAGCACCCTCGCGGATGCTCTATGTTGGATTTCAGTAGCGAGCTGTGGCCCGAACGGGGGTGGCTCCCGGGGGAGACCAGCCCGGATCTGACGCCGTTCAGCAACTAGCATCGATGTGCTCGACGATTCTCTTGGGGGGAAGACCGTGATGAACCAGCGTGCCGGGAACACCGGAGCACGACGGACCGGACGACGGATCGCGGGGACGGTCGCCGTCACGGGGATCGCTGCGCTGGTGCTCGCCGGCTGCACTTCCGACGACAAGCCTGTTGCCGACCCGGCGAGGGTCCTGCAGACCGTCGACACGCGCCTCGCCGCGGACGGCTCGATCACCTCGATCTCGGACACCGCGATCTCCGTCGCAGGCAAGGACTCGTCGTCCGCGACGACCGAGCACGACCCCGCGAAGGCGGCGAGTGACCTGCCGTTGCGCATCACGACGCAGTACTCGACCAAGAAGAAGACCGGCACGGACCTGGCTGACCTCGACGGGTACTCGGGTCGGGTGTCGATCGACCTGACGATCGAGAACCTGACGGTCACTTCGAAGAACCTGACCTACGACGTCGCCGGCACGTCGCGTTCGACCCCGGCACTCGTGGGCGCGCCCTTCAGCATCGCGGCGTCGACCGTGCTGACGGGGACCGCCGCCGACCGCGTCGTCACGGACTCGGCCGACTCCGGCTCGTCGACCGACGGTGTCGTGAGCACCAACGAGGACGGCGACGCGGTCGTCCAGTGGGGCCGGTTGCTCGCCCCGCCGACCTCCGGTGCGAGCAGCACGCTGCACCTCGTCGCCGACGTCGAGGACTTCACCGCGCCGACCATCGACGTCGCCGCGCAGCCCGGGCTGTCCACGGACCTGTCCTCCACGGGCGTCGTCAACGCGGCCTTCGGGTCCGACAGCGACTCCGAACTCGCGCTCCAGCGCCGCACGATCGACCTGATCTCGCAGGTGAACGAGGTGCTGGCGCGTGCCGGTGGCACCATCACCGAGGTCCGGTCGAACCTCGAGACGACGTCGGAGACCCTCGGCGTCAGCACGGCCGAGCGCCTCAAGGAGAGCAGCTCCTCCCTTGCCAGCACGATGCAGTCCCTCTCCGGACAGCTCGGCTCCCTGAACAGCGACCTCGGCACCACGGTCAAGGCCACGCAGTCGACGGTGCTGCAGCAGCTCCAGCAGACCACCACGAGTCTCGACAGCCTGCTCGGCGACACGTCTGCGACCGCGCCGGCAACGGTGCTCGACGGCAACGGGTGCGCGGCCACGCCGAAGACCCCGTCCGCCGGGGGCAGTGTCTACGGCAACCTCCTCCGCGTCTCGGCGCAGCTCACCGGCTACGCCGATGCGAGCGAGGCGTGCAAGCAGCAGGTGAGCGCGCAGCTGGCGGGAGCCGTCGGTCCGGCGTCGCCGGACGCAGCGACGTGCGCCCCCCAGGAGGCCCGTGGATCGTTGACCTGCGCGCTCTGGGATTCGTCGCGTGCGGTGAGCACCTCGCTGATCGGTCTGGTCAGCACCGGGCAGCAGCTCGCCGACCAACTCGACCCCAAGCTGGCGGACACGGCGATCGAGCAGTCGGACGCCCTGCGTGCCAAGCTCGGCGAGATCGACACCGCCGTGCAGGCCCTCGGCGCCGACGGCACCGGCGAGGTTGCGCGCACCCTGCAGGCGTTGCAGGACCTCCGCGACCAGACCGCCGACGACCTCGGCCCCGTGCGTGATGCCGTCACGACGGTGAACCGGCAGGCAGTCGCAGCGCGCGGGCTGGTGGGCAACGCCGGCGACGGTCTGTTCAGCACCTCGATGCAGGCGCAGAACCTCGAGGTCGCCGACCAGCTCTGCGCCCTCGCGGCGACGGACCAGCTCGACGCGGAGCAGGCCGATGCGCTGCGCGGGTACCTGACCGCCACGCCGTGCCCCGGTGCCGAAGAGGGCACGACGTTGCAGCCCGGTGGACGCTTCAGTACCCCGATGGACGAACGCCTCACAGAGCAGGCGAAGCAGTGGGACGCGGTGGTCGCGGCGACCGATCTCCGCTCCGAGACCGGGATCGGTGCCGCGGTCACGACGCTGTCCGACGACGTCGACGCGCTCGACGACGGCATCGCCGCGGTCCGCCGGGCGGTGCGCAACGACGGTGGTTCGGTGGAGGGAGCGGCACAGGAGCTCCAGGAACTCGTCGAGCAGGCAACGAAGTCGAGCGCTGTGGTCGGCACCCAGCTGACCGCCATCAGCACGCAGCAGACCCAGCTGCAGGACGCGGTCCGCAAGGCCTTCGCCGACGCGTCGACGCAGTCCGAGAAGGACGTGCAGAAGATCATCGACCAGCAGGTGCGGCAGGTCAGTGAGACCGCGAAGGGCAGCCGTGACGCCGTCATCTCGGCCTTCGACAAGTCGATCTCCGGGCTCCGGTCCACCTCGGGCGAGGTCACGAAGGACTCGAAGGGCACGATCGACGAGCAGCGGGGGACGCTCGAGCAGGAAGGCTCCGAGCTGGCATCCGCCGTCGACCGTCAGACGGCCTCGAGTCTCGAGCAGATCGCTGCGAGCACGAGCGCCTCGACGCGCGACGTGCAGGGAGCCTCGACGCTGCTGACCGGCGACCTCAACCGGGTGATGCTCGACCTGGGCGACCGCAAGGTGAACGGATCCGGCATCCTCGGCGCGATGGCCACGAGCGCGGCGAAGTCCGACTCCGCCGACTACCAGCTCGCCCTGGCATCGCAGAACGCCGCGGGCTACGCGAACGTCCGCGCCGAGGACGTCGCCGGGATCCTGCTCCAGCAGGAGCAGTTCCGAGCCTCCCTCGACGCCGCGACGACGCTGCCCGCCTTCCAGCTCAAGGTGCCGGCCAGCGCGACCTCGACCACGCTGTACACCTTCCGGATCGGGGCGGACCGATGAGCGACCAGACGATCGACGAGTCCGATGGCACCGAGGCGGGACGTCCGCGTAATCGCCGTCCGCTGGTCATCGCCGCCATCGCGGTGCTCCTGGTCGCCGCGGTGGTCGCCGCCGTCCTGACCTTCCGGGCGATCGGCAGCAGCACACCGGCCGAGGCTGT
Organism: Curtobacterium flaccumfaciens pv. betae; assembly: GCF_026241855.1. Classification (NCBI taxonomy): domain Bacteria; kingdom Bacillati; phylum Actinomycetota; class Actinomycetes; order Micrococcales; family Microbacteriaceae; genus Curtobacterium; species Curtobacterium flaccumfaciens. Next base: position 3,326,060 of record NZ_JAPJDC010000001.1, on the reverse strand, counting down.
CCCGGCCACCGTGCCGGTGGAGATCACCGTCAAGCACGTCCCCGACACCACGAAGATCGGCGTCGTCGTCACCCTGGGCGACGGTGAAGGCTCCGAGTGGAACGAGGCGGCACAGGGCGCCCTGGTCGCCGAGCGACGACTGGCGCTCGGCGGGACCGACATCTCGCTCGTCACGAAGAACGACGGCGGGACGTCCGCGGGGGCGAAGACCGCGGTGGAGTCCCTGGTGAAGAGCGGCGTCGCGGGCATCGTCGTCGCGTCGTCCGGCAAGCACGTCTCCGGAGCGCTGACGACGGCGGCCGAGAAGCACATCCCGGTGGTGGTGCCCTACGCCTCGGCCGAGAAGGACTCGTGGTCGACCGCGCCGACCGCCGAGTCGATCGGCGCCGCGATGACGACGGCGCTCGGCGACGCGAAGTCGCCGCTCCTGGTGAACCTCGGCGGTGGTGCGCCCGCAGACCTCCGAGTGGCGCACGTCCTCGACGGGGACGACACCGCAGACACCGCGGAGCTCGCCTCGACCATCGCCTCGCGGACCGGCGCGACCGACGCAGACGACGACACCGCCGAGGCCGCGGACGCCGACCCGAAGGCCGCGCCGGACTCGGACGCTGTCGTCGTCAGCGGGTCCGCGCAACGACAGGGGGCCCTGGTGGCAGCACTCCAGGCCGCAGACGTCACCGTGCCGGTCGTCCTCACCCCGGACGCGACGAGTCCGGCCTTCGGCGCCGCACTCATCGATGCCGGCGGCAGCCTGAGCGGCTCCTTCCGCACCGTCGGGGTGGCCACCGACGACGCACGGGCGCTCTCCTCGGACGCCGAAGGCCGGGCGATGTCCGCGTTCCTCGGTGGGGTCCGGGTGCTCGCCGACGATGCCGACGCCCAGAACCTGACGGGCGACCGGCCGTTCTCGGCGGTGGCCGGGGCAGCGGACGCCCGCAGCCACGATGCCGTCGTCGCCCTGGTCCGCGCGGTCGGCAAGGCCGGCAGCACGGAGCCCTCCGACGTGACCGATGCCCTCGCCGCGCTCGACCTCGACTCCGCGGCGGGCATCGCCGGTCCGGCGCTCGACTTCACGCGGCAGCAGGCGCTCGGTGCGTCCGCGACGGTGTTGGCGGCCTCGGCACAGCCACTCGGACTCCGACCCGACAACGCCGCCGCTGCTGGCTCCGAAGACGCATCCGGCGATGACGCGGCTCAGGCCACCTCGCTGGTGTGGTTCGAGGACTCCACCGCACGCTGACCCACCCACGCACAACCCGAGAAGGACACCGCGAGCATGCGCCTGCTGATCGAGCTCGACGACCGACGTGAAGCGGTCGAGGTCGACGGGTGGTCCGGCGCGTCCTCGCTGGGGGAGCTCCTCTCGGCGGCGATCGGCGTCGAGCTCGATGCCGAGACGACCCTCGCGGTCGACGGTCACCGCACCAGTGCGGCGACCCCGCTGCGCGACCTCGTCCTGCTCGAGGGGTCCCGCATCGGCCGCGCACCACAGGAGCGACCGCAGACGATCGACGGGTGGAGCGTCACCCTCGCCGGGGGACTCGACGCGGGTCTCGTCGTACCGGTCCCGCGCAGCCGGAAGCTCGTCGTCGGCCGGGCGCCGCAAGCCGACGTCGTGCTGCCCACCGAGAGCGCCTCGTGGGAGCACTGCACGATCGAGCGCGAGGACGACGGGGTCCGCCTGCGTGACGCCGGTTCGACGAACGGCACCGTGATCGCGGGCGAGCGCATCGATGCCGAGGGAGTCCTGCTCACCGGGACCACGAGCGTCATCGTGGGCGGCGCCGTGCTGCTGGTCCGGCCAGCGCTGGACGAGGTCCCCGTGCCGGCCGCGGGCTCGCTGGCCAACCTGACGCCCGCGGCGACCGCGCCGTTCAACCGCCCGCCCCGAGCCGGGCGGAACACCGAGACCGAGACCGTCGACCCACCGGCCAAGCGCGAGGTCCCGCAGGCCTCGAAGTTCAGCTGGATCACCGTCGCAGCGCCTCTGGTCCTCGCCGGCGCGATGGTGCTCCTGCTCGGCGACGCCCGGTTCGCCCTGTTCGCGCTGCTGTCGCCGGTCACCGCGATCGGCATGTGGTTCGAGCAGAAGCACCGTCGGGCGAAGAACCTGAAGGAGGAGGACACCCGCTTCGCCGAGGCCGTGGAGTCCTTCCGGGGTGAGATCGCCGAGGCCGCAGCGGTCGAGGCGGCCCGTCGGCAGGAACTCGTCCCCGACCCGGCCACCGTCGTCCGCCGGGCCGAGCTCCCCACCACCCTGCTGTGGCAGCGTCGCTCCGAGGACGCTGACTTCCTGAGCCTGCACGCCGGCACCGGTGACGCACCGTGGCGCCCCGAACTCGATCAGCGGGCGGCGTCGTCCAAGCTCGAGGACGAGGCGAAGGCCGCCGTCGCCGACAGTCGCCTCACCGCTGCGCCGGTCGTGGCGGACTTGTCCGACGCCGGCGTCGTCGGGATCGTCGGCGACCGCGAGGGCGCGCTCGCGCTGGCGCGCAGTCTGCTCACGCAGGCCACCGTGCACTGCGGGCCCGCCGATCTGACGGTGGGCATCTTCTGCGACGCCGGCCGCGCGGACGACTGGGGATGGGCCTCCTGGCTGCCGCACGCGCGCGTGGCGGGGAGCAGCACCGGTGCCCGCTGGATGTCGGCGCAGCGCGACCAGAGCGCGGCGATGCTCCGGGGGCTGCGGGAGTCGCTCGACGAACTCCCGACCCCGAACCTGCTCGTCGTGGTCGACTCGGAAGTGCTCACCGAGGGCCGCGACGCACCCGCCCGGAACCTGCTCGGCGAAGGGCGCACCGTGCCCGGACAGTCGCTCCGTCCCGGCGAGCAGCCCCGACGGGTGAGCGGGATCGTCATCGCGACCAACGAGCAGCAGCTCCCCGCAGCCTGCACGACGATCATCACGGTCGGGGCCGACGCCGCAGCGACGGTCTACCGGCCGGAGGACCGGACCCGCGTCGAGGACGTCGTGCTCGCCGGCCTCAGCGCCGAGACCGCCGAACGGAGCGCCCGCAGCGTGGCGCACTTCGACGATCCCGAACTGCTGGTGCCGGGTGCGTCGTTGCCGTCGCTCGTCCGCCTGCCGGAGCTGCTCGCGGGTGACGACACGGTCGCGCGGACCCCGACGGGCACGAGCCCAGCCGATGCGATCCGCACGGCCTGGGACGCCCGCACCGGCTTCTCGACCCCGATCGGGTCGTCGGAGAGCGGCGTCCTCGAGATCGACCTCGTCCGCGACGGACCACACGGCCTGGTCGGTGGCACGACGGGATCGGGCAAGAGCGAGTTCCTGCGGTCGCTCGTCGCCGGGCTCGCTGCGCGGAACGACCCGACGCGCCTGAACTTCCTGCTCGTCGACTTCAAGGGCGGGGCCGCGTTCGCCGCCTGCGAGCGGCTACCGCACACCATCGGCACGATCAGCAACCTCGACGAGCAGCTCGCCGACCGGGCGATCCGTGCGCTCGAGGCCGAGCTCGAGCGACGGCAGCGGGTGTTCGCCGCGGCCGGGGCGGACATCGACAACCTCGACGCCTACCTGGCGACGAAGCCGGACGAGCCGATGCCGCGCCTGCTCCTCGTCGTGGACGAGTTCGCGATGCTGGCGAAGGACTTCCCCGACGTCCTGACCTCGCTCGTCGCCGTCGCGGCGGTCGGGCGCACACTCGGCGTCCACATGATCCTGGCCACCCAGCGGCCGGCCGGCGTGGTGAGCGAGGACATCCTGGCGAACACGAACATGCGTGTCGCGCTGCGGGTGCAGAGCCGCGAGGACTCCACCAACGTGATCGGCGTCCCCGCGGCCGCCGGCATCGGTCGCCAGCAGACCGGTCGTGCCTACGTGAAGCTCGGGCAGGACGACATCACCCCGGTGCAGACAGCCCTCGTCACCGGCCGAGCCCGTGACGAACGCGCCGAACAGCCGGTGTCCGTCCGGCCGACGGACGTCTTCGGCGTTCCGGCGCCGATGCCCGCCCCGGCTCCGACGGCGTCCGACGTGACCGACCTCGACCAGCTCATCGAGTCGATCGGTCAGGCGAACGCCGCCGCCGGCTACGCTCCGCCGCGCCCGATCTGGCCCGAGGCACTCGGCGACCGCGTCGAGCTGGGTGCGCTGTCGGCAGCCGGCGCCGCTGACACGTCGCGGACGGTGCCCGTCGCCCTGGCGGACGACCCCGACCACCAGCGTCAGGTCACCACAGGATGGGACCTCGACGAGGGCAACCTCATGCTCATGGGCATCCCCGGCAGCGGGACGAGCACCGCGCTCGCCACCCTCGCACTGCAGCTCGCCGACCGGACGAGCCCGGACGACCTCGACCTGCTGGTGCTCGACATGGGTCCAGGCGACCTGGCTCCGCTCGCCCGGCTGCCGCACACCACGGCCTACGTCGGCTCCGGTGCCGGCGCGGGGGAGTTGCAGGCGCGGTTCCTCCGCCACCTGCGCGTCGAGCTCGAGCGCCGTCGTGCCACTCCGGGCGGCCGCCGTGCCGTCGTGCTGATCGACGGTCTCGCCGCACTGCGCGACGAGTACCAGGACTTCGAGGGCCAGCTGCTGCTCGACGCCCTGTACCGCGTCTACGCCGAGGGGCCCGCGCTGGGCATCTCGTTCGCCGTGTCGACGACACGGGCCAAGGCCGTGCCGTCCGCGATGGACGAAGTGACCACCCAGAAGTGGATGTTCCGCCTGGCGGACCCGTACGACTACGCCTCGATCGGCGTCCGCCCCAAGGACGTCCCGCCACCGGTGCCGGGTCGCTTCATCGACTCGGTCCTGCGGTTGCAGTCACACGTGGCGACACCCGACGTCCCGCTCGCGCAGGCGGTCGAGCGCCTCGAGGAGCGCTGGTCCGGCACCGCTCCGAAGGCGAGTGCGGTCGGGCGGCTGCCCGACGCCGTCCTGGTCGACGAGCTCGGTGCCGGTGCGGTCTTCTCCAGCGAGCCGTGGCGGCTGCCGGTCGGGATCGCCGAGGACGACCTCGCTCCGGCCGCACTCGAGGTCTACGACGGCGAACACGTGCTCGTCGCGGGGCCGGCCCGCTCGGGCAAGTCGACCGTCCTGCTGGCGTTGGCGGCACTGGCACGCGCTGCAGAGGGCGTCCGCCCGGCCGTCTGGGCGATCTGTGACCGTCGGTCACCGCTCGCCTCGGGATCGTTCGACCGCGTCGCCGTCGGACCCGACGAGGTCCCTGCACTGCTGGCCGGGCTGCGGCTCGAGCGCGGTCCGGTCCTGCTGCTCATCGACGACGCCGAACGCTTCGACGACGGCGACCAGGCGATCGCCACCCTGCTCGCGACGGAGCGTCCCGGTCTGTGCGTGGTCGCCGCCGGTCGGTCCGCCGACCTCCGGTCGCTCTACAGCCACTGGACCCGCGCCGTCCGCAAGTCGCGGTGCGGCGTGCTCCTGCAGCCGGACGTCGACTACGACGGCGAGCTGCTCGGCGTCACGCTCCCGCGCCGTGCACCGGTCGCGCTGACCGTGGGACGCGGCTACGCGTCGTCCGGCGGAGCCGTCCGCCTGGTCCAGACCGCGTCCGCAGGCAGCTGACCCGACCGACTGACGGACTGGAGGCCCGTGGCGACGCCGCCACGGGCCTCCAGTCCGTCTGCTGGTCGCGCTCAGTCGTGCGATGGACGCGCGTGGCAGACGCGCTCAGTCGCGCGTCGTGATCCCGAAGGGCGAGCTCTCGAGGTTCGTGAAGTTCCCCACCGTCGCCCGGACGGTGCACGACGGGGCGACGGAGAGTGCGGTGACCACGAGCCCGTCGGATGACACGGCCAACGCGCCCGAGCAGCCGTCGGCGAACCGTACTCCGGACTCCCCGCCGGCCACGTCGACGAGCATCTGCGACGGGCGCCCGCTGCTCGGACTGCGGTAGAGCGGGTTGAGCTCGTCGGCACCGTTCGGCCAGACCGGCACCAGGGTCACCGGCAGCGCCGTCTGGCTGACCGTCCGGTCGGGCGTCCGGACCTCGACACCCTGCAGCCGCTGGACGGGGTAGGCCGTCCCGCGCACGGTGTCGTCGGTCACGGCTGCGGTCGTCGCCTCGCCGACGCCGTCGAGCCAGGTCTGCAGCGCTGCACCGTCCTCGACGGCGAGTGGCACCGAGGCCTCCACGGTGACGTCTCCGCCGGCGGGGACCTCGACGCCGGACAGGCTCCACGCGCACGCGGTGTCCACGCCGGTCAGTGACGGCTGGTTGCGCTTCGCGGTGATGCCCTCGCCGGACCAGGTGACCGCGGGGCAGGAGGCTCCCGAGCGGGCACCCGGCAGCACCGCGAGGAACGGTCCGCTGAGGGTGGCCGCCTGTGCCGCGTACGTGACGCGCAGGTCCACGGTGCCCTTCGCCGGGTCGACGGTGGCGCGCCGTGTGGTCGCCAGTCCGGTGGGCAGTGGCCGGTCCTGCTGGTAGGCGTTGGCGGCCTGTGCGGTCGCGGTCCCGGTGCCCGGCGTCTTCCGGAGGGCCCCTGGCAGCCACACGACGCCACCGACGACCAGCGCGGCGACGAGCACGACGCCGATGCCGCCGAACAGGAGTGCACGGTCGGTCAGCCACTCGGGGCGGGCGAACCGACGCGTCGGTTCGGGCTCAGCGGCCGGTGCGGCGGGCAGTGGCTGCCGCGCCATCGGCCGGATGACGGTCTGCGACCCGGCGGGGCCGAGCTCCGGGGCCGGCCCGACGACCGCGGCGTCGTCCCCGGTGGCGGTGGTCCGGGATCCCGCCGCGTCGTCGGGACGGACCCCACGGACGACGGTCGCCGGACGCTCGACCTCGTCGAACGAGTCCGGGTCGCTGGAGGCGACCAGTGCGGGTGCCGAGGCGAGGGACCGTGCGAGTCGACGGAGGGTCCCCGCCGCGTGGGCCGCCGACGGCCGCGCGTTCGGGTCCTTCGCGAGCAGGGCGGACACCGCGGCCCACAGGGCGTCGGGCACGTCGAGCGGGGGCGGGTTCGAGGTGACGTGGCGGTAGGCGACGGCGAAGTCCGTGCCCGGTCCGGCGAACGGTGTGCGACCGGACAGCAGCTCGTACAGCATGACCCCGGCACCGTAGACGTCGGCGGCCGGACCCGAGCGTCCGTGACTGATCGACTCGGGTGCCATGTACTGCGGCGTGCCGAGGAGCCCGGTGGTCGTGCGTTCACGTTCGGCGACGACCGACGCGATCCCGAAGTCGGTGACCCGGACAGCGCCGGTGGCACCGGGGACCCACGCGGTCTGGAGCAGGACGTTGTCGGGCTTCACGTCACGGTGGGTGACGTCCTGCTCGTGCGCCGCGGTGAGTGCGTCGAGGGTCTCGGCGGTGATCGTCAGGGCGTCCCGCGGGAGGAGCGGACCGTTCGACGCGAGCAGGTCGCGGGCGGACCCGCCCGGCACCAGGTCCATGACGATCGCGAGCCGGTCACCCTCGACGACCAGGTCGCGGACGCGCACGATGGACGGGTGCTGCAGGGCGAGGAGGACCGAGCGTTCGCGGACGAAGCGCTCGACGATCTGCGGGTCGGCGGCGAGTTCGGCACGCAGGAGCTTGGCCGCGAAGGCCTCGCCGGTCGCGGAGTGCTCGACTAGCCAGACCTCTCCGGTGGCGCCGGTCCCGAGGAGCTCGACCAGTCGGTAAGACGCACCGAGCGGTTCGCCCTGGCCGTACTGCCCTTGACGGTCCTGCGCCACGCGTTCCCCGATCCCCCCGATGGCCGACCCCTCGCCGACCACGCAATGTTACCGGCCGGCGGCCTGCTCCGGCGCCGCGTACTGCACGTCGATCGCGTGCTGCGTGAACCCCGACCGCCGGTACAGCGCCAGCGCCGGCTCGTTGTCCCCCTCGACGTAGAGTGCGGCGGCGGTCAGGCCGCGGCCCCGCAGCCGAGCGGTCCCGGCACGCATGAGCACACCGCCGAGTCGCTGCCCCTGCAGGTCGGGCCGCACGGCGACGGCGTAGAACTCGCCGATGCCGTCCTCGACCTTGAGCCAGCACGAGCCCGCGAGCTGCCCGGAGGCGTCGCGGAGCAGCAGCAGGTCCTCGCCTGCGAACCAGTCGTCGGCCTCGCGTGCGTGCAGGTCGTCGAGCGTCATCCGACCCTGCTCGGGGTGGTGGGCGAAGGCGGCGGCGTTCAGCGCGAGCCAGTCGGTCTCGTCGTCGGTGCCGGGGCGGAACGCCGACAGGGAGTAGCCGTCTGGCAGCGCCACGTCGACATCGGACTCGGCGACGGGTGCCCGGAGCTGCAGCAGCGTGCGGACCGCGCGCCAGCCGAACCGGTCGGCCAGCGCACGCGCTGCCGGGTGGTCCCCGTGCGCCCACGCGAGCCGGGGAGCGGCCCCGCCGCCCAGCGCGAGTGCCTGCGACACCAGGGCCGTGCCGATGCCCCGGCCACGGGCCTCCTGGGCGACGACGAGTTCCAGCTCGCCGTCACGGACCACCGCGACCCCGTGGTCGACGGTCAGGACGGTCGCGCGCCCCGCGCGGACGTCGACCAGGGTCTGGTCGGAGAACGGGGGAGCCTCGCCGGGGGCGACGAAGCTGCCGAGATCGGGGAGCACTACTGCCCCATCAGGCGCTCGGCCTCGTCGTCGTAGACGTTGAAGCGGTACCCGACGTTGCGGACGGTGCCGATGAGCGACTCGAGGTCGCCGAGCTTGGCGCGCAGCCGTCGGACGTGCACGTCGACCGTGCGGGTGCCACCGAAGTAGTCGTAGCCCCAGACCTCGCTGAGCAGCTGCTCGCGGGTGAAGACGCGTGACGGGTGGGTGGCGAAGAAGCGCAGGAGCTCGAACTCCTTGAACGTCAGGTCGAGCGGCCGGCCGCGCACCTTGGCGGAGTAGCTGGCCTCGTCGATGACGACACCGGACGCCTGGATCTTCGAGCTCGTCTGGCCCTTCGCCGCACGACCGGCCGACAGCCGGATGCGGGCGTCGATCTCGGCCGGGCCGGCGCTCTCGAGCACGACGTCGTCGACGTTCCAGTCGCTGTTCACCGCGGTCAGCCCGCCCTCGGTGACGACGAGCACGATCGGTGTGGTCGAACCCGACGACGCGAGGATCTTGCACAGGGCCTTGGCGCTGACCAGGTCGGTGCGGGCGTCCACGAACATCAGGTCGCTCTGCGGGGCGTTGACCAGCTGCGCGGCCTCGGCCGGCACGTGGCGGATCCGGTGGCTCAGGAGGCCCAGGCTCGGCAGGACGTCTCCGGGCGCGGTCGAGGTGAGTACCAGGAGCTGTGCCACAGGACCTCCGGAGGTGGATGACGTCGTGGAGACATCCTAGTGATGCTCGGGAAGGACTCATCCGGCCGGACGGATTGCGCGTCGTCCCGCACCCCGCGGTGTGAGCACCGCACCCCACGGTGCACGCATCGCACCGCGCAGTGCATGCGTTCCGCACGTCCCTGACATGATGGAGCGCGTGACCGAGCCCGTGCACCCCACCGACCAGCGTCGCCTGCGGCTGACGTCCGTCCTGCCGGTCTGGGTGCTGGCGGTCGTCGGGGCCGTGCTCGTGCTGACCGTGGCCGAGCGCGACGCCTTCGCCTGGCTGCTGCTCGTCTTCGTCGCCTGCGTGATGGTCAGCTTCGTGTTGCAGCTCATCACCGCCACGAAGGACGGTCTGGTCGAACGGATCAGCATCGCGTCGTCCGGGGCGTTCGTCGTGGTCCTCGTCACCGCGGTGGTGCTCCTGGCGCGTTGAGCCGAGCCGCGTAGACTCCGAGCATGGATTCGCTGCTTGCGCTCGAGCTCTTCTACGTCGGCCTCCTCGGCCTGGCGTCGCTCGCGATCGCGTTCATCTCGGTGGTCGTCGTCGTGAAGCTGTTCAAGGGCCAGCGTTGATCGAGCTGCCCGAGGGCCTCGCCCCCGAACTGGTCCCGCTGTCGTGGCTGGTCGGCGTGTGGGAGGGCACCGGTGTGGTCGAGTACCCGGTCGGTGACGACGACGAGGTCCGGAACTACGAGTTCGGCCAGCGCGTCAGCTTCAGCCACGACGGCTTGCCGTACCTGAACTACTCGTCCACCACCTGGCTACTCGACGACGACCACACCCCGCTCGCCGCCGAGATGGGCTACTGGCGGATCGACCGTCCGACCGAGCCCGGCGACCGCGGCCCCGCGATGCTCCTGGGCGACGGGCCCACGCCCTTCAGCACGGTCGAGAGCGTCGAAGCGCTCCGCAACACCACGGACGGCTTCGACGTCGAGGCCGCGATCATCCACCCGACGGGCGTCAACGAGCTCTACGTCGGCCGTGTGCTGAAGGGCCGGATCGACCTGTCGACCGACGCCGTGCTGCGCTCGCCGAACGCGAAGGACTACTCCGCCGCGACCCGCCTGTACGGACTGGTCGAGGGCAAGCTCTTCTGGGCGTGGGACATCGCCGCGCTCGGTCGCGAACTCACCTCGCACGCCTCGGGGCAGCTCGCGAAGGTCGACTGATGTCGGTGTTCGCCGCGCGTGACGGCTTCGTCGCCGCCGACTCCGTCGCCGCGCACTTCGGCAACCCGATCGGGGAGCAGCGCCTGCTGACCCGGGGGCGTGCCGTCGTCGAGCTCGGACTCGGTGTCGTCACCGTCACCGGACCGGACCGGCTGTCGTGGCTCAACTCGATCACCTCGCAGCAGCTCACCGGGTTGCCGACCGGCGTCAGCACCGAGACGCTCGTGCTCGACCAGGCCGGACGCGTCGAGCACGCGGCCCGCGTCGTCGACGACGGTGCGACGGCCTGGCTGCTCACCGAGCGCGCTGACGCCGCGCCGCTCGCCGGGTGGCTCGACTCGATGCGCTTCATGCTCCGGGTCGAGGTCGCCGACCGCTCCGCCGACTTCGTCACCCTCGGCTGCTTCGGGGCGGACGCCCCGTTCGCGTCCGTCGAACTGCCGGAACCGCCCGTCGCCGAGTGGGTCGACCCGTGGGGCGCCGTCACGCCGGGCGGGTGGGGCTACGCCGATCAGGAGGCCCACCCCGGCTCCGGCTGGACCCTCCGCATCGCCGTGGTCACCCCCGGCACCGCGACCGCGATCGCCGGGTCGCACGTGCCCGTCGCGGGGCTGCTCGCGTACGAGGCGCTGCGGATCGCCGCGTGGCGCCCGACCCTGTCCGACGTGGACGAGCGGACGATCCCGCACGAGCTCGACTGGCTCCGCTCCGGCGTGCACCTGTCGAAGGGCTGCTACCGCGGGCAGGAGACCGTCGCCAAGGTCCACAACCTCGGGCACCCGCCGCGACGAGCCGTGCTGCTGCACCTCGACGGGTCCGACGGCGTGCTGCCGGCGCCCGGCACGCCGGTGCTGCTCGACGACAAGCCCGTCGGCCGGCTGTCGGCGTCGGCGATCCACCACGAGCTCGGTCCGATCGGACTCGCCGTGGTGAAGCGCTCGCTCGACCCCACCGCGACCCTGCGGCTCGAGGCCGACGACGTCGTGGTGACCGCGGCGCAGGAGACCATCGTCCCGCCCGAGGCCGGTGCCACGGCGAACGTCCCGCGCCTGCCCCGCCTCGGAGCCGTCAAGCGCTCCTAGCCTGCGCGCTGAGGGTCGCACGACACCGGTGTTCGCCGGTCGCACCGCGGTTCGCGGGTGTTCGGAGCGCGAACACCGGTGTCCTGCATCGCGGCGTCAGGCGGGCTCGACGGCCGACCACGGGACGCTGAGCTCACCGAGCCGCCAGCGCGTCACCCCGTGCAGCACCGGCCAGCCGCGGTCACGCATCCCGCGCGCGGTGGCGAGCCACCGCTGCCGGGGCCCGTACGTGCCGAGCGGTGCGGCGACCGCCCACGACAGGTCGAGGTCCCGCAGGAACGCGTGCACCCGTTCGCCGGGCACGTTGCGGTGGATCAGCGCCTTCGGCAGGCGCTCGGCGACGATCGAAGGCACGTCGAGCCCGGCGAGCCGGAGCGACACCGTGAAGGTCTGCGGCGCGACGTCGTCGAGCGTCACCCACGAGGCCACCCGACCGACCTCGTTGCAGGTCCCCTCGACGAGCGCACCGCCGGGCTGCAGCCGGTCCTGCATGATCCGCCACGACCCGACCACCGCGGACTCGTCGTACTGCCGCAGCACGTTGAAGGCCCGGATGACGGCGGGCCGGCGCTGCCCGGGCGTCGGCGTCTCGAAGCCCCCCAGTCGGAACGTGACGCCGTCGCGGGCCCCGGCGTTCGCGAGCGCGACCCGCGACGGCTCGATCTCGATGCCCGTCACCTCGACGTCGGGTCGGACGGCGGCCAGCCGGTCGCGCAGTTCGAGGGTGGTGGTCGGTGATGCCCCGTAGCCGACGTCGGCGACGAGCGGGTCGTCCGTCCGGCGCAGCACCGGCAGGGTCGCGATCCACCGGTCGACGCGGCGGAGCCGGTTGTACCCGGTCGTCCCGCGCGTCACGTTCCCGATGGGCATGCGTCAAGGGTACGGGGCCGGTACCGCTCGGTAGACTCGGAACCATGACCTCCACGCTCGTCCTGCTCCGTCACGGCAACAGTGACTGGAACCAGAAGAACCTGTTCACCGGTTGGGTCGACGTCCGGCTCAGCGAGCTGGGCGAGAAGGAGGCGAAGCGCGCCGGCGACCTCATCGCCGAGTCCGGCATCGTCCCCGACGTCCTGTACACCTCGCTCCTGACCCGTGCGATCCAGACGGCGGACATCGCGCTGCTGCAGGCCGACCTGGCCTGGCTGCCGGTGAAGCGCGACTGGCGCCTCAACGAGCGCCACTACGGCGACCTGCAGGGCAAGGACAAGGCCCAGACCCTGGCCGAGTACGGCGAGCAGCAGTTCATGGAGTGGCGCCGTTCGTTCGACGTCCCGCCGCCCCCCATCGCCGACGACGCCGAGTGGTCGCAGTTCGGTGACCGTCGCTACGCCGAGCTCGGCGACCAGCTGCCCCGCACCGAGTCGCTCAAGCTCGTGATCGACCGTCTGCTGCCGTACTGGGAGTCCGACATCACGAAGGACCTCGCCGCCGGCAAGACCGTGCTGGTGACGGCCCACGGCAACTCGCTGCGTGCGCTCGTGAAGCACCTCGACGGCATCTCCGACGACGACATCGCCGGCCTGAACATCCCGACGGGCATCCCGCTGGTGTACGAGCTCGACGACGACTTCACGCCGACGAAGCCCGCGTACTACCTGGACCCCGAGGCCGCCGCAGCCGGCGCCGCCGCCGTGGCCGCCCAGGGCGCCAAGAAGTAGCACCCACGCAGAACGCCCCGTCCGGCATCCGGGCGGGGCGTTCGTGCGTGTGCCGGGCTTCGCGAAGGCGACAGTGGGCCGCCGACGTTCCGCCGACTCCTGTCGCTCTGCCAGGAGGAACGGATCGCCCCGTCGACGACCTGTCGCTTCGGCAGCACGGTCGGCTCGACGAGCCGTGGCTGGTCAGACGAAGTGCGACGCGATCTCCAGCACCAGGGCCCCGACGTCGTACGGCTTCGTCGTGTCGACCCGGATCACCGGGACGCCGGGCAGCCCGACGGGCCGGGCGTCGTCGCCGTGCTCGTCCCAGAAGGCCAGCACGTCGGCCAGGTCCCCGTGCACCTCGTGCCGCACCGGCACGGTGCCCGGTTCGTACCGGTCGCGCAGCCGCTGCTCGGCGGTGGCGCGGTCCGTGTCGCACCACACCTCGACAGCGCGAGGCGACCCGGCGGACGCGAGTCCGGCCTCCAGGAGGTCCCGGTCACGCGACGGCAGCCAGACGGCGTCGAGGACGACCCCGTTCTCGACGGCCCGCGCCATGGACCACATCGTGTCCATCGCGATGCCGCCGAGCGGCCGCGAGGCGATCATCGGGCCGACGACGTCGGCGAGGGGCTCCTTGATGCGGTCCTTCGACAGGAACGGGCAGCCGAGCACCTCGGCGAGTGCCGTGCCGATGCTGCTCTTGCCGGAACCGGGCATGCCGTTGACGATGATCGCGACCTGGGCCATGCCACGATCCTCGCAGACCGATCGGGCCGGGTCAGACCGATCGGGCCGGGTCAGACCGATCGAGCCGGGTCAGACCGCCGCGGTCGAGGTGGACGCACCGGTCCAGTCGCCGGTCGCCAGGTACTCGACCTTCTTGGCGATCGAGACCGCGTGGTCGGCGAAGCGCTCGTGGTAGCGGGAGGCCAGGGTGGCGTCGACGGTGTCGATCGGACCGCCCTTCCAGGCCTCGCCGAGCACGAAGTCGAAGACGCTGGCGTGCAGCTCGTCGACGGCGTCGTCCTCGTCGCGGATCTCGGCCGACAGCGCGATGTCCTCGGTGGCGAGCAGTCGCGTGAGCTTCTGCGCCATCGCGACGTCGTGCCGGCCCATCTCCTTGAACGTGCTGCGCAAGCCCTTCGGCACGACCTTCTCGGGGAAGCGCTGGCGGGCGAGCTGCGCGATGTGCTCGGCCATGTCGCCCATGCGCTCGAGCGAGGAGCTGACGCGCAGGGCGGTGACGACGACGCGCAGGTCGCGGGCCACCGGCGCCTGACGGGCGAGGATGTCGATCGCGATCTCGTCGAGGCTGTTCGCGGCGAGGTCGATCTTCTCGTCGTCGGCGATCACCTCTTCGGCGAGGGCGACGTCGGAGTCGCTGAAGGCCTGGGTGGCTCGGGTGATGGCGGACTCGACGAGCCCGGCGATCTCGGTCAGTCGCTCCTGGACGTCCTGGAGTTCCTGCTGGAAGACTTCGCGCATGGGGGAGTACCTCTCTCTGCGTACCGGACGAGTGTCGTCAGCCCAGGTGAACGAACGGTGACGCGGGGCTGAACGCTTCGCGTTCTGGCCTTCCGCAGACGGTGAACGGTACCGGAACCCCGCATGACCATCCCTACACTGGCGGCATGGACAACGCGTGGCTCGTGCCACTGTCGATGCTCCTCGGCGGGGTCTTCGGCGCGGGCGTCGTGGTGCTGATCATCACCGCCGAGCGGACGGCTCGTGCTGCCGACGTGGCGGAGCGGACCCTGCCGGACGGCGTCGCAGCGGTCATCGCGACGATGCACAACCCGGCGGTCGTCATCGACCCGTCGAACACCGTCGTCGCGGCATCCCCCCAGGCCCTCACTGCGGGGCTCGTCGTGCGCCGACGCCTGGTGCACCACGAACTGCTCGAGCTCATCGACCGGGTGCGCAAGAGCGGGGAGATGGGGTCGGAGGACCTCGAGCTGCCGCGCGGCCGCCACGGGGAGCTCATCGGCTACCTCAGCTTCCGTGCCGCCCAGCTCGGCAACCGGTACGTCCTGCTCACGGCCGACGACCTGACCGAGAGCCGGCGCATCGACGAGGTCCGGCGCGACTTCGTCGCCAACATCTCGCACGAACTGAAGACGCCGATCGGCGCGATCGGCCTGCTGTCCGAGACCCTCGTCCTCGCCGCCGACGACCCCGCGCACGTGAAGAAGTTCGCCGCGCAGCTGATCACCGAGTCCGAGCGGCTCGGGGCGCTGACGAAGGACATCATCGAGCTGTCCCGGCTGCAGTCCGTCGACGCGCTCGAGAACAGCGAGGAGACCGGCATCGACAAGATCGTGCAGGCCGCGATCGACGCGAACGAGGTCGTCGCCCGCGCCCGCTCGATCGAGATCATCCGCGCCAAGAAGTCGAAGCTGCGGGTGATGGGCGATCGCGGGCTGCTGCAGGTCGCGGTGTCGAACCTCATCGCCAACGCGGTGAAGTACTCGCCGGACAACACCCGCGTCGGTGTCGGCGTGCGGTCGTCGAAGGGCTTCGTCGAGATCGCGATCACCGACCAGGGCGTCGGCATCCCCGAGGCCGACCTCGACCGCGTCTTCGAACGGTTCTACCGTGTCGATCCCGCACGGTCGCGCGCCACCGGGGGCACCGGCCTCGGGCTCGCGATCGTCAAGCACGTCGTCAGCAACCACGGTGGTGACGTGCGCGTCTGGTCGCAGCCCGGCAAGGGCTCGACCTTCACCATCCGTCTGCCCGAGGCAGATCCCGAACTGACCACAGCACTCGAAGAGCAACTGGAAGAGCAGCCATCGTGACCAAGATCCTCATCGTCGACGACGAGCCGGCCCTGAGCGAGCCCCTGGAGTTCCTGCTGCAGCGTGAGGGGTACGAGACCTCCGTCGCTGCCGACGGCGTGACCGCGCTGTCGAAGTTCGACGCGGAGAACCCCGACCTGGTGCTCCTCGACCTCATGCTGCCGGGCCTGAGCGGCACCGAGGTGTGCCGGCAGATCCGGACCCGGTCGAACGCGCCGATCATCATGCTGACCGCGAAGGACTCGGAGGTGGACATCGTCGTCGGGCTCGAGCTCGGCGCCGACGACTACGTGACGAAGCCGTACTCGACCCGGGAGCTCCTGGCCCGGATCCGTGCCGTGCTCCGTCGCCGGACCGAGGACGACCCGGCGGACAGCGGGATCCTGCAGGTCGGCGGCATCCGGATGGACGTCGAGCGGCACACGGTGTCGGTCGACGGGTCCGAGACCCCGATGCCGCTCAAGGAGTTCGAGCTCCTCGAACTGCTGCTCCGGAACGCCGGCCGTGTGCTGACCCGCGGGCAGCTCATCGACCGTGTGTGGGGTTCCGACTACTTCGGCGACACCAAGACCCTCGACGTGCACATCAAGCGCATCCGCTCGAAGATCGAGCGGGTCCCGTCGACCCCCGAGATCCTGGTGACGGTCCGCGGCCTCGGCTACCGCATCGAGGCCTGAGGCGGACGGACAGGAGGCCCGGTGCGAGTCCCAGGGACTCGCACCGGGCCTCCTGTGCGAACGATCCGGGCGCGGTGTCAGCCGCGCCCGTCGGCGTCAGTTGGTGCCGTTGTCGCCCTCGGACGAATCCGTCTGCGAGTCGGTGGGCTGCGTGCCGGGGACGGCCTCGCCGGTCGACTGTGCGCCGCTCTCGGACGGCGACGTCGAGGTGGGCGTCGGGGTCGGGCTCGGCGCGAGGGTCTGGTACTCCTCCTGCGAGCTCGTCAGCACCGGCACGTTCGCCGAGACGCCCTCGGCGTCGGGGTAGCTGAAGTAGACCTTGACGAGCGAACCGGGCTTCGCGTCCGCGTTGTCGAACACGATCGGCTCGGCGTCACCGGCGGTGGTGCCCTGCGTGGTGTCGCCCTCTTGCACGCTCGACTCGTCGTCGCTGCCCGCACCCGCGGCCATGGCGAGGTCGACGTGGGTGTTCGCCGGCACGTCGACGGTCTGGGTGTCGCCGCCGATCTCGATCGAGACGGTGTAGTCGTCCTGGTCGTCGTTGTTCACGAGCGTGCCGATGAAGCGGGCGCTCTCACCGTCGTCCGAGATCAGGAGGGCGTTCCGCACGTCGACCTTGCCGGTCGAGACGTCCACGCCGTCGGTGATCTGCTTGATGTCGACGGTGTGGGCCGGCGACATGAACTCGCACCCGGTGGCGCCGAGCGCGATGGTTGCCGCAACGGCGACGGACACGAGTACCCGAGGTCGCAAGAGATTCCTCCGTAAGTCACGATGAGGACCGGGCGGTCCCCGCGCCCATCCTAGCGATCACCGGGAGGGGTGAGCGTTGAGGGTCCCCTTACCGGAACGGCCCCTGTGGTAAACTGGATGTCTGGGAACGGAGCCTGATACATGCAATTCGAGGTCGGCGAGACCGTCGTCTACCCCCATCACGGGGCGGCAACCATCTCTGAAGTCAAGACTCGCGTCATCAAGGGCGAGGAGAAGGTCTACCTGAAACTGCGGGTGACGCAGGGTGACCTGACGATCGAGGTCCCGGCGGACAACGTCGACCTGGTCGGCGTCCGCGACGTGATCGGCAAGGAAGGACTCGACAAGGTGTTCGAGGTCCTCCGGGCGCCGTTCACGGAAGAGCCCACCAACTGGTCACGCCGCTACAAGGCGAACCTCGAGAAGCTCGCTTCCGGTGACGTCATCAAGGTGTCCGAGGTCGTCCGCGACCTCTGGCGGCGCGATCAGGACCGCGGGCTCTCCGCGGGTGAGAAGCGGATGCTGGCCAAGGCCCGGCAGATCCTGATCTCCGAGCTCGCGCTGGCCGAGAAGACCGACGAGGACAAGGCATCGACCGTCCTCGACGAGGTCCTGGCTTCCTGAGCCTGACGACAGCGCACTGAACACGACAGCACGAACGACGACCGCACGGTTCCCCGAAGGGGTGGACCGGGCGGTCGTCGTCGTTGCGGCCGGCTCCGGCACCCGGCTCGGCATCGAGACCGCGAAGGCGTTCGTGCCCGTGGCCGGTTCGCTCATGCTCGCGCGGGCGCTCGAACCCCTGTTCGCCTTGCCGTCACCGACGCTCGTCGTCGTGGTCGCACCGGCGTCGCACCTGGACGAGTGCCGGCAGGTGGTCGGTTCGGTCGCGGGTGCTGCGGTCGCGTACACGGCCGTCGTCGCCGGAGGCACGGATCGCCATGGTTCGGTCGAGGCCGGCCTGGCGGTCCTGCCGGACTCCGTCGACACGGTGCTCGTGCACGACGCGGCGCGGTGCCTCACGCCCGCGGCACAGTTCTCGCGGGTGTTCGACGCCGTCGCCGCCGGTGACGGTGCGGGCGTCGTGCCGGCGCTCCCCGTCACGGACACGGTGAAGCGGGTCGACGGTGACGTCGTCGTCGAGAGCGTCGACCGTGCGGCGCTCGTCGGGGTGCAGACGCCGCAGGGCTTCCCGCTCGCGGCACTCCGGCGGGCGTACGCGGTGTCGTCGCAGTCCGAGACGGACGACGCGGGGGTGTTCCAGGCCGTCGGGGGCACCGTCCGGTTCGTGCCGGGGGACGCCGACGCCTTCAAGATCACGACGCCGTGGGACCTCGGCCGGGCCGAGTCGATCGTGCGGGCGCGGACCGAGGCGAATGGTGGTGCCGGTGCGGGGACGCCCGACGCCGTCGTCGCGGTCCGGCTCGGGCTCGGGGTCGACGTGCACGCCTTCGACGACGCCTCGCCCTGCCGCGTCGGGCTGCTCGACTTCCCCGGCGAACCCGGCCTCTCCGGGCACAGCGACGGCGACGCGGTGGCGCACGCGGTGTGCGACGCCCTGCTCTCCGCCGGGGGCCTCGGCGACATCGGCGGACGCTTCGGCACCGCTGATCCGCAGTACGCCGGCGCCACGGGCGACGTCTTCGTCCGCGGTGCGGTCGCGCTGCTCGCGGACGCCGGGCTCGTGCCGGTGTCCGTCACCGTGCAGGTCATCGGCAACCGGCCGCGCATCGGACGTCGCCGCGACGAGATGCAGGACGCCCTGTCCGCGGTCGTCGGTGCGCCCGTCGCCGTGTCCGGCACGACGACCGACGGCCTCGGCTTCACCGGCCGTGGCGAGGGGCTCGCGGCGATCGCCACGGCACTCGTGCGTCCCTCCTGAAACCGCGGCCCCGCGCCGATTAGGGTTGAGGCGTGACCGTTCGCCTCTACGACTCCCGCGCCGCAGCCGTCGTCGACCTCGTGCCCCTGGTCGACGGACACGTGAGCGTCTACGTCTGTGGTCCGACGGTGCAGTCGTCGCCGCACATCGGGCACCTGCGGTCCGCGCTCGTCTACGACATCTGGCGCCGGTGGCTCACCCACCGCGGGTACCGGGTGACCCTGGTGCGCAACGTCACCGACATCGACGACAAGGTCCTCGACCTGGCTGCCGGCACGGACGAGGAGTGGTTCGCCCGCGCCTACCGGGTCGAGCTCGAGTTCACCGCCGCGTACAGCGCCCTCGGCATCCTGCCCCCGACGTACGAGCCGCGGGCCACCGCGAGCGTGCCGCAGATGCACGAGATCATCCAGCGCCTGATCGACCGCGGGCACGCCTACGCCGCCGACGACGGCTCGGGTGACGTCTACTTCGACACCGGCAGCTGGTCCGACTACGGGGTGCTCACCCGGCAGCGGCGCGAGGACATGGTCGAGGCCGCCGACGCCGACCCGCGTGGCAAGCGCGACGCCCGTGACTTCGCGCTCTGGAAGGGTGCGAAGCCCGGCGAGCCGTCGACGGCCAACTGGGACTCCCCGTGGGGTGCCGGCCGCCCGGGCTGGCACATCGAGTGCTCGGCGATGTCCCGTCGGTACCTCGGCCCGGCGTTCGACATCCACGGCGGCGGGCTCGACCTGCGCTTCCCGCACCACGAGAACGAGCTGGCGCAGTCCACGGCCGCCGGGGACCCGTTCGCGTCGTACTGGCTGCACAACGGCCTGGTGACGGTCGAGGGTCAGAAGATGTCGAAGTCGCTCGGCAACTCGATCTTCGCTGCGGACTTCCTCGGATCCGCTCGTCCCGCCGTCGTCCGCTACTTCCTCGGTGCCGCCCACTACCGCTCGTCGATCGACCACCACGAGGGTTCCCTGGCCGAGGCCGAGGCCGCGTACGACCGCATCGCCGGGTTCCTCGAGCGCGCCGAGACCCGACTCGAGGGCGTCCACCTCGCCGACGCCCCGGCCGTGCCCGAAGCCTTCGCCGCGGCCATGGACGACGACCTCTCCGTGCCCCAGGCCCTGGCCGTGCTGCACGAGACCGTGCGCACCGGCAACGCCGCCCTGGACGCCGACGATGCGGAAACGCTCGGGACCGCGTACCATCAGGTGGCTGCGATGGTGGAGGTGCTCGGCATCGACCCGCGAGCCGCCCACTGGTCGGGCGGCGGCCACGACACCTCGGCAGGCCCGCTCGCCGCCCTCGTCGAACGCCTCGTGCAGGAGCGCGCGGACGCCAGGGCAGCACGGGACTTCACCGCGGCCGACCGCGTGCGCGACGACCTCGCCGCCGCGGGCATCACGATCGAGGACACGCCGTCCGGAACACGCTGGAGCATCGCCTGAACACGGCAGTGCCGAACAGGAGCTACGCATGAAGAACGTCTCGGGAAGCAAGAAGGGTCGGCCCGGCGCCGTCCGCACCGGTCGCAAGGGCAACAAGCAGGTCGGGTCCGGCGGACAGGGCGCCCAGGCGCTCGAGGGCCGCAAGCCGACCCCGAAGGCCGAGGACCGCCCGTACCACCCCGCCGGCAAGCGCAAGGCCGCGAAGGACCGCTTCGAGGCGGCCAAGGGTCGTCACGGTTCCTCGAGCACCCCGCAGGGTCGCACGGGCCGTCCGCCGGCACGCAAGACCGACGACTCCGAGCTGGTGACCGGGCGCAACTCCGTGCTCGAGGCCCTGCGGACGAAGACCCCGTCGTCGACGCTCTACATCGCGTCGCGCATCGAGGTCGACGACCGCGTGAAGGAGATCCTCGCGCTCGCCAACCACCGTGGCGTGCCGATCATCGAGCTCATGCGCCCCGAGCTCGACCGCATCACCGGACACGACAGCGTGCACCAGGGCGTCGCCCTCAAGGTGCCGGCGTACCAGTACGCCGTGTCCGAGGACATCGTCGAGCAGGCGTTCTCGCGCGACCAGGTCCCGCTGCTCGTCGCGCTCGACGGCATCACGGACCCCCGCAACCTCGGTGCGATCATCCGCTCGACCGCGGCCTTCGGCGGACACGGCGTCATCGTGCCGCAGCGTCGTTCGGTCGGCGTGACGGCGTCGGCGTGGAAGACCTCGGCCGGTGCGGCGGCACGCACGCCCGTCGCGATGGCCCCGAACCTCACGCAGACCCTGAAGTCGCTGAAGTCGATGGGCCTGTTCGTCCTCGGCCTGGACGGCGACGGTGACGTGGAGCTCGACGGCCTCGAGCTCGCCGACCGTCCGATCGTGATCGTCGTCGGTTCCGAGGGCAAGGGCCTGTCGCGCCTGGTCACCGAGACCTGTGACGCGATCGTGTCGATCCCGATCTCGAGCGCCACCGAGTCCCTGAACGCCGGCATCGCCGCGAGCGTCACCCTGTGGGAGGTCGCGCGGCGCCGTCGCACCGCGTAGTCACAGCACTTCGTGCGCAGGAATGGTCGCCTCCCCGAGCGGGAGGCGACCATTCCTGCTCACGGTGCTGGCTGGGGCGGGCTCGAAGGGTCAGGACACGTCGGCTGGTGCCTGCCGCGCGGTCACGCGTCGTCGCTGCGCGACGCGGCAGGTGACGGTCCGTGACCGCTCGACGTCCGACGTCACCACCGGCGGGGTGTCGTGACCGCTCGACGTCCGACGTCACCACCGGCGGGGCTGGGCGTGACGGTCTGGAGGGCCGGCGCCGGTCTCCGGGACGCGGGACGGGCCTCCAGGCGGTCGCGTTGCCGACCCCCGAACGGTCAGGACACGTCGGCTGGTGCCCGCCGTGTGGTCACGAGTCGTCGCTGCGCGACGCCGCAGACGACGGTCTGCGACCGGTCGCCGCCCACCCGGCGGGGTGCCGTGACCGAGCGGAGACCGCGTCAGACCGTGGCGCGCCAGTCGTCGACGTCGTCGGACTCGTCGGACTCGTCGGCGTCGTCGTCCAGCACCGGGATCGGCACAGTGATCGACGAGGTCGGCGGGTTGATGAGCAGGCGCTCGTCGCGACGGTGTCGGAGCACGTCGTTGATGTAGGCGGTCGTGGCCTCGGGCAGGGAGACGGAACGCTCCTCTTGCTGGGACATGAACCAGCGGTGCTCGAGCAGCTCGTGGAACACCTCGGCGGGTTCGAGACGGCCGCGCAGGTCACGGGGGATCGAGCGGACGACGGGCTCGAAGACCCGTGAGACCCACTCGTGCGCCACCATCTCCTCGTCGAGTTCGTCACGGCCGTTGCGGGCACGGTACGAGTCGAGGTCGTTGAGCAGGCGCCGGGCCTGGTTCTCACCGGCGTCGAGCCCGGTGAGGCGCAGCAGTCGGCGCTGGTGGTGCCCGGCGTCGACGACCTTCGGCTGGATCCGGACCTGCGAGCCGCCCTCGGTCGTGTGGATCGAGAGCTCCTCGATGTCGAAGCCGAGCTCGTTCAGGCGCTCGACGCGGTCGTTGATGCGCCAGCGTTCCTTGATGTCGAACTGCTCGGTGCCGGTGAGCTCGGTCCAGAGCGTCCGGTACTGAGCGACGATGCGGTTCGAGACGTCGACGGGGTCGGCGTTCTCGTCGAGTCGTCCGCCGGCCTCGAGGTCGAGCAGCTCGCCGGCGATGTTCACGCGGGCGACCTCGAGGTCGTTCTCGCGCTGGCCGTTCGACAGCCCGCCGGGGTAGAGCTTGCCGGTCTCGGCGTCGACCAGGTACGCGGCGAAGGCTCCGGCGTCGCGACGGAACAGCGTGTTCGACAGGGACACGTCGCCCCAGTAGAAGCCGATGACGTGCAGGCGGACGAGCAGCAGCGCGAGGGCGTCGACCAGACGGGTGGCGGTCTCGGGGCGCAGCGTCTGCGAGTAGAGCGCGCGGTAGGGCAGGGAGAACCGCAGGTGGCGGGTCACCAGCACGGGGTGCAGTGGTTCACCGTCGGCGTCGACGCGGTTCGTGATGACCGCGACCGGGTCCACGCACGGCACGTCCATGCGCTGCAGGGTCCGGAGCATCTCGTACTCGGACCGGGCGACCTCTTCGCCGGTCTCCTTCACCGCGGCGACGTACCCGCTCAGGTGCACGAACCGCACGAGGTGCCGCGAGATGCCCTTCGGCAGCGCGACGATCGTGTCGTCGGGCCAGTCGGCGAGCGGCAGGTCCCACGGCAGGTCGAGCAGGCCGGGGTCGACGGTGGCGGCGGTGATGGACATCGAGTCGGGCACGGTGGTTCCTCTGGTGTCGGGGACAGCCGAGAGCCCGCGTCCGCCCTTGTGAGGCGGGCGCGGGCTCTCGGGGGAGTGCGCTGGTTACGCGCTGACGACGGCCTTGTCGTCGAGGCGGTCGCCCGACTCGGTGTCGAAGGCGTGGACGTGGCCCTGCTTCGGCGTGATGACGATCGTGTCACCGATCGACGGGTGCGCACGACCGTCGACACGGGCGACGATGTCGGCGCGCTGGCCGTTCACGTCGGCGTGACCGTAGAGGTAGCCGTCGGCGCCGAGCTCCTCGACGACGTCGACCGTGACGGGCAGGCCCTCGCCGGACTGCGAGACGATGACGTCCTCGGGGCGGATGCCGACCGTGATCTGTGCTGCACGGGCGTTCGACAGGGTGTCGCGGTCGATCGCGTGGTTGAGCGTGCCGAACCTGATGCCGCCCTCGATGACGTCGGCGGGCAGCAGGTTCATGGCCGGCGAACCGATGAAGCCGGCGACGAACACGTTGTTCGGCTTCTCGTACAGGTCGCGCGGGGTGCCGACCTGCTGCAGGATGCCGTCCTTGAGCACCGCGATGCGGTCACCCATGGTGAGGGCCTCGGTCTGGTCGTGCGTGACGTAGACCGTGGTGACGCCGAGACGACGCTGCAGCGACGCGATCTGCGTGCGGGTCTGGACGCGGAGCTTGGCGTCGAGGTTCGACAGCGGCTCGTCCATGAGGAACACCTGCGGCTGACGGACGATCGCACGGCCCATCGCGACGCGCTGACGCTGACCACCGGAGAGCGCCTTCGGCTTGCGGCCGAGGTAGTCCTCGAGGTCGAGGAGCTTGGCGGCTTCCTGCACGCGGGTGGCGCGCTCTTCCTTGCCGACGCCGGCGATCTTGAGCGCGAAGCCCATGTTCTCGGCGACGGTCATGTGCGGGTACAGCGCGTAGTTCTGGAACACCATCGCGATGTCGCGGTCCTTCGGCGGGACGTCCGTGACGTCGCGGTCGCCGATGCGGATCTGACCGGAGTTGACCTCTTCGAGGCCGGCCAGCATGCGGAGCGAGGTGGACTTGCCGCAGCCCGAGGGGCCGACGAGGACGAGGAACTCGCCGTCGGCGACGTCCAGGTCGAGGGAGTCGACCGCGGGACGGTTGCCTCCGGGGTAGAGACGGGTTGCCTTGTCATAGGTGACGGACGCCATGAGCGTTCGGTCCTTCCTTCACCGGCAGGTACGTGCCGGACGATCCGAGTGAAGCGGTGTGCCCGTACGGGCCCCGGACAGTCGCCGTCGACTGTCGAGGTTCATACAACACGAGTTCACCCGGGTGCGCCAGTGTTTTCCCCCTTGGTCGGCGGCTTCCCAGAGCGCCCCACTACAATCGCCGGGTCCGTCCGCCGAGCAGGGGAACGCCGAGCGGACACCGATCAGGAGGACGACGCACCGATGAACAACCGCCCCGAGGGTGCCGCCCGCGCCGCGCGGAACGAGCGCCGTGAAGCCGCCCGCCAGCGAGCCCAGCGTGCCCGGACCCAGCAGAAGCGACGCCAGCGTGGTGTCCGGCTCGGCCTGCAGATCGGGCTCGGGGTCGTGCTCCTCGCCGCGGCGACGATCGTCACGCTCGTGCTGGTCGACTCCGTGAAGCCCGCCGGCCCGGGCCCGTCGACCATGTCGCAGGGCGGGATCACCATCGGGCAGGGTCTGAAGCCCGTCGCGGCGTCCGCGTCCGGATCGGCCTCCGCGTCGCCGAGCAGCGCCGCGACCGACGGCGCCGGCACCGTCCGGATCACCCTGTACGTCGACTACCTCTGCCCGGGCTGCGGCCAGTTCGAGCAGGCGAACGGCGACTACATCAAGGACCTCGTCGACTCCGGTGCGGCCACGGTCGACATCCACCCCGTCGCGATCCTGTCGAACCGCTCGCAGGGCACGAAGTACTCCCTCCGCGCCGCGAACGCCGCCGCCTGCGTGGCCGAGCACTCCCCGAACCAGTTCTACGCGGTGAACCAGGCGCTCTTCGCGAAGCAGCCGGACGAGGGCACCGCGGGCCTGACGGACGCCGAGCTCACCGACGTCGTCACGGGCGTGCAGGGGCTGCAGGAACGCAGCGCCGTCCGGAGCTGCATCGCCGACCAGGACTACGCCAAGTGGGTGGACGAGCAGACGACGGCGGTGTCCGGGGGCACGATCCCCGGCTCGACGCTCAAGGAGTTCCCCGGCACCCCGCTCGTGCTCGTGAACGGGCAGCGCTACGAGCTGACCTCCCCGGTCACGAACGACGACTTCCGCACCTTCGTGGTGACGGCCGCCGGGGCGACCGACGCGACCCCGACGCCCACGCCCAGCGCGACCCCGTCTGCCACGCCGACCAAGCGCTGACAGCCGGACGAGCGCTGACGTCTGGACGAGCGCTGACGTCTGGACCAGCGCTGACGCGCTGACCACGGACGGGAGGCCCGGTGCCAGCTGGCACCGGGCCTCCCGTCCGTCACCGGTGCGGCTACAGGGCCGAACCCGGGACGCTCAGGGTGTCGCAGCTCGTCGCGCCCTGCTGGTAGCCCCGCAGGAACCAGCGCTGTCGCTGCTCGCTCGACCCGTGCGTGAACGAGTCCGGGTCGACGCGGCCGGTCGCGCGCTCCTGGATGCTGTCGTCGCCCACGGCGCTCGCCGCCGACAGGGCGTCGGTGATCTGAGAGCGGGTGATCGGTTCGAAGAAGGTCTCGCCGTTCGCGTCCTTCGTCGTGGCGGCGTCGCCGACCCAGGCCCCGGCGTAGCAGTCCGCCTGCAGCTCGACGCGGACACTGCCCGACGACGCACCCGTGCCGGAGCGGTCGGTGTTCGCGAACGACCCCTGCAGCTGCTGCACGTGGTGGCCCCACTCGTGTGCGACGACGTACATCTGCGCGAGCGGACCGCCGGACGAGCCGTACTGCGACTGCAGGTCGTCGTAGAACGCGGTGTCCAGGAAGATCGCACGGTCCGGCGGGCAGTAGAACGGGCCGGTCGCGGCCGAGGCCTGCCCGCACGAGGTGTCGGTGGAGTCCTGGAACAGGAAGAACTCCGGTGACGTGTACGAGATGCCGAGCGACCGCGCCTCGGACGTCCAGTAGGCGTCGAGCGACTCGGCCGCGCCCTCCATCCGGCACTCGACGCGCAGGTTGGCGTCGCGCCCGGTCCGGCACTCGGGGGCGGCGTCGGCGGACTCGCCCTCCTGCTGGATCGTCGTCAGGCCGTTGCCGCCGCCGACGATCCCGCTCAGGTCGAAGCCGGTGAACTGCGCGATCAGGAACACCACGATGGCGCCGACGCCCACGGCGCCTCCGCCGATCGCCGTGGTGCGACCCCGCCGCTTGACCTTGCCGCCCCGGAGTCGGGAGTCGTCGTTGAACGTCATGAACCCGAACCTACCGATCAGCACCTCCCGATCAGTGGCCCCGCGTACCGTCGGCGGCGTCGGCCACCCCGACACCCGTCGTACACCTGTCGTACAACCGGAAGGAACCGCACAATGGCCACTCCCATCAGCACCGTGATGAGCCCTGCCCGCTACGTCCAGGGCAAGGACGCGATCACCCGCGTCGGCGAGTTCATCGCCCCGATCGGCAAGCGGCCCCTGATCGTCGCCGACGACGTGGTCTGGGGCATCGTCGAGACCGCCGTCACCGAGAGCTTCCGATCCGCCGACCTGGCCGTGGAGCGGGTCGGGTTCGGCCGCTTCGCCACCCCCGAGGCCGTCGACGAGCTCGTCGAGCAGATCCGCGCGAAGGACGCCGACGTCATCGTGGGGCTCGGCGGTGGCTCCGCGATCGACGCCGCGAAGGCCGCTGGGCACCTCGCCGGCATCCGGTGGGCCAGCGTGCCGACGGCCGCGTCCACCGACGCCCCGACCTCGGCGCTCGCCGTCATCTACACCGCCGAGGGCGAGTTCATCGAGTACCGCTTCTTCCCGCACAACCCGGACCTGGTGCTCATCGACACCAGGCTCGTCGCCAACGCGCCGGTGCAGTTCCTGGTCGCGGGCATCGGCGACGCGCTGGCGACCTGGGTCGAGGCCCGTGCCGCGAAGCGCGCCAACGCCGACACCATGGCCGGCGGCCTGCAGACCCAGACCGGCGTCGCGCTCGCCGAGCTGTCGTGGAAGCTCCTGCACGAGAACGCCCTGCAGGCCATCGAAGCCGTCAAGGCCAAGGTCGTCACCCCGGCGCTCGAGAAGGTCGTCGAGGCGAACACGCTGCTGTCCGGCCTGGGCTTCGAGTCCGGTGGGCTCGCCGCCGCCCACGCGATCCACAACGGACTGACCGCGGCTCCGCAGGCGCACGGCCTGGCGCACGGGCAGAAGGTGAACATCGGGACGATCGCCCAGCTGGTGCTCGAGGGTGCCCCGGCCGAGGAGATCGAGGACTTCGTCGTCTTCACCACGAAGGTCGGCCTGCCGAACACCCTGACCGAGATCGGCCTGACGGTGGACGACCGTGACGTGCTGCGCGCCGTGGCCGAGGCCGCGACGGTGGAGGGCGAGACCATCCACAACATGCCGTTCCCGGTGACGCCGGAGCTCGTGGTCGACGCCCTGGTCGCCATCGAGGGCATCGCGCGCAGCATCCGCGCCGAGCACGGTCTGCCGGAGCCCGTGCTGTACGAGCACCACTGACGGTCTCGGGGTCAGGTGCGGATCAGCGGCTCCGTCGTCGCCAGGTCCGCGCCGATCCCGACGTCGACGAGTTCGATCCGCCCGGCGAGGGTGGCGGCGGGTCCGGTCAGCAGGCCGGCCTTCACACCGCCGAAGGTGACGGTGACGTCGGCGTGCAGGACGTGGTCGTCCGCGACGCCGCCGGTGTCCACGTCGATGCCGCTCGGCACGTCCACCGCGACGACGAACGGCGCACGCTGGTCGCGAGCGAGTTCACGGATGGCGTCCACGACCTCGCGTGCGGGGGACCGCAGCGCGTTCGCGCCCCGTGCCCCGATGCCGAGGATGCCGTCGAGCACCAGGTCGGCCTCGAGCGCCGCCTCGGTCGCGACGTCCGCCAGGCGTTCGCCGTCGCTCCGGCCGGCGGCTCGCAGGATGTCGGCCGCTCCGCCCGCGTTCGGTCCGGAGGCGCCGGACGGGCCGTCGAGCAGACGGGCGCCGGCGTCCAGCGCCGCTGCCAGGCCGGCCTCGTGGACACGGGAGCCGACGCGCAGGACCGCCACGTGCCTCCCGGCCGCTGCCAGGCGGGCACCCGCGAACAGGGCGTCACCGCCGTTGTCGCCGCTGCCGGCGAGCACGAGGACGGATCCCGGCCCGTCGACCGGCCGCACGGCCGGGTCGTCCAGCAGGTCGCCGACGATGCGCGCGAGCCCGTCGGCGGCGCGCTGCATCAGGGGTTCCCCCGCGTCGAGGTGGGGGCGTTCCGCCGCCCGGATCTGATCGCCGCCGTAGCCGTCCATGGCCACCACACTGCCCCGATACGCTTGAGAGGACATGTCACTCGTCCCCGAAGCGCCCCGCCCCCGGTTCGTGATGTCGCCCGACGGGCTGCGACTCGCGACCTACGACTTCGGCGACCCCGACGCCCCGGCCGTCATCGCGGTGCACGGCTTCGCGTCCGGTGCGGTGCTCAACTGGCACGCCTCGGGCTGGACGCGGCACCTGGTCCGTGCCGGGTACCGGGTCCTGGCGCTCGACCAGCGCGGGCACGGCGCGAGCGCGAAGCCGCACGACCCGGGTGCCTACTCGATGGACCTGCTCGTCGCCGACGTCACCACGGTCATCGACACGTACCTGCTCGACGACGTCGCGTTCCTCGGCTACTCGCTCGGCGCACGGGTCGGCTGGCACACCGCCGAGCGGCTGCCGGGCCGGATCTCGCGCGCGGTGTTCGGCGGGATCCCGGACGCCGACCCGATGCGTCGCGTGCGCGTCGACCAGGCGAAGGCGTACATCGCCGACGGCACCCCCATCGCGGACCGCGTCACCAACGGCTACCTCACGATGGCGGGCAACGTCGAGGGCAACGACCTCGGCGCGCTCGTGGCCATGGTCGAGGGGATGCGGAACAGCATCGAGCCGACCCCGGAGAACGCCCCGGCGCAGCCGCTCCTGATCGCCGCGGGCAGCGAGGACGGCATCCGCGACAGCGCGGTCCGGCTCGCCGAGGCCGCACCGGACGCCACGTTCTTCGAGATCCCGGGGCGCAACCACTTCAACGCCCCGACCTCGCGGCCGTTCCGCGAAGCGGCGCTGCGGTTCCTGTCCGCCCCGCGCTGAGGGGTACTCGTGGGTCCCCTCGGTCGGACGGCACCGGGCGTACCGTCCCCGCCATGGACTACAGACTCCTCGGCAACAGCGGGACATCGGTGTCGACGCTGACCCTCGGCACCATGACGTTCGGCAGCGAAGCCGACGAACCCACCTCACACGCCATCCTCGACGCCTTCGTGGCCGCCGGTGGCACGCTCGTCGACACGGCGGACGTCTACTCCGGCAACGAGTCCGAGCGGATCATCGGCCGCTGGCTCGCAGCACACCCCACCGAGGCTGCGCAGGTCGTCCTCGCCACCAAGGGCCGGTTCCCGCAGGGCGACGGCCCGAACGACCTCGGCCTGTCCCGACGACACCTTCGCGTGGCCCTCGACGCCTCGCTCGAGCGGCTCGGCGTCGACCACATCGACCTGTACCAGATGCACGCGTGGGACGCCCTGACCCCCATCGAGGAGACCCTGCGGTTCCTCGACGACGCCGTGTCCGCCGGCAAGATCGGCTCCTACGGGTTCTCGAACTACCTCGGCTACCAGGTCACCAAGGCCGTCTACGAGGCGAAGGCCCACGGCTGGGCACCGCCCGTCACCCTGCAGCCGCAGTACAACCTGCTCGTCCGCGACATCGAGCACGAGGTCGTGCCCGCCTGCCTCGACGCCGGCATCGGTCTGCTGCCCTGGTCGCCGCTGGCCGGCGGTTGGCTCTCCGGCAAGTACCAGCGCGACGAGGCCCCGTCCGGCGCCACCCGCCTGGGCGAGAACCCGCAGCGCGGCATGGAGGCGTGGGAAGCCCGCAACGGTGACGAGCGCACGTGGGAGGTGCTCGACGCCGTCTCCGAGGTGGCCGACGCCCACGACGCGTCGAAGTCGCAGGTCGCACTCGCCTGGCTGCTGGCCCGGCCCGCGGTCACGAGCGTGATCCTGGGCGTCCGTACCCTGTCGCAGCTCGAGGACAACCTCGGTGCCGCGGACCTGGTGCTCACCGACGACGAGCTCGACCGGCTGACCGACGCCAGCGCTCCCCGCATCGACGACTACCCCTACGGCACGGCCGGCGTCGCGCAGCGGGAGCGGAAGATCACCGGGGGGCGCTGAGCGGACAGAGCCGCTGCGCGTTCGTGCACATCGTGCGGATTTCCGCGGATGTGGGGTGCGGGTGTGGACGTGCGGGTCGGTGAGGTGTCATCCTCGTCGCACGACCGGCTGGTTACCGCGTCCAGCGCCCGGAACGCCCCCTGATCCGCGTTCCGTGTGCCGATGCCCCGGGCGAGACTTCGCCCGGGGCATCGCTTCGTCTGGGGCCGGCAGCGGGACTTGAACCCGCAACCCCCGTATTACAAGTACGGTGCGCTACCAATTGCGCCATGCCGGCTGACGCCGCTCATTCTACCGGTGAGGGCGTCCGGGGCTCACTCGCCCGACTTCTCCGAGAAGTTCAGCGAGATCGAGTTCATGCAGTACCGGTCACCCGTGGGGGTGCCGAACCCGTCCGGGAACACGTGGCCCAGGTGCGAACCGCAGTTCGCGCAACGGACCTCGGTGCGGGCCATGCCGAGGGAGTTGTCCTCGATGAGCTGCACGGCGTCCGGGTTCACCGACTCGTAGAACGACGGCCAGCCGCAGCCGGAGTCGAACTTCGTGCCGCTCTTGAACAGCTCCGCGTTGCAGGCCGCACAGGTGTAGACGCCGGCGCGCTCCTCGTCGAGGAGTTCACCGGTCCACGGTCGTTCGGTCCCCGCCTGGCGGAGGACGGCGTACTGGTCCGGGGAGAGCTCCTCGCGCCACTGGGCGTCGGACTTGTCGACGTTGTATGCCATTGGTTCCTCCTGCTTCCGGCCGGGCTCTTCCGGGCACTCCCGACCACTTCACTAAACTCGCCACGATGTCCGAGCATTCCGTGCACCACGCCCGCTGGACCCGTCTGACGACGGACGAACTGTACGGCATCGTCGTCGTGCGCAACCGCGTGTTCGCGCTCGAGCAGCGGGTCACCGCCGAGGACTTCGACGGCCGTGACCGCGAGCCCGACACCGAGCACTGGTGGTTCGGCACGGACACCGATGCGGTTGGGTACCTGCGGCTCATCCGCCCGGCAGTCGACGAGGTCCACCCCGACGGCGCGGAGCCACCGGCGTGGGTGATCGGCCGGGTCGCCACCGACCCAGGACACCGTGGGCAGGGGATCGCCGGCCGGCTCGTCGCCGCCGTCCTCGACGAACACGGGCACGACCCGTTCGTCCTGCACGCTCAGGAGTACGTCGCCGCCCTGTACGAGCGGTACGGCTTCGTGCGGTTCGGGGAACCGTACGACGAGGCCGGCATCCGTCACGTCGGCATGCACCGGCCCGGGCGCTGATGGACACCCGCGCCCGGTACGACGCGTACGCCGACCGCGTCCGGGTCGTCTCGCCGTCGTACGCCGCCTGGGCACGGTCGCTCGACGACTCCCTCGTCGCGCTCCTCGCCGAGGTCCCCGAGCAGCAGCGGCAGCCGGAACTGTTCTTCGCGGTCGCGCGGCGGCTGGGCGCCGACCCGTCGGATCCGGATGCGCTGCGCGCGCTCGGCCTGGAGGCCCGCCCCGCGCTGGTCGCGGCCCTCGCCTCCGCCACGGTGCAGGCCAACGACCCGCAACGGCTCGCACCGGTCATCCCGCTGTTCGCGGCGCTCGCCGAAGGGTCCGCGCGTCCGCTCGGCCTGGTCGACGCCGGAGCCGCCGCCGGGCTGTGCTCGATCCCGGACCGGGTGACCCTGGACTACCGGGTCGGTTCCGGGGCCGCGGTCCTGCGGATGCACACGGCGGTCGCCGATCCGTCGGTCCGGCTGGTCGCGGACGCCTCCGGGGCCGTTCCCACACCCGCGACCGTCCCGATCAGGGTCGGCGTCCGGGTGGCGCTCGACCCGAACCCGATCGACCTGTCGGTCCCCGGTGCGTTCGACCGGCTGGTCGAGGCCGTCCCGCCCGAGGCGTCGGACCGGACCGCCCTGATGCGTCAGGCTGCGCGCGCGGCGCTCGCCGTGCCTCCAGACCGGCTCGTCGGCGCCGTGCCCGGCGACCTCGACCGTGCACTGGACGCCCTGCCGGACGACGTCGAACCGGTCGTCCTGACCACCGGGACCCTGGTCTACGTGCCGGGCGCGGACCGGCAGCGGTTCGTGGACCGGATCCGTGCGCGAGGCGTGCACTGGATCGCCCTCGAACGCACCGGCATCCTGCGCGGGGTGGCGGCGACGCTGCCCGACGACGTCGACGCGGCCGACCCGGACGCCTTCGCGACGGTCTCGCTCGACGGCGTCGCGGTCGCCGTCTCCGACCCGTTCGGCACGCGTGTGCGCTGGTTCCGTGCGCCGAACCTGTGACCGGTGTTCGCGACAGTCCAGCGCCGTACCAGGGTCCGGATCGACTCCACCCCTACGATGTGCGAGACCCGTTACCCGATACGTGATCGGAACCGCCGTGACCAGCCCCACCGACGAACGCAGCGTCGACCAGCGCAGCGCTGATCAGCTCGGTGCTGACCAGCTCGGTGCTGACCAGCTCAGTGAGCTCGCGAAGCACGTGCTGTCGTTCGAGCAGGACCGGGCACGGCACGACCGCACGAAGGAAGCGGAGATCCGGGTGGAGTTCGAGATGTCGGCGGCGCGCTACTACCAGGTGCTGAACCGCGTGATCGACTCACCCGCGGCACTCGCGTACGACCCGCAGCTCGTCACCCGGCTGCAGCGGCTCCGTCACGCGCGCACCAGCGCCCGGGCGACGCGCAGCTTCGTCGCCCCCGGTGCAGCTCCCGAAGGACGTGAAGAGGAACGATGAGCACGAGATTCCCCCGAGACCGGTTCGACGACGTCGCCGACGGCCCGCGGGTCGGTGCGCACCGCGGGGCACAGCGTCGCGGGCGTGGCTGGATCGTCTTCGCCTGGGCGGCGCTCGCCACCGGTGTGCTCGTCGGCGTCGGGGTGCTCTCCCTCGCGGTGCTGAACGGCAGCTACTCCTTCAACGGATCCGATTCGCCCTCCACGTCCACGTCGGCGTCCGCGACGGCGAAGCCCTCGGCGACGTCGAAGCCGTCCGCGTCCTCGTCCGCCGGTTCCGGTTCGGCCGGGGCTGACAGCGCTGCGGCAGCGACGCCGGCACAGCAGGGCACCACCACCGTCGTCGTGCTGAACGGCACGACCACCACGGGCCTCGCAAGCCGGGCGAGTGCGGCGCTGACCGGCGCCGGTTGGCAGGTCGCCTCCACCGGAGACGCCGGCACGACGGGCTCCACGTCGACGATCGTCTACTACCAGCAGGCGTCGCAGGCGGCGGTCGCGCAGGGCATCGCGAAGCAGCTCGGCGTCACGGCCGTGCAGCAGTCCGCGGCGTTCCCGAACGCCGACGTGAGCGTCGTCCTCGGCGCCGACTACACCGGCTGATCCCGTTCCACCGCGTTATTCGCGCATTGTGTGACGGCTGTGTTTCGGGAACGTTGATTTCTGACGGAATCGACGTGAAACAACGTCACACCTCTTGCCTGATCGGACCGGTTCGGTCAGAGTCCCATGCAGACGACGATCACGTCGTTCCGCACTGCAGTACCAGGGAGCAAGAGATCATGGCCAACGGAACCGTGAAGTGGTTCAACGCTGAAAAGGGCTTCGGCTTCATCACCGTGGATGGAGGGGGCCAGGACGTGTTCGTGCACTACTCGGCCATCGACATGTCGGGTTACAAGGTCCTCGAGGAGGGCCAGGCCGTCGTGTTCGACGTCGGCACCGGGTCGAAGGGCCCGCAGGCAGAGTACGTCCGCCCCGCCTGAGCACGACCACTTCCAGAACGCGCCGTCCCATCAGGGGCGGCGCGTTCGTCGTGTGCGTGGACGGCGACCGGTGCCGGGAGCGTGACCGCGGCGGTGGTGCGGGGTCCGCCGGACGCGACGTGTCCTGGGAAGTCGTCACGAGCCTCCCGACTGTGTTGCACTCACA
This sequence comes from Curtobacterium flaccumfaciens pv. betae, assembly GCF_026241855.1. NCBI lineage: Bacteria > Bacillati > Actinomycetota > Actinomycetes > Micrococcales > Microbacteriaceae > Curtobacterium > Curtobacterium flaccumfaciens. The sequence continues at coordinate 3,291,376 of NZ_JAPJDC010000001.1, read as the reverse complement.
CCCGGCGAGTGCCAGAATCGGCGTTGGCACTCGCTCACGCTGAGTGCCAGCACGACCCCCAAGACGACGTCCGGGAGGGACGAAAAACCACATGGCTAAGATCATTGCTTTCGACGAGGAGGCCCGCCGTGGCCTCGAGCGCGGCCTGAACCAGCTGGCCGACGCCGTGAAGGTGACGCTCGGCCCGCGCGGCCGCAACGTCGTCCTCGAGAAGAAGTGGGGCGCTCCCACGATCACGAACGACGGTGTCTCCATCGCCAAGGAGATCGAGCTCGACGACCCGTACGAGAAGATCGGTGCGGAGCTCGTCAAGGAGGTCGCCAAGAAGACCGACGACGTCGCCGGTGACGGAACGACCACCGCGACCGTCCTCGCCCAGGCGCTCGTCCGCGAAGGCCTCCGCAACGTCGCCGCCGGTGCCGACCCCGTGTCGCTCAAGCGCGGCATCGAGAAGGCGGTCGCCGCCGTCTCCGACCAGCTCCTCGCCAACGCGAAGGACATCGAGACCAAGGACCAGATCGCCGCGACCGCGTCGATCTCGGCCGCTGACCCGACCATCGGCGCGCTCATCGCCGAGGCCATCGACAAGGTCGGCAAGGAAGGTGTCGTCACCGTCGAGGAGTCGAACACCTTCGGCACCGAGCTCGAGCTCACCGAGGGCATGCGCTTCGACAAGGGCTACCTGTCGCAGTACTTCGTCACCGACCCCGAGCGTCAGGAAGCCGTCTTCGAGGACGCCTACATCCTGATCGTCAACTCGAAGATCTCGAACATCAAGGACCTCCTGCCGGTCGTCGACAAGGTGATCCAGGCGGGCAAGCAGCTCCTGATCATCGCCGAGGACGTCGACGGCGAGGCCCTGGCCACGCTCGTCGTGAACAAGATCCGCGGCATCTTCAAGTCCGTCGCCGTCAAGGCCCCGGGCTTCGGCGACCGCCGCAAGGCCATGCTGCAGGACATCGCGATCCTCACCGGCGGCCAGGTCATCTCGGAAGAGGTCGGCCTCAAGCTCGAGAACGCGACGCTCGACCTGCTCGGTCGTGCCCGTAAGGTCGTCATCACCAAGGACGAGACCACGATCGTCGAGGGTGCCGGCGATGCCGAGCAGATCGCCGGCCGTGTCCGCCAGATCCGTGCCGAGATCGAGGCGACCGACTCCGACTACGACCGCGAGAAGCTCCAGGAGCGCCTCGCGAAGCTCGCCGGTGGCGTCGCCGTCATCAAGGCGGGTGCCGCGACCGAGGTCGAGCTCAAGGAGCGCAAGCACCGCATCGAGGACGCCGTCCGCAACGCGAAGGCTGCCGTCGAAGAGGGCATCGTCGCCGGTGGTGGCGTCGCCCTCATCCAGGCCGGTGCTGTCGCACTCGAGGCCCTCGAGCTCGAGGGTGACGAGGCGACCGGTGCGAACATCGTCCGCGTGGCCATCGACGCGCCGCTCAAGCAGATCGCGCTGAACGCCGGTCTCGAGCCGGGCGTCGTCGCCGCCAAGGTCCGCGAGCTCGAGTCGGGTTGGGGCCTCAACGCCGCGACCGGCGAGTACGTCGACCTGATCGCTGCCGGCATCATCGACCCCGCCAAGGTCACGCGTTCGGCGCTGCAGAACGCTGCGTCGATCGCCGGTCTGTTCCTGACCACCGAGGTCGTCGTCGCCGAGAAGCCCGAGCGCACCCCTGCTGCTCCGGCTGGCGACCCGACGGGTGGCATGGACTTCTAAGTCCGTCTGACGGAAGGGCCCCGCACGCTGCGCGTGTGGGGCCCTTCCGCGTGTGTGGGGGCGGGGGCGGGTCAGGAGGTCACAACACCCCGCTCAGGTCCGCCGAGCGGTCACGAATAGTCGGCTCGGCCCGTTCCAGTCGACACAACGTGACCGTCCGGCGGCGCAGGAGCGGGGAGTCGTGACCGGCTCGTGCGTGCGGCTTGCGCGTGTCTGCGGTCGGCTCTCCCACACAGGAGGCCCGGCTCACCTCGTTCTCCACAGGTTGCGAGTGCGCGTGGTCGGCTCACGTGCCCCGCGACGACCATGACGGCATGTCAGCTCCCCGTCGCCTCCCTGCTCCGTTCGACCGCACCACCTTCCGCGTGGCCGATGCGGTCGGTCACGGCATCGATCCGGAACGACTCCGGCGCACCGACCTGGCAGCCCCGGTCCACGGTGTGCGTGCTCCGATCGACTCGGTGGACTTCATCGGCGCCGTCACCCTGGTCATGCGTCCCGACCAGTTCTTCAGCCACACGACGGCTGCCGCGATCTGGGGTGCGCCACTGCCGCAGTCGGTGCGCGCGGTCGTCCCGGTGCACGTCTCGACCGCGAGGGACGGGTGCCGGATGCGTCGGCCCGGCGTGGTCGCGCACCGGCTGGACCGGCCGAGGACCGTCGAATACCGCGGGTTCCCGGTCAGTGTCCCCGCGCAGATGTGGTTCGAGTGCGCCGGCGTGGTCGATCGGGACGCGCTGGTCGCGATCGGGGACCACCTCGTCGGACCAGCCGGGCTGGCGACGGCGGACGACCTCCGTGCGTCGATCCGCCCCGGCACACGCTTCGCGCTCGCTGCTCGGCGCGCGCTGGACCTCGTCCGGGCCGGGGCGGAGTCGCCGCAGGAGACCTGGCTCCGTCTGGCAGTGGTCGAAGCGGGGTTCCCCGAGCCGGAGCTGAACGTCGACGTGCACGATGGTGCGGGGCGGTTCCTCGGCCGCGTCGACATGGCGTGGTCGGAGTACCGCATCGTGTTGGAGTACGACGGCGATCACCACCGCGAGCGCGACACCTTCCGACACGATCAACGACGGGACAACGGGTTCGTGGTGAACGACTGGCTCGTGATCCACGCGACGGCGTCGGACGCACACCGACCCGCGGTGTTGTTCGAGCGACTCCGCCAGGCGTTCGAGGTCCGAGCGGTCGGAAGTCGTCGGCTGTCGGCGTGACGGCCGTGATCGCCACGCTGAAGATCTCGTCGCCGGGCGGTCACGACATGTCGACGGCCGTGCGCCGGCCGGTCACGAACTGTCGGCCAGCGAGCGCGCAGACGACAGATCGTGACCACTCGGTGGCGTCGGACGGGGTGTTGTGACCGCCCGGGACGCCCGCGGGACGCGACAGACGGACACCCGGGACGCCGCGGACGGGACAGACGGGACACCCGGGACGCCGCGGACGGGACAGACGGGACACCCGGGACGCCCGCGGGACGCGAGCGGCCGGGCCGCACGGCCCGCGCGGGTCAGGCGGAGAAGTCGCGGGGGAGCAGGGGGAGCCAGACGCGGAAGGTGGCGCCGCCGCCCTCGGTGTCGAATACCTCGACCGAGCCGTTGTGCGCCGCGACGATGCCGGACACGATGGCGAGCCCGAGGCCCGAGCCACCGGTGTCCCGGGCGCGGGAGGTGTCCGCACGCCAGAAGCGCTGGAAGATCTTCTCGCGCAGCTGCGGCGGGATGCCCTCACCGTGGTCGATCACGTCGAGGTGTGCCATGCCGCGCTCGTCGTCCACGCCGATGCCGATCTCGATCGGGTCGTCGTTCGCCGTGAACCGCATGGCGTTGCCCATCAGGTTCGTGACGATCTGGCGGATCTTGTTCTCCTCCGCCAGGACGATCGGCGGGCGCTTCGGCAGCACGACCGTGGGCAGCGGGGTGGTCTCGTCGGTCGGCGCGGCACCGGCGTCGATGTTCATGGCGCGGGTGCGACGGGCCCGGAGTCGGGCGATGGTCTGGCGCGAGAACGCGATCGGCCCGGTGGTGTTCGCCGAGGTGGGCGACACGGGCGGTGCTTCACCGGAGTCCGGAGAGCCGATGGACGACGACGCCGACGGGCGGACGGCCTGGGGCACGCTCTCGCCGGTCAGGGAGTCCTCGACGAGGACCTGGATCTCGCGGTCGGGGTTGGAGGCCATCGTGTCGAGCGCCGAGTCGCGGGCGATGGCGACGAGGTCGACCGGGCCGAGCTCGAGCGGCTTCGACTCGTCGATGCGGGCGAGCTGCAGCAGGTCCTGCACGAGCAGGCCCATCCGCTGCGCTTCCTTCTCGATGCGCTCCATCGCCTGCGCGACGTCCTCTTCCTTGCGCAGGGCACCCATCCGGTATAGCTCGGCGTACCCGCGCAGGGACACCAGCGGCGTGCGGAGCTCGTGCGAGGCGTCCCCGACGAACCGGCGCATCTGGGCGATGGTGCGCTCGCGGTCCTCGAACGCGGAGTCGATCCGCTCGAGCATGACGTTGAGGGAGCGGTTCAGGCGGCCGACCTCGGTGTTCGGGGTGTCGGCCTCGAGGCGCTGGTTGAAGTCACCCGCGGCGAACCGTGCCGCGGTGTCCTCGACGTCGCGCAGCGGGTCGAAGGTCGCGGTGACGAGCAAGCGGGTGAGCATGGCGCCGAGCAGGATGACCGAGGCACCGAACCCGAGGAAGATCGCGGTGAACTTGCCGATGGTCTCGTCGGTGCCGGCACTGGAGACGGCGATGAGCACGTAGCCGGTCTCGGTGGTGCCGTCGGACTGGTTCTGCAGCGACGCCGGGATGATCTGGGCGCGCCACTCGTGGTTGTGCTGGCTGTCGTACAGCGAGATGCGCTGGTTCGACTGCGAGGCCTCGACCAGGGTGGCTTCACGGACGTCGGGTCGACTCGACGCCTTCGTCTGGCAGATCCGGTCACCGTCGGCGTCGTACGCGGCGACGTAGGCGCTCTGCGACACCACGACGGACAGCTTGCAGTACTGCTCGCCGTCACTGATGTTCTGACCCTCGAGCTGCTCGGTCGTCTGCTTGACCGTGTTGTCGAGCTGCTGCATGAGGTAGGTGGACAGCACCGTCATCGTGCCGAGTCCGGCGACGAGCAATCCGAGCGCGACGAGCAGCACCGTGATCCCGGTGATCTTGGTGCGCAGGGAGATCCCGTCCCACCAGTGGTTCATTCGCGTGTGCATGCTGCCCCAACGATAGACAGCGGTCGCCCGGTGAAACCGGACGACCGCCGTGAAGAGGTGATGGTGCTACGAGGCCTTGGACGCCTTCAGCATGTACCCGAAGCCGCGCTTGGTCTGGATGATCGGCTCGGCGGAGTACTGGTCGAGCTTGCGGCGCAGGTACGAGATGTAGCTCTCGACGATGCCCGCGTCGCCGTTGAAGTCGTACTCCCACACGTGGTCGAGGATCTGCGCCTTCGACAACACGCGGTTCGGGTTGAGCATCAGGTAACGGAGCAGCTTGAACTCGGTGGGCGAGAGCTCGATCTGCGCGTCGCCGATCGTGACCTCGTGCGTGTCCTGGTCCATCGTGAGCTCGCCGGCGCGGATGATCGCGTCTTCCTCGTCGTTCATGGTGCGACGGAGGATGGCCTTGATGCGGGCGACGATCTCGTCGAGCGAGAACGGCTTGGTGACGTAGTCGTCGCCGCCGACGGTGAGGCCGGTGATCTTGTCCTCGGTGTCGTCCTTCGCCGTGAGGAACAGGATCGGCGACGTGTAGCCCGAGGAGCGCAGGCGCTTGGTCACGCCGAAGCCGTTCATGTCGGGCAGCATCACGTCGAGGATGATGAGATCCGGCTCTTCTTCCAGCACGGCGGAGATCGCCTGTGCCCCGTTGCCCACCGCACGCACGGCGAAGCCGGCGAAGCGCAACGAGGTCGTCAGGAGGTCGCGGATGTTCGGCTCGTCGTCGACGATCAGGATCTTGGGGCCATCGCTCATGGTCCTATCTTCTGACTGTTCCCTCGGGGTTTCCTGGGAGCGGTTCGTACGTCAGCCCACGGGCGTCTGAACCTGGTCGGCATCCAGGATCGTGTACGAGTAGCCCTGCTCCGCCAGGAACCGTTGCCGGTTCTGCGCGAAGTCCTGGTCGACGGTGTCCCGGGCCACGAGCGTGTAGAACGACGCGGGCAGGCCGTCCTTGTTCGGGCGGAGGAGCCGGCCGAGCCGCTGCGCCTCTTCCTGCCGGGACCCGAACGAGCCGGAGACCTGGATGGCGACGGTCGCATCGGGCAGGTCGATCGAGAAGTTCGCGACCTTCGAGACGACGAGCACGTCGACCTCGCCGGACCGGAACGCGTCGTACAGCCGCTCCCGTTCGTCGACCGGGGTCGCCCCCGTGATCTCCGCGGCGTCGAGCGACGCAGCCAGTTCGTCGAGCTGGTCGATGTACTGCCCGATCACCAGGATCTGCTCACCGCGGTGCTTCTCGATGAGTTCCCGCACGACCGGGGTCTTGGCCGGGGACGTCGCGGCGAGCCGGTAGCGCTCGTCGTCGCTCGACGCCGCGTACTCCAGGCGGTCCTGGTGCGGCAGGTCGATGCGGACCTCGTAGCAGGAGGCCGGCGAGATGTAGCCCTGCGCCTCGATCTCCTTCCACGGGGCGTCGTACCGCTTCGGCCCGATGAGCGAGAAGACGTCGCCCTCGCGGCCGTCCTCGCGCACGAGCGTCGCGGTGAGGCCCAGGCGTCGGCGGGCCTGCAGGTCGGCGGTCAGCTTGAACACCGGCGCGGGCAGCAGGTGCACCTCGTCGTAGACGATGAGGCCCCAGTCGAGGGCGTCGAGGAGCGACAGGTGCGTGTACTCGCCCTTCCGGCGGGCGGTGAGGATCTGGTAGGTCGCGATCGTGACCGGCCGGATCTCCTTGACGCTGCCCGAGTACTCGCCGATGTCCTCCGGCGTCAGGGTCGTGCGCTTGAGGAGCTCGGTGCGCCACTGCCGCGCCGAGACGGTGTTCGTCACGAGGATGAGCGTGGTGGCCTTGACGGTCGCCATCGCGCCCGCGCCGACGAGCGTCTTGCCCGCACCACAGGGCAGCACGACGACGCCGGAGCCCTGGGCGAAGAACGTGTCGACGGCCTGCTCCTGGTACGGTCGCATGTGCCACTCGGCCGTGTCCAGGTCGATCGGGTGGGGCTGGCCAGGGGTGTAGCCCGCCAGGTCCTCCGCCGGCCAGCCGAGCTTCACGAGCTCCTGCTTGATCTGTCCCCGCGCCCACGGCTGCAGCTCGACCTCGGTCGAGGACCGCATGTCACCGAGCAGCGGCTTGATGCGCTTCGACCGGATGACCTCGGCCAGCACCGACGGGTCCTCGGCGGTGAGGAACAGGAGCGGCAGCCGCTCGAGTTCCTCGGTGGGGGAGTTCGCGATCACGGGTGCGTCGGGTCGTTCCTCACGACGGATCACGAGCCGTCCGTAGCGCGAGACCGTGTCGCGGATGTCGACCGTGACGCTCTGCGGCACGGGGAACTTCGCGAAGCGTTCCAGGGTGTCGATCATCGCCTCGGCGTCGTGGCCCGCGGCGCGCGCGTTCCAGAGTCCGAGGCGGGTGATCCGGTAGGTGTGCACGTGCTCGGGAGCGCGTTCGAGCTCGGCGAAGGCCGCGAGCTCGTGGCGTGCGTCCTCGGCATCGGGGTGCGCGACCTCGAGGAGCACGGTGCGGTCGCTCTGCACGATCAGCGGTCCGTTCATGACCCGCCAGCCTAGCCGTCGACACCTGCGTGCGGGTGACCGCGCGGCTCAGGCGTCGCTCTCGACCGACACGACGAGCGACAGCGGCAGGGTCCGCTCGACGTCGACCGCCGTGTCCCGCCCGCGGACGCGTCCGGCCGCGACCGAGGTCGGCACGATCGAGAACGGCCGCTCCGAGCCGTCCGGCATCCGGACGGTCACACGGATCGGCGTGCGTCCGCGCACGGCCAGGTCGATCTGCCGACCGAGCCACTCCTGCTCCGGCTCCGCGTCGCCGCGCTGCGTCGTCAGGCGGAGCCGTTCGACGAGTGCGTGCGCCGACTGTTCCGGCGAGCGTCCGGTGGGGCTGCGCCGGCCGGGAGGCCCGTGGTGCGCCTCGGGGCGGGCTGCGGTCGTCAGGACGGCCGGGTAGCGCTGGTCCTCGAGCGCGGTGTGCACGACGTGCGGCGGGTAGCGCGTGGTCAGCGTCGTCAGGTCAGGCCGCTCCCACGCGAGCTGCCGGAGCTCGGCGTCCACCCCGACGAGGTCGAGCTGATCGGCGGTGCCGCGGACCTCGGTCCCGACGCCACCCGGCCCCCGGTCGACGACGATGCTGCCGTCGCGTCCGGCCACCTGGTCGATCAGGTAGGCGAGGGGCTGCGGGATCCCGGTCGCCGACAGCCGTCCGAGCAGGGACAGCAGGTCGTCGCGGGAGTGTCCGGCCCGGAACGCCGCGCGCAGGGTGTCCTCGGAGATGCGGTAGCGCGCCGCGAGGCCCGGCGCCTCGAGCACGGCGACGGTGCGCAGGGCGTCGTCGTCCACCGGCGCGAGCGGCCCCGGTGCGATGACGGTGAGGTCGTGCTGCAGGTAGACCCGCTCGACAGTGCCCGGCAGGTCGTCGGCGGCCTGCTCGGCGTCGCCGTCGAGGAGCGCCCGGCCGGTGCTCGTCACGATGCCGTCGACCGCCAGGCCGAGCGACGCCGCGGTGCCGGCGACGTCGAGCAGCAGGGCATCGAGCCAGCGGGACCCCGCCGGGTACGCCCAGCGCCCGAGCGGCACGAGGTCACGCAGGTCCCCGTCGGCCAGGTCGAGCACCTGGTGCACGGCGGGCGGGAGCGTGTCCGACCACGCGGCCACCAGCGACACCCAGCGCTCCGGCCAGCCGGCGAGCAACCAGGCGTGCCCGGCGTCGGTGACGATCCAGCGTCCGGTGTCGGGGTCGGCGAACCCGATGCCGTCGAGCAGCGCCAGGCGACCCGCGACGAGTTCGGCGTCGGTGCCGATGCGCTCGGCGAGGGTGCGGGCGAGCGGCATGCCGATCCCGCCCTTGACGAGTTCGCGGACCGCGCCGGCGTCGACCGCCCGCAGCAGTTCGGCGAGCACGGTCATCGTCGCGAACGCCTGCTCCGCGCCGGTGGTGCGCGCACGCTCGAGCGCCGCGGCGTCGAGGGCGGGAGCAGCGGGGCGGACCTGCTCCGGGCCTCCAGGCTGCTCGTCGAGCGAGGTGAGGTCGGGGTGGGTGGCCACGCGAGCGGCGACCGCGTCGTCGACTGCGCCGTCCTCGTCGGCGAGGCCGAGCTCGATCGCGGGGCCGAGCGCGTCGACGGCGCCGCCCTCACGCAGTGCGAGGATCGTCGCGCGCGGCAGGTGCTCGACGGCGGCGTCCACGGCGTCGTCGCTGCGGAGCGCCTCGGCGAGGTCGAAGAAGTCGGTGATGCGCTGCGGGCCGGTCTCGGCGAGTGCAGCGGTGGGGAGTCGCCTCGCCGCGACGAGGCGCTCGAGCGCATCGTCCGGCATCGCCCGGAGTCGGGCGGCGAGGTCGGCGGTGGTCGTCATCGTCCGGTGCCAGCGTCCGGGGCGGACGTCAGCGAGCCGTCCGGTTCGCTCGTGCGCGACGTGTCCAGGTGATGCCGAGGAGCGTGAAGACCAGCACCATGGCGATCGGGAAGCCGAAGAGCGGGATCGCCATGACCACCGGCCACGGCATCGCACCCCGGGCAGCAGGTGCGGTGAGCCACATGATGATCATCGCGACGAAGCAGAGCAAGCCGAGGATGATGATCCCACCGATCATGAACGCCAGAGCGCGTTCGGTACGATTGAACGTCACCGGGGGTTCTGCGGAGTCCTGCGGGTTCCCGGTTGATCGGGTCGGCTTGGCCATCGACCCAGGATATCCGACGCACCACGGCCGTACCACGACCTCGAGGAGTCCACGCATGCCCACCGGCAAGGTCAAGTTCTACGACGACGACAAGGGCTTCGGCTTCATCACCGGAGACGACGGCGACCAGGTGTTCCTGCACGCGTCGTCGCTGCCCGACGGCGTCGTGACCGTCAAGGCCGGCACGCGGCTGGAGTACGGCGTCGTCCAGGGCAAGAAGGGGTCGCAGGCGTTGTCCGTGCGGCTGCTCGAGCCCCAGCCGTCGCTGTCGCGGATGACCCGTCGCTCCGCGGACGACATGGCCGTGATCGTCGAGGACCTGGTGAAGGAACTCGACCGGATCAGCGGAGACCTCCGCCACGGCCGCTACCCGAAGAACGGCGATCGCATCGCCGCCATCCTGCGGCACGTCGCAGACCAGTTGGAGGCGTGACCCCATGACCGAGTCCGAGACAGCAGGGGCCGAGACGGCTCCCGACGCAGCGTCCATCGACGCAGCGTCGACCGACGCAGCGTCCATCGACGCAGCGCCCATCGACGCAGCGCCCATCGACGCAGCGCCCATCGACTACACCGACCTGGCGCGCGGGGCGTTGCTCGAGGTCACCCCGGAGTCGACCGTCGGTGCACCCGTCGGCACCGTGGACGAAGGGGACGGCGTCGTGTCCGTCCTGTTCGCCAACCGGCTGCCCGGCTACCCCGGGTGGCGGTGGACCGTCAGCGTCGCCAAGGTCGGCGACGACGAACCGACCGTCCTCGAGGTCGAGCTGATGCCCGGGGACGGCTCGCTCGTCGCGCCCGAGTGGGTGCCGTGGTCCGAGCGACTGGCCGAGTACCGGGCCGCGCAGGAGCACGAGGGCGAGGACGGTGCCGAGGACGCGTCGGACGATGACTCCGACGAGGACTCCGACGACGAGGACTACGACGACGAGTCCGATGACGACGAAGACGACGACGAGTCGGACGACGAAGACGACGACGAGGACTCGGACGAGGACGACGACTACGACGAGTCGGATGACGACGAGGACGACGACGAGTCGGACGACGATGACGATGACGACGAGTTCGACGCCGACGAGGACGACCTCGACGAGTCGGACGACGACGACATCGAGGGTGTCGACGTCGATGCGCTCGCCGATGTGAGCGACAGCGACACTGACACCTCCGCCGCCGAGGACGAGGCCGCGCAGCCGCCCCGTCGCCGCCGTGCCCGCCGCGTGCAGCCGTTCGAGCCCGACGCCGATCTCGAGGTCGACCAGCTCGACGCCGGCGAGGCCGACCCGGGCTTCCACCGCGCCTGACCCGGACCGACGAACGGGCCCGGCACCACCGATCCGGTGGTGCCGGGCCCGTCCTCGTTCCGGCGGGTGTCCCCGAGGTCAGCGCAGGGCGTCGATCGTGAAGTCGATCGCGCGCACGAGCTTCGCGACGTCGTCCGGGTCGATCGCGGTGAACGTCGCGACGCGCAGCTGGTTGCGGCCGAGCTTCCGGTACGGCTCGGTGTCGACGATGCCGTTCGCACGCAGGGTCGCGGCCACGGCCTTGGCGTCGATCGAGTCGTCGAGGTCGATCGTGGCGACGACCTGGGAGCGAGCGGCGGGGTCGGTGACGAACGGGGTCGCCCAGTCGCTGGCCTCGGCCCAGTCGTAGATGGTCGACGACGAGGTCTTCGTGCGGAGGCCCGCCCACGCCAGGCCACCGGACTCGTTCATCCACCGCACCTGCTCGTCGAGGAGCAGCAGCGTGGAGATCGCCGGGGTGTTCAGGGTCTGGTTCAGGCGCGAGTTGTCGACGGCGTTCTTGAGCGACAGGAACTCCGGGATGTACCGGTCGGAGGCGGCGATCCGCTCGATCCGCTCGATTGCGGCGGGGGAGAGCAGCGCGAGCCACAGGCCGCCGTCCGAGGCGAAGTTCTTCTGCGGGGCGAAGTAGTAGACGTCGGTGGCGCTGACATCGAACAGGGCGCCACCGGCGGCGCTGGTCGCGTCGACGACGGTGAGGGCGCCGGCGTCACCGGTCGCGCGGACGACCGGAGCCATGACACCCGTCGAGGTCTCGTTGTGCGGGTAGGCGTAGACGTCCACGCCCTCGACCGATTCGAGTGCGGCGAGGGAGCCACCCGGTGCCTCGACGACGTGCGGAGCCTCGAGCCACGGGGCCGCTGCGGCCTTGGCGAACTTCGACCCGAACTCGCCGAAGGACAGGTTCTCGGCACGGCGCTCGATGAGGCCGAACGCGGCGGCGTCCCAGAACGCGGTCGAGCCGCCGTTGCCGAGGACGACCTCGTAGCCCTCGGGGATCTGGAACAGGTCGGCGAGGCCGGAGCGGACGCTGCCGACCAGGTCCTTCACGGGCTTCTGGCGGTGCGAGGTGCCGAGGATCGTGGCGCCGCGCGTCACGAGGGACTCGAGCTGGGCGCCGCGGATCTTCGACGGACCGCAGCCGAAGCGACCGTCGGTGGGGAGGAGTTCGGCCGGGATGACGATGTCTGCCATGCACCGATCCTACCGACGACGATCCGCCTGCCCGAGCCCGTGTACCGGCCGGACGGGGAGGGTTCGACCCGCTCATCCACCGCGTCGGATGACCCTTTCTCACGTGCACCCGGGCGCCGGTCGGTGTTCGTCGGTGCGAACAAGTAGTGTGGTCGGCGCTGGGCCCAGACATGAGAGGCGGACCGTGACCGATCTCGTCGACACCACGGAGATGTACCTTCGCACCATCCTCGACCTCGAGGAAGAGGCGATCGTGCCGCTGCGCGCGCGCATCTCCGAGCGCCTCGGACACTCGGGCCCGACGGTCTCGCAGACCATCGCCCGCATGGAGCGCGACGGCCTGGTCGTCGTCTCCGGTGACCGCCACCTGGAGCTCACCGACGAAGGTCGTTCCCGTGCCACCCACGTGATGCGCAAGCACCGTCTGGCCGAACGCCTGCTGGCCGACGTCATCGGACTCGACTGGGCCTTCGTGCACGACGAGGCCTGCCGGTGGGAGCACGTCATGAGCGAGCAGGTCGAGGTCCGCCTGCTCGAGATGCTCGGCAACCCGACGGAGTCGCCGTACGGCAACCCGATCCCCGGACTGGCCGAGATCGGTGGACCCGCGGCCGCCGGGTTCCTCGACGGTGTCCAGAACATCGTCGCCGCGACCGAGGGCACCGACGCCGTCACGACCGGGGTCCTCCGACGCCTGGGCGAGCCCGTGCAGTTCGAACCGGAGCTCCTGCACCAGCTCCGCACCGCCGGGGTCATGCCCGGGCGCATGGCGAGCGTGCAGCGTGCGGGCGCCTACGTCGCGGTCCGCGTCGAGGGCGAGGACTCGGGCATCGAGCTGCCCATCGAGGTCGCGCAGCACGTCTACATCGAGCGGGACTGACCGTTCCTGTTCCTCCCTGAGAGTCTTTACCGTTTCGTTACCTCCGGGGCGTTTGGTCTCGACACGGTAACGACGCCTCCGTACACTCGTCCGAGTCGCCGCGCTGCCCCTGAGCCGGAGACCCGTGGCAGGACGTCTCGAACCCGTCTCCTGCCTCGATCGGAAACGATGACGAACGGATGGGGTTGCACACTGCCGGACACCCACGGCGGCGTGATGACGAGACGTTGGAGACCCACCTCTTGACGCAGACCGGTACCGCCGCGGACGACCAGACGCCCGCGAACCCGACGAACACCGAGAACGCCACCACCGCCCCGCTCACCCGACGGGCCGTGCGCGAGACCGAGGGCCGCCCGGTCCGCAAGGTCGTGCCGGTGCGCTCCGCCCCGCTGCCCGGTGGTCGACGTGCCGCGCAGGCCGCCGCAGCCGCGAGCACCGCGAAGGCCAGCTCGTCGTCGCGCAAGCGCAAGTTCCTCGCGCCGGTCGTCCTCACCGTGGCCGCCGGCATGTTCGGCACGGTCGCGGTCGCCCCGGCCTTCGCCGCGACGACCTCGAGCAACTCGACCGCCGCCGCCGCCGCCGACGCCCAGCGTCAGGTCCGGGCCAACCAGAGCCAGGAACTGTCGGTCTCCGACGCCGTGGCGCTCGCCGACACGAGCCGTGACGGCTTCGGCGCGACCTCCACCGCGACGCTCGACGCCGAGAAGGCCGCCAAGCAGGCCGCCGCCGACCAGGCCGCCGCAGCGAAGGAAGCCGCCGAGCAGGCCGAGCAGACCCAGACCGCCCGCGCTGCGACGGCGAAGCAGTACTCCTCGTACACCGGGCCGACCGCCGCCGAGTACGCGGCCAGTTCGTCCGCCGCCGACACCCCGTTCTCGCTGCCGGCCGTGGTCGCCACCGGCAAGCAGTACATCGGCACCCCCTACGTCTTCGGTGGCGCGGACCCGTCGGGCTTCGACTGCTCGGGCTTCATCATGTTCGTGTACGCCCAGTACGGCATCAACGTCGCGCACTCGGTGCCGCTGCAGGACCAGGCCGGCACCACGATCCCCGAGTCCGAGGCGCAGCCCGGTGACGTCGTCATCTTCAACAACGAGGCGCACGACGGCTTCTACATGGGGAACGGCATGATCATGGACGCTCCGAAGCCCGGTGGCACCGTGCAGATCCGCCCGATCTGGACCAGCGACTACCACATCGTCCGTTTCGGCATCTAGCGACCACTGTCCCTCCGGCGTGTGAACTTCACCGGAACCGGCCCGCGCACCCTCGTGCCGGGCCGGTTTCTGGGTTAACCTGACGCTGCACCGGTCCGCACCGGCGCGAACAGGAGACCCTCATGTCGATGTTCCGCACGACCCGCACCATGGGTCGGCGCGCGCGCGTCGACATATGGTCGAGCACAGCCTGCGTGCACGAGCACGCCCCTGCATGACGAGAGCACTGCCCATCCGGGTGGTGCTCTTCGTGGTTCCAGGGGTGTGAACAGGTCGTCCTCACCCGTTCGCGTCGTCGGTCCGACGCACCCGCAGCGCCTGGAAGCCGTCCAGGCACGTCGGAAGGGAACCCATGCGCACTCTCGTCCTCAACGCCGGTTACGAGCCCCTCGCGGTGATCTCGTTCCGACGAGCCCTCGTGCTGGTCATGAACCAGAAGGCCGCCATCGTCGCCGCCGACGTCGAACACCCGGTCACCGGGTCGACGTCGAGCTACGACCGTCCGTCCGTCATCATCCTCACCCGCTACGTGCGCATCCCGCACTCCAGGCTCGTGCCGGTGTCCCGTCGCGGTGTGCTGCGTCGGGACGGCAACCACTGTGCCTACTGCGGCCGCCACGCCACAACGATCGACCACGTGCAGCCGCGGTCGCGCGGTGGGCAGGACTCGTGGGAGAACCTCGTCGCCTGCTGCCTGGCCTGCAACAACACCAAGGGCGACCGCACCCCGCAGGAGATGGGGTGGCGCCTCCGGTTCCCGCCGAAGGTACCGCACGGGTCCTCGTGGGTCGTGCGCGGCATCGAGCGTCCGCAGGCGGAGTGGGACGAGTACCTCGTGGCCGCGTAGCGGCCGTCGGTCCGCACCACCAGACGGACTGGAGGTCCGTGGCGACGCCGCCACGGGCCTCCAGTCCGTCGCCCGGCGCGACCAGTGCCCGACCCACCCTTGGCAGGTCGAGCTGCTTCCGCCATCCTGGGCTCGACGCCAGCGGCGTCGGTCGGAGCCCCGACCGACGGACCGGCGACACGAGGGAAGAGCAACGATGCGCAGCGAGATCTCCGGAACGACCATGCCCGTCCTGACGCTCGCGCTCGACGCGGGTGAACGCATCGTGGCCGAGGGCGGTGACGTCGCCTGGCTGACCCCCGGGTTCGGCATGGACACCTCGACCGCGCACGGCGGTAGCGGCGGGTTCCTCGGGGGCCTCAAGCGTGCGCTCGGCGGCGGGCAGCTGTTCCTCACCGAGTACACGGCGTCGGCCGCCGGCGGACGGATCACGTTCGCCGCGAGCCTCCCCGGCACGATCCGCGAGATCACGGTGGACCCGGCGGACCAGTTCCTGGTGCAGTCCGGCTCGTACATGGCGAGCACCGCCGACGTCGACGTGTCCGTCGGCTTCCAGAAGCGCCTCGGAGCGGGGATCTTCGGTGGCGCGGGCGTGGTGTTCCAAGCGCTGTCGGGCTCGGGGACGGCCTGGGTGCAGCTCGCCGGCGAACTCACCGAGGTCGAGCTCGCCGCGGGGGAGTCGCTGCTGGTCCACCCGGGGCACCTGGCGATGTACCGCGCGGGCACGTCGGTCGAGTTCGCCACGGTGAAGGGCATCAAGAACAAGGTGTTCGGTGACTCGATGTTCCTCGCCGAGGTGCACGGTCCGGGCCGGATCTGGCTGCAGTCGATGACGCCGGCGGCCCTCGCGGCGGCCATCCAGCCGTACCTGCCGAAGCCGCAGGGCAGCGACCGCGACTGAACCCGCCACGCCCGGCCGCAGTCGGTCTGGCCGGAGAACGCGGCATCCGGGCATACTTCCCCTGAGACCTGAGGGGGCTTCATGCCCTGGCCGGTGTCTCCCTGACGACGGACAGCCCCGCCCCGCAGCGACACCGACTCGAGAGCAGGACCCGTGACCGACATCCGCAGCACCCGGACCATCCCGCGAGCTATCTGGGGCGGCCTGCTCCTCACCCGGCAGGCTGGTTGGGCAGCCGAGGCGTGGACCGCGCCCTCACCGTTCACGGAACGTCGTCGGTGGTGGATGCTCGCCGTCCCGATCGTCCTGGCAGCGCAGCCCGGATCGGCGGACGTCGCATGACGCTCCCGATGGAGACCACCGGTCGGCGGCATCGGTGGGTGCCGGCTGACCGACGCTGGTGGGGGCTGGACCGCCGGACGGTCCTCCCCGCGGTGATCGTGCTGGCGACCGCCGCGATCATGCACTGGGGTGTGCCGTGGCTCAACGACCAGGTGTCGTTCACCGAGACGGTCCCGGCGGGGAGCACGATGTCGCTGAAGCAGGACGTCGAGTTCACACCGCCGGCCGGGTGGGGCATCAGTGACGGTGTCCTCACCGGTGACGCCGAAGCCGGCGGCACCTACCCGGCATCCGCGACCGTGTTCGACGGCACGACGTCGATCACGCTCCGGACCGGCACGTTCGTGGGCACGCCGCGCGCACTGCTGCGGCAGATCCAGACCACCAACGCGGCCACCGGCACGCAGGCGCTCCGGTCGACGGTGACGCCCATCACGACGGCGTCCGGGGTGCGCGGGGTGATCAGCGAGTTCCGTGACGTCCGGAACGACGGCGCCATCGCCGCGTTCGTCGCGGACGGCGTCGGTGTCGAAGTCGTCATCAGCACGCCGAACAGCACACCGACGAGGACGGCCACCCTGATCGGGCAGGCCCTGTCGTCGATCACGGTCGAAGGAGCCGGATCCTGAGGCTGAACCTGTTCCGACGGGATCGCGAGCGCACCACGGGGACGGTCACCGTGTCGTCGGTGCCGACCGAGCTGGAGCAGGCGCGGACGGCCGTCTTCGAACGGTCCGGATGGGGCCTGCGGATGGAGGTGTTCCAGCCGCGGAACGCCGCGTTCTGGGTGTTCTGGGTGCTGGTGATCGCCGGCCTCTGGAACGCGGTGAAGTTCGTGCAGCCGGCCGCGGCACCGTTCGCCTCGGCGGTCACGACCAACAGCCTGGTCCTGGTCCTCTACGCGGCCCTGTTCTGGTGGGCGACCCGTGCGATGGACCGGTACTCGACCCTGCCGATCAGCCTCGTGGTCCACGCGTTCCTCTGGGGTGCCACCGCGGCGACGTTCTTCATGGCGATCTACGCCAACGACGCGATCCTCGGCCTGTACGGCAAGACCTTCGGGCAACGCTGGGCCGCCGACTGGGCAGCCGGGCTCACCGCGCCCTTCACCGAAGAGGTCTCGAAGGGCATCGGTCTGGTGCTCCTGATTACCCTGGCACCGCGGATCGTCCGGACCACGTTCGACGCGTTCATCCTGGGGGCGTTCCTCGGGCTCGGGTTCCAGGTCGTCGAGGACGTGCTCTACGTCGCGCAGACCTCCGGTGCGAACTTCGGCGCGCACCCGTTCCTGGCGGGGCTGGAGACGCTGGTGGTCCGGATGGCGACCGGGGTCGCCGGGCACATCGCGTACTCCGCGATCTTCGCGACCGGGCTGTTCCTGCTCGCCGGCAGTCCCGTCCAGCGCCGACGGGTGGGGTTGGGTGTCGGGCTGATGGTCCTCGCGATGGCCATGCACGGCCTCTGGGACGACCTCGGCGCGCTCGTCGGCCCCTTGCAGGCCTTCAACCTGGTGTTCATCGCGATCCTGACGGTGATCGTCGTGTTCGTGGTGTTCCGCGTCTTCCGGTTCGCGGTCCGCCCCGAGCAGGAGGACCTCCGCACGGTGCTCGCGCCCGAGGTGGCGGCGGGGCTGCTCTCGAGGGACGAACTCGACGCCGTCGTCGGTACCCGGAAGACTCGGCGGCGGTACGTCAAGGCGGCCGGATCCCGGCAGGAGCGCCGACGACGCCGCGTGCTGCTGACCGCGATCCACGACCTCGCCGAAGCGCTCCCGCACGTCGACGACCCGGATCACATCGCGTTCACCCGACAGGAGGTCACCCGGGTGCGGAACGGCGGTCAGCAGACCGCGTAGGTCTGCCGTCTCGCGCCTGAGCGTGCCCAGCGACCGACGGGAGGCCCGTGGCGGACCCGCCACGGGCCTCCCGTCCGCTCGTCTGCGGCTTCCGGACCGGACACGATCTGACGGCGCCGGGGAACGTCCGCCGAACGGCGCGTGAACGCGCGTCAGCGCCTGTCCGGACAGGTTGGCGGCGGCCGCCTCGGCGGTGTTAGCGTCCCCGTCGACAGCGCCTAGGGTTCCGGGACTCCCCGTCCGACTGGTCCGAGCGGCGCCACGGTCCGCCACCGAACGCGGGCCGTCATCTGAACGGACAAAAGCCTGGAGGACCTCGCCCGTCGCGCCGCGCGCCGGGCAGAAGGTCCTGCCGTGACACCGCTCGCCGTCCTCCTCGTCCTGTCCGCCGCCGTCGCCCACGCGGGGTGGAACGTCATCGCCCACGGGGTGAGCCGGATCGGGATGCCGTTCCTGTGGCTCGGCGCGGTGTCGAGCGTGGTGGTCTGGATCGGTGTGGTCCCGTTCACCGGGGGACTCGGCGACGCGGACCCCGGCGGGTTCGTGCTCGGCGTCGCCGCGTCCGGGGTGCTGCACGTCCTGTACATGCTGGTGCTGCAGCGCGGGTACCGGGTCGGCCGGCTGTCGACGGTGTACGCCACGGCGCGGGGGACCGGGCCGACGATCAGCGTCGTCCTGGCGATCGTGCTCCTGGGTGAGCGCCCGCACTGGATCGCCCTGGTCGGCGGGCTCCTGGTGCTCGTCGGTGTGGTCGCCGTCGGGCTCGCCGACCGGGGGACGACGTCGACGGAGCTCCCGCCGAGGCGGATCGACCCCGGGCTCGTCGCGGGTCTGCTCACCGGGGTGGCGATCGCCGCGTACACGATCTGGGACGCCTACGTC
The DNA here is from genome assembly GCF_026241855.1 of Curtobacterium flaccumfaciens pv. betae. Taxonomy (NCBI): domain Bacteria; kingdom Bacillati; phylum Actinomycetota; class Actinomycetes; order Micrococcales; family Microbacteriaceae; genus Curtobacterium; species Curtobacterium flaccumfaciens. The sequence goes on along the minus strand of NZ_JAPJDC010000001.1, from coordinate 3,272,378 downwards.
GTCCGCGACCTCGGTGTCGCACCGGTCGCGTTCATGGTCGGGTGCACGGCGGTCGAGGTCGTGTTCTTCGGACTGGCCCTCGGGTCGCGGCGGCGCGAGGTCCTGCCCGTGCTGCGGCAGCACTGGCCGCGGGTGCTCGCGTTCGGGGTGCTGTCGCCGCTGTCGTACATCCTCGTGCTGGTCGCGATCGGCATCGCTCCCGTGGCGCTCGTCGCCCCGATGCGCGAGGTGAGCGTCGTGCTCGTCAGCCTGTTCGGGGTGCTGGTGCTCCGCGAAGGCCGTGCGCTCGCCCGGGTCGGTGCCGCGGTGGTCGTGCTCGGCGGCATCGCGCTGCTCGCGCTCTGACGACGACGGCGACGGCGACGGTGATTGCTGCGACGGCGGCGACGGCGGCCTGTCCGGACAGGTGCCAACCGAGTTCACCTGCCGTCCACGCCGCGTGTACCGGGACGGAACTCCGCTCCACCGGTCGGCTGCGACAGTTGCGGTCGTCCGCACCGGACCCGCCCCCCCCGAACCGCCCGAAAGGTCATCATGCCCATCTCCGCACGCAAGTCGCTCGTCGCGCTGGCCGGCGCCCTGGCCCTCGTCGCCACGCTCAGTTCCTGCTCCGCAGGCTCCACCGCCGCGACCGGTGACGGCAGCCCCGCAGGCGGCTCCGACGCCGTGCAGTACGCCGCGGACGAGAACACCATCGTGTTCGGCGTGGTCCCCGACTCCGTGGACACCGAGACGAACTACCAGCCGCTGATGGACTACATCGCGAAGGAGACCGGCAAGAAGGTCGAGTACCACGAGTCGACCGACTACGCCGCGCTCATCGAGGCGTCCGTCGCGGGCAAGATCGACGTCGCGTCGTTCTCCGGGTTCACCTACGTCACGGCGAAGAACAACGGCGCGAAGATCACCCCGATCTCCTCCATCATCACCGCCGAGGGGCAGAAGCCCGGGTACTACTCCGAGGCCATCGTGCCGAAGGACAGCGACATCGACTCGCTGAAGGACTTCGCCGGCAAGAAGGTCTGCTTCGTCGACCCCTCGTCGACCTCGGGCTACCTGTTCCCGAGCTACAACCTGCTCAAGGCGGGCGTCGATCCGAAGACCGACGTCACCCCGGTGTTCGCCGGCAAGCACGACGTCAGCGTCCAGAAGGTCGCGGCGGGCACCGAGTGCGACGCCGGGTTCGCCGAGGACAGCGAGGTCGAGAAGAACGACGACGTGCGCGTCGTCGCGAAGACGATGGTCCCCGGCGCCCCGATCGTCGTCTCCGACACCCTGCCGTCGGCCGAGAAGGAGACGCTGACGAAGGCGCTGTCCGACGTCACCATCGACCAGATCATCGACGCCGGTGTGACCAGCGCCGACAGCGACGGCTTCCGCAGCGTCTTCTACGGCACCAAGCCCGTCGACGACGAGTACTACGACCTGATCCGCGACATCTGCAAGACGACGAAGTCGACCACCTGCCAGGCCTGACCCGGCGACCGCGAGACGGCAGCCCGAGGAGCACCATGACGAACCATGCACCGGTCGGCACCCCGGCCGTCGAGATCACCGGCCTGACGAAGCGCTTCGGCGACACGACGGCGTTGCGCGACGTGTCGCTGCGCGTCGGGCAGGGCGAGGTCGTCGTGCTGCTCGGGCTGTCGGGCTCCGGCAAGAGCACCCTGCTCCGACACGTCGACGCGCTCGAGCTCCCGACGTCCGGCAGCGTCCGGGTGGACGGGACCGAGGTGCACCGCCTGACCGGGCGTCGTCTGCGCGAGCTGCGGAGTCGCGTCGGGTTCGTGTTCCAGCAGTTCGAACTCGTGCCGGCGCTCACCGTGCTCGAGAACGTGCTCACCGGAGCGCTCGCGACCCTCCGCGGCCCGCGGCTCGGCCTCTGGTCGTACCCGCGCGGCCTCCGTCGCACTGCACTCGGGCACCTCGACCGCGTCGGGCTGCTCGACCGCGCCTACCAGCGGGCCGACACCCTGTCGGGCGGGCAGCAGCAGCGCGTCGCGATCGCCCGGGCGCTCATGCAGGACCCGACGGTGCTCCTGGCCGATGAACCGGTCGCCTCGCTCGACCCGGAGTCCAGCGGGCAGGTCATGCGCCTCATCCGCGAGATCGCCGCCGACCGTGGCCTGACGGTGCTCTGCAGCCTGCACCAGGTCGACCTGGCCCTGTCGTGGGCGGACCGGATCATCGGGCTCCGGCACGGCGAGGTCGTGCTGGACACCAGGACCGACGGCCTCGGCAAGGCGGAGGTCATGGAGATCTACGGGCAGGTCGCGACGAGCACCGACGAGTTCGCCACCATCGAGGCCGAGCTGCACGCACTCGACGCGGGGGAGCGGACCTCGTGACGACGCTCGACACCCGACCCGGAACCGCGGCGGCGCTCGCCGAGGACGTGGCCCGTCGGGCACCCCGCCGCCGGGTCTCGCCGGAGCGCACCGCTGCGGTGCTCACCCTCGTCGCCCTCGGCGTGCTTGCGTGCGTCGCGGTCGCGCGGGTCGACATCTCGATCCCGAACATCATCGCGTCGTGGTCGAACGCCGAGCACTTCTTCCAGCGTGTGGGCACCGTCCGGTTCCCGGCCGCCCCGGTGCTGCTGCAGCAGACCGCGCTCACCGTCGGGCTCGTCCTGCTCGGCACCCTGCTCGCCGCCGCGCTGAGCGTTCCCGTCGCGTACCTGGCGGCAGCGAACACCAGCCCGGGCCGCGGGTGGGTGGCTGCCGCGCGGTTCGTCAGCGTCCTGACCCGGGCCGTGCCGGACGTCGTCCTCGCGATGGTGTTCGTCCTGGTCTTCACGATCGGTCCGCTGCCCGGGATCCTGGCGATCGGCATCCACTCCGTCGGGATGATCTCGAAGCTCTTCGCGGACGCCATCGAGCAGATCGACGAAGGACCGCGCAACGCGATCCGGGCAGCCGGGGGGAGCCGTGCGCAGCAGTTCACCGCCGGGGTGCTCCCGCAGGTGCTGCCGTCGTGGGTCGCGACGATCCTCCACCGCAACGACATCAACCTGCGCGGGTCGGTCATCCTCGGGTACGTCGGCATCGTCGGCCTCGGCCGCGAGATGTCCTTCGCGTTCAAGTCGCTCGACTACTCACTCGGCATCGGGTACGCCATCGTCATCTTCGGCCTGTGCGTCCTGATGGAGATCGTCTCCAGCTCGGTTCGCGCCGCCATGCTCGGTGTGGCCCCGGCCGGGCGCGGCATCGGTGCCACGGCTGCCCGTCGGTGGATGCGTCGGCGGGACCGCCAGCGAGCCGAGGCCGTACCGGCCACGCAGCGACCGGTCGCTGCGACGGTCGAGGGCACCCTCCGTCGTCCGTGGACCCCCGTCCGGGTCCGGAACGCGATCTGGTGCTGGGTCGCCCTGGCCGTCGTCGTCGGCAGTGTCGTGGTCTGCGACATCGCCTGGGGTGACCTGGTCACCGTGTGGGGCAAGATCCCCGCCGTCGCCGTGCAGTTCTGGCCGCCGTCCTTCGGCAGCTACGGCGCCGGCATCATGTTCGGCGCGATGTTCGACACCGTCGCGATCGCCCTCGCCGCGACCGTCCTCGCGCTGCTGCTCTCGCTCGTCATCGGGTCCCTCGCTGCCCGCAACGTCGCTCCTGGACGCGGGGTCCGGGGCGGCGCACGGCTGCTGCTCGTCGTCGTCCGCGGGATCCCGGAGACGATCCTCGCGGTCGTGCTCATCGTCGTGACGGGGCTCGGTGCGCAGGCGGGGACCCTCGCCCTGGCCTTCGGCGGCATCGGGCTCCTCGGCAAGCTGATCGCGGACTCGCTCGAAGAGGTCGCTCCCGGGCCCGAGCGCGCCGTCACGGCCACCGGCGCGGGTCGCCTGCAGCGCTACGCCTCGGCGACGGTGCCGCAGGGGTTCCGCGCGATGCTCGGGCACACCTTCTACCTGCTCGACACGAACATCCGTGCGGCGACGATCCTCGGCATCGTCGGAGGTGGCGGCATCGGCTACTACCTCCTCAATGCAGCGCAGGGATCGAACTACGCGTCCGTCACCGCGATCGTCCTGCTCATCCTGGTCACGGTGCTCGTCACCGAGGGCCTGGCCATGTGGCTGCGGCGGGTGTTCCGGTGAGCGCGACGGAACGGTACGACGTCGTCGTGGTCGGCGCGGGCATCGTCGGGCTCGGCATGGCCTACGAGGCACTCCGGCAGGGCGCCCGGGTCGCGGTGGTCGACCGTGCGGCCGCGGTCGTCGGTGCGAGTGTCCGGAACTTTGGGCACGCCTGCGTCACCCCGCAGACCGGGGAGGCAGCCGGCTACGCGCAGGAGGCACGCCGCCGCTGGCTCGCACTCGCGCAGCTCGCCGGGTTCACGGCGCGCGAACGCGGTGCACACGTCGTCGCCCGTCGCCCCGAGGAGCTGGCGGTGCTCGAGGAGTACCGCGACTCCGGCGCGGACCTGCGGCTGGCCGACGCGGCCGAGATCGCCGCGGCGGTGCCGGTCGATCCCGCTACGGCCCTCGGCGGCGCGCACCTCGCGCACGACCTGCAGGTCGACCCCCGGGAGGCGGCACCCGCGATCGCGCGCTGGCTCGCCGGGCAGGGGGTCACCTTCCACTGGCGCACCCCCGCGCTCGAGGTCACCACCGGCGCCGTCCGCACCGGTCGTGGCGTCGTGGAGGGGACCCGGATCGTCGTCTGCACCAACCACGACCTCGACCAGCTCTTCCCGGAGCTCGCCGAGTCGATCGGTCTGGTCCGCTGCCGGCTCCACATGCTGCGAGCGACGATCCCGCTCGCCTTCCCGCTCGCCACACCGCTGCTGACCGGGTGGTCGCTGCTGCGCTACTCGGGGTTCGCCGCGATGCCCGGAGCGGGTGCCCTGCGGGACCGGCTCGCCGCCGACCTGCCCGAGGGGATCCGCTGGGACCTCAACCAGATGTACACGTCACCGCCGGACGGCAGCGTCATCGTCGGGGACACCCACGAGCGCGAGGTCGACGCGCCACCGTTCCAGGACGAGGACGGCTTCCGGCTGCTCGTCACCGAGACCGAGCGGCTGTTCGGTGCGCCGGTCTCCGTGGTCGACCGGTGGCAGGGCGTCTACGCCTCGGCCCCGGGGCGGGAGTTCCTCATCGACCGGCCGGTCCCGGGCGTCGACGTCGTGACGGTCACCACGGGCATCGGCATGACGACCGGCCTCGGCATCGCGCCGACGGTCCTCGGCTGACCCCGGCGGTCCTCGGCTGCCCCCGGTGGTCTTCGGCGGGGAGACCGTCAGTCGCGGAACAGCCGCTGCCGGCCGTCGCGCCAGACACCGACCACACGGTCCTCGCGCACGGCGACGAAGTCCGCACGGCGACCCGGTGCGAGGAGCCCCCGGTCCGGAAGCCCGACGTGTTCCGCGGGGTTCCGGGTGACCGTCGCGACGAGCTCGGCGAACGGTGCAACCCCGGCGGTGGCGGCCGCTCGCAGCCCCGGCAGCAGCGACCCGAGCTGGTAGTCCGACGCCACCACGTCGGCCCGACCGGCCGCGATCGCCGCGCGAGCGGACAGCCCGGAGCCGTGCGACCCGCCCCGCCAGAGGTTCGGGGCACCGACGACGACCCCGAGCCCGGCGTCGATCGCCGCGGCCGCAGCGCGCTCGGTGACCGGGAACTCCGAGATCCGGGCGCCGAGCCGCCTGGCCTCGAGGACGGCCTCGGGCGTCTCGTCGTCGTGTGCTGCGACGACGACACCGGCCCGGTTCGCGAGTTCGGCGATGGCCGCTCGTCGGCGGCCGATGCCCTCGGCACCGGCGTGGAACGCCGCAAGGCGGGCATCGAGCACCTCGTCGTCGGCGCGGTCGAGTGCGCGGTAGGCCCGTCTCCAGGCGGCGACGGTCGAGTACTGGCCGCGTCCGGGGGTGTGGTCCATGTACGAGACCAGGGTGACCCGATCCGGATGGGCCGCCACGAGCCTCCCGGCCGCCGCCACGGCGTCGTCGTGGGTGACGTCGACGCGCAGGTGCACGCGGACGTCGACCGGCAGGTCGGACGCGGCGACCGCGTCGAGGACGGCGGCGGCGTGCTCGGCGCTGCGCGCCGGAGCCGTCGCGTGCTCCACCGAGCAGCACAGCAGGGCGGTCGTCACGCCGGCGAGCAGGGCGTCGGCGGCGAAGGACTCGAGCGCGTGCCCGAGCGGCACCGGGACGCCGGGGCGCGGCTGTTCGAAGCGGGACAGCGAGTCGGCGTGCAGGTCGACCAGACCCGGCAGGACGTCGACGTCGCCGAGGTCGACCACCGGTCCGTCCGACGCCTCGACGACCACGTCGTCGCGCACGGCGAAGGACGAACCCGGCGTCCCGCCGTCGCCCCGGTGGACACGGGCAGCGGTGAAGGTCGTCACGCAGCCATCACACCACGGCGGCCGCCGGGTCGACCCCGCGGCGCAGGAACCCGTCCGACGGCGGTGTCGTGACGGCGTGCCCGACCGCGTCGAGGCCGACCGACCGCTCGACCAGGTCCGCGAAGGGCAGCTCGCTGCGCGCGAGGAAGGCCACCGCGGTCGCGAGGTGCCGGGGCGCGTAGTTGTGGACCCCGACGATCCGGTTCAGCCGCCGCACGATCTGCTCCGGGTCGATGGTCACCGCACGGCTGGTCGAGACCGCGCCGACGAGCACGGCGACACCGTCGACGTCGAGGGAGTCCACCGCCGCCTCGACCGCATCGGGGTGGCCGGACAGCTCGACCGCGACGTCGAAGGACCCGATCGCGTCACCCGGGGCGACGGCCCGCGCCGCGCCGAAGCAGACCGCCCGGGCACGTCGGCCCGCGTTCGGGTCGGAGACGGTCACGGTGGCACCCGCGTCGACGGCCATCGCGACGGCGGTGATCCCGAGCATGCCGGCACCGGTGACCAGGACCCGCGCGCCGTCGAGCGGTCGCTGCACTGCGTCGAGAGCCGCGGCCACCGTAGCCGTGGCGCAGGCCGCCGGCGCGGCGACGGCCGCCGGCACGTGCGCGGGGACGACCGCGATCGCCGTGCCGGGGAGCAGGACGCAGTGCGTGGCGAAGCCGCCGTTCAGCGTCCAGTCCGCGGTGACGGCCTCGTGACCGTACTTCCGCAGGGAGCGGCACTTCTGCGGGATGCCCGACGCGCACCGGTCGCAGTCGCCGCACGACGCGGCGACCGACCACACGACGCGGTCACCGACCCGGACCGGCTGTCCCTGGACGGTGGTCGGCGGCACGGCGTCGACCGCGACGACGCGGCCGACCTGTTCGTGGCCGAGGACACTCGGTGTCGGACCCGGACGGTGGCCGAGCGCGGTGTGCAGGTCGCTGCCGCACACGGTGGCCAGCTCGACCTCGACGAGCACACCGCCGTCCGGCAGCGTCGTCGACGGCAGCGACTCGACGGTGACCGGGGCGCCGACGCCGTGCCACAGGGCGTACCGGGCGTCGGCGCGCACCGGCGTCACGCCAGGACCCGGGCGGCGTCCTCGACCTCGGCGAGCACCGACGGCACCTCGGTGACCGAGTCGAGGACGTGGGTGTGCAGGACGGTCGCGAAGTCGGCGTCCTGGTGCGTCCCGGTCCGCACGCCCGCCACGACCGACGCGCCGGCGCGGTGTCCCGTGAGCAGGTCGGCGACGGTGTCCCCGACGACCGCCACGTCGCGGACGTCGTCGGTGCCGGTCCGGAGCACGGCGGCGAGCACCATGTCCGGGTACGGGCGCCCGCGGCCGGCGTCGGCGGGGGAGAGCGCGAGGTCGATCAGCGGCCGCCAGCCGAGCAGGTCGAGCACCGCGTCGCGCGTCGCGGGCGAGAACCCGGTGGTCAGCGCGATCCGTCGCCCCGCTGCGCGGAGTGCGACGAGCGTCTCGACGGCGCCGTCCACCGGCCGCACGCCGCGGTCGAGGGTGCGGGCGTACGCGCGCTCGAACGCGGTGTTCGCAGCCTCGGCACGGTCGCCGTCCCCGTCGAAGAGTGCCGTGAACACGGCGATCTTCGACTGGCCCATGGTGTCGACCGCGTACTGCACCGCACGGTCGTGCTCCGAGCTCCCGTGCTCGAGGCCGACGTCGGTGAGCGCGGTGCGGAAGGCGTCGAGGACGACGCCACCGTCGTCGACGGTGGTTCCTGCCATGTCGAGGCAGACGAGCGAGATCATGGGACTCCTGGGTTCGTGCCGTCACGCCGGGACCGGCGCGGTCCGACCAGCGTCGGAGCGCCCCGTGGCGGGCAGACGGTGCGCAGGTGTCCGCCAGGTGAACGACGCCGGGAGGCTCGTCACGGCCTGTCCGGACAGGCATGCGGTCCGCCAGGGGGACCGGCTACAGTCCGAGCGTGCCGGAGACCCGATACCTCGACATCGCCGCCGCCCTGGAGGGCGAGCTGGCCGATCTGCCGATCGGCTCGCGGGTGGCCAGCGAGGCGGAGCTGGCGGCGCGGTTCGGCGTCGGGCGGTCCGCCGCCCGGGCAGCGCTGCAGCACCTGCAGCGGCGTAACCGCATCCGCCGGGTGAAGGGCGTCGGCAGCTTCGTCGCACGCCGCATCGACTACCTGATCGGTTCGCGGGCGGCACCGTCGTGGAGTCACACCGTCCGCGCCGCCGGTGGCAAGCCGTCGAGCGTGACGCTGTCGTGTGCACTGGTCCCCGTCCCGCCGCGCATCGCCGAGTCCCTCGACCTGCAACCGGGAGCGCCCGTGCACCGCCTGACCCGGCGCTCACTGGTCGACGGGCTGCCGGCTGCGTGGGGCGTGGAGTGGGTCCCGCCGGCGATCGTGCCCGAGCTCGCCGAGGCGCTGCAGGTCAGTGACTCGCTGTACGAGGTGCTCCGGCAGGTGGGACGATCCACGCCGCACCGCCGATGGGTCCGTGCGACCGCCGACGTGGTGTCCGAGGACGTCGCCCGGCACCTGGACCTCGACGAGGTCACGCTCGGCTGGTTCATCGAGAGCTTGACGTCGGACCGCGACGACGAGCGACCGCTCTGCCTGAGCGAGCGGTGGATCCGGGCGGACGCCATCCGGGTGTTGTTCGAGGCCGGTCGGGACGCACCGCTGACCTGATCGGCTGCGGGCTTCCGATCGTCGGTGGCGCTGACTAGCGTCGCCGACATGGGCGAGACACCGCACATCGACGACGCGACCATCGACGACCTGCGCGCTCGGCTGCGTGCCACGCGCTGGCCGGACGCGCCCGCGGGGGTCGGCTGGTCGCTCGGCGTGGACCTCGACGTCCTGCGCCCGCTCGTCGAGTACTGGGCCGACGGGTTCGACTTCGACGCACACCGTGCCGAGCTCGCCGCGCTGCCCTCGCGCCGTGTCGTCGTCGACGGCATCGGCATTCACCTGCTGCACGCCCGCGCTCCGCGGCCCGATGCCCTGCCGGTCCTGCTCGCGCACGGCTGGCCGGACTCCGGCTGGCGGTACCGCAAGGTGCTGCCGATGCTCGTCGACGCCGGGTACGACGTCGTCGTGCCGGACATGCCCGGCTACGGGTTCTCGGATGCACCGCCGCAGGTTCTCGACGCCCGGCAGGTGGCCGGCATGTGGGCGACGCTGATGACGGACCTGGGGTACGAGCGGTTCGCGGTGTCCGGAGGCGACATCGGCACGCACGTCGCCCGCTACCTGGCACTCGACCACCCCGACCGGGTGGTCGCGGTGCACCGCATCGACGGCGGGCTCGCCTGGCCGGGCCTCGATGCGTCGACGTTGTCCGCCGCCGAGCGGGAGTTCGTCGCCGCGACCGATCGGTGGCGCACCGCCGAGGGTGCCTACGCGATGCTGCACCGCACGAAGCCGCAGACCGCCGCCGTCGGGCTGAACGACTCGCCCGCGGGTCTCGCCGCCTGGATCCTCGAGAAGCTCCGGGCGTGGAGCGACTGCGACGGGGACCCGTGGTCGGTCTACACGCGCGACGAGGTGCTGGCGCTGCTCACCGAGTACTGGGCCACGGGCACGATCGGCTCGGCGATGCGGATGTACCACGCGAACGCGGCGATCCCGGCGGAGCAGCTGGAGCGACGGGTCGAGGTGCCGTCCGGGTTCTCGATCTTCCCCGGCGACATCGTGCGGGCGCCGCGCGAGTGGCTCGAGCGCACCACGAACCTCGTGTTCCACCACGAACTCGACCGCGGCGGGCACTTCGCGCCGTTCGAGCAGCCCGACCTGTTCGTCGACGAACTGCACGCGTTCCTGCAGGGCTTCCGCCGCTAGAGTGGACGAGCCAGCCTCTGTAGCTCAATGGAAGAGCAGTTCCGTCCTAAGGAAACGGTTGGGGGTTCGAGTCCCTCCAGGGGCACCAGCAGGTCGAAGGGGTTCGAGTCCCTGCAGTGCCGTCCAGGGGCACCAGCAGGTCGAAGGGGTTCGAGTCCCTGCAGTGCTGTCCAGGGGCACCACTTCGCGGGGGAGTTCTCCACAACCGTCGCCCCGGACGGTAGCCCGGCCCGCTGGCCCCGTACGATTGACCCCGTGTCCAAGGTCCTGAGCAGTCTCCCCGTCGGCGAACGAGTCGGCATCGCGTTCTCAGGGGGTCTCGACACCTCCTGCGCCGTTGCCTGGATGCGCGAGAAGGGAGCGATCCCCTGCACGTACACGGCCGACATCGGCCAGTACGACGAGCCGGACATCGACGCCGTGCCGAGCCGCGCCCACGAGTACGGCGCCGAGATCGCCCGACTGGTCGACGCGAAGAGCGCCCTGGTCGAAGAAGGCCTGGTCGCCCTGCAGACGGGTGCGTTCCACATCCGCTCCGGTGGCAAGACGTACTTCAACACGACGCCGCTCGGCCGCGCGGTGACGGGCACGATGCTCGTCCGCGCGATGAAGGAAGACGGCGTCGACATCTGGGGCGACGGCTCCACCTACAAGGGCAACGACATCGAGCGGTTCTACCGCTACGGCCTGATGGCCAACCCGCGTCTGCGCGTCTACAAGCCGTGGCTCGACTCCGAGTTCGTCGAGGAGCTCGGCGGCCGCAAGGAGATGAGCGAGTGGCTCGTCGCCCGCGGGTTCCCGTACCGAGACTCCACCGAGAAGGCGTACTCGACCGACGCGAACATCTGGGGCGCGACGCACGAGGCGAAGAGCCTCGAAGAGCTGTCGAGCGGCCTGGACATCGTCGAGCCGATCATGGGCGTCGCCGCGTGGCGTGACGACGTCGAGGTCGCGACCGAGATCGTCAGCGTCCGGTTCGAAGCCGGTCGCCCCGTCGCGATCAACGGCGTCGAGTACACCGACGCCGTTGCCCTGGTCTACGAGGCGAACGCCATCGGTGGCCGCCACGGCCTGGGTGCGTCTGACCAGATCGAGAACCGCATCATCGAAGCGAAGAGCCGTGGCATCTACGAGGCTCCGGGCATGGCGCTGCTGCACATCGCCTACGAGCGCCTGCTCAACGCGATCCACAACGAGGACACGGTCGCCTCGTACCACAACGAGGGTCGCCGTCTCGGTCGCCTGATGTACGAGGGCCGCTGGCTCGACCCGCAGTCCCTCATGCTCCGCGAGTCGCTGCAGCGCTGGGTGGCCTCCGCCGTCACCGGCGAGGTCACGCTGCGCCTGCGTCGCGGCGACGACTACACGATCCTCGACACCACGGGCCCCGCGCTGTCGTACCACCCGGACAAGCTGTCGATGGAGCGCGTCGGCGACGCCGCCTTCGGCCCGGACGACCGCATCGGCCAGCTCACCATGCGCAACCTCGACATCGCGGACTCCCGTTCGCGGCTCGAGCAGTACGCCGCCGCCGGCCTCATCGGCGGCGCGACGGCCGAGCTCGTCGGCGAGCTCGAGGCGGGCGAGGCCGAGGAGATCCTCGGCGGCGCGATCGTTGCCTCCGACGCCGAGGACGCGATGGGTCGTCGCACGGACCTCGCGTCCGAGGGCGCGGCCTTCGACTCCGGCACCGACTGATCGAGCGGATCCGCGCCCTGGGCGCGACCCCCTGATGACGGGAGGCCCGGTGCCAGCTGGCACCGGGCCTCCCGTCCGTCGTCGCGACGTCTCAAGCCGCGGCGCTTCCGAGCAGCAGCTCGAGCTGCTCGACGACCAGGTCGGGTCGGGTGATGAAGGGATGGTGCCCGGTGGGGACGTCGATGCTCCGCGTCGCACGTGCCGCGTGCGCTCGCTGGAGGCCGACGGTGGTGCTCCGGTCCTCGGTGCAGACCAGGTAGGTGGAGTCGACGCCCTGCCAGCCCGCGGCGGTCGTCGGCGTGACGAACGCGGCAGCGGACTGTGCGGTGACGCGGTCCCACGCAGCCCGCTGCACCTCCGGGACGGCGTCCTGCAGGAACCGCGCGCCGAACGACGAGGCGTCGTACCCGACCAGTGCCAGGGCTCCGTCCCCGGCATCACCGATCGCCACCGGGTCGGGCTCGTCCGACATGATCCCGGCCTGGGCCGATCCGACGTCGGGCAGGTAGGACGACGCGTGGACCAGGTGCTCGACGGCACCGTGCTGGCCGGCCTCGGCGACGACCGTGCCGCCGTACGAGTGCCCGACGACGATCGCGCCGTCGCTGCGGTCGAGCGCGGCCCGGAGCGCTGCCGCGTCCTCGGCGAGACCGCCTTCGGGGCGGCCGGACGGGCCCTCGCCGCAGGACGGCAGCGCCACCGATCGACTGCGGACACCGGTGCCCTCGAACAGCAGGTCGGCGGTGGGTTGCCACCACCAGTCGCCGTCGCGCACGAGCGCGCCGTGGACGAAGAGGATCTCCATGCGCCGACGCTACAGCGCACCCGCCGCGCCGGTCCGTCGCGTCCGTCAGCCGCGAAGCGCATCCGCCTCGACGGCGCTCCGGCCCGACCGTATCGTTGCGGTACCGGGTCAGACATCAGGGACTCGTCGTCACGATGCTCCTCACGATCTGTGGGGTCTGGCACAGCGGGTCGACCCGGGCGGATCCGAGATGCGCATCATCTCGACGAAGGGCTGGTCACCATGACCGCCACCATCCAAAACGCGTGGCACCGCCACGGGCTCCGTTCGCCCGAGGACCTCGCCGCCCTCGTCGCCGAACGCCTCGAAGGAACCGGCCACCAGCTCGTCAGCGTCAGCGAAGCGCGCTACGAGCCCACCTACGCGGACTTCCTCGGCGAGCAGCTCTGACCCCCAGCGGGCTGCCGATCGGCCGTCGGTAGAGTCTGCGCATGCGCACAGCCCGAAACACGGCGGCGGCACTGGCGATCGTCGCGGCGGGACTGCTGACGCTCGTCGGTGTCCAGCCCGCGTCGGCCCACTCGGCCCTGACCAGCAGTACCCCGGCGGACGGGGCGGTCGTCACCGAACCGCTCGAGTCCGTCGACCTGACCTTCTCGGAAGCGCCGCTCGCCGGCCTCGATGCCGGACTCCGGATCCAGGTGACGGATGCCTCCGGTGCCGACGTCGCAACGGGTGACGTGAGGGTCTCCGGGACGACCATGCGCCGCGCGGTCGACCTCGACCAGGGCAGCTACACGGTGCTCTGGCGGTACGTGTCGCCGGACGGCCACCCGATCGAGGGCACGCTCGCGTTCGAGTACCGGGCCGCAGCCCCGGCGTCGACCCCGAGCGCGAGTGCCACCCCGACCCCGAGCCCCGCTCCGACGCCGAGTGCCACGGCGACGGCCACCGGAGCCTCGGACGGTGCTCCGTCCTCGTCGCCGGGCATCGCGCCGGGCGTGTGGATCGGCCTCGGCGCCGGGGCCGTCCTGGTGGCCGGCGCGGTCGTCGTGCTGCTGCTGCGGCGCGGCCGCAGCGCGTAGCGCGCGGGCGGCGCCGCGTCGCGCACTTCGTGAGCAGAAACGGTCGGGTCGCACGCGCGCATCCGACCGTTCCTGCTCACGAAGCGCACGCGGCGCACGGAACGCGACCACGCGACGGACGGGAGGCCCGGTGCCGGACCGGCAGCGGGCCTCCCGTACGCACGTGGTGCGTGACGCCGGGGGCGACGCGCCTCACGCCACGGGGGCGGCCTCCAGCGCGGCGTCGGCGCGTGCCGCGCTGCCCTCGGCCAGGCCTCGGGCGATGCGACCCCGCGTCGCCAGCCAGAGGACGACGGCGGCGACGAACACGATGCCCTCGGTGACGGTGAGTGCCCAGATGATCCCGGCGAGTCCGAACCACAGGTTGCCGGCGATCACGATCGGGATGAACAGCACGCCCTGCGCCATCGACAGCACCATCGCGGGCATGACCATCCCGGTCGCCTGGAACAGCGAGGTGAGCAGTCCCGTGAACCCGTTGACGACGGCGGCGACGAGCTGTGCCGTCAGGATCGTCATGCCGATCGCGAGCACCGAGTGGTCACCGGAGAAGATCGTGAAGACCTGCTCGCGGAACACGAACACGGTGCCGGAGAAGACGAGCACGATGCCGCCGACGGTCAGGGCCGCGGCGCGCAGGCCGGAGCGGAGTCGATCGGCGTCGCCCGCGCCGAACGCGTAGGCGAGCAGCGGCAGCACGCCGATGGTCACGCCCATCACCAGGAACTCCGGCACCTGGGCGATGCGGACCGCGACGCCCATCGCTGCCAGCGGGTCGTCACCGTAGGCGGCGGCGAGGTTGTTGAGGACGAGTGTCGTGACGATGAGGAACGCGGACTGCAGCAGCTCGCCGACGCCGACGCCGAACACGGGCTTCAGGATGTCCGCACGCAGGGTGAACCACTTCGGCGCGAAGCTGACGTTCTCGCTGTTCCGCTGCAGCCACGTCACCCAGTAGGCGATCGAGACCACGTTGGCCAGGCCCACCGCGAGTGCGGCGCCGCCGACACCCCAGTGCAGCCCCAGGATGAACAGGACGTCGAACACCAGGTTGCCCACCGTGGACAGGACCAGGCCGATCATCGCCTGCCGCGCGGCGCCCTCGGAGCGGACGATCTGCTCGAGCGCGAAGGACGCGGCGAGGACGGGGACGAACGCGAGCATCACGGCGACGTACTCGCTCGTGGCGGGGACCGCTGCCGCGTCGGCACCGAGGACGGCGACGAGCGGGCGGAGCAGCAGGAGTCCGACGACGCCGAGCACGGCGCCGGTCACCACGGCTCCCCACAGGGCGAACGAGGCGACGTGCTTGATGTCCCGCGCCTTGTCGGGATCGTGTTCCGATGCTCCGAGCAACCGGGACATCAAGGCGCTGCCGCCGACGCCGAACACCCCGCCCACGGCCATCACCAGGCCGAGGAGCGGCGTGCCGAAGGTGATCGCGGCGAGCAGGGACGTGTCGTGCTGGGCGCCGATGAAGCCCGCGTTGATGACGTTGTACAGGGCGCTGACGACCATCGCGGCGGCCATCGGCACGCACAGGTGCACCAGGGCTCGGGCGATCGGGGCAGCGGAGAGGTACCAGCGGTTCGTCGCCGCAGCGGTGGTGGTGGAGGACATGACGGTTCCCTTCCGGGCATGACGGTGGGCGCGCCGACGGACGCCGGCACGGCAGGGGGGGAGCACGCGACCGATGGGGTCGCGGGATCGCGGGATCGCGGGGTCGCGGGGTCGCGGGTTCGCGAGGGCGCGCCGGCGGATCCGGCCGGGAGGCGCGTGGTGCGTGGAGCGGGTCGGTGCGGTGGCGCGGGTGGTGCGGTGGTGCGGCTAGCGGGTCGGCGGCGCGAGTTCCGCGGTCACCTTCTGCAGCAGCCGCCGCAGGGTGGCGCGTTCGTCCGCGTCGAGCGGTGCGAGCAGGGAGTCGTCGAGGGCGACCATCGCGTCGGTGAACCCGGCGATGAGGTCGATGCCCGCCTGGGTGGCGTGCACCGTCTTCGTCCGCCCGTTCGTGGCGTCCGGTCGTCGTTCGATCAGTCCACGCCGCTCGAGTCCCTGCAGGAGACTCGAGACGCTGGCCGCGCTGGTCCGGGTGGCCTCGGCGATGTCCCGCTGGATGGCGCCGGGGTGCTCCTGCAGGTACCCGAGCACGAAGGACTGCTCGTGGGTGAGGTCGCGCTCACGGACCCACTCCTCGGCGCCCTTGCGCTGTGCCCATCCGATCCACCGCATGAGCTGGAGCGGTGTCGTGAAGTCCGGTGCCTGCATGATCAGGACTCTAACTGTTAGGCATCAAACTGTCAACGAACCCAGCCCGACCCGTGACCCCAGAACGGGGGTGTCGATTCCTGCCCGGACCCTGATACCTTCCACAGCAAGCGGCCTCACCAGCCGCCTCCGGCCCGTTCGACGGGCCCCACATCCCCTGGCTCACCACCGGGGGCGGATCAGCGGCGGAGACCCCGTCGGAGGAGGGGGCATCGTGCCACACCACGGATCACCCACCGCGATCCCGGCGCGACGAGTTCGTCGCGCCTGACCAGGACGGGCGCCGGCGGGTACCGGCGTCCGCCTCACCGGGTCCGCGACGCGTTCGGGTCGTCGCGGATGCCCGGGGCGGTGGTGATCGGGTCACCGCCGCCCCGGACCTCCCGGTCGATCCGATCGACGTCTTCGGGAACCCGCCGGTCCACGGAGCCGGATCGGCGTGATACTGGGGTGGTGCGTGAACTCCAAGCCGCCATCGCAGCGGACCTCAACGTCCAGCCGACCATCGACCCGGAGCAGGAGGTCGCCCGTCGTGTCGGGTTCCTGCGCGACTACCTGCTGACGACCGGGGCGAAGGGGTACCTCCTCGCCATCAGCGGCGGGCAGGACTCCACCCTGGCCGGGCGCCTGACCCAGCTCGCGGTCGAGTCGCTCCGAGCCGAGGGGCACCCGGCCGAGTTCACGACCGTCCGCATGCCCTACCGGGTGCAGGCCGACGAGGACGACGCCCAGCTCGCCCTGCAGTTCATCGCTGCCGACCCGGGCGTCACCGTGAACATCGAGCACGGGGTCGACGGGGTCATGGAGGACACCGCGGCCTCGGGTGTCGAGCTGAGCGACTTCGTGAAGGGCAACGTCAAGGCGCGCATGCGGATGGTCGCCCAGTACGCGATCGCCGGGCAGCGCGGCCTGCTGGTGGTCGGCACGGACCACGCGGCCGAGGCCGTCACGGGCTTCTTCACCAAGTACGGCGACGGCGGCGTCGACCTCACCCCGCTCACCGGGCTGTCGAAGAGCCAGGGACGGCAGCTGCTCGAGCACCTCGGCGCACCGGCTCGCCTGTACGAGAAGGCGCCCACCGCCGACCTGCTCGACGAGCTGCCCGGGCAGACCGACGAGGCGAACCTCGGACTCACCTACGCCGAGATCGACGCCTACCTGCAGGGCCACGACGTGCCGGTCGAGGTCGCCGAGGCGATCGAGTCGCGCTACCGCGCGACGGAGCACAAGCGCCAGGTGCCGGCGACGCCCTTCGACGAATGGTGGCGTGCGGGCGCGTAGGCGCTGACGCAACCCCGGACGGGAGGCGCGGTGCAGGTGATCCTGCACCGCGCCTCCCGTCTGTTGTCCCCAACCCTTCCCTCCGCGCTCCTGCTGTCCGCGTGCGCTCCTAGGATGGGAGCCAACGGAACAACAGATGCGGAATCCAGGCTGGCGCCTGGTCCTCAAGGGGGAGTCATGGAAGTCCTGTTCGCGCTCGGAGCCGTCCCGCTGATCATCGTGGGGATCATCGTCCTCGCCGTGATCGCGCTGATCTACGCCAAGGTCGTGTACCGCAACGCCGGTGCCGACGAAGCGCTCATCATCACGGGCAAGCGCTCCCGCAAGGTCAAGAACGCCGACGGCACCGAGACCGTCGAGTCCGGCATCAAGGTCGTGCTCGGCGCCGGCGTGCTCGTCCGCCCCTTCTTCGAGAAGGTCGCGAAGCTGTCGCTCAGCTCGCGTGCGATCGACATCAACGTCAACGCGCAGGACTCCCGCGGTGTCACCATCGACGTCGAGGCCGTCGCGCTCGTCAAGGTCGGCGAGACCGACGCCTCGATCCGGGCGGCCGCACAGCGGTTCCTCGGGCAGGAGAAGAAGATCGACGACTTCGCGCGCGAGGTCCTGTCCGGTTCGCTCCGCGCCTCGATCGGTGCGACCGACGTGTCGACCATCATCCGCAAGCGCGATCAGCTCACCGTCGCTGTGCTCGACGTCGCCAAGGACGCCCTGCACAGCCAGGGGCTCGACGTCGACTCGTTCGAGATCAAGGGCATCTCGGACCGCAACGAGTACATCAGCGACCTCGGCCGTGCCGAGCGTGCACGCGTGCGACTCGAGGCCGAGAACGCCGAGGCCCAGGCCGACCGTGAAGCGCGAGAAGCCCGCGCGACCGCCGACCAGGCGATCGCCGAGGCCGAGAACACCCTGGCCATCCGCCGTGCCGCGCTGCAGCTCGACGCCGACCGTGCGTCCGCCGAAGCCGCTGCCGCCGGCCCGCTCGCCCAGGCGCGCGCGTCCCAGGGTGTCGTCGAGCAGGAGCAGATCACCGCGCAGAAGCGTGCCGAGCTGCGCCGTGCCGAGCTCGAGTCCGAGGTCTCCGCCGTCGCCGAGGCCCAGGCGCGCAAGACCCGCGTCGAGGCCGAAGCCGCCGCCGGGGCCCAGGTCGAGACCGCACGCGCCCAGGCCGAGGCCCGTCGGATCTCCGCAGAGGCCGTCGCGGCCGAGGCGAAGGCCGAGGCGGACGCCCGCAAGCTCGCTGCCGACGCGTCACGCGCCGAGGGCGAAGCCGCCGCCGACGCGATCCGTGCGAAGGGTCAGGCCGAGGCCGATGCGACCAAGGCGCAGGCCGACGCGCTCGCGCAGCACTCCGAGGCCGTCCTGCGGGTCAAGGCGATCGAGACGCTGCCGAGCATCGCCCGCGAGCTCGCGGCGCCGATGAGCAACATCGACACGCTCACCGTGGTGTCCTCCGAGGGTGCCGGTGCCCTGTCGAAGAGCGTCGTCAGTCAGTTCAGCGAGGTCGACGCGTTGCTCGGCGCCACCGCCGGGTTCACCCTGAGCGACATCGTGAAGAGCACCACGACGGGACAGGCGGCTGCCCGTGCCGTCGTGCGCGAGCAGTCGGTGCCACAGGTCGAGCCGGCCGAGTAACCGAGCGGGTGCCTGCAGCGGGCGCGACGGGGGATCAGCCCTCGTCGTGCCCGTTCTCGTTCTGCGGGTCGCGCTGCTGCGTGCCGGCGTCCTCACGCTCGTCCGCGAGCCGCTGCTGCCACACGACACTGCGGGCCGCACCCTCGAGCACGTCGTCGACGCTGCGACCGCTCTGGGCGGCGAGGGCACCGCTGAGTCCGGCGGTCAGCGTGCCGCCGGCCGCGGCGAGCCGCTCGACGACCTCCTCCTGCCGCGGGGTAAGGGGTTCGTCGACCAGTTCGTCGATCGTGTCGCGGATGTTCTGCTCGCTCGCGTCCAGCGCCGCCTCGTCGCCGGACTGCAGGGCTGCTGCCTCTCCGACGACGACGAGACCGAGGCGCGCGGCGTCGTCTTCGGGACGCGGGGTGCGGTGCTCATCAGTCATGCGGTGGACCGTACGCTCCGGTGCGCTGCGCTCCCTGGACACCACGCGTCCCCCGCTCGGGCGGACGCGCTGTCAGGCGGCCCAGCGGCGGAGCAGCCACTCGGCGGCCGCCACGCCCTCGCACCGTTGGAAGTCGCGGATGGTGGGCATGTTCGGCGGTGCCGGGGGCAGGGCGTGCTCGAAGAACAGTCCGGCGAGCCCGGCCAGCACGGCGTCGATCGTGGCGGCGGGCACCCCGGCGAAGACCGGGTGCGTGGCGAGGTGGTGTTCGACGTCGTCGTCCTCACCGCGGACGAGCGTGTCGAGCAGGTAGGTCAGCGAGTCGAGCCAGTGCGCGCCCACGCTCGCCCAGGGCCAGTCCACCACCCAGACGAGTCCGGTGTCGTCGACGAGCAGGTTGTCCGCTCGGCAGTCGGCGTGCACGAGGTGTTCGCCGTCGACGAGGGCAGCTGCCCCCGATGCCGCGCGGGCGATCGCAGGGCCGGCGTCGAGGACGTGCGGCGGGACGACCTCGGCGACGCGGACGGTGTTCGAGCCGGCAGCCAGCATCCTGTCCCAGGCACCGAACTCACCGCGCAGGTCCTCGGCGATGCGGGGGAGCGTCGCCAGCCCATCGGTCGCGAGCGGCAGTGTGTGGAGTGCGTCGAGCACGGCCGTCGTGTCCGATCCGTCGAGGTGCCCGCCCGGGTGCTGCCCTGCGACGTCCTCGAGCACGAGCGCGACCCAGTCGTCGCCGTCGACCGTGGCGTGCAGCGCGTCGAGCAGCCGCGGTGCCTGCACGGTGGTCGGCAGCTGGGCCATGACCTCGGCCTCGCGGCGGTGCAGGTCGAGGGCGGCCTCGTTGCGCGAGCGCGACACCGTCTTCACGAAGGCTCGTTCCCCCGCCGCGGTCGTCACCCGGTCGGCGCTTCCGGGCGACCACCCGCTCGCCTGGGACTCGGCGGTCACGACCGGACCGCCCAGCACCCCCTCCACCTGCTGCCGCAGCGTCGTCGGTACATCGGTCCAGGTGGTTCGCCCCATGCGCCGACGCTACCTGAGAACCCGTACACGAACATGCATGCTCGGCAACTTTGCGTTGGCGGCAAAGGTGCTTGCGGTGTAAAGTTGCAGAGCCTGCAAGGTTGACCCTCGTTTCGGGGTCCCGACCAGGCCGACGACCACCACGCCACATCCCCTGTGAGGAACCCCGCATGTCCACTGCCACCGCACCCGTCGAGGTGTCGCGCGGACGACAGGACTCCCCGGCGAGCACGCCGGGCAAGCCGATCATGTCGCACCGCCAGATCCTGCTCGTCATCTACGGCCTGATGGCGGGCATGTTCCTGTCGTCGCTCGACCAGACCATCGTCGGCACGGCGATCCGCACGATCGGTGACGACCTGCACGGCCTCGACCAGCAGGCCTGGGTCACGACGGCCTACCTGATCGCGTCGACCATCACCACGCCGATCTACGGCAAGCTCTCCGACGTCTTCGGCCGTCGCCCGCTCTACATCTTCGGCATCGCGGTCTTCATCCTCGGGTCGCTGCTCTCGACCCTGTCGACGTCGATGACCATGCTCGCCGCCTTCCGCGCGTTCCAGGGCATCGGTGCCGGTGCGCTGATGTCGCTGCCGCTCGCGATCATGGGCGACATCCTCGCGCCCCGTGAGCGCGCGAAGTACCAGGGCTACTTCCTGGCGGTCTTCGGCATCTCGTCCGTGATCGGCCCGCTGATCGGTGGACTGTTCGCGGGTGCGAGCTCGATCGTCGGCATCACCGGCTGGCGCTGGGTGTTCCTGATCAACGTGCCGATCGGTGTCGCGGCGCTCCTCATGGTGATCGCGTTCCTGCACCTGCCGAAGTTCGGCGAGGCCAAGGCCAAGCCGCGCATCGACTGGTGGGGCGCGACCTCGGTCATCGTCACGCTCGCGCCGCTGCTCCTCGTCGCGGAGCAGGGCCGCACGTGGGGTTGGGGTTCGGCCAGCGCGATCGCCTGCTACGTCATCGGTGCGCTCGGCCTCGTCGCCTTCCTGGTGATCGAGACCCGCATGCAGGACGACGCGATCATCCCGCTCAAGCTCTTCCGCTCGAGCACGTTCTCGATGGCGACCATCCTGGGCTTCCTGGTCGGCTTCGCGATGTTCGGCGCGATGCTCACCATCCCGCTGTACCTGCAGATCGTCACCGGCCTGACGCCGACCGAGTCCGGCTTCGCGACGCTGCCGATGATCGGTGGCCTGATGATCGCCTCGATCGCCTCGGGGCAGATCGTGGCCCGCACCGGCCGCTACCGGATCTTCCCGGTCATCGGCACCGCCCTGGTGTCGCTCGGCTACGTCGTCCTGACGTTCATGACGATCGACAAGCCGCTCTGGTTCCTGATGATCGGCATGTTCCTGATCGGCCTCGGGCTCGGCCAGCTCATGCAGAGCATCACCCTGGCCTCCCAGAACTCGGTGCAGCCGCGTGACATGGGTGTGGCGACGTCGTCCGCCACGTTCTTCCGCCAGATCGGTGGCACGCTCGGCACCGCCGTCCTGCTGTCCGTCCTGTTCTCGCTCATGCCGGCGAACATCCTGCACGCCACGGCGGACGAGTCGAACCTCAAGCCCGCCCTCAGTGCGGCGCTCGACCCGGAGGTCGCCAGCGCCAAGGCGAACCAGGGCGTCATGGACCAGATCTGGAACCCGATCGTCACCCCGCTCCAGAAGCAGGTGCAGTCCGGCCTCGACACCGCCACCGACCAGGTGACCCAGGCCACCGCAGGGGCTCCCGACGCCGTGCAGCAGCAGGCGCTCACCGCTGCCGCAGACAAGGCGCACGCCAGCGTGCAGGACGGCCGGCTCGTCGTCGATTGGTCGGACTCGGCGCAGCGCACCTACTGGGTGGACCAGCTCGCACCGGAACTGTCGAAGCAGATCGACAAGGGTGCCAACGACTCGAGCGACTCGAACGCCGAGACGAGCGACACGTCGTACCTCAACGGTGCGGACGCTGCTCTGACCCGGCCGTTCATGTCCGGGTTCAACGCCTCGGCCGTGACCGTCTACTGGGTCGGCTTCGCGGTGATCCTGCTCGCGTTCGTCCTGAGCTTCTTCTTCAAGGCGCCGCCGCTCCGCAAGAGCTCGGCCCTGCAGGAGCAGGCGGACGACGCCGGCACCGCCGACGACCTCGAAGCGCAGGCCGTGCGGGCCGCGGACACGATGGGCTCGCCCACCGCCCCGGTCACCGGTTCGATCCCCGTCCAGGGTGGTCGGGCGCAGGTCTGAGTCACGCCGGGCCTCCTCGTCACAGGACGCGGGGGCCCGGCGTCGCACCAACCCGAGAACAAGACGGAGCGCAGCACGTGCACCAGCTGACCACCACCGAGGCCACCGCCCTGACCGACTGCGGCCTGCGGGAGCGCAAGAAGCAGCAGACCCGGGCCGCCATCCACCGGTCGGCGCTCGCCCTCGTCACCGACCACGGACTCGCCGGGGTGACCGTCGAGCAGATCTGCGCGGACGCCGGGGTCTCCCCGCGGACGTTCTTCAACTACTTCCCGTCGAAGGCCGAAGCAGCCCTCGGATTGCCGGCGACGACGGTCCCGGACACGGCACGCGCAGCGTTCCTCGGTGCCACGGGGCCGCTCGTGTCGGACCTCTGCGACCTCGTCGCGCACACGGTCACCCTGCCGCAGGACCGCCGGCGCATGAAGGAGCTCGTCCGAGCCCGCCCCGAGATGGTCCCGGCGATGATGCAGTGGATGGCGCACGCGCGGCAGACCGTGCTGGCGGTGGCCGCCGAGCGCGTCGACGAGGACACCGCGCGGACCGCGACCACCCTCGTGATGGCCGCCGTGATCGAGTCCGCCCACCGATCGGCGGACGGCTCCCGCGACGAACTGGCTGCGCGGCTGCGCGCGGTCGTCGGCGAGATGGGGCGGCTCGCCACCGCCTGATCAGCGTGACCATCGCGTCGCCCCCGGCGCGGGGGCGACCACGGCCTGGAGGCGCGGCGCGGGTCCGACCCGCGCCGCGCCTCCAGGCCGTGGCGGACGACACGACCCGGTCGCAGCCCGCAGCGCGCAGTCGGCCCGCACAAGCAAAGTCACCCCGAACCACGTGGGAACGCGGTTCGGGGTGACTGTGGTTGTTCGCCGGTCAGACCGGCAGCGTCGTGCCTAGCGGCGCGAGCCGCGGCCCGCGACGCGGGTGTAGATGAACAGCACGATGATCGCGCCGATGATCGAACCGATGATGCCGGCCGGCTGGAAGAAGCCGTCCATCGGGTCGTGCTGGAAGATCAGGAACCCGAGGAACCCGCCGACGAACGATCCGACGATGCCCAGGACGATCGTCATGAGGATGCCGATGTTCTGCTTGCCGGGGATGATGAGCCGGGCGAGAGCGCCGGCGATGAGTCCGATGATGATCAAGCTGATGATGAGACCGAGCACGGTGTCCTCCTCGTGGGTGCGGTTGCCGCGGCATGGTTGCCGGAGTCAGGGCCGACATCCGACGAAACTCCGGGGTTCCTGGGAGGACTGTCGGGTTCGCCGATCAGACCACGCCGGAGGCCTCGAGCTCGGCCAGCAGCTCGGCGTCCGACGGCTCGACGAAGTGCTTGCCGTTGGGCAGCACCACGACGGGGATGTTCTTCCGGCCGCTGATGGCCTCGGCACGGTCGGCAGCGGACAGGTCCTGCTCCACGTCGACGTACTCGTAGTCCACGCCGAGGGTGTCGAGCAGCGCCTTGGACCGACGGCAGTCGCGGCACCAGTCGGCACCGAACATGGTCACGCGGTCGGGGGCAGTCGTCGCATCGCTCATGTGCAGAGAGTACGTCGGAGCGCCCCCGGGCATTCCCGGAGCGCCGCCGGACCCGCGCCCCGCTCGCCCTACGATTGGCACATGCCGCCAGCACCCGACCCCGCGACGCTGGTCTGGGCCTCGGCGGCCGTTCGGCGCTTCGCCGCGGCGACCAACCTGCTCGTCGCCGCCCGCCGGTTCCGCATCGTCGGCGGTGACCCCCGGGATGCCGCGGCACTGCGGCACCTGCTGACCGCACTCGGCGCGCGCGAGGTCGAGCAGCCGTCCGACCTCGTCGACCAGCTCTGGTGCCTCGGCACGCCCGACGAATCGACCCCCGCGGTCGAGCAGGCCGCCGACCGCCCGCGCGGCACCACCCTGGTCGTCATCGACGCCGGCCGGTACCTGCCCGCCGTCGACGAGGACGCCTTCGGCCCCGTCGCACCCGCCCGCCCCGGCGTGCTCGCCGTCCCGATGCTGTCCGACGACGTCTTCCTGGTGTCCACCGGCCGCGACCCCGAGGACGACCCCGCGGCGGACGCACGCCTGCGCTGGGCACGACGGTCGATGCCGGTCGCCCGCTCGGTCGCCGCGGAGCTCCGCGACGGCGGACTCCTGCGCGGCACGCGCATCGGTGTCGCGATGTTCCTCGAGCCCAAGACGGCGGTGCTGAGCCTGCTGCTCCGTGACGCCGGTGCCGAGGTCGTCGTCTACGCCCACGCCGACGAGACCGACGACGCCGTCGCCGACGCACTGCGGTCCGCCGGCCTGACGGTGTTCGCGAGCAGCACGGCGACGCTCCCCGAGCAGAAGCAGCTGGCCCTCGCGATGCTCGACGCCGCGCCGCACATCCTGCTCGACGACGGCTCGCACGTCATCCGGCTCGCCCACCAGGAACGCCCAGACCTGCTGCCGACGATGCTCGGCGCCGCCGAGGAGACCACGAGCGGCCTGCGGCCCCTGCGGGTGCTGGCAGCGCGCGGCGAGCTCGGCATCCCCGTGATCGCGGTGAACGACGCCCGCACCAAGACGTTCTTCGACAACCGCTACGGCACCGGGCAGTCGACCGTGTTCGCGGTGCTCGACCTGGTCGACGGGCTCACGTCCGGCACGCACCGGGTGATGCCGGGAGGCGCGGCGGTCGTCGCCGGGTTCGGGCACGTCGGCGAGGGTGTCGCCCTGGTGCTCACCGCCCTCGGGTTCCGGGTGACGGTCGCCGAGACCGACCCCGTCCGCGCCCTGCAGGCGCGGTTCGCCGGGTACGTCGTGGCCCCGCTCGCCGAGGCGGTGCGCGACGCCGACCTCGTGATGAGCGCCACCGGGGTGCCGGACACCATCGACCTCGACGTGCTCCGTGCCTGCGCGGACGGTGCGGTCCTCGCCGTCGCCGGTGGGGTCGACCAGGAGATCGCCATCGACGACGCCCTCGACGCCGGGGCCCGGCGCCAGGACGTGGGGCCGAAGGCCGAGCGGTTCGTGTTCCCCGGGGTCGACGACGGGCCGATCGTGCTCGACGACGGCGGCTGCATCAACATCACCGCGGCCGAGGGCAACCCGGTCGAGATCATGGACCTGTCGTTCGCCGTGCAGCTCGGCGCCGTCCGGATGCTCCTGGAACGCGGCGACGAGCTGGAGCGTGCCGTCGTGCCGATCGACCCCGCGGTCGACGACGTGACCGCCCGCGCGGCGCTCGCCGCCTTCGGGAGCCGACCTCTGCCTGCCGGCCTTCCCGCCGAGCGCCCGGCGGACCGCGGCCCGGACGTCCGGACCCACCGTTTCGGAGACCCGGCATGAGCGCCCGTCCGCACCCGGTCACCGTGCACTCGGCGCGCGTCGTCGTCCCGATGACGGCGCCGCCGATCGCCGACGGCGCGGTGGCCGTGCAGGACGGCCGCATCCTGCACGTCGGCGACCGGTCGTGGGTCATCGACCAGCTCACCGGGTCCGGCGCGACCTTCACCGAGCGGCAGTGGCGCGGCGCGCTCCTGCCCGGACTCGTGAACGCGCACTCGCACCTCCAGTACACCGGCATGGCAGGTGTCGGCCGGCGCCAGTACAACGGATTCGAGGACTGGGCCGCGGCGTTCAACGTCGACTACGCCGAACCGCACGACTGGCGGGCCGAAGCCGCGGACGGTGCACGGGCGTCGATCCTGGCGGGCGTCACGAGCATCGCGGACATCGTCACCGACATCGAGGCCTCGACCGCGCTGCAGGACGCCGGGCTCGGCGGCATCGCGTACTGGGAGGTGATGGACTGGGAGAACGACGCCTGGCAGACGCACGGTCGCGACCAGGTGCTCGACGAACTCGACCGCATCCCCACGACACCCGGTGCCGGCTTGTCGCCGCACGCGCCGTACTCGCTCGAGGTCGCTCCGCTGCTCGAGCTCCCCGACATCGTGCGGCAGCGCGGCCTGCGGCTGCACCTGCACCTCGGTGAGGCGGCGTTCGAGGGGGAGCGCACCGCCCTCGGTCCGGTGCCCGGGCTCGACGGGGTCGACGGCGTCGGTCACGGGAACGACTGGCACCTGGCGAACGTGCCGTCGTTCCGGGCACTGCGGGCCCTGGGCTTCGGTGCGAGCGCGACCGCGTTCGTCGACCGCCTCGGCGTGCTCGGGCCGGACTGCCACATCGCCCACGGCGTGTACATGACCGCCGCCGACCGGGCGCTCCTGCGCGCCCGCGGCACGGCGGTGGCGCTGTGCCCCCGCTCCAACGCCGTCATCGGCCTCGACCCGCCGCCCGTCGCGGACTACCTGCGCGAGGGGAGCCCGATCGCCATCGGCACCGACTCCCTGTCGTCGTCGCCGTCCCTCGACCTGATGGCCGACGTCACCGCGCTGCACCGCATCGCCCGAGCCCAGGGCTACGGGCACCGTGACCTGCACGAGCGACTGCTCGCAGCGGCGACCCTCGGTGGTGCGCACGCGATGGGGCTCGCCGTCGGACCGGACCGCATCGGGCACCTCGCCGTCGGGGCGCGCGCCGACCTGGCGGTCTTCGACGTCGACGCCCGCACGGTGCCGGACGCGCTCGCCGAGCTCGTCGAGGACGGCGCCGGGCGGGCGGCCGCCACCGTGATCCGCGGGGTCGTGCGCGCCGTGGCGGGCGGGGTCACCGAGCCGGCTTCCCCGCACACGGACACCCCCGCACCGCACCAGGAGGAACGATGACCGAGTCCGCACCCCACCCCGGCATGGCCGCACGCCGAACCGTCACCGGTGAGCTGATCGAGTGGCTCGACGTGCCGAAGCGCGCGATCGCCCTCGGCATGGAACCGCACCCCGAGGGTGGCTGGTACGTCCGCACCTGGACCTCGCCGGCGACGGTCACCACCCCCGCGGGGGAGCGTCCCGCCGCCACGCTGATCCACTTCCTGCTGCCCCCGGGTGAGGCCTCCGCCTGGCACCGGGTCACGAGCGACGAGATCTGGATGTGGCACGGGCCGGACACCGTCGACCTGCAGCTCGGCGGCGACGGTGACGTCCCCGAGCCCGGCGCGACGATCACCCTCGGCCCGGACGCCGGACGCGACCGGGTGAACGACGCGCAGGCGTTCGTGCGCGGAGGCGTGTGGCAGCGGACAATCCCGGGCGACGGCGAGGTGCTGCTGAGCTGCCTGGTGTCGCCGGGCTTCTCGTTCGACGACTTCACGATGGCCGACGATGGGGACCCTGCCGTCGAGTAGCACCGCGACACCGTTTCGCGTTGGTATCCCACCGCGAAGTACACTTCGACCTGCCCCCACCCCCCTCGCACGAAGGCCCGACCGTGACCCGTCACCTCCGCTTCACCCTCGCCGTCGCCACCGCCGCGGTCGCCGCCCTCGCCCTGTCGGCCTGCTCCGCCGGGGGCAGCAGCAACGCCGACGGCACCGTGACCGACGGCAAGCTCACGATCGCCACCGGCGACCCGGCGTACTCGCCCTGGATCGAGGACAACAAGCCCGAGTCCGGCAAGGGCTTCGAGTCCGCCGTGGCGTACGCCGTCGCGAAGGAGATGGGCTACGGCAAGTCCGACGTCGTCTGGAAGCGCAGCACCTTCGACAGCGCCATCGCACCGGGGCCGAAGGACTGGGACCTCAACGTCCAGCAGTTCTCGATCGACGCGAAGCGCAAGAAGGCCGTCGACATGTCGAGCGCCTACTACACGACGACCCAGGCGGTCGTGACCACGTCCGGGTCGAAGGCCGCCGACGACACCACGATCACCGCGCTCAAGCAGGACGCCATCGGCGTCGCGACCGGTTCGACGAGCATCGCGAGCGTCAAGGACGTCCTCGGGGTCACGCCGCAGGTGTTCAACTCCAACGACGACGCCGTGCTCGCGCTCAAGTCCGGGCAGATCGACGCGATCGTCACCGACCTGCCGACGGCGTTCTACATGGCCTCGGCGCAGCTCGACGACGGCACCGTGTCCGCGCAGTTCCCGTCCGACGGCAAGGGCGACGAGTTCGGCTTCGTCCTGCCGAAGGACTCGGAGCTCACGAGCAAGGTCGACAAGGCCCTGAAGACCCTCGACGACGACGGCACCCTGCAGGACCTGCAGACCAAGTGGCTCTCGTCGGAGACCGGTACGCCGGTCCTGAAGTAACCGGATGACCCTGCCAGCAGGGGCCGGCACCCCGGTCGCCGCACCCGCGCCGAGCCAGGTCGA
This sequence comes from Curtobacterium flaccumfaciens pv. betae, assembly GCF_026241855.1. Taxonomy (NCBI): domain Bacteria; kingdom Bacillati; phylum Actinomycetota; class Actinomycetes; order Micrococcales; family Microbacteriaceae; genus Curtobacterium; species Curtobacterium flaccumfaciens. The sequence continues at coordinate 3,243,646 of NZ_JAPJDC010000001.1, read as the reverse complement.
GCTCGAGCGTCGGCTCTACCGTCGCCAGCGTGGCCGTCGCTCCGTCGTCGTGTCGGTCGTCTCCACCCTGGTCGTGCTCGCCGTCGTGTACTTCGGCGTCGTGAACACCCCCGGGTGGGCGGCGGTGCAGCAGTCGTTCTTCGACCCGGAGACCGCGGTCGACACGTTCCCGGACATCCTGCTGGGCCTCTGGTTGAACGTCCGGATCCTGTTCTTCAGCGCCATCGGCGTCGCCGTCTTCGGCACGCTGCTCGCGGTCGTCCGCGGTCTGCGCAACCCGGTGTTCTTCCCGCTGCGGATGGTCGCGACCGGCTACACGGACCTGTTCCGTGGCCTGCCGCTCATCATCGTGCTCTACCTGGTCGGCTACGGCATCCCCGGGCTCGGGGTGTTCCCGCGGCTCCCCGCCGAGGTCTGGGGCACGATCGCGATCACCCTGACCTACTCGTCCTACATCGCCGAGGTGCTCCGCGCCGGCATGGAGGCCGTGCACCCCTCCCAGCGCCTGGCCGCCCGGTCGCTCGGACTCTCGCACACCAAGACCCTGCGGCTCGTGGTGCTGCCGCAGGCGATCCGCAAGGTCACCCCGGCGCTCATGAACGACTTCGTGTCGATGCAGAAGGACGTCGGTCTGGTGTCGATCCTCGGGGCCGTCGACGCGGTCCGCTCCGCCCAGATCGCGCAGGCCGAGACCTACAACTTCACGCCGTACTTCGTCGCCGGGCTGCTGTTCGTGCTGATCAGCCTGCCGCTGATCCGCGTCACGGACGCGATCGCGCGTCGCCAGCAGCGGCGCGAGCAGATCGGAGGGACCGTATGAGCGAGGCCGGCCTGGAGGCCCGTGGTGCGTCCGGTACGGACGCCGCGGTCCTCGAACTGCGCGGGTTGCGCAAGGCCTTCGGCGAGCACGAGGTCCTGCGCGGGATCGACCTGACGGTCCACCGCCACCAGGTCATCTGCGTCATCGGGGCCTCGGGCTCCGGCAAGTCGACGCTGCTCAAGACGGTCAACCTGCTCGAGGGCATCGACGACGGCGAGATCCTGCTGCAGGGCACGGACATCGCCGACCCGCGGATCGACGTCGACGCGACCCGGGCCCGCATCGGTGTGGTCTTCCAGCAGTTCAACCTGTTCCCGCACATGACCGTGCTCGACAACGTGACGCTGGCCTCGCGGCAGGTGCACGGCGTCGGCAAGGCGCAGGCCGAGGAGACCGCTCGTCGGCTGCTCGACCGGATCGGCCTGGCCGACTTCGCCGATGCGTACCCCGACCGCCTGTCCGGCGGGCAGCAGCAGCGCGTCGCCATCGTCCGGGCGATCGCGTCCGACCCGGAGCTCCTGCTGCTCGACGAGGTCACGAGCGCCCTGGATCCGCAGCTCGTCGGTGAGGTGCTCGACCTGGTCACCGAGCTGAAGCGACAGGGTTCGACGATCCTGATGACGACGCACGAGATGCACTTCGCGCGGAACGTCGCCGACCGGATCGTGTTCCTGCACCGCGGCGAGGTCGTCGAGCAGGGGTCCCCCGCCGACGTCCTCGACCACCCGCAGCACCCGGCGCTCGTCGAGTTCCTCGCCCGCGTGCACGCCTAGGGCGTCAGCAGCACCTTGCCGATCACCTCGCCGTCGCGCACGCGGCGGTGGGCCTCCTCGACCTCGGCCAGGGGCAGCACCGAGTCGATGACCGGGCGCACCCGGCCGTCGGCGACCAGCGGCCAGACGTTGTAGCGGACCGCCTCGACGATGGCGGCCTTCTCGGCGAGCGGCCGTGCGCGCAGGGTCGTGCCGCTGATCGTCGCGCGCTTCCGCATCAGCACCCCGAAGTCGAGCTCGGCGGTGCGGCCGCTGCCCGAGGCGATGACCGCGACGTGCCCGTTCGGGGCGAGGGCCTGCAGGTTCCGCTCCAGGTAGGACGGTCCGACGACGTCGAGCACGACGTCGACGCCGACACCGTCGGTGAACGCCATGACGCGTTCCACGAAGTCCTCCGTGCGGTGGTCGATGACCAGGTCGGCGCCGAGGTCCCGGGACGCGGCGACCTTGCGGTCGCCGCCGCTCGTCGCGATCACCGTCGCCCCGAGGGCCTTCGCCCACAGCACCGCGTGCGACCCCATGCCGCCCGTACCCCCGTGCACCAGGAGCGTCTGCCCGGGGCGGAGTCCGGCGAGCATGCCGATGTTGGAATAGACCGTGCACGCGGCTTCGGGCAGTCCGGCTGCCTCGACCAGGTCGACGCCCTCGGGGACCGGCAGCACCTGGGTGACCGGCGCGACCACGAGTGCCGCGTACCCGCCGCCGGAGAGCAACGCGCACACCCGGTCGCCCACCGCCACGGTCGTGACGCCCGCGCCGACGGCCCGCACGGTGCCGGAGACCTCGAGCCCGAGGATCTCCGACGCCCCGGGCGGCGGCGGGTAGTTCCCGGCGCGCTGCTGCAGGTCGGCGTTGTTGACGCCGGCCGCGGCGACCTCGATCAGGACCTCGTCCGTGCCGGGTTCGGGGTCGGGCAGGTCGGTGACGGACATGGAAGCGTCGTCGAACGTGATGGCTCGCATGCCCTCGACGGTACGCGCCACCCACCTCCGGCCGGCTGCCGGTCGCCCACAACCGCCGCCGGTGTCCCTGTGGAGGTTCCCTGTACGCTCGACGACGGATCTGCACCTCATCCGGGGGAGTGCGGACAGATCGAGGGGGACTCTCCACCATGCCCAAGAAGCTCATCGCGCTGGCCACCGCCGGCCTCGCACTCACGCTGCTCGCCGGTTGCTCCGGCGGCGACTCGGGCTCGTCCAGCGCACCGTCGGCCTCGAAGACCGCCGCCGCAGCACCCGCCCAGACCAAGGGGGAAGCCTGCTCCCTGCTCGAGAACGAACTCGCGTCGTTCCTCAAGGAGCAGGGTTCCAGCTCTGCCCCGGCCGACCCGAAGGCCCGTGCGGCGCTCGTCGACGAGTTCGTCCAGCGCATCGACTCGGCGCTGACGAAGGTCTCGAACGACCAGGTCCACGACACGTTCGAGGACTTCTCCGGCGCGGCGAAGGGCTACAGCTCCGCCATCCGCTCCGGTGCGGCCGAGGACTCCGCCGAGGTCAAGAAGGCCCAGACCGAGGTGCAGACCACCCTCGACCAGGTCTCGGCGGTCTGCCCCGCCAAGAGCTGAGCGGTCCCACGCGCAGCCCCGCACGTGACGACGCCCCGCCGCTCCTGGACCAGGAGCGGCGGGGCGTCGTGCTTCCCCCGTCGGGGGAACGGGCGTCAGACGGCCGCGGGCTGCGAGGCGTCGAGGCGTGCGACGTCCTCCGGCCGGAGCCGCACGGTCGGCGCCGTGATCGAGTTCAGGATCGACTGCGGCCGCGACGCACCGGGGATCGGCACGACGACGTCGCTCTTCTGCAGCTCCCACGCCAGCGCGATGACCTGCGGGGTGACCCCACGGTCGCGGGCGATGTACGCGAAGTCCTCGAACGCCGTCCCGAGGTCCGCCGCGCTCCCGATGCCACCGAGGGGGCTCCACGGCAGGAACGCGATGCCGAGCTCGTCGCACAGTTCGAGCTCCGGCTCACTCGACCGGAACTTCGGCGAGTACTGGTTCTGCACCGACGCCAGGCGTCCGCCGAGCACCTCGTTCGCGGTGCGGATCTGGTCCGGGTCGGCGTTCGAGATGCCCGCCATCCGGATGACGCCCTCGTCGAGCAGCTCGGCGAGCGCCCCGATCGAGTCGGCGTCCGGCACGGCCGGGTCGGGGCGGTGGAACTGGTACAGGCCGATCTGCTCGACGCCGAGCCGATTCGCCGAGGCCTTCGCCGCCTCCTTCAGGTACTCCGGGTGCCCGTTCTGCGCCCAGTTGCCGGCCTCGGGGCGCAGGTGTCCGCCCTTCGTCGCGATGAGCACGTCCGAGGTGTCGTCGTGGAACTCCCGGACGGCCCGCGCGATGAGCTCCTCGTTGTGCCCCACCTCGTCGTGGCCGCCCAGGTGGTACGCGTCGGCGGTGTCGATGAGCGTGACACCGTTCTCGAGCGCTGCGTGGATCGTGGCGATGGACTGACGCTCGTCCGGCCGGCCCTCGATCGACATGGGCATCCCGCCCAGACCGATGGCACTGACGGACACGTCTCCGATGACTCGTTGCTTCATCGGCCCAGCATGCGCCCGGCCCCGACGCCGACGCCCAGTTCCCGCACGACGAGGTGCCCGCACCGACGAGCCCCGGTCACCGACGCGCCCATTCCGGCGCGTGCTCAGGCAGCGGACCGAACGCGATGCCGCGGGCGTAGAGGCCCCGGACCGGCGGGACCCAGCGCGCGAGCAGCACCGGGAGCAGCGGCGGACCGTCCTGCAGGTGGCCGGCGAAGGCTCGCTCGAACACGACCCGGTGCAGCACGGCCTGCGCGGCCTGCACCAGGGCTGCGGGCGGGGTCCGACGACGCTGGACGGCTGCGAGCGCCCGGGCGAGGCCGCCACCGCGGAGCCCCCGTCGGAGTGCCGGCACCAGGATCGTCGCCGTCGCCACCGCGTCCTGCACCGCGAGGTTGATGCCGACCCCGCCGGCGGGGGACATCGCGTGTGCGGCGTCCCCGATGCAGAGCAGCCCCGGCCGCCACCACCGGCGCAGGCGGTCCATGCGGACGTCGAGCACGTGCACGTCGTCCATCGAGGCGATCGCGTCGACCCGGTCCGCGAAGTCCGGTCGGAGCCGCGCCACCCGGGCACGGAAGGCAGCCACCCCTGCAGCGCGCAGGGCCGCGTCCGAGCCCTTCGGCGCGAAGTACGCGACCTGGTGGTAGTCCGGCCACGGGAAGCTCAGCAGCACGTCCCGGTCCGAGAACGCGGGGGTGAGGGCGCTCGCCGCGTCCCCGGGGTGCCGGGGCAACCGGAACCACCAGGTGTCGAACGGCACCCGGAACGCCCGTGGCACGAGCCCGGCGGCGCGACGCAGCACCGAGTTCCGCCCGTCGCAGGCGATCACGACGTCGGCGCGGAGTTCCTCGGGTTCGCCGGCCCCGTCCCTCGGCCGCAGGTGGACCCCGGTCACGGCCCCGTTCTCCTCGATGAGTCCGGTCGCCGCGAGGCCCATCGAGATGCGGAACGACGGTTCCCGACGGGCGGCGGTCACGAGCAGGTCGAGCAGGTCCCACTGCGGCACCATCGCCACGTGGTCGTACGGGGGCGCGAGACGCGAGAAGTCACCGAGCAGCAGCCGCGAGCCGTCGGGCATCGGCAGCGAGAAGTCGTCGAGGCGTGACTGCGGCAACGCCCGGAACGGTGCACCGAGTCCGAGTTCGTCGAGCAGCCGGATGGTCGAGGCGTGCACCGTGTCGCCCCGGAAGTCCCGGTTGAAGTCGTCGTGCTGCTCGAGCACGCGCACGTCGATGCCGGCGCGAGCGAGCAGCAGCCCGAGGACGACCCCTGCGGGGCCGCCACCGACCACCGCGACCGTCGTCCGCGACACCGTCACCATGCCCGGGACGCTACCCCGGTCCGGACCGGAGGCGCGTGGCGGCCCCGACCCGCGCCTCCAGGCCGGAACGCACACGCGTTCGCAGGCCCGACACGCGGCGGACGACCGGTGTCCGGTCGGACGGGTGGTGTCCGTGCGCGTCGATCACGCGCTGGCGGACACCGACGACGATCCGGACCCGCTGTCGACGGCGTTCACGAAGACGACCCCGCCCCAGGTGATGACGACGATCGCGAGCACGAAGCCGATCGCCGCGATCCACCACGACGGCTTCCGTCGGATCCACGCGCCGATCGACAGCACGATCGTGGCGACCCCGATGACGAAGGCGCCACCGACCGCGATGGCCGCGCCACCGAAGTACCCACCGGGTGTGCACCCGGCCGAGGCGTCGCACTCAGCCGTGGCCGAGGCGATCGCGACGATGCCGACGACCGCCGTGATCGCGGTCATGACGGCACCGAACACCAGGAGCAGCACCGTCGAGATCCGGTCGGCGAGCTTCGCCGGCGGGAACAGCGTGGTGCCACCGCGCTCCCACGCCGCGCGCTGCGCGTCCGTGGGGCCGGAGGAGGACTGCGGCGGAGGGCCGGGGACGTTGGACCAGGTCATGCGTGCAGTCCTACCGCGCCTCGACCCCGAACGCCTGTGCGAGCCGCTGGATCTTCTGCGCCCGACCGAGCCGCGGCAGGTCGGAACCGTCGCGGATGACCCGGCCGCGGGCCTCGAAGTCGTCGAGGAAGTCCTGCGCCCAGGCGACGTCGGTCGGCGTGGGGGAGATGACCTCGTTGATGACGGGGAGCTGCTCGGTGTCCAGGCACAGCTTGCCGGTGAGGCCGAGCGACACGGCCACCTGCGACTGCTCGCGGAGGATCGGGTGCGACGACCCGACCGTGGGGCCGTCGATCGGACCCGGCAGGTCGCCGACGCGCGAGGCGACGACCAGCTTCGACCGCGGGTACGCCATCGCGAGCGTGTCGGCGCTGGTCCCGGTGTCACGGCGGTAGTCGCCGGAACCGAAGGCCAGGCGGAACGCGCCCTGCGCCTTGGCGATCGACACGGACTCCTCGATGCCCAGGGCCGACTCGACCAGGGCGATCACCGGCGTCTGGCCGCCGAGCCGGTGCCAGGTGTCGGTGACCTGCGCGGGGGACTCGGTCTTGGCGAGCATGACGCCCTGCAGCCCGGGCAGGCCGCGGAGCTCCTCGACGTCGTCCGCCCAGAAGTCCGTGGTGACGTCGTTGATGCGCACCCAGGCCTCGCCGCCGCCGGCGAGCCAGGCGGCGACGCCCTGCCGGGCCGAGGGCTTCGCGGCGGGGTCGACGGCGTCCTCGATGTCCAGGATGATCTGGTCGGCGCGGGAGCGCTGGGACTTGTCGAACCGGTCGGTGGCGGTGCCGGAGACCAGCAGCCACGACCGTGAGATCTCGGCGGGGACCGATCGACGCCGGTTCGGCGTGGGGGCGGACGGAGTGGTGCGGTCGTCGATGGCCATGCCCCGTTGGTACCACACCGGACGGGGCCACCGTCGGATCGGACGCGCCGCACGTCGGGTCTGGCGTGCTGCAGGTCGGGTCTGACGCCGGTCAGGTCCGTGCGGAAACCCCGAAACCTCGGTTCATTGCCAGAGAGGCCGTCCGGTTCCGCCTACAGTGTCGGATGTGTGGCGAGCGGACAGGGTGACCGACGGTGAGGACGACGTGAACGACGACGTCCCCGTCGAGGGTGCCCGCGCGCGCCCCGACGACGATCGAGACGAGCAGCAGGACGTGGACCAGGAACGGACCGACGACGAGCCGGACCGCACGCTCCGCCCGGAGCTGCAGATGACGAGCCCGCAGGCGATCAGCCTCGGCGACCCGCGGTTGCAGGCCGGCAACGCGGCCGAACCGACGTGGGACGGCTGGCGCACCCAGCTGACCGGTGTCGGCGGCACGAGCCCGCTCACGCACTTCAGCGACCACCCGCGCGCCCGCATCGAGCTCTCGACCACCCACCCGGGCGGTCTCGCGCAGTTCATCACCGGCAAGACGACCCTGTTGTCCAGCCTGATCCGCGACGAGGTGGCGCTCCGTGCCGCCCGCGTGGCCGCCGGACACGTCGAGGCGAAGGGCACCGAGCTGGCCACCGTGCGCGGCATCGACGCCGTGAAGCTCGGCATCGGCATGGCCGACTGGAAGCACGGCGACGAGCAGTTCCGCGGCCCGGTGCTCCTGCGCCCCCTGGCGATCCGCCGACACGGACGCGACTTCGAGGTGCGCCTGCTCGGCGAACCGGTACTCAACCCGGGCCTCGCCGACGCGCTGCACGAGCAGTTCGGGGTCATCCTCGACGCGCAGTCCTTCGTGGCCCTCGCGCAGCAGGACGGCTCCTTCACGCCGAACCCCGTCATCGACCGCCTGCGTGGCCTGACCGCGCACATCCCCGGCTTCTCGGTGCACGCCCGACTCGTGGTGTCCACCTTCGCCGAGGTCGCGACCGGGATGGTCGAGGACACCGGCGACCTGTCGCACCCCGTGCTCGACGCCCTCGCCGGCAACCCGAGCGCGAAGTGGCAGGTCGAGCAGTCCTACCACCCGGTCGAGCAGACCCCGTCGGACGAGCGCAGCCCGGAGACCGACACGCTCCTGCTCGACGCCGACGACGAGCAGGAGAACGTGATCGCGCAGATCACGGCCGGCAACTCCATCGTCGTGAAGACCCTTCCTGGCACCGGCGGCACCCAGACCATCGTGAACGCCCTGGGCGGCCTGGTCGCCGCGAACAAGCGCGTGCTCGTCGTGAGCCCGCGCCGCGCGACCCTGCGGGGCATCGCCGCCCGCTTCGGTGAGGTCCAGCTGCCCGGGGTCGCGGTCACGCCGTCGACCCTGCGCCGCGACGTCGTCCGTGCCATCGCCCGGAACGAGAAGGCCGCGCGTCCGAACCTCCGCGAGGTCGACGACGCACTGGTCCGCCTGCGCAAGGTGCTGAAGGACTACCGCGGATCGCTCACCCGCAAGGACCCCGACTTCGGCGTCTCGGTGCTCGACTGCCTGGTGGAGCTGTCGCGCCTGTCGCTGCTGCCCGTCGCCCCGTCGACCACCGCGCGCCTGTCGAAGCAGTCCGTCGCCTCGATGGTCGACGGCCGTTCGCGCGTCGCCGAGACGATGGTCAGCGCCGCGAACCTCGGTGAGTTCCGCTACGGCCCCGACGACTCGCCCTGGTACGGCGCGAAGTTCGGTTCGAGCGACGGTGCCCAGCGTGCGCACCGCATCGCGAAGGACCTCGACGCCGACGGCCTGCCGACCCTGCTCCGCCGCGCCCACGACCTGGTGAGCTCGACGCACATGCGCCAGTTCACGACGATCAACGAGCTCGGCATCTACCTGCGCCTGCTCACCGAGATCCGTGACACGCTCGACCGCTTCCTGCCGGTGGTCTTCGACCGCTCGGTGTCCGAGCTCGTGGCCGCCACCGCCCCCCGCGGCGAGGGCGCGCCGATGTCGTCGACGAACCGTCGCCGGCTCAAGAAGCTCGCCCGCGAGTACGTCCGTCCGGGCGTGCACGTGTCCGACCTGCACGAGGCCCTGACCCGCGTCCAGCAGCAGCGGGTGCTCTGGCAGCGCTACGTCGCCGCCGGGGTGAACCCCGAGGTGCCCACGGGCATCGCCGACGTCCAGGTGCTGTTCTCGAACGTCGCCGAGGACCTCGCGCGACTCGACGAGCCGCTGGGCCGCACCGAGCGCGACCGCCAGCTCGCGAACACCCCGGTCGACCAGCTCGTCCCGACCATCGCCGAGCTCGCCGCAGAATCCGACGTCCTGCACAACCTGCAGGAGCGCACCGAGCTCATGCAGACCCTGCGCGACCTGCAGCTCGAGCCGCTCATCACCGACCTGGCGAACCGGCACGTGCCCGACGTGCAGGTGCCGGCCGAGCTCGAGCTCGCCTGGTGGCAGTCCGCCCTCGAGACCATGCTCGAGTCCGACCGGGCCCTGCTCGGCGCGAACACCGACATGCTCGACCGGGTCGAGGCCGACTTCCGCCTGGTGGACGACGCCCACGCGGCCGGGGTCTCCCAGGGCCTCGCGTGGCAGCTCGCCGAGAACTGGAAGGTCGGTCTCGTCGACTGGCCCGAAGAAGCGACGGCGCTCAAGACCCAGCTCCGCGACGGCGCGATCACCTCGCGCCTGCTGCAGGACTCCGCACCGCACCTGTCCCGGTCGATCGCACCCGTCTGGCTCGCCAGCCCGTACGAGGTGCCGCAGATCGCCGACACGATGCCCTTCGACACCGTGATCCTGGTCGACGCCGGCGCCGTGACGATCGCCGAGACCGTCGGAGCCGTCCGTCGTGCCCGGCAGACCGTCGTGTTCGGTGACCCCGTCACCCAGACGCCGTCGCCGTTCCGCATCGCGGTCGACCCCGAGCACCGGGCGCTGCAGGTCGACGAGGGCACGCTCGACGCGTTCCACGCCGACTCCGCCCTGGCGAAGCTGTCCACCCTGCTGCCGACCCTTTCGCTGTCGCGGTCGTACCGCGCCGGCGGCGAGGACCTCGCCGAGCTCGTGAACCGTCGCTTCTACGGCGGCAAGATCGAGTCCCTGCCGTGGGCCGGCTCGTTCCTCGGCCACGGGTCGATCGCGCTCGACTACGTCAGCGACGGCAAGGCCGTCCCGGACCCCGAGTCCGGTGCCGTCGAGAGCGTCGACGCCGAGGTGGACCGCGTGGTGCGGCTCGTCATCGACCACGCCCGCACCCGTCCGACCGAGTCGCTCATGGTCATCACCGCATCGGCGAAGCACGCCGTGCGCGTCGAGCAGGCCGTGCTGACCGCCGCCCAGGGCCACAAGGACCTGACCGAGTTCGTCATCGGCGACCGTGCCGAGCCGTTCATCGTGGCGACGCTCGAGCAGTCGGTGGCGCAGAGCCGCGACCGCGTCGTGTTCTCCATCGGCTACGGCCGCACCCCGCACGGCCGCGTGCTGCGCGACTTCGGTCCGCTCGGCAAGCCCGGCGGCGAGCGGCTGCTGGCGGTCGCCATGACCCGCGCGCGTCGCTCGATGGTCATCGTCACCTGCTTCCAGCCGTCGGACATCGAGGCCGAGCGCATGGGCCACGGCACCGTCGCCCTGGCCGAGATCCTGGCCGAGGTGCGTGCCCGGACCACCGCCGAGTACGTGCCGGACGACTCCGACCCGCTGCTCGTCGACCTGGCCCGGCGCCTCGAGATGCGTGGCATCCCGGTGGCGCTCGGACACCGCGGCAAGCTCGGCCTCGTCGCCGCGCACGGCGGGGTGTGCGTCACGATCGAGACCGATGCGTCGCTGGTCAAGGGATCGCTGCGCGAGTCCCTGCGCCTGCGTCCCGAGGTGCTGCGCCGACTCGGCTGGCACTACGTGCGCGTGCACGCGTTCCAGCTGTTCTCCGACCCGGACCGCGTCGCCGACACCGTCGCCGCCGTGCTCGGGGTCGACCGAGGCGCCACGCAGGAGATCTCGATCCCACCGATCCCCGCCCGCCGGTGAGCACGCAGGATCTCGATCCCAGCGTGTCCACGGTCGGCCCCGCCCGCCGATGAGCCGCCGGGCCTCGCGGCCCGCCGGTCCGGTGACGCCGGAGACGGACCAGCTGGTGGGCACGTGGACGCGGGCCGACGACGCGTCGTCAGCCGCGCCTCCCGGCCCGGCAGCATCGTCCGGACGCGAGACGGCGGACCAGCCGGGAGGCCCGGCGCGGCGCCGCAGACGCGTCACCACCCAGCCGGTGGCGGGCTACGACCCCGCGCCGCCGCCGGAACCGGCGCGGCACCGCGACGGTGAGAACGACGACCAGCTCCGACGCGACGTCCCCCCGCACTGGTAACCGGTAGCCTGGCCCGTGATGACTGACACCGCGCGACAGCGCCCCGACTGGCAGACCTGGCCGAACCTGATCACGCTGTTCCGCCTCGTGCTGATCCCGGTGTTCATCGGCCTCGTCGTCGCCGGCCACCCGGGGTGGGCGCTCGTCGCCCTCGTCGTGATCGGCGTGAGCGACTGGGCGGACGGCTTCATCGCCCGCAAGTTCGACCAGGGATCCAAGCTCGGCAAGGCGATCGACCCCGTCGCCGACCGCCTGGCCATCATCGCGATCGTGCTGTCCCTGGTGCTCGTCGGGCTGCTGCCCTGGTGGGTGGTGGCGGTCGTGGTGCTCGTCGACCTGGTGCTCGTCGTCCTGTCGAGCGTACTGTTCCACGGCAATCCGGACCTCGACGTCACGTGGACGGGCAAGATCCGCTCGGCCCTGCTGTTCGTCGGGCTGCCGGTGCTGCTGTTCTCCGCGGTGCACACCGTCGACGAGAACGCACCGTGGGTCCGGGTCGTGGCCCTGGTGTTCGTGTACCTCGGCACAGCGGGCCACGTGCTCGCCGGCGCCCAGTACGCCGTCGCGATGTTCGCGAAGCGCCGCGCGGTCCCCGCCGCCTGACGGGCCCCCGCGCAAAACACCGGTGTTCACGCTGCGCACCGCGGTTTGCGGGTGTGCGGAGCGGGAACACCGGTGTCGTGCGAAGGCGCCTGGGCTAGAGCTTCGTCGAGCCGCCGATGCCGGGCCCCTCGGGAGCGTTCGACGGGGCGATGTGCGCGCCAGCGCTCGTGGCACCGCCGGTCTGCGGCCGGAGCAGGTCGCGGATCTCGAGCAGCACCTCGACGTCGGTCGGGGGCACGTCCTGCGGGGTCTGCTCCTCGTCGTTCTTGACGCGCTCGAACGCCGCCTTCTTCAGGTGGTTGACCGGCACGACGAGCGCGAAGTACACGACCGCGGCGACGATGACGAAGTTCAGGACGGCGCCGATGATCGCGCCGAAGAGGATCTTGGCGCTGCCGCCGGAGACCGTCGGGATGCTCCAGATGAGCGCATCGTTGAGGCTGGAAGCGTTGAACACCGCACCGATGAGCGGGTTGATCAGGGCGTTGACGATCGTGGTGACGATCGCGGTGAACGCCGCACCGATGACGACTGCGACGGCCAGGTCGATGACGTTGCCGCGGAGCAGGAACTCCTTGAAGCCCTTCATGCGAGGGTCTCCTTCCGGGTCGAGGACGGCCGCCGAGTGGCGACGCGCCCCAACCTATCCGGAGAGCGCAGACCGCGTCAGGACGCGGCGGGCTTCGAGCCGCTGGGCTTCGACTCGGTCTTCTTCGCCGGCTCGGACTTCTTCGGCTCGGACTTCGCGGGGGTGCTCGACGAGCCCTCGGACTTCGGGGCCGGACGCGAGTCGGTGCGGTAGAAGCCGCCGCCGTTGAAGGTCACGCCGACGGGGGAGAACACCTTCCGCAGGACGCCGCCGCAGACCGGGCACTCCGTCAGGGTGGCGTCGGAGAAGGACTGCTTGATGTCGAACGCGTTGTCGCACTCGGTGCAACGGTACGAGTAGGTGGGCACGTCAGCTCCGGAACGTGATGATGCGCGACGGCGTGATGATGCCGTCAACGGGTTCGTCGTGGGGTTCGCGCGGGACCTCGTCGAGGTACTCCGCGTCGAAGATCACAGCATAGACGGGCGGGCGGTTCGCCATGGACCCGAGGGTCTTGTCGTAGTAGCCGCGGCCCCAGCCCATGCGGACGCCGTCGTGCCCGACCGCCGCCGCCGGGGCGAGGATCGCGTCGACGTCGTTGATCGCGAGCGGGGACAGGACCTCGCCGACCACCTCGGGCAGGCCGAGCAGGCTCTCGGTCTCGCTCTCGCCGTCGCCGACGGCCCAGTCGAGCAGCCCGTCCTCGCGGGTGACCGGCAGCAGCACGCGGATGCCCTGCCCGAACGCCCAGTTCAGGAACGGGCGGACGTTCGGCTCGTCCGGTGCGGACAGGTACAGGGCGAGGGACGTCACCTGGCGTTCCTCGACGAAGCGCTGCAGGGTCGCGGTCAGGGTCTGGGTGTCCGCGTCGCGTTCGGTCGTGGTCCGGGTGCGCCGCCGCTGCCGGAGTTCGGCTCGCAGGGCGCGCTTCTCGTTCCCGAGATCGGCGATCATGGGCAGGAGTCTACCGAGGGGGCACGGTTGCGGCTTCCCGCCGGGAACCCGCGGGGTCCCGTGTCCCCCGGAGCGACGACATGCCCTCGAAAGGGGGATCGGATACGGTCTGACCATGGGCTTCCAGATTTCGAAGGCGGTGATCCCGGCCGCAGGGCTGGGTACCCGCTTCCTCCCCGCGACCAAGGCGATGCCGAAGGAGATGCTCCCCGTCGTCGACAAGCCGGCCATCCAGTACGTGGTGGAAGAGGCTGTCGGTGCCGGGCTGACCGACGTGCTGATGATCACCGGGCGCAACAAGAACGCGCTCGAGAACCACTTCGACCACGTGTCGGAGCTCGAGGAGACCCTCCGCAAGAAGGGCGACCACGAGAAGCTGCAGAAGGTGAACCAGTCGACGGACCTCGCCGACATGCACTACGTGCGGCAGGGCGACCCGCTCGGCCTCGGCCACGCGGTGCTCCGCGCGAAGATGCACGTCGGCCGCGAGCCGTTCGCCGTGCTCCTCGGTGACGACATCATCGACGCCCGTGACCCGCTGCTCCAGCGCATGATCGAGGTCCAGGGCGAGAAGAACGCCACCATCGTGGCCCTGCTCGAGGTACCCGAGTCGCAGACCCACCTGTACGGCATCGCCACGGTCGAGCCGACCGACACCGACGACGTGGTGAAGATCACCGGGCTCGTCGAGAAGCCCCCGCAGGGCGAGGCACCCTCGAACCTGGCCATCATCGGCCGCTACGTCATCCGTCCCGAGGTCTTCGACGTCCTCGAGAAGCAGGAGCCGGGCAAGGGCGGCGAGATCCAGCTGACCGACGCGCTCATGAAGATGGCGAGCGCCGAAGAGTGGACCGGCGGCGTGTACGGCGTCGTGTTCCGTGGACGCCGGTACGACACCGGTGACAAACTCGACTACATCAAGGCGATCGTGCAGCTCGCCTCGGACCGCGATGACCTCGGCCCCGACCTCAAGTCGTGGCTGAAGGAGTTCAACGCGGGCGAATAGTCGGCCATCCCGCCCGGGTCCGTCACATGACGGACCCGGGCGGGACACCCCGTCCCGCACAGCGGCGGGACCCCGGAGGAACCCAGCGATGACGACGATCCCGACCCTGTCCCACGGGCGGGTCACCATCCGGCCCCTCCGGCTCCGCGACACCCGCGACCTCGACGCGGCACTCGCGACGAACCGCTCGTGGCTCCGCACCTGGGAGGCCACGAACCCCTCCGGACACGTCTCCACCGACGTCCGCGGCAGCATCCGCGCGCTCCAGGCCAACGCCCGCGCGGGACTCGGACTCCCGTTCGCGATGGAGCTCGACGGCCGCTTCGTCGGTCAGCTCAACGTCTCCGGCATCTCCTACGGCTCGCTCGCGAGTGCCTCCATCGGCTACTGGGTCGTCGAGGACGCCGCCGGCCACAACGTGACGCCGATCTCGGTCGCCCTCGCCGTCGACCACTGCTTCCGGTCGCTCGGCGTGCACCGGATCGAGATCTGCATCCGGCCGGAGAACGCCCCGAGCCTGCGCGTCGTCGAGAAGCTCGGCTTCCGGTACGAGGGACTCCGTCGCCGCTACATCCACATCAACGGGGACTGGCGGGACCACTTCTGCTTCGCGCTGGTGGCGGAAGAGGTCCGCGGCGGCGTCCTCGAGCGCTGGGTCCAGGGGCAGGTGCCTCCCGGTGTGGGGACCGTGCCGCTCGCAGCACGCGACGAGGCCGCCATGCCGCTGGACACGACGCCCCGCATCTGACGGGCCGCCTGTCACGGGCCTGGAGGCGCGGCTCGCCCCCGCAGATTCGCCCCCGACACGCGCAACACGCGTCCGGCAATGACGCGGCGCGGGAACCGCCGCCCCTACCGTGTTCGCATGGCAGGAATCGGCTCGTGGGGTGGCGGCATCGTCCTGCTCGTCGCGGCCGTCCTCTGGCTCGTCTACCTGATGCCGTCGTGGGCCGCCCGCCGCCAGTACCTGGCCACCGAGCGGAACGCCATCCGGCTGCAGCAGACCCTCCGGATCCTCGCGCAGACCGCCGAGCTGCCGGACGAGGTCCGCATCGAGATGAACGCGAAGTCCCTCGCCCAGGCGCAGCGCGTCGCCCGGTCCGAAGAGGCCAAGCGCACCGCCATCGTCCGAGCCCACGAAGCGGCGCGGCAGCGTGAGATCACCCGCCGCCTGGCCGAGCAGGCCCCGGTGCTCGAGCGGGCGTCCGCCGTGCCGGCCCTGACCGCGATGCGCATGCGCCGTTCCCGGCTCGGGGCGACCCTGTTCGGCACGCTCGGCATCGTCGTGGCCCTCGTGGTGTTCGTCGCGGCACCGTCGCTCTGGCTCGTCGGTGTCGCAGGCCTCGTCGCCGCCGGTGGGTCCGCAGCGGTCCTGGCCCAGCTGCACCAGGTGGCGACGGCGCGGAAGCAGCGTCTCGCGGCCGGTGAGACGGGCACGACCCGCGCCTCCCGGCCGTCCACCGCCTGGACCGACCCGGCCCCGCCCCTGTCGACCGAGCAGCCCGCTGCACCCGCTGCGGACCGCTCGTGGACCCCGAACCACGTGCCCAAGCCCCTCTACGTGGAGCGCCCGAGCGCACCGGCTGCATCACCTGAGTCGTCGGCGGAACTCGCCGCGCGGTTGAAGGAGCGCGTCGCCGCGGCCAAGGCCGAAGCCGAGGCCGAAGCGGCGGCGATCCGGGCGGGGGAGTCCGACCCGTCGCTGGCGCGGGTCTCGCGGATGCGACCCGAGCTCGAGGAAGCTGCGGCATCGCTGTCCGCGCACGACCAGGGTCGTCTGGCCGAGCGGCTCGGGCTGCGGGCGCCCGCTGCTCCTGCTGCCGCTGCCGCTGCCGCTGCTGCTGCTCCTGCTGCCGACGAACCCGCCGCTCCGGCCGGTCCGCCGAGCAAGTGGGCCGGCATGGGGGTCCTCGACGACGACGCCTACCAGCAGGCCGACCTCGACGCGATCATGCGACGGCGCCGCGCGGTCTGACCCGCGGCACGCCCGACGGGCCACCTGCGATTTCGGCTGGGCCGACCGAGGGTGCTAATGTGATCGAGCACTTGGGGCTATGGCGCAGTTGGTAGCGCGTCTCGTTCGCAATGAGAAGGTCAGGGGTTCGAATCCCCTTAGCTCCACCAGGTAGCAACACGAACGGCCCGGAACCCACAGGTTCCGGGCCGTTCTGCCGTTGTCGGGCTGTTCGTCGTGCGTCAGCCCGCGATGCTCTCCGTCAGCACGCCGGACTGCGCGAAGGTGGTGTGGATGGCGTTCGCGGCCTGCTCGAAGGCCCGGTTCCCGCGCGAGATGCCGAGCGCTCCGCCCTTGATCGCGGACTTGCCGGAGCCGCGCAGCAGCCGGGCGACGGTGCGGCCGTCCGGGGCGATCATGATCTGCACGTCCAGGCGGGTGTGGAACGTGCGGTCGTTCGCCATGCCGCCGATGAGCAGCGTCAGGCCGAGGCTGCCGCGGGTCGCACGGAGTGAACCCTGCTCGGCGTCGTCGACGGTGTAGCCCTCGCGGGACAGGGCCTCGCGCACCTGTGCACGGGCGGTCTCGGGATCGGTCGCGACGAAGAAGTCGTGGCTCTCGGGCATGTGTGTGTTCCTTCCGAACGGGTCCGCTGGGACACGGAGGACGCTCGCCCCCGAAGACGATCATGCCGTGTCGGAACGACGGAGGTGTCGCTTACGCTGGTCGTGTCATGACTGCCTCGATGAACCGCCGCGCACTCCTGTCCCTCGCCGGCGTCGCCGGGATCGGGCTCGCCGTCGCGGCGTGCTCCTCCGGCAGCGACAAGGGCGGCGACTCGGGCAGGGGCTCGGGCGGCGGGCGTGGGAGCTCCGGTGGGGACGCCTCGTCCGCACCGACCGCGAAGCCCGTCGCGAAGTCCCTCGCTCCGGCGCAGGTCCCGCTCGTCGGTGGCGTCACGGTCACCGTGGCGGGGACCGGACTCGCCGCCGTCAAGGGCGTCACCGTCGGCGGAGTCGCGGCGCGTGACGTGCAGGCCACCGCGTCGAAGGTGACCTTCACGGCCCCGCACCAGGCGATGTACACGGCCGGCGACGCCGACGTCGCACTCTTCACGTCCGCGATCGAACCCACCCCGTCGGCGAACCAGTCCTCCGACGGCAACGGCAGCGCCGCGAACGACGGGCAGAGCGGCGCCACCCAGGCCACCGCGACCGCATCACCGACCCCGACCGCCGCCGCGACGCCCGCTGCGGGCAGCGCGGTCGCCTCGACCACCCTCGCCTACGCCGCACTGACCGACGTCGACCGGCAGCTCGCCTACGCGATGCGGTACTGGAAGGACTACAACCTCGCCGAGTACGGCACGATGAACCCCATCGGCGGCGACTGCGCGAACTACGTCAGCCAGACCCTCATCGCCCGTGGGTGGGAGCAGCGGTCCGACTGGTACAACCGGGCCGCCGGTGCCGAGCACAGCGCGACGTGGACCTACTGCCCGACGATGGACCCCTGGCTCGCGGACAACGCGGGCGAGTTCGGGCTCACCCGGCGTTCCTCGGACGAGCGCGACAAGGTCAAGGTCGGCGACATCGTGTTCTTCGACTGGAACGCCAACGGCTCACCCGACCACACCACCATCGTGTCCGAGGTCTTCACCGAGCCCGACGGCACCATCCGCATCAAGTCGGCGAGCCACAACCAGGACGGCCCCTACCGCGACCTCGACGAGATGATCACGGTGCAGCACCCCGGCGGATCGGCCTGGTTCCACACGTTCGACGCGTAGCGCTCACCAGGCCCGCAAGACACCGGTGTTCGCACGTCGCACCGCGGTCTGCGCGTGTTCAACCGGCGAACACCGGTGTCTTGCAGAGCCGACGACCAGCACCGCTCACGGGTACCCGAGGAACCAGAGCAGCACGATCGCGACCGGCTGCAGGCACACCCCGACGACCAGCCACGTCACCGCTCGCCGCCGCGTCCCCACGAACACGTCCGACCCGAGCAACGGCGCCATCGGCATGAGCAACCGCGGCAACGACTGCTGCGGCAGGAACACCGCCACCAGGTACAGCCCGTAGGACGCCGTGAACGCGAGCACGTCGGTGCCCAGGGCCCGGGTGCTCCTGCGCGAGAAGAACCACACCGCGCCGGCGAGCACCACCACGACGAGTCCGATGCCGAGCGGCCCGAGCCACGTCGACGCCATCGTGAACCACGGCGTCAGCGGCGCGAAGTGCTGGCGACCGACGAACCCCACCCACCACGACAGCTCGGTGTCCAGGTACGCGTTCGGTCGCCCGGTCACGGCCGTCGCGATGACGGGCCACGCCAGTCCCGCAGCCGCGACGACCAGGCCGGTCACCACGATCGCGATCCGGTCGCGCCACGGGAACGCGTCCTGCTGCCGGCGCCACGCCACCCACCGCAGGACCAGGTGCACGGCCAGTGCCAGCGCCAGCGCGAGGACCCCGGGCTTCGTGAACGCCGCCACGACACCGAGCGGGGCGATCAGCCAGTACCGTCGCCGGACCAGGGCGAGCAGGGAGCCGAACAGCAGCACGAGCAGCAGGCTCTCCGCGTAGGCGACCTGCAGCAGGAACCCCGTCGGCGCGAACGCGAACAGTGCGGTCGCCCAGCGGGCCCGGTGCGAACACCCGACGGCGAGCACCAGCCGGTACAGCAGCACGCAGGCGCCCGCTCCGGCGATCGACGCCACCACGACCCCGGCGACCCAGAACGACGCTCCGGTCAGCGTCATCACGACCCGCACCACCGCGGGGAACACCGGCAGGAACGCCCACGCGTTCGGCAGGACGTGCCCGGAGTCATCGGTCGGCAGCGTCGCCGGGTACCCGTGCTCGGCGATGATCCGGTAGAACGAGGCATCCCACGAGCCCGAGAACGTGAAGAACGAGGGATCGTGCCGGTACGAGGCGAACGGCCAGCCGTTCGCGGTCGCCACCAGGTACACGGTCGCCAGCAGCACGGTGCTGACCACCCGCGAGCCCGCCCAGATCAGCAGCGGTGCGGTCCAGGCGCTGCGCCGTCCGGTCAGCAGGCCGCGGAACCCCCGCCTGGAGGCCCGGCTCGCTTCCGCCACGCTCGTCACCCGCCCGATCCTCCCAGACCGCGGGCCGCGCCCCGCATCGCGGGCCGTCCCGCGTCCGCCGCGACGTGCCCTGCGTGCATCGTGAGCAGTAATGGTCGGGTCCGTCTGCCGGACCCGACCATTACTGCTCACGAAGTGCGGGCCTCCCGGCTAGCGCCCCGTGACCGCGCGACGGATCTGCTCGATCGGCACCTTCGGCGACCGGTCGGCGTTGAGCAAGCCGTTGGTCTCCTGCATGGTGTCGGTGAGCTGCGTGTAGCAGGACCCGGCGAGGAACGAGCTCGCACGGATCGCGTCGTACAGCGCGGTGAAGCGGGCGACCCAGTCGTCGCCGTCGCTAGCCGACGTGTAGCCCCAGCCGTCCTCGCGCTGGACGCCCGGCTGGTAGTTCACGCCGCCGAACTCGGTGAGCATGACCGGCTGGCCGAGGTCCTCGGCGCCGCCGACCAGGATGCGGCGATCCGCCGGACCGATGCCACCGAGGAGTCGAGCCCGTGCGGTCTCGTCTGCGTAGGTGGCCGCGAGCCGGGGGCCGTCGCCCTCGTAGTCGTGGATCGTGACGATGTCGGAGTTCGTGTGCTCCCACCCGTCGTTCGAGATCACCGGACGCGTCGGGTCCAATGCCCGCGTGACGTCGGCGAGGGCCCGGGCGTAGGCCTGCTGGGCCGGGTCGGTGGCGATGTGCTGCACGCCCCAGCTCTCGTTGGCGGGCACCCACGTGACGATCGACGGGTGCGAGGCGTCACGCTCGACGGCGTCCATCCACTCACGCATCAGACGCTGCACGGCGCGGGGGGAGAACGCGTAGGCGCCGGGAGCCTCACCCCACACCATGAGTCCGAGTCGGTCGGCCCAGTACAGGAACCGCGGGTCCTCGATCTTCTGGTGGTTGCGGGCCGCGTTGAAGCCGAGCTCCTTGATGAGTTCGACCTCGCGGCGGAGCGCCTGGCGGGACGGGGCGGCGATGTGCGACTCGGGCCAGTAGCCCTGGTTCAGGACGCTGCGGACCTCGTGGCGTCGACCGTTGAGCAGGAACGCGCCGCCGTCGACCCCGACCGTCCGGATCCCGAAGTAGCTGGAGACGGCGTCGAGCGCGCCCGTGCTCGCAGTCGTGGCGTTGCCGGCGCTCGGCAGCAGCGTGACCGTGGCGTCGATCAGCCGGGGCGTGTCCGGCGTCCAGTGCAGCTCGTCCTCGGCCTGCCCGTTCGTCTGCCGCGCGATCGGCACGACCACGTCGAACTCGTCGCCGGTCTCGCCGACGGTGGTCTCGATCGTGGCGAGGTGCTCGTCGCGGTCGTCCCAGCGGGCCTCGACGCGCAGGCGCTCCCCGCCGGTGCGGTGACCGTCGAGCCGGACCGTCAGGCGCATGGTCGCGTGGTCGACGTTCGTCCAGCGCAGGGACGCGATCGAGGCGGTCGGCACGGCCTCGAGCCAGACCGTCTGCCAGATCCCGGTGGTCCGGCGGTACCAGATCGCGTGGGGGTCCTCGTGCCAGTCCTGCTTGCCGCGCGGCTGGGTCAGGTCGTGCGGGTCGTCCTCGGCGCGGACCACCAGGGTGTGCACGGCGTCGGGGTCGGCGGCCAGCGCCTCGGTGACGTCGAAGGAGAACGGGGTGTGGCCGCCCTCGTGTCCGCCGATGAACTGCCCGTCGATCCAGACGCGGGCACGGTGGTCGACGGCGCCGAAGTGCAGGACGAGTCGAGGGGCGCCGTCGCCGAACCCGGCGGCGTCGAGCTCGGAGCGGGTGATCGCACGGGAGTACCAGACCACGGGGTGGAAGCCGGGCTCGTCGATGCCCGAGGCCGGGGACTCGGGCGGGAACGGGACGACGATGTCCCGTGCGTCGGCGAAGCCCGTGTGCCAGGCGGGGTCGTCGCCGTCGTTCCGGAACGACCACGTGCCGTCGAGGTCGGCCCACGCGGTGCGGAGCATCTGCGGCCGGGGGTACGTGCCGTCCTGCCGCGAAGCGAGGGGGAGGCCGGGGGCGGAAGCGGAGTCAGGTGCGGCCACGGTGCCGTCGAGCGTGCTCATGCGTCCATGCTCCCGTGCCGGTACATCGTTGTAAAGAGTTCGTTGTGAACAGGGAGCCGGGATTGCGCGGAACAGGTTCGGCGGGGCTCTCGTCGAGCGGTCGCTCAGTCGATCGCGGCGTCGCGGGTGAGCACCATGACGTCCATCCGTCCCTGCTGGACGACCATGCCGTGCTGGTTCCGCAGCGCCACCGCCCGCTCGACGATCCCGGTCGTGCCCGAACTCGTCAGCCGGGTGCCCAGGACCTCGACGGTGCAGGTCACGGTGTCCCCGATGAACACGGGCTCGGTGAAGCGCCACTGGTCGATCCCGAGCAGTGCCACCGCGGACCCCTCGAACACGCCCGTGCGCGCGATGAGCCCGAGGCACAGCGAGGTGCCGAGCAGCCCGTGCACGATCCGCTGCCCGTACCGGGTCTTCCCGGCGAACTCGACGTCCGTGTGCACCTGGTTGTTGTCGTTCGTCCACGAGGCGAACGACACCACGTCCGCCTCGGTGATGGTGCGCCCCGGTGTGGTGAAGGTCTGTCCGGCGGCGAGGTCCTCGAAGTAGTGCGGCACGGCCCGATTCTCGCACCGGTCAGAGGCGGGCGAGCAGCTTCCGCGATCGGTGCAGGCCCTGCGCGCTGGCCGCCAGCTCGGTCGTCGCCAGGACGCCGTACCCGAACGTGTCCTCGCCGTGCTGCGTTGCCACAGCGGCCAGCCCTCGGTACGCATCGGCTGCGTGCGCGGCGTCGAGCGTCTCGCCCAGGGTCTCCTGCACCCGTCGCAGCCGTCCGAGCCGACGCTTGCCGACGTCGGGCAGGTCCCCGGCCGCCTGCAGCGCGTAGCGCAACCGGCGCGCGGCCTTCCGGACCTCGTGCAGGGTGTCGAGGTCGTCGCTGGGATCGCCCAGCAGCCGACCGACGCGTGCTCGCTCGTGCCGGATGCGCCTGGTGACGAACGCGGCTGCGTCGTCGTCCGCGTGCGGGCCGGCCGGTGCCCGCAGCAGCAGGTCGTCGAGGGCGTCGAGCGTCCGGAACCAGGCGTCGGAGCGCAGCGCTCGCCGGAGCTCAGCAGCGGTGACGCTGCGACGTTCCGCGGTCGCCGAACCGATGCGGTCCAGGGTCCCGGCGTCCACGTACCCGTCGGGGGCTCGTGCCGCCGACCGGGACAAGCCGGCGTGCAGCACCTCGGCGTCGCGAGCGGTCCCGGCGACCCGACCGGTCTGGGCCAGGGCGGCACGGAGCTCCTCGGTCGCCCGGCGGTCGAGCGCGCCGCGGAACGCCGCGAGCACACTCCGCAGGCGGCGCAGCACCTTCCGCAGGTCGTGCACGGCCTCGGGCTCGTCGGCCCGTACCCGGGGATCCACCGCGACGAGGTCACGCCGCAGGGCATCGAGCACTCGCAGGACGAACCCGGCGGCGGTGTCCGGCCGGGGGCGCTTCGCTCGGCCGCGTCGTTGCTCCGGGGCGGGCTCGGGGCCGCGGGGGAGCGGAACCGACGCGACGTCCACGGGATCGGTCGCCGCGTCGTGCAGCGCTCGTTCGGCCGCTCGAGCCGTGCCGCCGTCGCGTCCGTCGTCCGTCAGGGCCCACCACCGCGACGACCGCAGCACGGTGGTGTCCGGGTCGCCGTCGTCCACGCGCACGTCGGCGACCTCGGCCCGCACCCGGCCGTCCCCGCCGCGCAGGGTCACGAGCGTCGTGGTGGTGTCACGGACCAGGACCGTCCGCAGGGGACGACCACGCAGGAACACCTCGACGGCGTCTCGCGGGGGATCGTCGGACACGCCCCCGAGCGGTTCCGGGTCGGTCCCGTGCCCGCCCCGGTCGATCGTCCAGTCGCCGTCCGGCAAGCGTGTGAGCACGACACCCTCGGCGGCGAGCACCCTGTCGTCGGAGTCCCACACCGTCTCGCGCACCGTCACCGCTTCGTGACGGCGCACGTCGGCGGCGAACGGCTCGAGTGCGGGGAGCCTGCGGTCGTCGAGGATCCGCCAGGTCCGGCGGGGGTCGGGGAGCGCAGGTGCAGCGTCAGCGGCGGAGGCAGGAGCGGCAGCGGATCGGGGCATGCCGCAAGTGTCGTCCGACGCGCCCGTGTCAGACCGGGGGCAGCGGGGTTCTGTGGACGGAGTCCTGCCTGGGGTGTCCTGTGGGGGACTCGGCACCTCGCCAGGCCCCGGCGCGTAGGTTCCGCTGCATGAGCGACGGAGCACCCAGCGCCCCCGACACCCGCGCAGACACCAGCGCACCCGACACCACGGGCCCCACCAGCACGCCGAGCGACCGCGACCTCGAGTCCTGGATCGCCGACCGCCGCTGGTACGCCTCGAAGGGGTCCGTGCCACGCCTCCGGACGATCTCCACCGACGATGGGACCCGGCTGGTGCTCGACGAGGCCCCCGCGGTCCCCGTCCTCTACCAGTCGCCGATCACCAGCGACCCCGACGGCGTGATCGTCGACGCCACCACCGACCTCGCGTGGGTCTCGGCGCTCGCCGCACGCATCGACGGGGCACCGGACAGCCTCAGCCCGATCGGCCGGGTCACCGCCGCCCGCGTCCTGACGGGTGAGCAGTCCAACACGTCGGTCATCTGCGACACCGAGTCGGGCGACCGCGTCATCATCAAGGTCTTCCGCGTGCTGCACCACGGCGACAACCCCGACGTGACCACGCAGCTCGCCCTCACGGCAGCGGGCAGCACGCGGGTGCCGCGGGTCTACGGCGCCCTCCGCGCCGACTGGCCCGACGTCGGACGCCCGGACGGCACGGCGACGGGGCACCTCGCCTTCGCCCAGGAGTTCCTGCCCGGGCTCGACGACGCCTGGCGCGTCGCGCTGCAGGAGGCGCAGGCCGGCACCCCGTTCGGTGACCGCGCCGAGCAGCTCGGCACCGCGCTCGCAGACGTGCACAGCACCCTCGCCGGAGCGCTGCCGACGGAACCGGCCGACGCGCCCCGACGGGACGCCGCCGTCGCGACGATGCACGCCCGACTCGACACCGCCGCCCGCGAGGCCCCGGCCGTCGCCGGCCACGTCGACGCCATCCGCGCGGTCTACGCCCGTGCCGCTGACGCGACGTGGCCGGATCTGCAGCGCATCCACGGTGACCTGCACCTCGGACAGGTCCTGTCGGCACCGGACCCCCGCGGCTGGGTGTTCCTGGACTTCGAGGGCGAGCCGCTCCGCCCCCTCGACGAACGCTCGCTGCCGGACGTCACCCTGCGCGACGTCGCGGGGATGCTGCGCTCCTTCGACTACGTCGCGGGCGCGCTGGCACACGATGCCGAACCGGTCGACGCCGCCTCGTGGGCCGCCGAGGCGCGAGCCCGCTTCCTCGAGGGCTACCAGCGGGGGACCGGCGCGGACCTCGCCGTCCACAGCGCGCTGCTCGACGCCTTCGAGCTCGACAAGGCGGTCTACGAGGTCGTCTACGAGACACGCAACCGACCCGACTGGGTCGGGATCCCGCTCGCGGCCGTCGCGCGCCTGGTCGGCGACAGCGGGTCCTGAGCGCGACCCACGGACGCCACGGGAGGCCCGTGGCGACACCGCCACGGGCCTCCCGTCCGTCACCGGGTGACGTCGTCTAGTTGACGGGACCCGTGTACTTCTCGCCCGGTCCGGCACCGATCGGGTCCGGGATCGCCGACGCCTCGCGGAAGGCGAGCTGCAGGGACCGCAGCCCGTCGCGGAGCGGACGGGCGTGGTGGTCGCCGATCTCGGTCGCGGCGGCGGTGACCAGGCCGGCCAGCGCGGTGATGAGCTTCCGTGCCTCGTCCAGGTCGGTCTGTTCCTGCGGGTCGTCGGCCAGGCCGACCTTCACGGCCGCGGCACTGAGCAGGTGCACCGCAACGGTGTTGATGAGTTCGACCGCCGGCACCTCCGCGATGTCCCTGGCGGCGTCGATGCCGGTGTCGTCGATCGGGGTGTCGCTCACGGTGCTCCTCTGCTAGACTTGCTCGCGGCAGATGCTGTCCGTGTGCCGTCAGTTCCTCGACAACACCCGGACGGTGTCACGAAAGAGGAGTCTCTCCCACCCGCGGCCGCGTTCCACCAGGCTACCGGGTCACCACCGCTCCGCGAGTGCACGTGTTGTGCTCGTCGGTCGGATCCCACGGATCCGATGCAGGGCGGCTGCCGAACGGGTCGACATCCCGTGCGTCAGATCTCCTCTCTCGTGCTGTCGTCCAGGGCAAACGCCCCGGACGGCCACCACCTGATTGAAGGAGCTCCGCATCACCGATCCCCGTACCAACGACCGAATCCGCGTTCCCGAAGTCCGACTCGTCGGTCCGCAGGGTGAGCAGGTCGGCGTTGTCCCGATCGCCATGGCACTGCGTCTCGCGCAGGAAGCCGAACTGGATCTGGTCGAGGTCGCGCCGAACTCGAAGCCGCCCGTGGCCAAGATCATGGACTACGGCAAGTTCAAGTACGAGGCCGCTCAGAAGGCCAAGGAAGCTCGTCGCAACCAGGTGAACACGGACCTGAAAGAGGTCCGTTTCCGCCTGAAGATCGACGTGCACGACTACGAGACGAAGCGCAAGCGCGCCGAGGGGTTCCTCCTCGGTGGCGACAAGGTGAAGGCGATGATCCTCTTCCGTGGCCGCGAGCAGTCGCGTCCGGAGCAGGGTGTCCGTCTCCTCCAGAAGTTCGCGGAAGAGATCGCCGAGTTCGGTGTCGTCGAGTCGCGTCCGACCCAGGACGGCCGCAACATGACGATGATCATCGCCCCGCTCAAGAACAAGTCCGACGTCAAGGGCGAGCAGAACGCCAAGCGTGCTGCACAGAAGGCCGAGCGTCGTGCCACCGAGCACGCCGCGAAGGGCAAGGACGAGGCCGAGGCCGGTTCCACGTCCGAGGCAGCCGCGGAATCCACGGACGCCGCGGCCGAATAGGTCCCCGGACCGACCCCGCAACGACGCGGCCCCCATCCATCCCACGGAAAGGCACCACCATGCCCAAGCAGAAGACCCACTCCGGGTCGAAGAAGCGCTTCAAGGTCACCGGTACCGGCAAGATCATGAAGCAGCAGGCCGGTATGCGTCACAACCTCGAGGTCAAGAGCTCCAAGCGCAAGGCCCGCCTGAACGAGGACCAGGTCCTCTCCAAGGGTGACGCGAAGAACGTCAAGAAGCTCCTCGGCCACTGAGCCCCGCAGATCGTAAAGGAATAGTGCAATGGCACGAGTAAAGAGAGCGGTCAACGCCGCCAAGAAGCGCCGCGTCATCCTCGAACGCGCCGAGGGCTACCGCGGCCAGCGTTCGCGCCTGTACCGCAAGGCCAAGGAGCAGGTCACCCACTCCCTCGTCTACGCGTACCGCGACCGTCACGCGAAGAAGGGCGAGTTCCGTCGCCTCTGGATCCAGCGCATCAACGCTGCGTCCCGTGCGAACGGCCTGACCTACAACCGCCTCATCCAGGGTCTCAACCTGGCCGGCGTCGAGGTCGACCGTCGCATCCTCGCCGACCTTGCGGTGAACAACCCCGAGACCTTCACCGCGCTCGTCGAGACCGCGAAGAAGGCCCTCCCGGCCGACACCTCGGCCCCGAAGGCTGCGTAGTCAGTTCTTCTGCTCGCGAAACCCCCGCCGCACGGCGGGGGTTTCGTCGTTCCTAGACTTGGGTCGTGAGCGATCTCCTCGAGAACCCCCGTGCCGGACGCGTGAAGGCCGTTGCGGCCCTGGCCAAGAAGGACGTCCGGGCCGAGACCGGCCTGTTCCTGCTGGAAGGGCCCCAAGCGGTCCGCGAAGCGCTGGAGTACGCCCCGGAGCTCCTGCGCGAGCTCTACGTGACGCCGACCGCCGCTACCCGCTACGGGCTCGACGACGCGCCGGTGGACACCTGGTTCGTGACCGAGCAGGTGCTCGACGCGATGGCCGACACGGTCACCCCGCAGGGCGTGGTGGCGGTGTGCCAGCAGTTCCCGACGTCGGTGAAGGACGTCTTCCCGGACCGCGCTGCGGCCGCCGCCGACCGGGAGGCCCGTGATGCGTCCGACGATCAGGCCGCGTTGCCCGGACTGGTCGCCATCCTCGAAGAGGTGCGGGATCCGGGGAACGCCGGCACGATCATCCGGGCCGCCGACGCGGCCGGCGCCGACGCGGTGGTGCTGACCGGACGCTCGGTCGACCCGTACAACCCGAAGGTCGTCCGGTCGACGACCGGGTCCCTGTTCCACGTCCCGGTGTCCGTCGGCGTGACCCTGGCGGACACGATCGAGCGGGCGAAGGCCCTGGGCTACACGGTGCTCGCGGCGGACGTCTCCGGCGACGACCTGCCGGTGGTCCGAGCCGAGGGGATGCTCGACGGACCGACCGCGTGGGTCTTCGGCAACGAGGCCCGCGGACTCACCGCCGACGACCTGGCGCTCGTCGACCGGGCCGTCAAGGTGCCGATCTACGGGCAGGCGGAGTCGATGAACCTCGCCACGGCCGCGTCGGTGTGCCTGTACGAGTCGGCCTTCGCGCTCCGGAGCTGACCTCGTCCCTCCCCAGGCCGGTCGTCGGCGTCGGCCATCCACCGTCCGCTCGGTGCAGGTGGGTGGTATCCCGACGGCCGGTAGGCTTGGGTCTCGTGTCAGAACCTCTCGAGATCAGCGAATCGGCCGTCGCCGACGCGGTGGACGCGGCCCTCGCCGCCGTCCGTGCCACGACGACGGTCGCAGAACTGAAGCAGGCCAGGGCCGAGCACACCGGTGAGCAGTCACCGTTGGCGCGGATGAACGCATCGATGCGCAGTGTGCCGCCGGAGCAGAAGGCCGCGGCGGGCAAGCTCGTCGGGCAGGCCCGTGGGCGGGTGAACGCGGCGATCGCCGAGCAGGAATCCGTCCTCGCGGTGGCCGAGGAGCGCGCACGGCTCGAAGCCGAGCGCGTCGACGTCACCGCGTTGCCGGTCCACCGCGCCACCGGCTCCCGCCACCCGCTCTCGCTGCTGAACGAAGCCGTCGCCGACATCTTCGTGGGCATGGGGTGGGAAGTGGCAGAAGGCCCCGAACTCGAGCACGAGTGGTTCAACTTCGACGCGCTGAACTTCGACCAGGACCACCCGGCCCGGGCCATGGCGGACACGATCTTCGTCGAGCCCGTCGACCGGCACCTGGTCATGCGCACCCACACCTCACCGGTGCAGGTGCGGTCGCTGCTGTCGCGTGACCTCCCGCTGTACGTCATCGCCCCGGGTCGCGTCTACCGCGCCGACGAGCTCGACGCCACGCACCTGCCGGTCTTCACCCAGGTCGAGGGCATCGCGATCGACAAGGGTCTGACGATGGCGCACCTGCGCGGCACGCTCGAGCACTTCGCCCGGCAGATGTTCGGCGCCGAGGCGCAGATCCGGCTCCGCCCGAACTACTTCCCGTTCACCGAGCCCAGCGCCGAGATGGACGTCTGGCAGCCGAACGCCAAGGGTGGCGCGCGGTGGGTCGAGTGGGGTGGCTGCGGCATGGTGAACCCCAACGTCCTGCGTGCCGCCGGCATCGACCCGGACGAGTACCAGGGCTTCGCGTTCGGCATGGGCATCGAGCGGACACTGCAGTTCCGCAACGGCCTGAACGACATGCGTGACTTCCTCGAGGGCGACATCCGCTTCTCGCAGCAGTTCGGAACGGTGGTCTGATGCGCGTCCCACTCCGTTGGCTCGGTGAGTCCGTCGACCTCCCCGAGGACGTCACCCTCGAGCACGTCCACGCGGCGCTCGTGTCGGTCGGCTTCGAGGAAGAGGACGTCCACACCTTCGACCTGACCGGACCCATCGTGGTCGGTCGGGTCCTCGAGCGCGTCCCCGAGCCGCAGAAGAACGGCAAGACCATCAACTGGTGCCAGGTGGACGTCGGCGAAGCCGAGCCCCGCGGCATCGTCTGCGGCGCGCACAACTTCGACGTCGGCGACCTCGTCGTCGTCACGCTGCCCGGCGCAGTCCTGCCCGGGCCGTTCCCGATCGCAGCCCGCAAGACCTACGGGCACGTGTCCGACGGCATGATCGCCTCGGCCCGCGAGCTCGGGCTGGGCGACGAGCACGACGGCATCCTGCGCTTCGCCGACCTCGGCATGGACCCCACCGTCGGTGCCGACGCCATCGCGCTCCTCGGCCTCGACGACGCCGCGGTCGAGATCAACGTCACGCCGGACCGCGGCTACGTGCTCAGCATGCGCGGGGTCGCCCGCGAGTACGCGCACGCCACCGGAGCGAGCTTCCACGACCCCGTCGACCGCGTCGCGCCGCGGACGGCCGAGGGCTTCCGGGTCACGATCGACGACCAGGCCCCGATCCGGGGTCGGGCCGGAGCATCGACGTTCGTCACGCGTGTCGTGCGCGGGATCGACCCGGCCGCGAAGACACCGTCCTGGATGGTGTCGCGCCTGTCGCTGGCCGGGGTGCGCTCCATCTCCCTGCCCGTCGACGTCACGAACTACGTCATGTTCGAGCTCGGCCAGCCGCTCCACGGCTACGACCTGCAGACCGTCGCGGGCGGCCTCGGCGTGCGCCGGGCGGCCGCTGGCGAGACGCTCGAGACCCTCGACAGCACCGTCCGGAAGCTCGACCCCGAAGACCTCGTCATCACCGACGACCACGGTCCCGTCGGCCTCGCCGGCGTCATGGGCGGAGCCCGCACCGAGATCTCGGCGAGCACGACCGACGTGCTGATCGAGGCCGCCGGGTTCGACCAGGTCTCCATTGCCCGCACCGCTCGTCGCCACAAGCTCCCCAGCGAGGCATCCCGTCGCTTCGAGCGTGGTGTCGACCCGCAGGTGGCCGAGGCCGCGGCGAACCGTGCCGTCGAGCTCCTCGTCGAGCTCGCCGGCGGCACCGCTGACACCCTCGGGTCCACGCTCGTCGACACCGAGCCGCGGGCGACCGTGGCGATGCGGCTCTCGCGTCCGGCCGAGCTCGTCGGCGTCGAGTACACCGACGCCGAGGTCATCGACACACTCCGCGCGATCGGCGCCACGGTCGAGGCCGACGGTGAGCAGCTCACGGTCACCCCGCCCACCTGGCGTCCCGACCTGACCGACGACACCACCCTCGTCGAAGAGGTCGCGCGCATCGTCGGCTACGACCGGATCCCGAGCGTGCTGCCGGTCGCTCCGCCCGGTCGGAGCCTGACCCGGCACCAGCAGGCTCGTCGTCGGGTTGCCTCGGCGCTGGCCGCGGCGGGCCTGACCGAGGTCGTCACGGCGCCGTTCGTGTCCGCTGCCACGCAGGACGCCTACCCGGGGATCGACCCGCAGGGCGGACCGAGCGTCGTGCTCGCCAACGCCCTGGACAGCGAGCAGAACCTCCTGCGCCGCAGCGGCGTGCCGGCCCTGGTCGACGCCGCCCGTCGCAACGTGTCGCGCGGGCTCGTCGACGTCGCGCTCTACGAGACGTCCCGGGTGTTCCTGCCGGTGACGGGCGTGACGCTCGGCACCGACGAGGTCCCGGCGGGCGCCGCCCGGCCCGACCGTGCGACGCTCGAGGCGCTGGACGCCTCGCTGCCCGCCCAGCCCTTCCACGTCGCCGCACTGCTCACCGGCCACCGGGTCGTCAAGCAGCCGGGCACCACGGCGGAACCGTTCGGCATCGCCGACGCGATCGATGCGGCCCGCCAGGTCGCCTGGGCCGTCGGTGTCGAACTCACCGTCGCGCAGACGACCCACCCGTCCCTGCACCCGGGCCGCGCCGCGTCGCTGCTCGTCGACGGCACGGTCGTGGGCGTCGCCGGAGAGCTCCTGCCCGAACTGGCCGAGGCCGCCGTCCTGCCCCGCGTGGTGGCGGTCGTCGAGCTCGACCTCGACGCACTGGTCGCCGCGGCCCCGGAACTCGTCGCGGTCGCGCCGATCGTCTCCTACCCGGCAGCCACGCAGGACCTCTCGCTCGTCGTCGACGCCGACGTGCCGGCCGGTGACGTGCTGGATGCGGTGCGCTCTGGCGCCGGAGACCTGTTGGAGTATGCTCGGCTCGTGGATGACTACCGGGGCTCCGGCGTGG
Organism: Curtobacterium flaccumfaciens pv. betae; assembly: GCF_026241855.1. Taxonomy (NCBI): domain Bacteria; kingdom Bacillati; phylum Actinomycetota; class Actinomycetes; order Micrococcales; family Microbacteriaceae; genus Curtobacterium; species Curtobacterium flaccumfaciens. Next base: position 3,212,145 of record NZ_JAPJDC010000001.1, on the reverse strand, counting down.
ACGAGGGACAGAAGTCCCTGACGTTCGCCCTGCGCTTCCGTGCCACGGACCGCACGCTGACCGCTGCCGAGGCCACCGAGGCCCGTGACGGCGCTGTCCGACGTGCCGGCGAGCGATTCGGGGCGACCCTGCGCGACTGACCCACACGGGATCAGCACCGCCCGGGGTCGCCGCCTCCGACTCTCTCGACGACCAGTCCGACCAAAGGTGGAATCCCATGTCCGTATCCGTCGCCGTGGCGGGAGCCTCCGGCTACGCGGGTGGTGAGCTCCTGCGCGTGCTCTCCGCCCACCCCGAGTTCGAGGTCAGGACGGTGACGGCGTTCTCGAACGCCGGACAGCCCCTGATCGCGACGCAGCCGCACCTCCGTTCACTGTCGCACCTGACCCTGGCGGAGACGACGGCCGAGACGCTGCGCGGGCACGACGTGGTGTTCCTGGCACTGCCGCACGGGCAGTCCGGAGCGATCACCGCGGAACTCGGCGACGACACGCTCGTCATCGACTGCGGCGCGGACCACCGTCTGACGGACCCGGCGGCGTGGGAGCGGTTCTACGGCGGTGACTACTTCGGCGCGTGGACCTACGGGCTGCCCGAGCTGCTGCTCGCGGCGCCCACTCCGGGCTCGGCCGATGAATGGCGCGAGGTCGACGACATCGCCTCGCAGGGCAAGCAGCGTTCCGCCCTGGTCGGCACGAAGCGCATCGCGGTGCCCGGCTGCAACGTCACCGCGGTGACGCTCGGCATCCAGCCGGGCATCCAGGCCGGCCTCGTCGAGTCCGACGACCTCGTCGCGGTGCTCAGCGTCGGCCCGAGCGGTGCCGGCAAGAAGCTCAGCACCACCTACCTGGCCTCCGAGATCATGGGGTCCGCCAGCGCGTACGCCGTCGGCGGCTCGCACCGGCACGTCCCCGAGATCCAGCAGAACCTGCAGGTCGCGGGGGCCTCCGACGTGACGATCTCGTTCACGCCGGTCCTGGTCCCGATGTCGCGGGGGATCCTCGCGACCACCACCGCGAAGCTCTCGCCCGGCGTCAGCGCACGCGACGTCCGACTCGCCTGGGAACAGGCGTACGCCGACGAGCCGTTCGTCCACCTGCTGCCCGAGGGCGAGTTCCCCCGGGTCGCGGACACGATCGGTGCGAACACCGCGCTCGTCGGCATCGCCGTCGACGAGGCCGCCGGCCGTGTCGTCGCGGTGACCGCGCTCGACAACCTCGCCAAGGGCACGGCGGGCGCCGCCGTCCAGTCGGCGAACATCGCCCTCGGTCTCCCCGAGACCACGGGCCTCAGCGTGGACGGAGTCGCACCGTGACCGACGCAGGCACGACCACCCAGACCGAGCCGGGCCTCCAGGGCGTCACCGCGGCAGCGGGCTTCCGCGCCGCCGGCGTCACCGCCGGTCTCAAGACGAGCGGCAAGCCGGACGTGGCCCTCGTCGTCAACGATGGCCCCGACGCGGCCGTGGCCGCCGTCTTCACCAGCAACCGGGCCCAGGCGCACCCCGTCATCTGGTCCCGCCAGGTCGTCGGTGACGGCGTCGCGCGTGCCGTCGTCCTGAACTCCGGCGGCGCGAACTGCTTCACCGGCCCGTTCGGCTTCCAGACCACGCACCTGACGGCCGAAGCCGTGGGCGACGCCCTCGGGATCGGGGCCGGCGACGTCGTCGTCTGCTCCACCGGGCTCATCGGTGTGGGCGACCAGACCTTCCGCGACAACGTGCTCCGTGGCGTCGACCTGGCGAGTGCTGCACTCAGCGACGACGGCGGTCCGGATGCGGCCACCGCGATCATGACGACGGACACGAAGGCCAAGCAGTCCGTCGTGACCGAGGACGGCTGGACCGTCGGCGGCATGGCCAAGGGTGCGGGGATGCTCGCCCCGGGCCTCGCGACGATGCTCGTCGTCATCACGACGGACGCCGTGCAGACCCCGGACCAGCTCGACCAGGCGCTCCGCGCCGCCACCCGCATCACGTTCGACCGGGTCGACTCCGACGGCTGCATGTCCACGAACGACACCGTCGTCCTGCTGTCGTCGGGTGCGAGCGGCGTGACGCCCGAGGTCGGTGACTTCCAGGAGGCCCTGACCGCGGTCTGTGCCGACCTGGCCCGCCAGCTGCAGCAGGACGCCGAGGGCGCGAGCCACGACATCGCGATCGAGGTCGTGCACGCCGCGACCGAGGACGACGCCGTGACCGTCGGTCGGAGCGTCGCCCGGAACAACCTGTTCAAGGCTGCGGTCTTCGGCAACGACCCGAACTGGGGCCGGGTGCTCGCAGCGATCGGCACCACCGACGCCGAGTTCGACCCGTACGCGGTGGACGTCAGCATGAACGGCGTCCGGGTCTGCCACGCGGGCGCACCCGACGAGCGGAGCGACTCCGTCGACCTGACCCCGCGTGACACCCACGTGCGCATCGACCTCGGTGTCGGCACGCACTCGGCCACGATCCTGACCAACGACCTCACGCACGACTACGTGCACGAGAACAGCGCGTACTCCAGCTGATGGCGGCCGACACGAACGGGGCCGGCACGCCCCTCACGAAGGAAGAAGAACACGAGTTCGCCGCGGTCAAGGCGGCGACGCTCATCGAGTCGCTGCCATGGCTCAAGCGCTTCTCGGGCAAGGTCGTCGTGGTCAAGTTCGGCGGCAACGCCATGGTGAACGAGGACCTGAAGCGCGCCTTCGCCGAGGACATGGTCTACCTACGCTACGCCGGCCTGCACCCGGTTGTCGTGCACGGTGGGGGGCCGCAGATCTCCGCCGCCCTCAAGGAACAGGGCATCGAGTCCGAGTTCCGCGGCGGCTACCGCGTCACGACGACCGAGGCGATCACGGTCGTCCGCGACGTCCTGGCCGGCGAGGTCAACCGCGAGATCGTCGACTTGATGAACGAACACGGCGAGGGCCTGGCCGTCGGCGTGTTCGGCGACGGCGGATCGCTGTTCACCGGCGAGAAGAAGGGCGTCGTGGTCGACGGGCAGGAGTACGACCTCGGCCATGTCGGGGACATCACCCACGTCGACCCGTCCGGTGTGCTCGCCGCGATCGAGGCCGGCCGGATCCCGGTCGTCTCGAGCATCGCGATCGACGACGCGCACCCCGACCAGGCACTCAACGTGAACGCGGACGCTGCGGCGGGTGCCCTGGCGATCGCGCTCCGGGCCTCGAAGCTCATGATGCTCACCGACGTCCCCGGCCTGTACCGCAACTGGCCCGACCGTGACTCGATCGTCGACCTCATCGCGGTCGACGAGCTCCGCGAGCTCCTGCCGAGCCTCGAGTCGGGGATGATCCCCAAGATGACCGCGTGCCTCGACGCCGTGGTCGGCGGGGTCGGCGGTGCGACGATCATCGACGGCCGGATCCCGCACTCGATCCTGCTCGAGGTCTTCACCCTGCGGGGTGCGGGTACCGAGGTGATCCCGGATCCGAGCCGACGAACCGAGAACCAGATGACCCACGCCGAGATCGGCCGTCGCGTGGCGTCGCCGTCGATCGACAGCAGTACCGGCCAGCACGTGGCGGGTACGAACGAGAAGGGACACCAGCAGTGAGCACCGAGACGCAGACCGAGACCTGGAACGACCGGTTCGGGGCGTCGCTCATGCGATCCCTGACCCCGCCGAAGATCATGCTCGAGCGCGGCCAGGGCTGCCGCGTCTGGGACGTCGAGGGCAACGAGTACCTCGACTTCCTCGCCGGCATCGCGGTGAACTCGCTCGGCCACGCGCACCCCGCCCTGGTGGAGGCGATCGCCGACCAGGCCGCGAAGCTCGTGCACGTGTCGAACTACTTCGCCACCCCGCCGCAGCTCGAACTCGCCGAGCGCCTCAAGCGCATCACCGGCGCGGGCGACGCGGGCCGCGTGTACTTCGGCAACTCCGGCGCCGAGGCCAACGAGGCCGCGTTCAAGCTGGCCCGCCTCAACAAGGGTGCGGACGGCACCAAGACCCGGATCCTCGCGCTCAAGCAGGGCTTCCACGGCCGCACGATGGGCGCCCTCGCGCTCACCGGCAAGCCCGCGCTGCAGCAGGACTTCCTGCCGATGATCCCGGGTGTCGAGCACATCGACACCTCGATCGAGGCGCTCGAAGCGTCGATCGACGAATCCGTCGCCGCCCTGATCCTCGAACCCATCAAGGGCGAGGCCGGCGTGGTCGACCTGCCGGAGGGCTTCCTGCTGGCGGCACGCCGACTGACCGCGGAGCACGGCGCACTGCTGATCCTCGACGAGATCCAGACGGGTGTCGGCCGGACCGGCAACTGGTTCGCGTTCCAGGGCCACGGTGTGACGCCGGACGCCATCACCGTCGCCAAGGGCATCGCCGGTGGCTTCCCCATCGGCGCCCTCGTCACGTTCGGCTGGGCCTCCGACCTGTTCTCGGCCGGGCAGCACGGTTCGACCTTCGGCGGCAACCCGCTCGGCACCCGAGTCGCCAACGCGGTGCTCCAGGAGATCGAGCGCGCCGACCTCGTCGCCGGCGCAGTGGTCAAGGGTGAGCGGATCCGGGACGGCATCAGCGCCATCGGCTCCCCGCTGGTGGAAGAGGTCCGTGGCACCGGCCTGCTCATCGGCGTCGGTCTGACCGGTCCGATCGGTCCGGCCGTGAACGCAGCCGCCCTCGAGCGTGGCCTCATCATCAACGCCCCCAACGAGTCGAGCCTGCGCATCGCGCCGCCGCTCATCGTGTCCGACGCCGAGATCGACGAGTTCCTGTCGATCCTCGCCCAGAGCCTCGCGGCCGTCGCCGCAGCGCAGGAGCCCACAGCATGACCCGCCACTTCCTCCGCGACGACGACCTGAGCCAGGCCGAGCAGTCCGCGATCCTCGACATCGCCGACCGCATGAAGGCCGACCGCTGGGCGGAGAAGCCGCTGGCCGGTCCGCAGAGCGTCGCGGTGATCTTCGACAAGTCGTCGACCCGTACCCGGGTGTCCTTCCACGTCGGCATCTCCGACCTCGGCGGCAGCCCGCTGATCATCTCGACGGCGAACAGCCAGCTCGGCGGCAAGGAGACCCCGTCGGACACCGCCCGTGTGCTCGAGCGCATGGTGTCGGCGATCGTGTGGCGCACCTACGGCCAGGCCGGGCTCGAGGAGATGGCCGCCGGCACGACGGTCCCCGTCGTCAACGCGCTGTCCGACGACTTCCACCCCTGCCAGCTCCTCGCCGACCTGCTCACCATCCGTGAGCACCGCGGCGCCCTCGCCGGGCAGACCGTGGCGTTCATCGGCGACGGCGCGAGCAACATGGCGCAGTCGTACCTGCTCGCCGGGGCGACGGCGGGCATGCACGTCCGCGTCGCCGCCCCCGCCGAGTTCTCCCCGTCGGCGCAGGTCGTCACCGACGCCGAGGAACGCGCCGCCGTGACGGGTGGCTCCGTCCTCGTGGTGACCGACCCGGTGGCCGCGGTCGCGGGTGCCGACGTGGTCGTCACCGACACCTGGGTGTCGATGGGCAAGGAGTCCGAGAAGCAGTCGCGTCTCGACACCTTCGCGGGGTACCGCGTCGACGACGCGCTCATGGCGCACGCCGCCGACGACGCCGTCTTCATGCACTGCCTGCCGGCCGACCGTGGGTTCGAAGTGACCGCCGACGTCATCGACGGCCCGCGCAGCATCATCTGGGACGAGGCGGAGAACCGTCTGCACGCCCAGAAGGCGCTGTTGGCCTGGCTGCTCGCCAACGACTAGCCGACGGACCGATCACCAGTGGCTGACCGCGTCGTCCTCGCGTACTCCGGCGGTCTCGACACCTCCGTCGGGATCGGCTGGCTGCGCGACGCCACCGGCAAGGACGTCGTCGCACTCGTGGTCGACGTCGGCCAGGGCGGAGAAGACCTCGGGGCGGTCCGGCAGCGTGCGCTCGACTGCGGCGCCGTGGAGTCACTCGTCGTCGACGCCAAGGACGAGTTCGCCGACGAGTACATCGTGCCGGCGCTCCGGGCCAACGCGCTCTACCAGAAGCGGTACCCGCTCGTCTCGGCACTGAGCCGCCCGCTCATCGCGAAGCACCTCGCGCTGACGGCGAAGCAACTCGGTGCCGACAGCGTCGCGCACGGCTCCACCGGCAAGGGCAACGACCAGGTCCGCTTCGAGTCAGCCGTCGCGGCGATCGCACCGGATCTGCGGACCGTCGCCCCGGTGCGGGACCGCGCCCTGACCCGCGACCGCGCCATCGCGTACGCGCAGGAGCACCGGCTGCCGATCCAGCACTCGGAGCGGGAGCCGTGGTCGGTCGACCAGAACGTGTGGGGCCGAGCCGTCGAGACCGGGCTCCTCGAGGACCCGTGGAACGCCCCCGCCGCCGACCTCTACGCGACCACGCAGGACCCGGCGCTCCCGCAGCAGGCCGACGAGGTCACGATCACCTTCGACCGTGGTGTCCCGGTCGCCCTCGACGGGCAGCGCTTCAGCGTGCTGCGCATGGTGCAGGAGCTCAACGCGGTCGCCGGCAAGCACGGCGTCGGGCGGATCGACGTCGTCGAGGACCGGGTGGTCGGCATCAAGTCGCGCGAGGTCTACGAGGCGCCGGCCGCGATCGCGCTCATCGCCGCGCACGAGGAGCTCGAGAGCCTCACCCTCGAGCGCGACGTCGCCCGGTTCAAACGCGGCGTCGAGTCCGAGTGGGCCGACCTGGTCTACGACGGACTGTGGTTCGGCGGACTCAAGCGCAGCCTCGACGCCTTCGTCGAGCACACCCAGCAACACGTCTCCGGCGACGTCCGGTTGCGGCTGCAGGGCGGGCGTGCCACCGTGACGGGCCGTCGGTCGGAGCAGAGCCTCTACGACTTCGACCTGGCAACGTCGGACACCGGCGACGCGTTCGACCAGTCCGTGTCCAGGGGCTTCATCGAGCTCTGGTCACTGCCCAGCAAGATCTCCGCCCGCCGCGACGCGGCGAACTGACCGACAGCCGCACCACAGACGAAACGACGCAGGACGACATGACCGACGAGAAGACCGACGCCACCAACACCGGTGCCCTCTGGGGTGGCCGCTTCGCCGACGGCCCGAGTGCGGCCCTCGCCGCGCTCTCGAAGTCGACGCACTTCGACTGGCAGCTCGCGCCCTACGACATCGCGGGGTCCCGTGCCCACGCCCGAGCGCTGCACACCGCGGGCTACCTGACCGCCGACGAGCTCGAACGCATGCTCGCCGGCCTCGACCGGCTCGAAGCGGCGCACGTCGACGGCACACTGCAGCCCGACGACTCCGACGAGGACGTCCACGGCGCCCTCGAACGCCTGCTCATCGCCGACCTCGGTCCCGAGCTCGGCGGCAAGCTCCGTGCCGGCCGCAGCCGCAACGACCAGATCGCCACCCTCGGCCGCATGCACATGCTCGACCACGGGCGGCGCATCGGCCGACTCGTCATCGACCTCGTCGACGCGATCACCCAGCAGGCGACCGAGCACCCGGCCGCGATCATGCCGGGGCGCACGCACCTGCAGCACGCACAGCCGGTGCTCCTGGCCCACCACCTGCTCGCGCACGCCTGGCCGCTCGTCCGCGACCTCGAGCGCCTCCGCGACTGGGCCGGCCGCGCGAGCGTCAGCCCGTACGGTGCCGGTGCGCTGGCGGGCAGTTCCCTCGGCCTCGATCCCGCCGCGATCGCCGCGGAGCTCGGCTTCGACCGTCCGGCGGACAACTCGATCGACGCCACGGCAGCCCGTGACGTCGTCGCCGAGTTCGCGTTCGTCCTCGCGCAGATCGGCATCGACGTCTCGCGCCTGTCGGAAGAGGTCATCCTCTGGAACACGAAGGAGTTCGGCTTCGTCCGGCTCCACGACGCGTTCTCGACCGGCTCGAGCATCATGCCGCAGAAGAAGAACCCGGACATCGCCGAGCTCGCCCGGGGCAAGTCGGGGCGCCTGATCGGCAACCTGACCGGGCTCCTCGCGACCCTCAAGGGACTGCCGCTGGCGTACAACCGCGACCTGCAGGAGGACAAGGAGCCGGTCTTCGACTCCGTCGCCACGCTCGAGGTCCTGTTGCCCGCGTTCACCGGCATGATCGCGACCCTGACCTTCGACACCGACCGGATGGCCGAGCTCGCGCCGCAGGGCTTCTCGCTCGCGACGGACGTCGCCGAGTGGCTGGTCCGTCAGGGCGTCCCGTTCCGGGATGCGCACGAGGTCTCCGGCGCGCTCGTTCGGTACTGCGAGGAGCGCAGCATCGAGCTCGACGAGCCGACCGACGACGAGTACCGGTCGGTGTCCGAGCACCTCACGCCCGACGTCCGTTCCGTCCTGACCATCGAGGGCAGCGTCGCATCGCGCTCCGGCGTCGGCGGCACCGCACCCGACCGGGTCGCCGAGCAGCTCGCGTCCGTCACCCGCCGCGTCCGCGACCTGGCCGAGGGCGCACCCTTCTCGCGATGACCCCGGGGATCGCCGCGCTGCTCGCCGAGCCCGCCCCGATCATCGCGCCGGCCCTGCTCGGTGCGACGATCGCGGGGCGCGGCGTGACGCTCCGCATCACCGAGGTCGAGGCCTACTCCGGCCCCACCGACCCCGGCTCACACGGAAACCGGGGGATGACGGAGCGCAACCGCCACCTCTTCGGTCCGCCCGGCACCCTGTACGCCTACCGCTCGTACGGCATCCACACCTGCGTCAACGTCGTGAGCGGGCCGGCCGGAACCTCGTCGGGCTCGCTGCTGCGCGGTGCCGAGGTCGTCGAGGGACTGGACGTCGCGCGAGCGCGGCGCGGGTCGACGGTCGCGGACGTCGCGTTGGCACGCGGTCCCGGCAACCTCGGTGGTGCGCTCGGAGCGGTCCTCGGGCAGGACGACGGCACGTCGCTCCTCGACGGGTCCGGTCCGTTCGTGCTCACCCTGGCACCCGGCCTGGAGGCCCGGCTCGCCTCCGCCGGACCGGCCCACGTGGTCGACGAGCTCCTGTCCGAGACCCTGGCCGGTCCGCCCGCGGGCGCTGCGGTCCCGCGGATCTCCCGCGGCCCGCGCACCGGCGTCGGCGGCATCGCCGGCGGGGTGCGGTACCCCTGGCGCTTCTGGCTGACGGGTGACCCCACGGTCTCGACGTACCGACGGCACAAGGGCGCCCTCGACTCCTGAACCCGGCCCCGGGCCTCCCGGCTGCCGCGCCTGCCGGACGTCCGTCGCCGCTACGATGGCGGAGTGTCCAGTGATACCGCTCAAGACGTCCTGACGCGCCAGCAGAACGACCCCGCCTTCGACTCGGTGTGGGACGAACTGCAGTGGCGCGGTCTGGTGCAGGTCTCGACCGACGAGACCGCGCTGCAAGAGGCCCTCGACGGTGAGCCGATCACGTACTACTGCGGCTTCGACCCGACGGCGCCGTCGCTGCACTGCGGCAACCTGCTGCAGCTCCTGACCATGCGCCGGCTGCAGCTCGCCGGGCACAAGCCGCTCGCGTTGGTGGGTGGGTCGACCGGTCTCATCGGCGATCCCCGTCCCACGGCCGAACGCACGCTGAACACGCCGGAGACCGTGGCGGAGTGGGTGTCCCGGTTGCAGGCACAGGTGTCCCGGTTCCTCAGTCCGGACGGCGCCAACGGCGTCCGGCTGGTGAACAACCTCGACTGGACCGCACCGTTGTCCGCGATCGACTTCCTGCGTGACGTCGGCAAGTACTTCCGCGTCAACTCGATGCTCAAGAAGGACGCGGTGGCCGCGCGGTTGAACTCCGATGCGGGGATCAGCTACACCGAGTTCAGCTACCAGATCCTGCAGGGGCTCGACTACCGCGAGCTCTGGCGCCAGTACGGGTGCACGCTGCAGACCGGTGGCTCGGACCAGTGGGGCAACCTGACCTCCGGGACCGAGCTCATCCGTCGTGCCGAAGGTGCCACGGTGCACGCCCTCGGGACCCCGCTCATCACGAACTCCGACGGCACGAAGTTCGGCAAGAGCGAGGGTAACGCGATCTGGCTCGATGCCGAGATGACCTCGCCCTACGCGCTGTACCAGTTCTGGCTCAACACGGCGGACGCCGACGTCATCGCCCGACTGCGGCAGTTCACGTTCCTGACGCGTGCCGAGATCGAACGACTCGAGCAGGCCGTCGCCGACGAACCCTTCCGACGAGAAGCCCAGCGGACCCTGGCGTTCGAGGTCACCTCGATCGTGCACGGGGTGGCGGCGACCCAGGCGGCGATCGATGCCGCGGCCGCGCTGTTCGGCAACGGCGAGCTCGGTGCGCTGGACCCGGAGACCCTGCGGTCGGCGATCGCCGCGCTGCCGGGCACGGTCACGCTCGACTCCGGAGCGGACGTCGCACGCGCACTCGTGGAGACCGGACTCGTGAAGTCCCTCGGCGAGGCCCGCCGTGCGATCGACCAAGGCGGCGTCTACGTGAACAACGTCAGGGCCGAAGACCCAGCCGCCCCGCTGTCCGACCTCGCCCTGCCCGGGGGAGTGCTCGTACTGCGTCGTGGCAAGAAGACCCTCGCCGGCGTGACCCTCGCCTGACCCCGGTTGCTCGACCCCCTGCGATGCCCGGTTCCCCTGTGGAACCGGGCATCGCTGCGTCCGGGCGACGTGTGTTGCACAACGCGACACGCCCGGGATGGGAGCTGGCTTGGCGCACTCGCTCAGGGCTGCGTATAGTTCTTACTCGTCACCCCAAAGGTGCGGCGGAGCGGCTGGAGCGAAAGCCCAGAGCACGTCGGCCCTCAAGCGGGACCATCCTCCACTGAAGTTCAGATCGGGCCTTGCGCCGAATCGCTTCGACGCCTAGGATGACAAGCCCACCGGTTCTCTCCCCTCGGGATGAGCCACTGGACCTCCGGGTCCGACGAACCACCGGTGGCAAGCCAAGAACACAAGCCTTGTGGCTGAAGCTCGAACTCGAGCCGAGGAGCAAGTGCGTCTGGTCCTTGAGAACTCAACAGCGTGCACATTGTCAATGCCAATTTATTGATTGACCTCGTGCCTGGTCGGCTTGCTGACTGGGTCATGAAGCAATTCCTTTTGGATTGAAGATTGTCAGTAGACAGTCAACAGTCAGAATCAACTCGGTCTGATGCCTTCGGGTGTTGGGTCTGTATTTTTTTACGGAGAGTTTGATCCTGGCTCAGGACGAACGCTGGCGGCGTGCTTAACACATGCAAGTCGAACGATGATGCCCAGCTTGCTGGGTGGATTAGTGGCGAACGGGTGAGTAACACGTGAGTAACCTGCCCCTGACTCTGGGATAAGCGTTGGAAACGACGTCTAATACTGGATATGATCACTGGCCGCATGGTCTGGTGGTGGAAAGATTTTTTGGTTGGGGATGGACTCGCGGCCTATCAGCTTGTTGGTGAGGTAATGGCTCACCAAGGCGACGACGGGTAGCCGGCCTGAGAGGGTGACCGGCCACACTGGGACTGAGACACGGCCCAGACTCCTACGGGAGGCAGCAGTGGGGAATATTGCACAATGGGCGAAAGCCTGATGCAGCAACGCCGCGTGAGGGATGACGGCCTTCGGGTTGTAAACCTCTTTTAGTAGGGAAGAAGCGAAAGTGACGGTACCTGCAGAAAAAGCACCGGCTAACTACGTGCCAGCAGCCGCGGTAATACGTAGGGTGCAAGCGTTGTCCGGAATTATTGGGCGTAAAGAGCTCGTAGGCGGTTTGTCGCGTCTGCTGTGAAATCCCGAGGCTCAACCTCGGGCTTGCAGTGGGTACGGGCAGACTAGAGTGCGGTAGGGGAGATTGGAATTCCTGGTGTAGCGGTGGAATGCGCAGATATCAGGAGGAACACCGATGGCGAAGGCAGATCTCTGGGCCGTAACTGACGCTGAGGAGCGAAAGCATGGGGAGCGAACAGGATTAGATACCCTGGTAGTCCATGCCGTAAACGTTGGGCGCTAGATGTAGGGACCTTTCCACGGTTTCTGTGTCGTAGCTAACGCATTAAGCGCCCCGCCTGGGGAGTACGGCCGCAAGGCTAAAACTCAAAGGAATTGACGGGGGCCCGCACAAGCGGCGGAGCATGCGGATTAATTCGATGCAACGCGAAGAACCTTACCAAGGCTTGACATACACCGGAAACGGCCAGAGATGGTCGCCCCCTTGTGGTCGGTGTACAGGTGGTGCATGGTTGTCGTCAGCTCGTGTCGTGAGATGTTGGGTTAAGTCCCGCAACGAGCGCAACCCTCGTTCTATGTTGCCAGCGGGTTATGCCGGGGACTCATAGGAGACTGCCGGGGTCAACTCGGAGGAAGGTGGGGATGACGTCAAATCATCATGCCCCTTATGTCTTGGGCTTCACGCATGCTACAATGGCCGGTACAAAGGGCTGCGATACCGTAAGGTGGAGCGAATCCCAAAAAGCCGGTCTCAGTTCGGATTGAGGTCTGCAACTCGACCTCATGAAGTCGGAGTCGCTAGTAATCGCAGATCAGCAACGCTGCGGTGAATACGTTCCCGGGCCTTGTACACACCGCCCGTCAAGTCATGAAAGTCGGTAACACCCGAAGCCGGTGGCCTAACCCTTGTGGAAGGAGCCGTCGAAGGTGGGATCGGTGATTAGGACTAAGTCGTAACAAGGTAGCCGTACCGGAAGGTGCGGCTGGATCACCTCCTTTCTAAGGAGCATCTGGCCTCGTGTTGTCCCTTATCGGGGCACGCATGGTCCAGGCGCCTGATTCGGACCGAACGTGTCCGACGGGTAGCTCATGGGTGGAACATTGACAGTGCAGTTGGGAGTGATGCTTCCGACCTCAGTACGCTCTGCTTGCAGGGTTGGGACGGGTCGGGGTGGAGCGACTGGCTGGTGCACGTTGTTGGGTCCTGAGGGACCAGGCTTCCTGTCGTCACGTGAGTGGTGGTGGGGGTTGGGCCTACGGGTCCTTCGTCGGGCCAGGGTGAACCTACCGTTGTGGTGGGGGAGTGCTGGTGCCGATCGTATGTTGAGAACTACACAGTGGACGCGAGCATCTTTGATTCGCGTCATCCATGATCAGCCCTCGGGTTGTTGATTGGTGACGTTGGATCGCAATTTTAATCTTTGTGGTCAAGTTTCTAAGAGCAAACGGTGGATGCCTTGGCATCTGGAGCCGATGAAGGACGTAGAAATCTGCGATAAGCCTCGGGGAGCTGATAATCGAGCATCGATCCGAGGATTTCCGAATGGGGAAACCCCGCCAGGCGTTTTGCGACCTGGTGACTCCCGCCTGAATATATAGGGCGGGTAGAGGGAACGTGGGGAAGTGAAACATCTCAGTACCCACAGGAAGAGAAAACAACATGTGATTCCGTGAGTAGTGGCGAGCGAAAGCGGATGAGGCTAAACCGATCATGTGTGATAGCCGGCGGGCGTTGCATGGTCGGGGTTGTGGGACACGTCACTCAGTTCTGCCGGACTGGGACGGTTACAGCGCATCATAGTCGAACCGGTTTGAAAGCCGGGCCGTAGTGGGTGCCAGCCCCGTAGACGAAATGGTGTTATGGCCGGATGTGTATCCCAAGTAGCACGGGGCCCGAGAAATCCCGTGTGAATCTGTCAGGACCACCTGATAAGCCTAAATACTCCCAGATGACCGATAGCGGACAAGTACCGTGAGGGAAAGGTGAAAAGTACCCCGGGAGGGGAGTGAAATAGTACCTGAAACCGTTTGCTTACAAACCGTCGGAGCCTCCTTAGTAGGGGTGACGGCGTGCCTTTTGAAGAATGAGCCTGCGAGTTAGTGATATGTGGCGAGGTTAACCCGTGAGGGGCAGCCGTAGCGAAAGCGAGTCTGAATAGGGCGTTTGAGTCGCATGTTCTAGACCCGAAGCGAAGTGATCTATCCATGGCCAGGTTGAAGCGACGGTAAGACGTCGTGGAGGACCGAACCCACTTCAGTTGAAAATGGAGGGGATGAGCTGTGGATAGGGGTGAAAGGCCAATCAAACTTCGTGATAGCTGGTTCTCTCCGAAATGCATTTAGGTGCAGCGTTGCGTGTTTCTCGCCGGAGGTAGAGCTACTGGATGGCCGATGGGCCTCAACAGGTTACTGACGTCAGCCAAACTCCGAATGCCGGTGAGTGAGAGCGCAGCAGTGAGACGGTGGGGGATAAGCTTCATCGTCGAGAGGGAAACAACCCAGACTACCAACTAAGGTCCCTAAGCGTGTGCTAAGTGGGAAAGGATGTGGAGTTGCACAGACAACCAGGAGGTTGGCTTAGAAGCAGCCACCCTTGAAAGAGTGCGTAATAGCTCACTGGTCAAGTGATTCCGCGCCGACAATGTAACGGGGCTCAAGCACACCACCGAAGTTGTAGATTTCGCACTATAGACAAGCCTTCGTGGTTCAGTCGTGCGGAGTGGTAGGAGAGCGTCGTGTGGCGAGTGAAGCGGCGGAGTGATCCAGCCGTGGACGCTACACGAGTGAGAATGCAGGCATGAGTAGCGAAAGACGGGTGAGAAACCCGTCCTCCGAAAGACCAAGGGTTCCAGGGCCAGGTTAATCCGCCCTGGGTAAGTCGGGACCTAAGGCGAGGCCGACAGGCGTAGTCGATGGACAACGGGTTGATATTCCCGTACCGGCGAACAACCGCCCAAGCTAATCCAGTGGTGCTAAGAGTCCTAACCCGGTACAACCGGATCCCTTCGGGGTGATGGTGGCCGGTCTAACGCTCGACCCCATGCTGGTGCGGTTAGCGTATGAACAGGTGTGACGCAGGAAGGTAGCTGAGCCAGGCGATGGTATCCGTAAGGTGAACCTGGTGTAAGGATGTAGGGCTGACGATAGGCAAATCCGTCGTCTGTGTGCCTGAGATCCGACGCGTACCCGTAAGGGCAAATCAGTGATCCTATGCTGCCGAGAAAAGCATCGACGCGAGGTTGCAGCCGCCCGTACCCGAAACCGACTCAGGTGGTCAGGTAGAGAATACCAAGGAGATCGAGAGAATCGTGGTTAAGGAACTCGGCAAAATGCCCCCGTAACTTCGGGAGAAGGGGGGCCGGACACGTGACCGGATTTACTCCGTGAGCGTTGAAGGCCGCAGAGACCAGTGGGAAGCGACTGTTTACTAAAAACACAGGTCCGTGCGAAGTCGCAAGACGATGTATACGGACTGACGCCTGCCCGGTGCTGGAAGGTTAAGAGGAAGGGTTAGCCTTTGGGCGAAGCTCTGAATTTAAGCCCCAGTAAACGGCGGTGGTAACTATAACCATCCTAAGGTAGCGAAATTCCTTGTCGGGTAAGTTCCGACCTGCACGAATGGCGTAACGACTTCCCAGCTGTCTCAACCGCGAACTCGGCGAAATTGCACTACGAGTAAAGATGCTCGTTACGCGCAGCAGGACGGAAAGACCCCGTGACCTTTACTACAGTTTGGTATTGGTGTTCGGAGTGGCTTGTGTAGGATAGGTGGGAGACTGTGAAGCGGGCACGCTAGTGTTCGTGGAGTCATTGTTGAAATACCACTCTGGTCACTTTGGATGTCTAACGTAGGACCCTGATCGGGTTCATGGACAGTGCCTGATGGGTAGTTTAACTGGGGCGGTTGCCTCCCAAAGAGTAACGGAGGCGCCCAAAGGTTCCCTCAACCTGGTTGGCAATCAGGTGGCGAGTGTAAGTGCACAAGGGAGCTTGACTGTGAGACTGACAGGTCGAGCAGGGACGAAAGTCGGGACTAGTGATCCGGCAGTGGCTTGTGGAAGCGCTGTCGCTCAACGGATAAAAGGTACCTCGGGGATAACAGGCTGATCTTGCCCAAGAGTCCATATCGACGGCATGGTTTGGCACCTCGATGTCGGCTCGTCGCATCCTGGGGCTGGAGTAGGTCCCAAGGGTTGGGCTGTTCGCCCATTAAAGCGGTACGCGAGCTGGGTTTAGAACGTCGTGAGACAGTTCGGTCCCTATCCGCTGCGCGCGTTGGAAATTTGAGAAGATCTATCCCTAGTACGAGAGGACCGGGATGGACGAACCTCTGGTGTGTCAGTTGTTCTGCCAAGGGCACCGCTGATTAGCTACGTTCGGACCGGATAACCGCTGAAAGCATCTAAGCGGGAAGCCGTCTTCGAGATGAGATTTCCATGCACCTTGAGTGTGAGAGGCTCCCAGCAGACTACTGGGTTGATAGGCCGGATGTGGAAGCGGGGACTAACGACCCGTGGAGCTGACCGGTACTAATAAGCCGAAGACTTGATAACACACTGATTTCCGTGCACTTGTTGCACGGGCTCGCGTCCACTTTGTGGTTCCCGACAGACGATCGGGAATCGAAACTGAATACACCGCTCTGTCTTCTTCACGGGAGATGGTAGCTGGGACAGCTTTGAGACCAAATGCATGATCTGGTCGAGAGTGTTCCGGTGGTCATAGCGAGAGGGAAACGCCCGGTCACATTCCGAACCCGGAAGCTAAGCCTCTCAGCGCCGATGGTACTGCAAGGGGGACCTTGTGGGAGAGTAGGACGCCGCCGGACTTAACGTATGAAAGATGTGGCCATCGGCCCTCCATCGAGAATTCGCAGGGGAAACCCTCGTTCTCGGTCGGGGCCGGTGGCCATTTCTGTTTTCGCCGCCGTTCGCTCGACGCCGGCTCTGGTTCGTGATGGACTGGAGGCCGACGTCGGGTGACCGACGCGGCACCCAACACAACGACACAGCGGACGAACGCCCGAGGCACTGCACCGGGCACGCGATGAGGAGCAACGGTGGCGAACGACGACGATCAGCGGCGGAACGACGGGGACCGCGGAGATCGACCCCGGCGGGACGGCGACCGGTTCCCGCGTCGCGACGGCGCTCCGCGTCGGGACGGCCAGAGTGATGGTCGTTGGTCGTCCGGTCCTCGCGAGTTCGAGCGCCGCGAAGGCGACCGTCGCGATCGTCCGCAGGGTGGAGACCGTCCGTTCCGTGACGGCGCGCCTCGACGGGACAGCGCTCCGCGTCGCGACGGCGACCGTCCGTTCCGTTCCGGCGACCGGAACGACCGTCCGTCGTGGCAGGGCGACCGTGGTGACTCCGGCCGGCCGCCGCGCGGCGATGGTCCGCGCGGTGCCGATCGTCCGCGGCGCGATGGCGATCGTCCGTTCCGTAGTGGCTCAGACCGTCCGGCTCGTGACGGTGACCGCCCGTTCCAGGGCGGCTCGGACCGTCCGCGCCGTGATGGCGACCGTCCGTACCGTGGCGGATCGTCGGACCGTCCCGCTCGTGATGGCGACCGTCCGTACCGTGGCGGATCGTCGGACCGTCCCGCTCGTGATGGCGACCGTCCGTACCGTGGCGGATCGTCGGACCGTCCCGCTCGTGATGGCGACCGTCCGTACCGTGGCGGCTCCTCGGACCGTCCTGCTCGTGATGGTGACCGCCCGTACCGTGGCGGGTCGTTGGACCGGCCGCGCCGTGACGGAGACCGACCCTTCCAGGGCGGCTCAGATCGTCCGCGACGTGATGGCGACCGTCCGTTCCGTGGTGGCTCTGACCGCCCGGCTCGTGACGGGGACCGCCCGTACCGTGGTGGTTCGGACCGTCCCGCCCGAGATGGCGACCGCCCGTACCGTGGTGGTTCGGATCGTCCCGCTCGTGACGGCGACCGCCCCTACCGTGGTGGTTCCTCCGACCGCCCGTACCGTGGTGGTTCGTCCGACCGTCCGGCCCGTGGTGGTTCGTCCGACCGTCCGTTCCGCGGCGGTTCGTCGGACCGCCCGGCCCGCGACGGCGGTGAGGACCGTCGTCGTTTCGGTGACGGCAGCCGTCACGCCGGCGCCCGTTTCGGTGAGGCCGCGCGCGACGACTGGGAAGACCGCGACCCCTACGGCACGAAGTCGATCCGTCCGCGCCACGACGACCCCGAGATCCCCGAGGAGATCCAGGCGCGCGACCTCGACCCTGCGGCCCGGATGGAGCTGAAGACCCTCAGCAAGGACAACGCCGACTGGGTTGCGCGTCACCTCGTGGCCGCTGCGCTCTTCGTCGACGACGACCCCGAGACGGCCAACCAGCACGCTCTGAGCGCTGCTCGTCGTGCCGGTCGTGTCGGTGTCGTCCGGGAGACGGCCGCGATCACCGCGTACCGCCTCGGCGACTTCGCCACCGCGCTCCGGGAGCTCCGCACCTACCGTCGGATCTCCGGTCGCAACGACCAGCTCCCGATGATGGTGGACTGCGAGCGTGGCCTGGGCCGTCCGGAGCGGGCACTGGAGCTCGGTCGCTCGGTCGAGCGCTCGGCCCTCGACACCCCGGTGCAGGTCGAGCTCGCGATCGCCATGTCCGGCGCTCGTCTCGACCTCGGGAACCCCACAGCCGCCCTCGGTGAGCTGGAGATTCCACAGCTCGACCCGTCCACCGCCTACACGTGGTCCCCGGCGCTCTACAGTGCTTACGCGGCCACGCTCGAGGAGCTCGGTCGACAGGACGAGGCCGACGAGTGGTGGGCCCGTGTGGACCGCGCGGCAGCGGCCCTCGCCGAAATCGCGGACGACAACGCTTGGGAGACAGTTGATGTGGTCGAGGAAACGCTCGAAGTCGAAGAACACGGAGACGCCGGAGACGACGACGCCGATGACCTCGGAGCCGACGACGTCGCGACCGACGAACTCGACGGCGCCGACGAATCCGCCGACGACCTCGATGACGAACCCGCCCTCGACGACCTCGACGACGACACTTCCGCAGCCGACGAGCCCGGCGAGATCGACGACGACAACCCCCGCGACGTCGACGGCTCCGCAGCCGACTGAGCAGTCTGCGGCCTTGACCGACGGCGTCGACGTGGTCCTCACCGACCTCGACGGCGTCGTCTACCGGGGCCGCAACGCCATCCCGCACGCGGTCGAGGCCCTGACCCGGGCGTCGCTCACGGCGCGGGTCGGCTACATCACGAACAACGCGTCGCGCCGCCCGATCGACGTCGCCGAGCACCTCGAGCGGTACGGGCTCGAGGTGTCCGAGGGTGACGTCGTGACCTCGTCGCAGGCCGGCGTCCAGCTGCTCGCGACCCTGGTGCCGGCCAGGTCGACCGTCCTGGTCACCGGCGGGCTCGGCCTGTCGAGCATCGTCGAGGCAGCCGGGTTCACGGTCACCTCGAGTGCCGAGGACTCCCCGGCCGCGGTCATCCAGGGCTTCTCGCCGGACCTCGGTTGGAAGGAACTGGCCGAGGCCTCGTTCGCACTGGCGGACCCGGACGTGCCGTGGGTGGCCACGAACATGGACTGGTCGATCCCGGTCGAGCGGGGCATCGCACCCGGCAACGGCACACTCGTGTCCGCCGTGCACCAGGCGGTCGGCCGGATGCCCGTGGTCGCCGGCAAGCCCGAGCGGCCGATCTTCGACACGGCCCTCGAGCGCTTCGGCGGCGGTCACACCCTGTTCATCGGGGACCGGTTGGACACCGACATCAAGGGTGCGAACGACGCCGGTATCCCGAGCGTGCTCGTGCTCACCGGCATCGACAAGGCGAAGCAGGTGCTCGCGGCCGACCAGCGCTCGCGTCCCACCTACGTGCTCGAAGACCTCCGGGGGTTGTCCCAGCCCTACCCGGAGACGGCGCGGCGCGAGGACGAGGACGGCACCCGGTACGTGACCGTCGGTACCTCGACGGTGGCGATGCGCGGGCACGTCGTCCGGGTGCTCGATGCCGGGACGGACATCGATCGGCTCCGTGCCGGCTCGACGCTCATCTGGGAGTCCGGGTTGGCCATCTACGGCCTCGACGTGGACCCGCAGCTGTACGGCGGCGAGTAGCGTGTCGGACGTGCCGAACCCCGAGCAGCCGTCCGCCGATCCCGAGCAGCAGGACGCCTTCGCCGCGCGCACAGCCGAGGCCGAGGCCCTGCCGCTCGTTGACCGTGCCGACGCCTTCTCCGCCCTGCACGACGAGCTGCGGACGCGGCTCGAGAGCGGCGGCTCCGCGAGTGCCTGAGCCGGACGGAGCCGTGCACGACGCGACCCCGGTCCGCCTCGACGCCCTCCTCGCCGCACGCGGGCTCGCACGGTCGCGCACCGTCGCCAGCAAGCTGATCCAGGACGGCCGGGTGCTCGTGGGCGGCCGTGCCGTCCTGAAACCGTCGACGCCGATCGCGTCCGACGCGGACATCGAGGTCGACGCCGCGGACGAATGGGTCTCGCGTGCGGCCCGCAAGCTCGTCGGCGCACTCGACGCGTTCGACGTGGACCCCGCCGGCCGGGTCGTGCTCGACGTGGGTGCGAGCACCGGCGGGTTCACCCAGGTGCTGCTCGCGCGCGGCGCGCGCCGGGTCATCGCGCTGGACGTGGGCCACGGGCAGCTGCACCCCACCATCGCACTCGACGAACGCGTCGCCGTGGTCGAGGGGACGAACGCGCGGAACCTCACGCGCGCCGACTACCTGGCGCTCGACGGTGCCGCCGTCGAGACGAGCCTGGTGGTGGGGGACCTGTCCTTCATCTCGCTCCGACTCGTGCTGCCGGCGCTGGCCGAAGCCGTCCCCGCGGACGAGTTCGTGCTCCTGGTGAAGCCCCAGTTCGAAGTGGGCCGTGGCGGTGTGCGCGAGGGCATCGTGCACGACGCCGGACTCCGGAACGACGCGCTCATGAACGTGCTGTGGGCGGCGTGGGACCTGGGCCTCGGCACCAGTGGGCTCGCCGCGTCCCCGATCGTCGGGACGCACGGCAACCACGAGTACCTGGCCCGCTTCCAGCGCGGTGTCGGGGGCAATCCGACAGAATGGAGAGTCCGGGCGACCGAACTCACGGAAGGGTCTTCATGAGTGACGAACGGCACATCCTGCTCGTGTCCCACACGGGTCGCCGTGACTCGATCGACGCTGCGGTCGAGGTCTGCGACCTCCTGCACGCAGCCGGTCTCACGCCCGTCATGCCCTTCGACGAGTACGCCGACATCCGTCGTGCCGAAGCGTCGGTCGGCAAGGTCGACATCCTCGGCGTCGACGTCCAGCCGAACCAGCTCGAGATCGTCATCGTGCTCGGTGGCGACGGCACGATCCTCCGCGCGGCGGAACTCGTGCGCAACACCGGCGCTCCGCTCATCGGGGTGAACCTCGGGCACGTCGGGTTCCTGGCCGAGAGCGAGCGTGACGGCCTGTCCGAGACGGTCGAGCGCGCGCTGTCCGGCGAGTACAACGTCGAGGAACGCGTCACCCTGCAGGTCGATGTGGTCGTCGGCAACCAGATCGTCTACTCGAGCTGGGCGCTGAACGAGGCCACGATCGAGAAGGCCTCGCGGGAGCGGATGCTCGAGGTCGTGACCGAGGTCGACGGCCGCCCGCTGTCGTCCTTCGGCTGCGACGGCGTGGTCGTGTCGACCCCGACCGGCTCCACGGCGTACTCGTTCTCCGGTGGTGGCCCCATCGTGTGGCCGGATGTCGACGCGCTGCTCATGGTGCCGCTGAGCGCCCACGCCCTGTTCGCCCGTCCGATCGTCGTCGGGCCGGACTGCACGCTCGCGATCGAGGTCCTGCGGCGCACGAGCGGCGTCGGTGTCCTCTGGTGCGACGGCCGACGGACCCACGACCTGCCCCCGGGTGCCCGTGTCGAGGTCCGGCGTTCGCCCGACCCGGTGCGTGTCGCCCGCCTCAAGGACGCTCCGTTCACCGACCGCCTGGTCGCGAAGTTCCAGCTGCCCGTCGCCGGGTGGCGCGGCCCCCAGAGCGACGAGGACGACCGATGAGCACGGAGGACGACCGATGATCGAGGAGATCGCGATCCGCGACCTCGGTGTCATCGGTGAGACCACGCTCGAACTCGGGCCGGGCTTCACTGTCGTCACCGGGGAGACCGGTGCGGGCAAGACCATGATCGTGACGGCGCTCGGGCTGCTGCTCGGTGCGCGGGCCGATGCCGGTTCGGTGCGCCGCGGTGCGTCGAGCGCCGTCGTCGAAGGTCGCTGGCACGTCCCGGAGCAGGACGCCGTCGCCGAACGCGTCGAGGACGCCGGCGGCACCGTCGAGGACGGCGAACTCATCCTCACCCGCACGGTCTCCGCCGAGGGGCGCAGCCGTGCCACGGTGGGCGGTCGCAGTGCGCCCGTGGCGGTGCTCGGTGAGCTCGCCGACCAGCTCGTCACCGTGCACGGGCAGTCGGACCAGATCCGCCTGACCTCGGCCACGGCGCAGCGGGCTGCCCTCGACGGGTTCGGGGGAGCCTCGCTCGAGAGGGCACTCGCCCGGTACGTCGCCGCGTACGACGCCTGGCAGCAGCACGCCGGTGAACTCGAGGTCCTGGTCCGCGACCGGGACGACCGGGTCGCCGAGGCCGAGCAGATCCGCGCGGCCTCCGACGAGATCGAGGCCGCCGACCCGCAGCCCGGCGAGGACGTCGAGCTGGCCGAGCGCGCCGAACGGTTGGGCAACCTTGAGGAGCTCCGGTTGTCCGCGGCCCTGGCGCACGAGGCGTTGTCCAGCGAGTCCCTCGACGGTGTCTCCGACGTCGTCGGCCTGGTCGAGTCCGCACGCCGTGCCGTGGAGCGCGTGGTGTCGTCGGACAGTGCTCTGCAGCCGGTGCTCGAGCAGCTCACGGAACTCGGGATCCAGGCGGCCGAGGCCTCGGCGAGCATCTCGAGCTACCTCGGTTCCCTGGAACCCGAGGCCGGGCACGACCTCGAACTCATCAACGAACGCCGGGCTCTGCTGGCCGGCCTCACCCGCAAGTACGGCGAGACGGTGGACGACGTCATCGCCTACGGACAGCGCGCGAGCGACCGGCTGCTCGAGCTCGACGGCGACGACGACCGGATCGCGGCGTTGCAGCAGTCGGTCGAGCAGGACGAGCAGGCGCTCGAGACCGCCGCCGCTGCGCTCACCACGGCGCGCACCAAGGCTGCGGCCGACCTGGCGAAGCGTGTGACCGCTGAGCTGAAGACCCTCGCGATGGGTGGTGCGACGCTGGTGGTCGAGGTCACCGACGCCGGCGAGTACCGCCGACACGGCCGTGACCAGGTGACGATTCTGCTCCAGCCGCACTCCGGCACCGACCCCCGGCCGATCGGCAAGGGCGCGTCCGGCGGTGAGCTGTCCCGCGTGATGCTCGCGATCGAGGTCGTCATGGCCGGCAGCACCACGGTGCCGACGTTCGTGTTCGACGAGGTCGACGCGGGTGTCGGTGGGGCGGCGGCGATCGAGATCGGCCGACGGCTGGCGAAGCTCGCCGAGCGCACGCAGGTCATCGTCGTCACGCACCTGGCCCAGGTCGCGGCGTTCGCGAACAACCACCTCAACGTCGTGAAGGACGCCAGCGGGGCCGTCACCTCGTCGAGCGTGCGCCGACTCGAGGGCGAGGACCGGTTGCAGGAGATGGCACGGCTGCTCTCCGGACTCGGTGACAGCGCCAGCGGCATCGAGCACGCACGCGAGCTGCTCGACGTGGCCGGCCAGCGGGCCTGACGACAGCACAGGCAGGTGCTACCCGCCGACCCGGCCACGGCCCGGGGACCCGGCCACCCACCCGCGCAACGCCCACGGCCCGGGGACCCGGCCACCCACCCGCGCAACGCCCACGGCGAACCGAGGTCGCGCCTCCCGGCAGTTCTGACGTACGATGGAATCCCGTGGCGGACACTCTCAGCGGCGGTACCAATTCCTCGAACTCGACCCCGAAGGTGACGAAGCAGATCTTCGTGACCGGCGGGGTCGTCTCGTCTCTCGGCAAGGGCCTGACGGCGGCCAGCCTCGGCAACCTGCTCACGGCTCGCGGCCTCAAGGTCGTCATGCAGAAGCTCGACCCGTACCTCAACGTGGACCCGGGCACCATGAACCCGTTCCAGCACGGCGAGGTCTTCGTGACCGACGACGGTGCGGAGACGGACCTCGACATCGGGCACTACGAGCGCTTCCTCGACATCAACCTGTCGCAGGCCGCGAACGTCACGACCGGTCAGGTGTACTCGACGGTGATCGCCAAGGAGCGTCGCGGCGAGTACCTCGGCGACACGGTGCAGGTCATCCCGCACATCACCGACGAGATCAAGCGCCGGATGCGCGAGCAGGCGCAGAACGACCCCCAGCCCGACGTCATCATCACCGAGGTCGGCGGCACCGTCGGCGACATCGAGTCGCAGCCGTTCATCGAGTCCGCCCGACAGGTGCGGCACGAGCTCGGCCGCAACAACGTGTTCTTCGTGCACGTCTCGCTGGTGCCGTTCATGAACGCCTCGGGTGAGCAGAAGACCAAGCCGACGCAGCACTCCGTCGCCGCGCTCCGCTCGATCGGCATCCAGCCCGACGCGCTCGTGCTGCGGTCGGACCGTCCGGTGTCGGAGTCGAACAAGCGCAAGATCGCGCTGATGTGCGACGTCGACGAGGACGCCGTGGTGAACGCCGTGGACGTCCCCTCGATCTACGACCTGCCGACGCTGCTGAACAACCAGGGCCTCGACCAGGTCATCGTCGATGCGCTCAAGCTCGACGCCGGTCCGGTCGACTGGACCGCGTGGACCCCGGTGCTGAAGGCCGTGCACGAGCCGAAGAAGGCCGTCACGATCGCCCTGGTCGGCAAGTACATCGACCTGCCGGACGCCTACCTGTCCGTCACCGAGGCGCTCCGTGCCGGCGGCTTCGCGCACGACGCCAAGGTGACGCTGAAGTGGGTCGTGTCCGACGACTGCACCACGCCCGAGGGCGCGGCGAAGCAGCTCGGCGACGTCGACGGCATCTGCATCCCCGGTGGGTTCGGCGTGCGCGGCATCGAGGGCAAGCTCGGCGCGCTCAAGTTCGCGCGTGAGCAGGGCATCCCGACGCTCGGCCTGTGCCTCGGCCTGCAGTGCATGGTCATCGAGTACGCCCGCCACGAGGTCGGTCTGACCGACGCGTCGAGCACCGAGTTCGACCCGGAGACCTCGACCCCGGTCATCGCGACGATGGCGGAGCAGGTCGAGATCATCGCCGGCGGCGACCTGGGCGGCACGATGCGCCTGGGCCTGTACCCGGCGTCGTTCACCGAAGGCTCGCTGGCGGCGGAGCTGTACGGAGCGCCGGAGGCCTCCGAGCGGCACCGTCACCGCTACGAGGTGAACAACAAGTACCGCGAGCAGATCGCGGACGCCGGCCTCGTCTTCTCGGGCACGTCGCCCGACGGCACGCTGGTGGAGTACGTCGAGCTCCCGCGCGACGTGCACCCGTTCTACATCGCCACGCAGGCGCACCCGGAGCTCCGCTCGCGTCCGACCGATGCGCACCCGCTGTTCGCGGGGCTCGTCGCGGCTGCGATCGAGCGCCACGAGGCGTCGAGCCTGTTCGACCCGCAGACCGAGGAGCAGGTCGCGTAAGCGCCGGTCTCCACGATCGGACGGGAGGCGCGGTGCCAGCTGGCACTCCTCCCTCGCAGGCTCGGTCGGCGCGCCCCGCGCAACGCTTCGCGTTGCCGCTGAGCGGGGCGCGCTCCCGTCCGTCTGTCGCCGCGTCAGGGGCGCGTGCTTGGATGGAGACGTGACAGACGCACCGATCGCTGACGAGTCCGCCTCCTTCGAGGTCACCGAATCCACCGTCGTGTACGAGGGCGCCGTCTGGGACGTGCGCCGCGACACCGTCGCGTACAACGGTGACTCGATGGTCCGCGAGTACATCGACCACACGGGCGCCGTCGCCGTGTACGCCGAGGACGACGAGGGCCGCGTCCTGGTCATCCAGCAGTACCGACACCCGGTGCGGCTGCGCGACTGGGAGCTGCCCGCCGGTCTGCTCGACATGGAGGGCGAGGACCACCTGACGGCCGCGAAGCGCGAGCTGGGCGAGGAGGCCGACCTCGAGGCCGACACGTGGGAGCCCCTGGTCCGCTACAACACGTCCTCGGGTGGCAGCGACGAGTTCATCCAGATCTACCGGGCGCGCGGCGTTCGGTCGACCGAGTCCGCCTTCGAGCGCGAGGCGGAAGAAGCCGACATCGTGACCCGCTGGGTCCCGCGGGCAGAGCTGCTCGAGGGGATCCTGGGCGGTCGGCTCAACAACTCCGCCCTCGTCGTCGCGACGCTCGCCGTCGAGGCCATCGAACAGCGCGGCAAGTGAGCGGGTCCGCGGGCGACGGGCTGCGCGAGCTGGTCGCCACGGGGACGTGGACGCACGAGCCGGAGGCCGCCGAGTTCGACGGCGACGTGTTCCGCGTCACCGCGGTCGAGGGCAGTGACGCTTGGCGGACCACCTCGTACGGGTTCGTGCACGACTCCGAGCACGCGCTGCTGCAGCCGACCGAGGGGCCGTTCTCGGTCGAGGCGTCGTTCGTGCTCGACTACACCGAGCAGTTCGACCAGGCCGGGGTGTTCCTGCGCGTCGACGAACAGACCTGGATCAAGGCCGGCGTGGAGTTCTCGGACGGAACCCCGCAGCTCGGCGCCGTGGTGACGCGTGGGTTCTCGGACTGGTCGGTGTCGCCCGTGCCGGAGTGGGCGGGCCGGGTGGTGACCGTCCGCGCGAGCCGCGATGGTGACGCCGTGACGATCCGGGCGTGGGCCGAGGGTGACGAGTCCCGCTTGGTGCGGGTCGCGTACCTCGACCCGGACGCCGTCGTGTCCGCGGGGCTGCTGTGCGCCGGGCCGACGCGGGCCGGGCTGACCGTGACGTTCACCGGGTTCCGCGTGGGCACGCCGGACGAGGCGTTGCACTGACGGCGGGTGGCCCCGCGCCGGTTAGCCTGCTCAGGTGATGCCCCTCGACCGTGCCGCGGAGACGTACCTGCGGCACGTCGCGATCGAGCGGGGACTCTCGCAGCACACGTTGTCCGCGTACCGGCGGGACCTCGCGGTGTTCACGTCGTGGTTGGCGGACGCTCCGGTCGTCGAGTCGGACGGTGCGGACCGGGCCGGGGGGTCCTCGGCGCTGCTGGACGTGGCACGGTTGGCACGGGCGGACTTCTCGGGGTTCGTGACACACCTGGCCACCCGACCGGAAGGTCCGCTCGCACCGCGGTCGATCGCGCGGATGCTCAGTTCGGTGCGCTCGTTCACCGCCTTCGCCGCGGGGGAGGGCTGGCTGCCGCTCGACCCCGGCACCGCCGTCCGGCCGCCGAAGGCCCCGATGCGGCTGCCGAAGGCGATCCCCGTCGAGGACATGGAACGGCTGCTCGGGGCGGTGTCCGTCGACGCCGACGACCCCGTCCAGCTGCGGGACAAGGCCCTGCTCGAGCTGCTCTACGCCACCGGTGCGCGGATCTCCGAGGCGGTGGGGCTGTCGGTCGACGACGTGACGACGCTGTCGGACGCCGACGGCGAGCTCTCCGTCGTGAAGGTCACCGGCAAGGGCAACAAGCAGCGGATCGTGCCGCTCGGCAGCTTCGCCCGGGCCGCGATCGACGCCTACCTGGTGCGCGCACGGCCGGTGTTCGCGGCGCGCGGGCCGTCGACGCCCGCGCTGTTCCTCGGTGCCCGTGGAGCGCGGTTGTCGCGGCAGAGCGCCTGGCTCGTGATCCAGGCTGCCGCTGCTGCCGCCGACCTTGAGGCGCACGTGTCACCGCACACGTTCCGGCACTCGTTCGCGACGCACCTGCTCGAGGGCGGTGCCGATGTGCGCGTGGTGCAGGAGTTGCTCGGGCACGCGAGTGTCGCCACGACGCAGATCTACACGATGGTCACGGCGGACATGCTGCGTGACGTCTACCAGACGGCACACCCGCGGGCGCGGCGGTAGGAGGGCAGCGCGGGCCGTGCGGTGCATGGGCCGTGCGGGTGCGCGACGGGCGCGTTTCGTGAGCAGAAATGGTCGGGTCGCGCCGTCGCACCCGACCATTTCTGCCCACGAAGCGCCGCGGACAGCGGCGGGCGGCTCCCGCTGCTCAGAACAGGTGGAACTGGGCCGACGCGGCGATGACGGTCGTCGTCACCGCGACGACGAGGGCGCTCGCCGAAGCGCTCCGCGCCAGGACCGCCCATGCACCGACGGCTCCGGGACGGACGATGCCGACGACGCCGCACGCCACGCCGAGCAGCCCCGCCAGGCCCCAGGGGTTCGCGACGACCGAGACCACGGCGAGCAGCACCGCGAGCACCGTGAACACGCAGAGTCGACGGTCGCCGGCAGTGCCCGATGCCCACGCGTCCGTCCGGATCGCGGCGGTCTGCACCGAGAACGACGGCCCCACCGGCGCGACGACGATCGGCATGACCGGGTCAGCAGCGGCCGCGGGGACCCGCGTGGCTGCGCCCCAGGTGCGACCGTCCCACCAGCGCAGACGACGGGCGTCCTGCGGGTCCGGGAACCAGCCTGCGGCCGGCAGCGTCACGGTTGCTCCTCGAGGTGCGGGGTGGATCGACGCTCCCGAGCCTAGGAGCGCGGTCGGTCTCGCCCCAGTCCCCAGCCGGGTGTCAGCACAAGGGGGGACCTGGCCGGTGCACTACGGTCGGGGCGTGCCCTCGACGCTCGACGACTTCTGGACCGCGCGACGCCGCGAGCGTCCGAGTCTTCCGACGGCGGTGCCGGAGGCGTGGTCGTTCGGCGCGACCCCGGAGCAGGCGGACGCGCTCCTGCAGCTCGTGCTCGACGGGGTCAAGGTCGGCACGGCGTCGTCGCTCTGGGACTACGAGGCGACCGGTGACCCGCTGCCGGCGGCCGACGAGTTGAGCATCGTGACCGACGGCTCTGGCTCGCCCCGTGCCGTCATCGAGACGACGGTGGTCCGGGTGGTGCCGTTCGACCAGGTCGGCGCGGACCACGCCTGGGCCGAGGGCGAAGGGGACCGGACGCTCGAGCACTGGCGGACCGTGCACGAGGCATTCTGGCGCGCACACTCCGAGAACCCGCGCGGGTTCGCGCCGGACATGCCGGTCGTGTGCGAGCGGTTCCGGCTGCTCTGGCCGAACGGCTGAGCCCGAGCCTGAGCCCGAGCCCGAGCCCGAGCCCGAGACCGAGATCGATCCGGGGTCAGGCGGGGACGGGCTCCGCGTCGACCTCGGTGAACACGTCCTTCACGGCGGCGAGCAGCCGGGCGTTGAAGTCCACGCCGAGCTGGTTCGGCACGGTGACGAGCACGGTGTCGGCAGCCCGGACGGCCTGGTCGGCCGCGAGCTCCGCGACGAGCTGTTCGGGCTCACCGATGTAGGACCGGCCGAACCGGGCCAGCCCGCCATCGAGGTGCCCGACCTGGTCCTGCCCCTCGACCTGCGCGCGCACGCCGAAGTAGTGGCGCGACTCGTCGTCGATGATCGGGATGATGCTGCGCGAGACCGAGACGCGCGGTTCGCGGTCCCAGCCGGACTCGGACCACACCCGACGGAAGCGCTCGATCTGCTCGGCCTGCAGCTGGTCGAACGGCACACCGGTGTCCTCCGTCAGCAGGGTCGAGGACATCAGGTTCATGCCCTGCTCGGCGGTCCACTCCGCGGTCGCTCGGGTGCCGGCGCCCCACCAGATCCGGTCGCCGAGCGAGTCGGACAGTGGGGAGATCGGCAGGGACCCGACCGACCCGGTCATCTGCGGGTTGGCGTTGGCCATCGGCTCGCCAGCGATCGCGCGGCGGAACACGTTCGTGTGCGCACGGGCCATGTCGCCGCCGTTCTCGTCAGCAGCGTCGGGCACGTAGCCGAACTGCTGGTAGCCGGCGAGGGCGGTCTCGGGTGATCCCCGCGAGACACCGAGCTGCAGCCGCCCGCCGGAGATCAGGTCGGTGGCCGCGGCTTCTTCCGCCATGTAGAGCGGGTTCTCGTAGCGCATGTCGATGACGCCGGTGCCGATCTCGATCCGGCTGGTCTTCGCGGCGATGGCGGAGAGCAGCGGGAACGGTGCGGCCTGCTGCGGGGCGAAGTGGTGGACGCGGAAGTAGGCGCCGTCGACGCCGGCTTCCTCGGCTGCGACCGCGAGGTCGATCGCTTGCACGAGGGCCTCCCGCCCGCTGCGCACCTTCGACCCCGGCACGTCACGCCAGTGTCCGAACGACAGGAACCCGATCTTCGTCATGTCCATGCGAACGCATCCGGAGGCGGGGCCATTCCGCCGCGACTACCGTGTCCGGGATGGATGACCCCCGCCCCGCGCTCGAGGCCGAACGCGTCCGCAACGTCCGGCTGCTCGCCGAGGTCGAGCGGAGCATGCGCGACGTCAGCGACGCCCGGCAGGATGCGAACTCCGACGACGAGCACGACCCGGAGGGCGCGACCCTGGCCTGGGAACGCGGCTCGCTCGGTGCGGTCCGCGACGGCGCCCAGCTGCGGATCCGCCAGGTGGACGCAGCGCTCGTACGACTCGACGACGGCACCTACGGTCGCTGCACGGTCGGCGGCGAGCCGATCCCGGAGGCCCGGCTGGCCGCCGTCCCGTGGGCGGCGACGTGCGTCGCGCACGCGTGAGGGGCACGCGATCGGTGCCGCCTGACGGCCTGGAGGCGCGGGCTGTCCCCGCCACGCGCCTCCCGGCATGCGCACCCCGCGTCCACCCCGTGCGCCGCTGATTCCCAGCCGCGCGCCCTACGTTTTCGGCATGG
This sequence comes from Curtobacterium flaccumfaciens pv. betae, assembly GCF_026241855.1. Taxonomy (NCBI): domain Bacteria; kingdom Bacillati; phylum Actinomycetota; class Actinomycetes; order Micrococcales; family Microbacteriaceae; genus Curtobacterium; species Curtobacterium flaccumfaciens. Next base: position 3,181,836 of record NZ_JAPJDC010000001.1, on the reverse strand, counting down.
ACGGCGACCCGAACGACCGACCCGGCGACGCCCGGGCCGACGGCACGCCGCGCCAGCGCTTCCAGTGGTTCCACCGCCTGCGCGCCTGGATCCACGCGCGGCCGCACGTGCACCTGCTCTACAAGGTGCTGGTCGGTCTGGTGGGCGGCCTGATCGTCATCGTCGGGCTGATCCTGGTGCCGCTGCCCGGACCGGGGTGGCTCGTGGTGTTCATCGGCCTGACGGTCCTGGCGAGCGAGTTCCACTTCTTCCACCGGATCATCACGTGGCTCCGGGCGCAGCTGCACCGCTTCTGGGACTGGGCCAAGCGGCACGGGCCGAAGCGCCTGCGGGATGCTGCAGACCGGGGCAAGGCCGACGTCGACGCTGCGCACACCGGTGCGGCGCGGACGGTCGGGGTGCGTGCGCGCGCTCGCGGTGCGAACTCGGCGCGACCGGGCCACTAGCGCGGCGGCACTAGTCGGCGGAGGCAACCCGGATCGAGCCGGTCGCGGTGCGCTCGATGACCTCGGCGGCGTGCTCCTCGACCTCGGCGGCGTCCTTCGACGACAGTTGCAGCACGAGGGCGACCACCGCGGCGAGCACGATGAAGCCGCCGTACCCGGCGATGACCGGGACCAGACCGACCGAGGGCTCGAGCAGCCCGCCGATGACCGAGGGCACCCCGAACGCCAGGTAGCTGACGACGTAGATTGTCGAGAGCAGTCCGGCGCGGTGGGTCGGGGCGGCGGTGGCGAGCAGCATCCGGAGCGGCGCCTGGAACCCGGCGCCGAAGCCGACACCGGCGATCGCGCTGCCGACGACCACGCCCGGCAGGGAGTGTGCGAACACGAACGACACGGTGACGATCGGGCCGAGCACGAGCGCGACGAGTCCGAGCAGGACCGCGCGACGGGTGTCCATCCGCTGGATGGCCAGGCCGGTCAGGGCGCCGACGCCGGTGACCACGGCGATGAGCGCACCGGCGGCGAAGTGGTTGGTGATGCCGAACACCGTGCCGAGCGCCGAGGGGACGAGCGACAGGAACATGCCGCCGAGGGCCCAGCTGGCGACGAGCGAGCCGGCGACACCGCGGAACAGCCGACGTGAGGACCGCGGCACGCTGATCGTCGGGCGCAGGGAGCGGAGTGCGCCGGGGCGACGCTGCACCTGCTCGGGGACGACGAACAGCGCGAGCACCAGCAGCACGAGGAGCGCGCCGAACAGCAGGTAGACGAGTTGCTCCGGCGCCGGACCCCACTGCACCAGCGCGCCGCTCGACATCGCGCCGGTGGCCAGGGCGATCGGCGGGATGACGCCGTTCAGCACGCCGGCCATGGTGGGGTGGCGTTCGAGGGAGTTGTCGATGAGGGCCGCACCGAGGGCCCCGATGAGCAGTCCGACCGAGACACCCTGCACGATCCGGTCGACGATGAGCGCGACGACCCCGTCCGCCATCGCGAACAGGCCGAGCGACAGCGCGACGCCCAGGCCGCCGACGACGAGCACGGGCTTGCGGCCGACGTGGTCGGACAGGCGACCCGCGACGAGCAGACTCGCCAGCAGGCCGGCGACGTAGATGGCGAAGACCCCGGTGAGCATGAGCGGGGTGAGGTGCCACTCGGCTGCGTAGACCGGGTAGATGGGCGACGGCACGGCCGACGACGCGACCGAGACCAGGAGCATCGCCGCCAGGATCCAGAACCCGGCGACCGAACGAGCTGACTGGTGCATGCGCACCCCTTTCCATCTCCGTGCAGTACGACTGCATTCGTACCTCACTCGAACAGTACGACGCAAGTCGTACAGCAAGCCGAACGGTGGTAGCGTCCCGTCCATGCCCGCGCACGTCGATGCTCCTGAACGGCTGCCGCAGCCGTCCGTGGCCGAGATGGACCTCCCGGTCGTGATGGACGCCCTGAGCGATCCGATCCGGCTCGCGATCCTGCACCGCTACCTGGTCGACGCGGCTGGGGGCGAGCGCAGCTGCGGCTGGGTCGGCATCGACCGGCCGAAGTCCACGCTGACCCACCACTTCCGGGTCCTGCGCGAGGCCGGCCTGCTCGAGCAGCACCTGGAGGGCCTGACCCGCGTCAGCCGCGTCCGCGTCGAGGACGTGCAGCAGCGGTTCCCCGGGCTCCTCGACCTGGTGCTCGAATGGCAGGTCCCAGCGGCCCTGCTGCGCGAGGGGATCGCCTCGTGAGCGCCGGCGCGGGCACCGGCGCGGACGCTGTGCACACGCTGCCGTCGATCGTCACGGACCCTGCCGTCACCACGGCGCTCGCCGCGGACCTGACGGAGGCCGGCTTCACCGTCGACCGGCTCGACTCGCTGTGGGGCGCCGAGGCCGCCGCATCGCTGCACCGCGGTTCGCGGGTCGCCGCGCTCCGCGCGCTCGCCGCCCGCGAGACCACGCCGCTCGGCACCCTGGCGACGCTGTTCGTGCTCGGCCTGCCGGTGGCGCGGGCCGAGGCCGCCGCGGCGTTCCCGACCGCCGGGCTGGACGCCGTCATCGCCGCGGGCCTACTGCGCAGCGAAGGCGACAGTGCCGACGCGCTCGTGCACCCCACCGTCGACCTGCGCCCCTACGCCTTCGTCGACGACCTCGGCGCCGGCAGCTGGTGGATCGTCTCCGACCTCGGCGAGCTCGCCCTCGGGCACGCCATCAGCGAGGAACACGTCCTCGGCATCGGCGGCGCCACCACGACGCTGAGCGGCCTGCAGGTGCCCGTCCCGGTCGAGCGGGTGCTCGACCTCGGCACCGGGTGCGGCATCCAGGCCATGCACGCACGGCGGTTCGCCGACCAGGTGGTCGCCACCGACATCTCGCGCCGTGCCCTCGACATCGCCCGGTTCAACGCCCGGCTCAACGGCATCGACGGCATCGACTTCCGGTTCGGCTCGCTGTTCGAGCCGGTCGCGGGGGAGCGCTTCGACCGGATCGTGTCGAACCCGCCCTTCGTCATCACACCCCGTCGCGAGGGCGTCCCGTCGTACGAGTACCGCGACGGCGGCATGGTCGGCGACGCCCTGGTCGAGACGGTGCTGCGCGGCCTCGACGCCCACCTGGAGCCCGGTGGCACCGCTCAGCTCCTCGGCAACTGGGAGTACCACTGGGGCGTCGACGGCCTGGACCGTGTGCGCGCCTGGTTCGCCGACACCGACCTCGACGTGTGGGTGATCGAGCGCGAGCGGCAGGACCCGACGTCCTACGCCGAGACCTGGATCCGCGACGGCGGGACGAAGCCCGGCACGGCCGAGTTCGACACCCTGATGAGCGCCTGGCTCGACGACTTCGCGGACCGTCGCGTCACCGGCGTCGGCTTCGGCTACGTCGTGGTGCGTCGACCCCTGCCAGGAGGCCCGTCCGGCCTCCGCCGGTTCGAGCGCGTCCCCGAGACGCTCGGCTCCAACCCCGCGGGTCTCGGCGCGACGGTCGCCCGCGTCCTCGACGCGGCCGCCTGGCTCGCCGCGCACGACGACGCCGCGCTCGCCGCCGCCCACCTGTCGGTGGCCGGTGACGTCACCGAGGAGCGGTACTACTGGCCGGGCAACGACGACCCCACCGTGATGACCCTGGTGCAGGGTGGGGGGCTCGGGCGCCGGGTGGACACGGACACCGCACTCGCGGCGTTCGTGGGTGCGTGCGACGGCGACCTGTCCGTCGCCGCGATCATCGGCGCGCTCGCGCAGATCACCGGCGTGGACGAGCAGGCGCTCGCCGCCGACCTGCTGCCGGCGGCGCGCGACCTGGTGCTCGACGGGCTGCTCGTCCCCGCCGCCTGACGATCAGGCGCGGTGGTCGCGCCAGCTGTGCTCGGGCGTGTAGCCGAGGAGTTCGCGGGCCTTCTCCGAGGACAGCAGCGAGCTGACGCCGTCGATGTCCGCACGGCGCTCGATGTCCGGCACGAAGCGTTCGACGAGCTCGATCGTCGGGGTGTCCATCACCGTGTCGGGGCTCGCGATGACGAACGCCTCGAACCCGGTGAGGTCGGCCTCGAGTGCCCGGCGGACAGCCTGGGCCCCGTCGCGGGAGTCGATGTACGACCACAGGTTGAACGTCTTCGCCTCGGGGCTGGCGTCCCACGGGAACGCCGGGTAGTCGGTCTCGTCCATCACGTTCGAGAAGCGCAGGCCGATCATCTTCAGTTCCGGGTCCCAGCGGGTGAAGTGGCGGGCCATCTCCTCCTCGACCGCCTTGCCGAGGGAGTACGACGACTGCGGGCGGACCGCGAACTCCTCGTCGACCGGCAGGTAGGGCGGGTGGTGCTCGCCCATCGGGATGCCGAGCAGGGTCTCGCTCGACGCCCACACGACGTTCTTGATCTTCGCGGCACGTGCGGCGTGGAAGACGTTGATCGACGAGGTCACGTTGTTCGTGATGAGGGCCACGTCGGGGACCTGCCCCGGGGCCGGCACCGCCGCGAGGTGCACGACGGCGTCGACGTGGTCGTACCGGTCGTCGATGCCGAGCAGGGCGTTCAGGACCTGGCCGTGGTCGGTCAGGTCGATCCGCACGAACGGGACTCGCTCGGGCTTGTCGGGCGAGGGGACACGGTCGAGCAGGACCACGTCGTACCCGTGCGCATCGAGGTCGCGCACCACCGCTCGTCCGAGCTTGCCGCTGCCACCGGTCACCACTACACGCGTCATCGCGTCACTCCACATCGTCGTCGGAACACACCCTGGCGGGCACCGACCATCCTGCCCCGCCACACCTGACGCGACCAGGCCCTGTCCGTACCCCGGAGCGTCGGGGGTGGTGGTCAGGCAGTGGGAGTGACCTGGGCGATCGCGAGGCGGGCGACGAGTTCGACGTGCTCGGCCATGTCACGGGTGGGGTCGAAGAGCCACTGGATCTGCATGCCGTCGGACACCGCGAGCAGGACGCTGGTCAGTTCGTCGGGGTCGATGTCGGTGCGCAGCCGGCCGTCCTGCTGCATGGCCCGGAAGTCAGCGGACAGGTCGCGGCGGCTGCGGTCGTAGCGCTCGCGGAAGTACTCGTGCGCCGGGTGCTCGGCGTCGGTGGCGGCCGCGGCGGACAGGTTGACGAACATCTGCACCAGGCCCGGGACCTCGGCGTTGTGCCGCACGATCGCGGCGAGCAGTGCTGCCGGGTCCGCGGCCTGCCAGTCGTGCGCGAGGTCGAGCTCGTCGCGGCGGCGGAGGATCTCGACCCAGAGCTCGTCCTTCGAGTCGAAGTAGTGCAGCAGGCCGGCCTGGGTCAGCTCCACGGCGTCGGCGATGTCCTTGATGCTCGTCCGCCGGAAGCCCTGCGACGCCACGAGGTCCAGCGCGACCGTGAGGATCTCCTCGCGCTTCGCGATGCCCTTTGCGTACGAACCCCGTCGTGCCATGGCCAGACTGTACCGCCCGCAGGAGACCCGGAGAAACCAAGCAACGGTTGGTTTTCGGTGGTACGGTGCAGGAGCTGCCAGCGCGGGCGGCGAACCCGGTGGATGGTGGATGTGGGCGACGAGGCCCCGGCCGTCCAGGCGGCGCCCCGCGGCCCTGAACGAGAGGACCGACCACCGTGACCACCGTGAACGACGCGAGCACCGCCTCCAGTCCGTCGACGCCGCTGACCGAGCGCATCGATGTGCTCCTCGGCCAGCTGACCACCGACGAGAAGGTGCAGCTGCTCACCGGACGTGACTTCTGGACCACCTGGCCCATCGAGAAGATCGGGCTGCGCCGGATCCTGATGTCGGACGGCCCGTCGGGCGTGCGCGGCGAGGTGTGGGACGAGCGCGACCCGTCCCTGAACCTGCCGTCGGCGACCGCGCTGAGTGCCTCGTGGGACCGCGCGATCGCGAAGCGCTACGGCGCCGCCGCCGCGGTGGAGGCCCGCCGGAAGGGCGTCGACGTCGTGCTCGGCCCGACCATCAACCTGCACCGGTCCCCGCTCGGTGGCCGGCACTTCGAGGCGTTCAGCGAGGACCCGGTGCTCACGGGTGACCTGGCCGCGTCGTACGTCGACGGCGTGCAGGAGAACGGTGTCGCCGCGACCCCGAAGCACTACATCGCGAACGACTACGAGACCGACCGCTTCACCGCGTCGACCGAGGTGTCGGACCGTGCCCTGCGCGAGCTGTACCTGCTGGCGTTCGAGAAGGCCGTGACCGAGGCGCACGCCTGGGCGCTCATGTCGTCGTACAACGCGATCAACGGCGTGACGGCGTCGGAGAACGACCTGCTCGAGACCCCGCTCAACTCGGAGTGGGGCTTCGACGGCATCGTCGTGTCCGACTGGACCGGGGTGCGTTCGGTGGACTCGGCGAAGGCGTCGCAGGACGTCGCGATGCCCGGGCCGAACCCGTGGTGGAGCGAGGGCCCGCTGCTCGCCGCCGTGCAGTCCGGCGAGGTGCCGATGGCGGCGATCGACCGCAAGGTCCGCCGGATCCTGACCCTGGCTGCCCGCGTCGGCGCGCTCGAGGGCTTCGAGCCCGTCGCCGCGTCGCCCGTGCACGTCGAGGACGGCATCGCGTTCGTGCGCGAGGCGGAGGCCGAGGGCACGGTCCTGGTCCGCAACACCGGTGTCCTGCCGCTCGACGCCCCCGCCGTGTCACGCATCGCCGTGATCGGCCACAACGCCGACCAGGCCCGCACACAGGGCGGTGGCTCGGCCACGGTCGTGCCGTCGCAGGTCGTGTCACCGCTGGACGGCATCCGTTCGGTCTTCCCCGGCGCGAGCGTGGACTACGCGATCGGCGCCGTCGTGCAGGAGGGCATCGCGGAGTTCCCGCTGTCCACCATCACGAACCCCGGCACCGGGGAGCCCGGAGCCCGGGTTGCCTTCGTCAAGGACGGCGAGGAGCTGTTCGTCGAGGACCGCCGCGCGACGGCACTGTTCTGGTTCGGCGGCGACGCCCCGACCCGCGAAGCCGACCGGCTCGACATCACCACCACCTACACGGCCGAGTCGACCGGGACCGTGCGGTTCGGCATCGGCGCGGCCGGGCGGTCACGCATGTGGATCGACGGCGAACTGCTGCTCGACGAGGACGTGCCGTTCGAGGGAGACCAGCTCGGTGCCGCGTTCCTCAACCCGCCGGCGCGGTCGGTGCCGGTGTCGGTGACCACCGGCCAGCAGGTCGCGATCCGCATCGAGTACGACATCGTGCAGGACGAGACGCTCGGCGGGGTGCTGGCGTACCAGTTCGGCACCGAGCCGTCGGACGACGACCCCGCCGTGCTCATCGAGGCCGCGGTGGACGCCGCCCGTGGTGCGGACGTCGCCGTCGTCGTGGTCGGCACGAACTCCAAGGTCGAGTCCGAGGGCTACGACCGCTCCTCGCTGGCACTGCCCGGCCGCCAGGACGACCTGGTGCGCGCGGTCGCCGCGGCGAACCCGAACACGGTCGTCGTCGTGAACGCCGGGTCGCCGGTCGAGATGCCCTGGCGGAACGACGTCGCCGCGGTGCTGCTGACCTGGTTCGGCGGGCAGGAGTACGGCAACGCCCTGGCCGACGTGCTGACGGGGGCGCAGGAGCCCGGAGGCCGCCTGCCCACCACGTGGCCCGTCGCGATGGCCGACGTCCCGGTGCTCGACGTCACCCCGGTGGACGGGAAGGTCGCCTACGACGAGGGTGTCCACGTCGGTTACCGGGCCTGGCTCCGCGCCGGCACGGAGCCGGCGTACCCGTTCGGCCACGGCCTCGGCTACACCACGTGGTCGATCGAGGGCGTCTCCGCGACCCCGACCGTCCGCGAGGGCGACGCCGTCATCGTCACGGCGACCGTCGCGAACACGGGTGACCGCGCCGGCAAGCACGTCGTGCAGGTCTACGCGTCCCGTGCGGAGTCGGCGGTGGACCGCCCGGTGCGCTGGCTGGTCGGGTTCGCCCCGGTCCGGCTCGCTGCGGGCGCCTCGACGGAGGTCTCGATCGAGGTCCCGGCGCGGGCCTTCGCCCACTGGGACGGCTCGTGGCAGTACGAGTCGGGGACCTTCACGTTGCACGTCGGCGCCTCGGTCTCCGACGACGCCGGAACCGCGTCCCTCGAACTGGAGTGACGAAGTCGTCCGGTTTCCGCGCAGCTCCCAACTCCATTCAGTAACATCTATGTGCGCGAGTCGGCTGGTTACCGTCCGCGCACGCACCGACTACGGGGTCGCTGGGTGAGCGACTCGGTCTCCTGATCCGGCCGTTGTTGCCCTGGCCTCCCCGGTGCGTCCCAGAATGCGTCCCCGCGTCCGCGCGGGGACGCATTCGTCGTTCCGGCCCCGATGCGCACCGGTGAACCGGTTGCCGCACTTCGTCCCGGTTCGGAAAAACGAGTGACACTTGGTCAACTTCTTACGTCCCAGGTGCGCGGAACGGTGTGACAAACCGCTCGGTAGGTGGAACGATGGGTGCACCATCTCGTGCGGATCAGGGACGAGATGGTCATCCGGCCGGGCTCTCGGGCCTCACCAACTCGATCAGAGCCCCGCCGGATGCCCTTGACTCTCGGTGGCGGTGCGGCGGCGGAGCCGCCGGCGGTCGGGCCAGCGGCGCCGGCCCTCAGGCCCGCAGTGCCGGGGCGATCTCCTCGGCCACGATGCGCAGGATCCGCTCGTGTGCCGCACGGTCGCCGTTCGCCGGCAGGGTGATGACCAGTTCGTCGGTGGCGGTGACCGCCGGGTCGGCGAGCAGGGCGTCGACGATGGCCGCCGGTTCGCCGGACACGACCTTGCTGAACCGGAACGGCGGGGTACCCGAGAGCGGCCGGCCCTCGTCGTCCATCCCGGAGGCGTACCCGGTCAGGAACTCCTCGTGCACGGCGCGGTCGTGGTCGTCGAGGAGCGGCACCACGATCCGGCCCACGGCGACCTTGGACTCGCGCTGCGGGTGCAGCTCGGCGAACCGCTCGCGGTAGGCGACGATCTGGTCGGCCTGCGCCTGGGCGAACGGGGCACCGGTGTCCTCGGTGTTCAGGGTCGAGCAGTGCAGCAGGAGGCCCTTCTCGGCCGTGCGGACCGCCGTGCCCATGCTGCCGCCGCCCCACCACACTCGGTCGCGCAGGCCCGGGCTGAGCGGCTGCAGGGTCAGGTCGGCCCCGGCGGGGATGCTCTCGTAGCCCTTGCCAGCACTGCCCAGGGGCTCACCCTGCAGCACCTCGAGCAGCCGTGCGGCGCGGGTTTCGGCCTCGTCGCGGAAGCTGCGGTCGACCGTGCCGAACACCGGGTCGAGGATCGGGCCGTACCCGGCGATGCCCGTGCTGATGCCGAGTTGCACCCGGCCACCGCTGAGCAGGTCGACCGTGCTGGCGTCCTCGGCCAGGCGTACCGGGTCCTCGTAGCGCATGCCGAGCACGGCGGTGCCGAACGCGATGGTGCTGGTGCGTTGGGCGGCGGCCGCGAAGAAGGTCATCGGGCTCGTCAGGTACGGCTCGAAGTGCCGTCCGCGCACCCAGCCCGTCCCGTAGCCGAGCGACTCGGCGGTCTCGAACAGGCGCAGGCCGTCCTCCAGGGCGCCGGCGGCGCCGTCGGTGCCGCCGTGGTTCGGGACGAAGGAGAGGAAGCCGAGTTCGCGCATGTCGCGAGTCTATGCGCACGTATCAAAATGCGCCTGAGTCGGCGACGGGACGGACGGGAGGCCCGTGGCGGCTCCGCCACGGGCCTCCCTTCCGGCACATGCGCACCTGGGAGGATGGGCACATGACCGACGCCACCACCGTGCCCCCGCTCGTCGCCGCGATCCCGGCGGCGGTGGACGGCGTCGTCGACCCCGACGAGGTCTACGAGGCCTTCGCGGCCTGGGCCGCCGAGGGCGGCCGACCGCTGTACCCGGCGCAGGACGAAGCGGTCATCGAGCTCGTGTCCGGCGCGAACGTCGTGCTGAGCACGCCGACCGGCACCGGCAAGTCGCTCGTCGCGGCCGGCGCGCACTTCGCCGCGCTCGCCGAGGGCAAGCGGAGCTACTACACGGCACCGATCAAGGCGCTGGTGTCCGAGAAGTTCTTCCAGCTCGTCGAGCTGTTCGGTGCGCAGAACGTCGGCATGGTCACCGGTGACTCGAGCGTCAACGCCGACGCCCCGATCGTCTGCTGCACCGCCGAGATCCTGGCGAACCTCGCCCTGCGGCAGGGGCCGGACGCCGACGTGGACGTCGTCGTGATGGACGAGTTCCACTTCTACGGCGACCCCGACCGGGGCTGGGCGTGGCAGGTGCCGCTGCTCGTGCTCGAGCGGGCGCAGTTCCTGCTCATGTCCGCGACCCTCGGCGACGTCACCACCATCGCCGACGACCTGTCCCGCCGGACCGGTCGGCCCACCGCCCGCGTGACCGGTGTCTCGCGACCCGTGCCGCTCGAGTACCAGTACGTGATGACGCCCGTGCAGGAGACGGTGGAACGGCTCCTCGAGGAGGGCAAGGCGCCGATCTACATCGTGCACTTCGCCCAGGCCGCCGCACTCGAACGGGCCCAGTCGCTGATGTCGGCGAAGGTCGCCTCGCGCGAACGCCGCGACCAGATCGCCGACGCCATCGCCGGCTTCCGCTTCAGCGCCGGGTTCGGACAGACCCTGTCGCGCCTGATCCGGGCCGGCATCGGCGTGCACCACGCCGGCATGCTGCCGAAGTACCGACGACTCGTCGAGCAGCTCGCCCAGCGCGGCCTGCTGCCCGTCATCTGCGGCACCGACACCCTGGGCGTCGGGATCAACGTGCCGATCCGGTCCGTGCTGTTCACCGGGCTGACGAAGTTCGACGGCACGAAGATGCGCCAGCTGTCCGCGCGGGAGTTCCACCAGATCGCCGGCCGCGCCGGACGTGCCGGCTACGACACCGAGGGTGACGTCGTCGCCGAGGCACCCGAGCACGACATCGAGAACGCCCGCGCCGTCGCCAAGGCCGGCGACGACCCGAAGAAGAAGAACAAGATCAAGCGGAAGAAGGCGCCCGAGGGCTTCGTGTCCTGGGGTCAGGCGTCGTTCGAGCGGCTGATCGCGGCCGAGCCGGAGCCGATGGTCTCGCGCATGCGGATCACGCACGCGATGGTGCTGTCCGTCGTCGCCCGTGGCGGGGACGCCTTCGCGGACGTCCGGTCGCTGGTCTACGACAACCACGAACCGCGCTCGCGGCAGCTCGCGATGGCCCGGCGGGCACTCGTCATCGCCCGGACCCTCATCAACGCGCGGGTGATCGAGAAGGTCGACGGCGCCTACCGCCTGACCGTCGACATCGCGCCGAACTTCGCGCTCAACCAGCCGCTGTCACCGTTCGCGCTCGCCGCGTTCGAGTTGCTCGACCCTTCTTCTCCCACCTATGCGTTGGACATGGTCTCGGTCGTCGAGGCCACGCTCGACGACCCGCGGGCGATCCTGTCGCAGCAGCAGTTCAAGGAGCGTGGCGAGGCCGTCGCCCGGATGAAGCAGGAGGGGATCGAGTACGAGGAGCGGATGGAACTGCTCGAGGAGATCACCTGGCCGAAGCCGCTCGACGAGCTGCTGACCGCCGCCTACGAGGCGTACGCCGCCGAACAGCCCTGGGTGCTCGACTTCCAGCTGTCCCCGAAGGCCGTCGTCCGTGACATGTACGAACGCGCGATGACCTTCGGCGACTTCGTGCGCTTCTACCAGCTCACCCGCTCCGAGGGGCTCGTGCTCCGCTACCTGTCCGACGCGTACCGGACCATGCGGCAGACCATCGCCGAGGAACAGCGGACCCAGGAGCTCGACGACCTGATCGAGTGGCTGGGCGAGGTCGTGCGGCAGACCGACTCCTCGCTCGTCGACGAGTGGGAGGCGCTGCGCAACGGCGACGTCCTGCTGGCCTCCGAGGAGCACGAGGAGATCGCGCCGCCGCAGCCCGCACGACTCACCGGCAACCCCCGGGCGTTCCGGGTGCTCGTGCGCAACGCCCTGTTCCAGCGGGTGCTGCTCGCCGCGGCCGACGACATCGACGGGCTCGGGGAACTCGACGCGACCGTCGGCTTCGACCGGTCGGCGTGGGACAACGTGCTCGAGGAGTACTACGAGGAGCACGACAGCATCGGCACCGATGCCGACGCACGTTCGATGCAGTACCTGGTGCTCGACGAGAGCGGTGCCACCGCATCACCCCGGGTCTGGAAGGCGCGGCAGATCTTCGCCGACCCCGAGGGCGACAAGGACTTCGGGTTCTCGGCGACGATCGATCTGGACGCCTCGGACGAGGTCGGCGAGGCCGTCGTGCGGGTCACCGAGATCGGACGGTTCGACGGGTGGGCCGAGGTGGACGTCGACTGATCGGCGCTGGGGTTGTCGGACGTGTACCGTCTCCGGCACCACCCCCACCCGAGAGGACTGCGTCATGCGCATCGGATCCAGCATCGCCCTGATCGTCATCGGCGCGATCGTCGCCTTCGCGCTGAACATCCAGCTCGCCGGTATCGACCTTCGCCTGATCGGCTACATCCTGATGGCAGCCGGTGTCGTGCTGCTCATCATCAGCCTCGCCGTGGCCTTCGGTGGTCGCCGCACGACGACCACCACGCGCTCGGGCGTCGACCCGGCGTCGGGGGAGCAGATCACCCGCCAGGACCGGCGCGACGGGACCTACTGACCGCCCAGCTCGGTCGTCCCGTCAGTCGGCTTTGGTTCGTCTGCCCACAGAGCCGATGCGCGAGCGATGATTCGCTCGACGGCATGCGACTGAGCCCGTTGTACCTTGGCATTGCAGGGGACGGTGCTGTCGGGCATCAGATCTGCTTCCGGTTCGAGTGGAGGTTCGTCGGGCGGTTCCGCTTCCGCCGAAGTCGCTGCGTGCCGCTCCGCCGTCAGAAGAGGGTCGCGGGCGGGGTCGCGTCGGGCAGCGCGGACGGCTCGGCGACCTCAGCGCCGGGCCAGCCGGGACCGTGCGGCACGTCGGTGCCGTTCTGGAACGCGGTGGCGGCACCGCGGGCACGAACGTCGGCGGCCTCGTTCATCTCGTGACCGACGTGGCCGCGGACCCACTCGAACGTGACCTTGCGGCCCTGCAGTTCCGCGTCGAGTTCCTTGATGATCTCGACGTTGAGGACCGGCTTGCCGTCGGCCTTCCGCCAGCCCTTGCGCTTCCAGCCGGCGAGCCACTCGGTGCAGGCCTTGATGGCGTACTGGCTGTCGCACAGGATGTGCAGCGGCTCGCCGGTGTCCTTCGTGGCACGGAGCAACTGCAGCACGGCGGTGAGCTCGCCGATGTTGTTCGTCGCGCGGGGCCAGCCGCCGGCTGCCCACCGGTCGTCGTCGACGTACCAGGCCCAGCCAGCGGGGCCGGGGTTGCCGAGGGCTGAGCCGTCTGCGGCGGCGACGATCGTCACGATGGGACCTCCTGGTGGTGCCGAGTGCTGGTCAACCGTAACGGACCGGCCCGGCCCCTCGGCTCAACGCCGAGCGGGGTCGATGTTGAGCGTGCTGCCCTCGAGTAGCCAGTCGTCGTCGCGCTGCTCCGTGTAGGGGTTCATCCACTGCACCTGCGCCGGCGTGACGCCGAACCGCTCCGCGACGGTCGAGAGCTCGTCGCCGTGCGCGACCAGGTAGTTCGCCGGTCGGCCGTCGACGTCGGTGACGATGCCGTAGGCGCCCGGTCGGTCCTTGCCGACGGTGACCCGGAGGTCGGGGTAGGGGTTCGGGATCCTCCACGTGAGGTCAGCGGCGGCGAGCACCGATCCGGCCCACGGGCGCGCCGACGAGTCCTCGTCGGCCACCGTCGCGGGCACGAGGACGACACTGCGCAGGTAGTCGGGGCGTGGACCCGCCTGACCCATCGTGAACGAGGTCGGAGGAGCAACCGCGGCGGCCCACTCGGCCGTTTCGCGTACCGCGCCGTCCGCACCGTCGAGCGGCTTCGCGGGCCGGTGCCGGAACTCCAGCCGCATCGGCTGCGGATTGGTCGTCCGGTACCCGGAGAGCTGGGCGTCGAAGGTGCCGCGGTCGTTCGCCACGACGCGGACGTGGATGCTCGTGTCACCGCTCGGCGAGACGACGTCGGTCTCCGCCGCCACGGTGCCGGTGGGCAGCGCCTGCTCCACCTTGACCGGATCGGCCGCCGGCGTCGGGTCCGGCGTGGGTTCAGTCGTGCGTTCGGCCGCCTGTCGCGTCGGCGTCGGGATGGCGTCGTCGCCGCCGAACGCCGTGCACCCGGCGAGCAGCAGCCCCACCAGTGCGGAGCCGATCACCGCGGTCGTCGCGGTCCGTGTTCGTCCCATCGTTCCCCCTCGTCGGCAGCGTAGCGGGGGCGAGGGGCGTCACGGAGTGCGGGGAGCGGACCGAGCCAGACTCGTTACACGGGGCCGGGGACTACCGTCCGCTGCAGGAGGAAACACCATGAGCGACAGCATCCCGAACGCCCCCGGCCCCGAGCCGTCGGACGACCGAGCACGGAACGACGCGCTCCGCGACGCCGCGCACAGCGACGACGTCGACGGGGTCAGTGGCCGCGAGCAGCGGGCGGCGGACACGTCGTACAGCCCGTCGAGCGAGCGTGAGATGGACGCATCCCAGACGAAGCAGCGCGATGACGCCGACCTGCGTGAGGACGGCATCGACCCGTCCAAGGTCATCGCGGCCCCCGGGACGGGCGGCGCGGACGACGCCGGCGACGTGGAGCCCGAACCGGGTGACCTGCACCTGCCGTGGCAGTCCGAGGAGGACCGCCGGGGCTAGCTCGGCTACGACGCCGAGTCCGGGTGGGAGCCCGTCCGCTGCCCGGACTCGAGCGTCGCGATCGCTGCGAGCTCGTCGGCGGTGAGCTCGAAGCCGTCGACGTCGAGGTTCGACCGGATCCGCGACGGCGTGACCGACTTCGGCAGCACCACCACGTTCTGCTGCACGTTCCACCGCACCAGTACCTGCGCCACGCTCACGCTGTGCGCGACCGCGATGCTCGTCAGCACCGGCTCGTCGATCAGGCGCCCGCGACCGAGCGGCGACCACGCCCCGGTCACGATGTCGTGCTGCTCATGGAACGCGATGAGTTCGCGCTGCGGCAGCCACGGGTGCCGTTCGACCTGGTTCAGCGCCGGTACCTCGCCGGTCTCGTCGATGAGTCGCTGCAGGTGCGGCACCTGGAAGTTCGAGACACCGATGCTCCGCGCCTGCCCCGACTCGCGCAGTTCCACCAGCGCCCGCCAGGTCTCGACGTAGCGGTCGTTCGCGGCGGCCGGCCAGTGGATCAGGTAGAGGTCGACGGCGTCGAGCCCAAGCCGCTCGAGGCTGCCGTCGAACGCCCGCAGGGTCGCGTCGCGCCCCTGGTGGTCGTTCCACACCTTGGTCGTCACGAAGACGTCGTCACGATCGAGCCCGGAGGCCCGGATCGCCTTGCCGACGCCGGTCTCGTTGCCGTACATCTCGGCGGTGTCGACGTGCCGGTAGCCGGCGTCGAGCGCGAGACCGACCGCCGTCTCCGCTTCGGCATCGTCGACCTTGTAGACGCCGAAGCCGATCGCGGGGATCGCGCGGCCGTCGCGCAGGGGGACTGAGGTGACCATGCACCTATCCTGCCGGTGCCTGGCGGGCGCGTGCCGGGCCTCCAGGCCATCTGTGGAGAACGCGACCCGTACGCCGGGCGCACGTTCCTTCCCACATCGGCCGCGATGGCAAGTGGAAACGGGCGTACCTGGTCAGAACTCCCGACCAGGTACGCCCGTTTCGACCAGGTACGCCCGAAACCGCACGCTCAAGTCGGCAGGTGCACCGGCTCGGTGTCGGGGAGGGGGCTGGCGTCACGGCCGCGCAGGTCGGGCAGCCAGCTGCGCATCGCCAGGGGGAGCAGCACGCCCAGGCCGGCCATCACGGCGCCGACGGTGAAGCCGCCGACGGGGCCGCTGCCGTCGATCAGGAAGCCGGCGATCGCCGAACCGCCGGCGGCACCGATCAGCTGGCCGGTGCCCATCCAGCCGTAGGCCTCGGCCGTGTCGGAGAACTTGACGGTGGCGGAGACCGAACCGAACATCACCGCGAGGGCCGGCGCGATGCCCACACCCGCGATGACCAGGGCGAGGCAGAGCCACCAGAAGCCCGTGCCGCCGAGGGCAAGGGTGAGGCCGACGAAGACGACGGCCATGCGCGTCCACAGGGTGTTGCGGGAGATCGGGCGGTGGCCGAACGCCAGGCCGCCGGCGAGCGAGCCGACCGCGAACACCGCGAGGACGATTCCGGCGTTCGGGCTGCCCTCGCCGAAGACGCTCGTGACGCTCGCCTCGACCGCGGCGCAGGCCCCGATGAGGAGCAGACCGGTCAGGGTGGCGACGACGACCGCGGGGCGCTTCAGCACGACACCGAAGGCGCGCTTGGAGCGGGGGATGCGGACTCGACCGAGCTCGGGGGAGGCGATGAACCAAGCGCCGCCGACGACCAGGAAGACCATCGCGACGACGATCGCCTCGACCGTGCCGACCTGGGTGGCGACGAAGGTGGTGATGACCGGGCCGGCGACCCAGATGAGCTCCTGCGCGCTGGCGTCGAGTGAGAAGAGGGGTGTGAGCTGCGCCGACGTCACCATCTTCGGGTAGATGGTGCGCACCGCCGGCTGCACGGGCGGGACCGCCAGGCCGCCGAGGAACCCGACCACCACGTAGCCCCAGAGCGGCATGACCACGAACGCGATGACCACCATGCTGATCAGCGCGACGATGCTCGTCAGGATGAGGACGGGGCGCATGCCCCAGCTGCCCATCCACCGGCTCGTCAGAGGACCGGCCAGCGCCTGCCCGATGCTCGTCGTCGCCAGCACCAGACCGGCCGCGCCGTAGGAGCCGAACACGTGCTCGACGTGCAGCAGGTAGGCCAGCGACAGCATGCCGAACGGGAACCGCGCGGTGAGCTGTGCGGCGATGACACGACCCACGCCAGGGGTCTTCAGGAGGGGCCCGTACGTACTCACGAGACGAGTGTACGGACCGGCCGGACGGGGCTGTCCCCCGTCCTGGGGAGGGGCGGTTCGCGACACGCCGATGCGCTGATTCCACACTTGTGGATCGGGACTGTCCACGGGTGTGGGGAAGTGTCGGTGGTCGGCCGCAGACTGGCGGAAACTCGGGCCTCCCGGGAATCCACAGACTGTGGAGGACGTTGTGGAGAACTACATGGCTGTAACACTTCCTCTTGTGGTCGGTGCTGCGGCTAGCCACTAGATGTAGTGTGGAGGCATCGCAGCGGCCCCTCCCGGACACGACTGCGGACAGACATCAGCACCACCTCCACAGCACAGCAGAAACCAGTAGGAACCAGGGGAGAACATGGCCGTCACCGTCTACACCAAGCCGTCCTGCGTCCAGTGCACCGCGACGTACCGGGCCCTCGACAACAAGGGCATCGAGTACGAAGTGCACGACGTCTCCACGGACGAAGCAGCGCTCGAGCACGTCAAGAGCCTCGGCTACATGCAGGCCCCCGTCGTCGTCACGGACGACGACCACTGGTCGGGCTTCCGCCCCGACAAGATCGCGACCCTCAGCGCCGAACTGGCGTAGTCGTCTCCCGTCCTGCGGACGGTCACCCCGGTCCCGTTCAGGAGGCCCGGCGATCGCCCGCAGGACACCCCCGGTCCGCCTGTTCCGCACCTTCTCCAGAGGAGCGCACCATGAGCCGATTGGTCTACTTCTCGAGCGTGTCCGGGTACACCGCGCGCTTCGTCGAGAAGCTCGGCCGCGACGCGGACCGGATCCCGCTCTACCCGAGCGAACCGTTCCTGCACGTCGACGAGCCCTACGTCCTGGTCCTGCCCACCTACGGTGGCGGCAACGGCGAGGGTGCAGTCCCCAAGCAGGTCATCAAGTTCCTCAACGACGCCCACAACCGCTCGCTCATCCGCGGCGTGGTGGTGGGTGGCAACACGAACTTCGGCGAGGCGTACGGCCTCGCAGGGGACGTCATCGCGCAGAAGTGCAACGTCCCCCTTCTGTACAGGTTTGAACTCTTCGGGACCCCTGACGACGTGTCGGCGGTCAACTCAGGATTGGATGCATTTTGGACGCAGCAGTTGCAGACGTCGATCTGACGTCGCCGCAGACGGGGATGGACTACCACTCCCTCAACGCGATGCTCAACCTCTACGACGCGGACGGGAACATCCAGTTCGACAAGGATCGTGAGGCCGCCAAGCAGTTCTTCCTGCAGCACGTCAACCAGAACACCGTCTTCTTCCACAACCTGAAGGAGCGGCTCGACTACCTGGTCGAGAACGAGTACTACGAAAAAGCCACGATCGACATGTACTCGCTGGACTTCATCCAGCGACTCAACGACCTGGCGTACTCGAAGAAGTTCCGGTTCCAGACGTTCCTCGGCGCGTTCAAGTACTACACGAGCTACACACTCAAGACGTTCGACGGCAAGCGTTACCTGGAGCGCTTCGAGGACCGCGTCGTCATGACCGCCCTCGGCCTGGCCCAGGGCAACGAGCAGCTCGCCATCGACCTGGTCGAAGAGATCGTCGCCGGCCGCTTCCAGCCCGCGACCCCCACGTTCCTCAACACGGCGAAGGCACAGCGCGGCGAGCTCGTCTCCTGCTTCCTGCTCCGCATCGAGGACAACATGGAGTCGATCTCGCGCGGCATCAACTCCTCGCTGCAGCTCTCGAAGCGCGGCGGCGGCGTGGCCCTGCTCCTCTCCAACATCCGCGAGGCCGGCGCCCCGATCAAGCAGATCGAGAACCAGTCCTCGGGCATCATCCCCGTGATGAAGCTGCTGGAAGACTCCTTCTCCTACGCGAACCAGCTCGGTGCGCGTCAGGGTGCCGGCGCGGTCTACCTCAGCGCCCACCACCCGGACATCATGAAGTTCCTCGACACCAAGCGCGAGAACGCCGACGAGAAGATCCGCATCAAGACGCTGTCCCTCGGCGTCGTCGTGCCGGACATCACGTTCGAGCTCGCGAAGAACAACGAGGACATGTACCTGTTCTCGCCGTACGACGTCGAGAAGGTCTACGGCGTCCCCTTCGGCGACGTCCCGATCTCCGAGAACTACCGCGCGATGGTCGACGACTCGCGCATCAAGAAGACGAAGATCAAGGCGCGTGACTTCTTCACGACCATCGCCGAGATCCAGTTCGAGTCGGGCTACCCGTACATCGTGTTCGAGGACACGGTGAACAAGGCCAACCCGATCAAGGGTCGGATCAACATGTCCAACCTGTGCTCGGAGATCCTGCAGGTCAACACCCCGACGACCTTCAACGAGGACCTGTCCTACAAGGAGATCGGCAAGGACATCTCCTGCAACCTCGGCTCGCTGAACATCGCGCTGACGATGGACTCGCCCGACTTCGGCAAGACCATCGAGACCGCCATCCGCGGCCTGACCTCGGTCTCGCAGATGTCGCACATCACCTCAGTGCGTTCCGTCGAGGACGGCAACGACAAGTCGCACGCCATCGGCCTCGGCCAGATGAACCTGCACGGCTACCTCGCTCGTGAGCGCGTCTACTACGGCTCTGAAGAGGGCATCGACTTCACGAACATCTACTTCTACACGGTGCTGTTCCACGCCCTTCGTGCGTCGAACAAGATCGCGATCGAGACCGGCGAGACCTTCGACGGCTTCCGCGACTCGAAGTACGCGTCGGGTGAGTTCTTCGACAAGTACACCGACCAGACGTGGACCCCCGCGACCGCTCGTGTTGCCTCGCTCTTCGACAACGCGAACATCACGATCCCGACGCAGGACGACTGGAAGGCGCTGAAGGCGTCCGTCCAGGAGCACGGCATCTACAACCAGAACCTGCAGGCCGTCCCGCCGACCGGTTCGATCTCGTACATCAACCACTCGACGTCGTCGATCCACCCGATCGCGTCGAAGATCGAGATCCGCAAGGAAGGCAAGCTCGGCCGCGTCTACTACCCGGCGCCGTTCATGACGAACGACAACCTGGACTACTACCAGGACGCGTACGAGATCGGTGCCGAGAAGATCATCGACACGTACGCCGCGGCGACGCAGCACGTGGACCAGGGCCTGTCCCTGACGCTGTTCTTCAAGGACACCGCCACCACGCGTGACATCAACAAGGCGCAGATCTACGCATGGCGCAAGGGCATCAAGACGATCTACTACATCCGTCTCCGTCAGCTCGCGCTGGAGGGCACGGAGGTCGAGGGCTGCGTCAGCTGCATGCTGTAGAGCTGCCGCTCTGCTCCCTGGAGGCGCGGTGCCAACCCGCACCGCGCCTCCAGTCCGTCACTTAGTCACCATCTCTGTAAGGAACACACGTTGGTCGAGAAGCTGAAGCTCATTGATCGGGTCCAGGCCATCAACTGGAACCGCATCCAGGACGACAAGGACGTCGAGGTCTGGAACCGTCTCGTCAACAACTTCTGGCTGCCCGAGAAGGTGCCGCTGTCGAACGACGTGCAGTCGTGGAACACGCTGACGCCGGCCGAGCAGACCCTGACCATGCGTGTGTTCACCGGTCTGACCCTGCTCGACACCATCCAGGGCACCGTCGGCGCCGTGTCGCTCATCCCCGACGCGATCACCCCGCACGAGGAAGCCGTCTACACGAACATCGCGTTCATGGAGTCGGTGCACGCCAAGTCCTACTCGTCGATCTTCTCGACCCTCGCGTCGACGCGTGAGATCGACGAGGCCTTCCGCTGGTCCGAGGAGAACCCGAACCTGCAGAAGAAGGCGTCCATCGTGATGGACTACTACCAGGGCGACAACCCGCTGAAGCGCAAGGTCGCCTCGACGCTGCTCGAGTCGTTCCTGTTTTACTCGGGCTTCTACCTGCCGATGCACTGGTCGTCGCGCGCCAAGCTCACGAACACCGCCGACCTGATCCGCCTGATCATCCGTGACGAAGCCGTCCACGGGTACTACATCGGGTACAAGTACCAGAAGGGCCTCGAGACCCTCACGCAGGCCGAGCGCGACGAGCTCAAGGACTACACGTTCTCGCTGCTGTTCGAGATGTACGAGAACGAGGTGCAGTACACGCAGGACCTCTACGACGAGGTCGGTCTGACCGAGGACGTCAAGAAGTTCCTGCACTACAACGCCAACAAGGCGCTGATGAACCTGGGCTACGAGCCGATGTTCCCGAAGAACATCACGGACGTGAACCCGGCAATCCTCTCCGCCCTGTCGCCCAACGCGGACGAGAACCACGACTTCTTCTCGGGGTCCGGCTCGTCGTACGTCATCGGCAAGGCCGTGAACACTGAGGACGAGGACTGGGACTTCTAGGTCTAGCTCGACACTTCACAACTCAACACAGCGGATGGCAACCGGTCTCGCCGGGATCGAAGTACCACCCGCATAGAAAAACGGCCCCGCAACCGCAGATGTACTGCGATCGCAAGGCCCTCACCCGAAGGTGACTGTTCTTGGAGTGAACTTCACCAGCGTACGAGCGACGGTACGACCGGTCAACATGATCGGCGTGTCGGGGAGAGAGTCAGTGGGGTCGGGAAGGGAGACGACGTTGCCCAAGCGCATCGTCCGTGTCACGACTCGTTACACGATCCGCATCCGCCCCTCGAAGGGCTGATGCAGCCAAACCCTGAACGTGGGTCTGAAGCTCGTCAGATCCACGTTCAGCTCAACCCCAGCATGACTGAAGGAGGTTCGCCTTGGCGAACAAGAAGGAAACCAGCCCGAAGGTCGCGTCCACGGCGTCCCGCATCATGACGGACAAGCGCTACAGCGACGCTGCGCGGACGGCCGCAGCGAGCGCTCTCGCCCAGGCGGGCAAGCGCAAGCGCTAGCAGAACGAGCGAGTAGGGGCGGCCGTGACGTGGCCGTCCCTACTCGCGTTCAACGCCGAAAGAGGCCTTCGCGTCCGCTAAAGCGCGTCCGGTAGCGGTCAGCTGCCCGTCAGGCAGAAGATCCTATATTCAGGCGAACTGGTGCGGGTTCTCCGACGCCACAGATGAGAGGTGCCGGGTGTGTAGCACCCCGTACCGACCGGGTAGCTCTGTGGCTGGCGGACCCCACCTCAAGCTTGCGTCTTGGAACGCTCAGGCTCCTCATTAGCTCCGGAGCCACTCCAGGTCGCTGATGAGCCGAAGACGCTCAGTTCGGCACACAGCCCCGGTCGACTGGGCGTGAGCGAGGCGGATGATTGCATCGGAGTGAGCGCCGCCGTGTCGACATCGGGAACAGGGCGCGGCCGGACTATTCAAAAACTGCACAGGGCCGCGACCGCTGGTAACCAGCCAATGGCAACGGTTTTCATGTGATGAAACGTATCGTCGCCAGACAACGAACACCACCTTGCAGCTGTAGTCGACCTGACACCACGACAGCGCTGACAGGAAGTTGACACCGAGTTCACCTAATCCTGCGATTAGCAGTTCTTGACGCAGCCGCGACCCTGAGCTTGGCCACCGGCTCAGCGGTCATGCTGCCACTCCTACGGCGACGAGAACTCCGCGAGAAGCTGCGCGACTGAACTCGGCCAGTTCACTAGTCCGGCGACGGAATCACGAAGCGCGATCGCCTGTGCGCGCGCGAGGTGCGGGGCGTCGAGTACCCGTTGAATTGCGTCAGCCCACGCATCCACCGCAAGCCGGGTCCGTGAATCATTCGTCGACGCGATGGATGAAGGGCTCGTATCGATCGCGGAGTCGCGCAGAAATTCTGCAAGCCCCGACTCTGCGCTGATGATCACCGGTACGCCACTTGCAATCGCTTCATAGGCGGCGAGCCCGAAACCTTCATGCCGCGAAGGCATCAGTAGTACGCGCGCTTGAGCGAGATCTTGCGTGACGTCTGTTTCCGTCGCAGTGAATGGGCGTAGGTGGAACTTCACGCGCCCTTCCAGAATTGCATCGAGACGAGCCTTGACTTCCGTGGCCGCTTCATCGGGGACGCCTCTGATGATGAGGACGGGACGATGCGATTTGTCTCGCGGCCATAAGTCGATAACCTTTAGCATCGCTTCGGCAGCGATGTCTATGCCTTTCGAATGAAAATCATCAGCGCGCCCCACGATCAACACGTGATTACGTACGGGAGTGTGACTCGTACTGACGTCAAACGCCTCACGCAAGCCTGGCATCAGGCAAATCACGCGACTTGTTGGTTCGCGGCCGATGAGGTCATCTCGGATACTTGCGGCAAGTAGCGGACCTACACCTACAACCAGATGCGCGGACTGCACTAGTTCCTGCTCTAGTCGTCGACGAGCGTCCGAATCTGACATACGCGACCCACCGCCTAAAACCTCTTTCGCCGATTCAAGCTGTTCGGCATCTGTGTGAACGAAATGTATGCGACGCGCATGTGGAAAAAACTGTTGCTGTTGAGCGGCGGCGAACGGACCAAGGAGCCGGCCATGTCCGATAATGACATCAGGTACCCAAGATTGATCGGCGAAGACCGGACGAAGAAGTAGTGTCTCGCGGTCAGTCAACCCGGGTAATCGTGCGGGTGTCACGAGCGCGACATCGACGTCAGACGCGGCCTTGATATCTTGCGCTGAAGCATGCGGAACCATCACCGCTGAATCAACGCCGGCGGCGGCTAAAGCGATCGCTAGCTCACGATTCACGGTGGATATGCCGCCGCGCCCTGAGCGCCACTCGTCGGCAACAAGCAAGCAGCGATCGAATTTTCGTTCCCGCATTGTCCTGTTCTGGCGAGTGGCAAGCGGGCGTTGCATCGTCAATAGGCTGAGCGCCTCTCGCGTGGAGGTTGGACGTCGTACGGGTAGATCACCCTTCGAAGTGGTGGCGAACAACTTCCACTCCAACTCAGCGCCCGCAGTGCCGACCAATATAGAGTCAAATCCCACACCGTCATTGGCCCGAAGAAGCCGGGAAGCCAGCTCGGAAGAAAGCTGCCCAGGATCTTGGCGGGTGCTCGCGCCATCGGCGTCTCCGTGGAAAAGGAGTATGGCCACGACAGTCACCTCGTCGCGAAAAGAGCGTCGCGTCTCGACCGAGGCTGCCAGCATTTCCGAGATTCGATTACGAAAGTTCTTGGGCAAAAACTGGGAGTTGAGCAGCTTCAGTTCAATTGCGAGAGGCGCAGCACCGTCCCGCGCCAAGACTATATCCGGTCCGGATTCCTGGGCCTGCTGCCCGCCCACGAGTTCCGCGATGTAGCGCTCAATCGCGAGATACGGCCCGGCGGCTCGGTGGTTCACACGGACACCCCGTACGAGCGACATCAGGTGCTGGTCGGCTGGCTCTTCCATGGGAACCAGCATAAGGGGTGCCCAATCGGACGGTTCGATGAGTAACGTGAATCGCACCTCGTTCCCCTACCTATCGGCTAGGGGGTTCGGGCTGGGAGCGGGGGCGAGCGAGTAGGGTTATTGCACGTGTCGACGTTATTCACCCGTCGAGAACGCTGCTGCGAAGAATGGCTGCGGCTCGCTCGATCGATTGATTGATCGGCATCCACTCTTGCTAACTACAGGCACTTTGAATGCCACCAACGAGTAAAGTAACACCTGGTCATTCAAGAGACCAACAGCAGCATCGTGCGGGACACGTTTGGGCCGATACCCGAGGCGGGTGTCTGCGGGGGTCGGGGCAAACGCAATGGGGACCCCCTGAGTGCATAAGGAGCGTCCGTTCTGCGGACCTTTCTTAGTCCTGAGCGGGCAGAAGGGGAACGGCCGGAGGGCCCCGGGCCCAGCACGAAGGTGAGCACAGGTCGGAGGACAACCACAAGTCGCGTGCTGACTCGGCGCAGAAGGCGCAGGGCATCAAGCAGCAATACTGGAGTGAAGGCACGACAACGGAGCCGGGGCGCGCCAGCCTGGACCGCGGATCCAAGGGGCCACGACGGCTTGGTGAAGAAGTCTGACGGCACATGGGAGGGTGTCGAGGTCAAGAGCGGCACATCGAAGAACGGGGCCGAAGAAGCTGTCGACCGAGCGGTGTCGTACGACTATCCCGCGCACCAAACTGAACGGCGAACGGATCAAGATCACCTCGGTCAACTACCAACGAGTGAAGTAGCGCATGATCATCCAAGAGACCAACAGCAGCATCAGCAGCATCCTGCGGGACACCTTCCGGCCGATGCCTGACCAGGTTCGCCGCATGCTAGGACTCCTCGACAACGACGAGCACTTCGCGTGGAGGCTCTGGTGGTGTCCCGACCACGCCGACTGGATGTTCAACCCCGACAAGACTGAGGAGCAGTACGGCGGCTCCTACCTGCAGGCCGGTGGCACCGCCGAGAAGATGAGCGTGGAGTTGCGCCGCCGCGAGGACGACGGCGAGTACCGCTTCTACATCGTCGGCCGCGACCACGATCTCACCGAACCGCTCACGGAGACCATCGACGTGCAGGCTGCGCACGAGCCTCGGCATCCTGCCGAGCTGTTCACGGTCGACCAGGCTGCGCCGGTGTTCATGCACTACGTCGAACACCAGACGGTCCCCGACGGCTACACGCTCCGTCTCATCGCCGACATGTAGAAGGTGGCGACGCCACCGTCGCGTGTCCGCGACCGTGTGCCGGACAGGAGGCGCGGTGCCAGCTGGCACCGCGCCTCCTGTCCGTTGCTGCTCACGCGACCGCGTGCAGTCACGCAGCCAACCGCGTCCGGCCAGCCATGTGCTGGGGATGGTGCTGGGGCCGAATCACCCGAGGGCGCCGCCCCAGAAGTCATGACCGCCGAACATGACCTGCACCGGGACGGCCTGCGCCCGGTCGGTCACGTACCGGTACACGCCGCCCGGACGTCCGAGCCACAGCACCTGCGTGGTCGTTGCGGTCGTCGCCACGGTCCGGAGCTCCACCACGTACTGCCCGGAGGGGATCTGGAACTGCGCCGTCTGCTCGCTGTCGAGCAGCGTCGAGAACCGGGTCGAGAACGATGCCCCGGTCGTCGCGTTCGTCACCGTGACGGTCGCACCGCTCAGTTGCGCCGACGGGCTGCGGGACGCCGAGGCTGCGTAGACGACCAGGTCGTAGTCGCTGTGTGCGTAGTGCCGTGACAAGGTGACGCGGGAAGCCGGGAGCGTTCCTCGCTGCTGGTACACCCGGGTCTTCCAGACGGCGGGCGACGCCGTTCCACTGGCGTAGGCCTCGATGCGGTACTTCCCGGTGCTCAACCCGACGAACCGGTACTGGCCCGCGCTGTCCGAGGTCGTCCGGAACACCTGCGAGGTGTCCTCGTTCCAGGCGTACATCAGGCGACCGGCGGCGGGTCCCGTCGGGCCGACCACACCGCCCTGCACGGTGGCGCCGATCACGAGCGGCACGGTGACCGCGACTGTCGAACCGCCGCGGACGGCGATGCCCGAGCGGAGTCCGGGGGCGTAGGTCTCCGTTCCGTGCGGCGGGAGCTGCCGCGTCGTCACCGTGACGGTGTCCGGTGCGGGGATGCCGGTGAACGTCGCGGTGCCGTCATCGTCGGTGGTGGCGTTCCCGACGACGACGTCGGTGCCGATCGCTGCGAGTTCGACGTCCGCCATCCGGATCGCGGTGCCGTCCGGCGTTGCGAGCTGCACGGTGATCGTTCCGGATCCGGCCGCAGTCGCTGGTGGCACGAGGCCGATCAGCGCGCCTGCTGCCAGCGCAACGGCCAGTGTCGTCCCCGTGATCAGTCGCATCGCGTTCCCCGATGGTCGGCCAGCCGTGCGTTGCCAGGGACTGTACGCGCACGGCGGCCGGGCGGCGGGGCAGGCACATCGCAGCAGCGGTCACGCGGAAGCCGTCTCGGCTTCGACAGGCGTCATGAGGTCCGGGTCGCACCGATCGCCCAGACGCGGGGCGGTTCGGCACCGTTGACGGCGTGGTCACCGATGATCCGAGCCTTGAACACCCACGGGTTGTGGCTGCCGGCGGTGCGAGCGTTCCGCCAGTGCCGGTCGAGGTTCTTCGTCGTGCTCACCCCGGACGCCGCGAGCGCGTCGAACAGGTGCGAGGTCGCCGTCGTCGCCAGGGTGGTCAGCGCCACCTGGGCCTGCGCGGTCGCGAGTTCGGCGCGGTCGTTGCGGCGCTCGTCTTCGGCTGTGGCGAGCCCGGCTCCCTCGTACGCGCCCTGCAAGGCCGCGGCGGCCCGGTCGACGATCGCCGTGGCGGCGAACCCGGCCGCCGACACCTCGCCGACGACCTGCAGGATCTGCGGGTCTGCCGCGAACGTGTCGGCGTTGCCGTGGGAGAAGACGCGGGTGCGGTTGCGGACCTCGCGCGCGATCTCTCGTTCGGCTGCGAGGACGGACCCGGCGAGGACGCTCAACAGCACGCCCTGGTAGAACGCCGTCTGGTACTTGAACCGCTCGTCGAAGGGGATCACCGCGTCGGCCTGCACGACGGCGTCGTCGAAGGTGCTGGTGCCGGACCCGGTGGTGCGCTGCCCGAACCCGTCCCAGTCGTCGGTGTGGGTGACCCCGGGCTGGTGCGCGTCGACGATCGCGATGACCCGCTCGCCGGTGTCCGTGCGTTCGGCGTAGGTGTCGATCCAGTCGGCGAAGATGCTGCCGGTCGAGTAGTACTTCTGCCCGGTGATCCGGAACGTCCCGTCCGGCTGCGGGGTCACCTTCGTGATCACATCGCCCACCTGCACCGATCCGACCTCGGTCCACGAGTTGCCGGCGATCTCACCGCGGCCGAAGCGGTCCAACCACCCCTCACGTTCCCCGGACCGGGCGACCAGCCGGTCCTCCACCAGTGCGAAGTGGCCGCGGAGCGCCTGGGGGATGTTGCTGTCAGCGGCGGCGAGTTCGGTCAGCAGGCGGAACAGCTGGGGCAGGGTCGCCCCGGCTCCGCCGTGGGCGACGGGGACGCGGACGGCGCCGAATCCTGCCGCGGCGAGTTCGCGGATCTCCTCGAACGGGAGGCGGTGGTCGCGTTCGCGCTCAGAGGCGCCGGCAGCGATGCGGTCGAAGATCGGACGGAAGCGGGCGAGGAGCTCGTCGTCGGCGCCCTCGTCGATCCTGCTGTCGGCGGTCTGGTTGCTGATGGTCACGAGGACTCCTTCGTGGTCTGAACTGCTACCTGTCGCGTGGTGTGGCGTCGTGTGGTGTCGATTCGTCCGGTGTGGGCGCGGCGCGAGGGCGGCCGGCCGTGGCGGTCGGCACGGCTGTCTCGTCCGCGGGGGCGCCCGCGGGCCGGTGTCGTGCGAGCCGTCCGGTCACCAGCCCCCGCGCAGTGCGGCTCCGGACAGCCCCGACCAGATGTGCGCCATGGCGAGACTGTGACATCGCCGAACGCCCGCGAGAAGGGTTGTGTCGATGTATGTCGGAGGGTGACTTCCCATGACACGTGACCACGCTGCGACGCCGTGAGCGTTCGCAGCAGCGCCTTCGCGGTGATGCGCGTGTGCGACGGCCGCGGAGCCCGTCGGACGAAGACAGGCATGCTCCTCCGAGAAGCCCGCGTATGCCGGGCTCACAGAAGCGCGCGTCAATGAGGGAGCACGCACCCGCCAGAGGACCGGCCGCTGCCTGGCCGGGTGTGGGCGAAATCCTCGGTTTCGGCGTCGTTCACTCCGGTGAGGTTCAGGCCGGCGGCGTCGTCCCTGCGCCCTCGGTGTCGTCGGCACCCGCAAGACCGGTCCCGGCCTGATCGAGGTTCTCGTGGGGGTCACCCATGTCTCCGGTCGCAGCGCCGGTGCGGGACAGCCCGAAGTGTTTGCGGACGGCGTTCGTCTCGGCGGGGGACAAGGTGCGTCCGGCTCCGAAGGACGGAGCGCCCTTGATCGCGTCCTTCGTGTACCCGACGTGCACGTCCGTGCCGTCGAACGTGGCGTCGTCGGCGGGGACGAGCGCCTGGTGTCGCCCGAGCAGGCCGGTTGCGACACAGACGTAGGCCGCACTGCCGTCCTCGTCGGAGGGGAACACCTGCACGACCTTGCCGACTGATACGCCGTTGCGATCCCGGACAGTCGCACTCTCGACCTGGTGGATGACGCCCTTGGTGATCATGAACGTAAGTCAACGCCCTCGAGTCTGACGCTTCGCAGACGCCGTCCTCCAGGCCGGGGTGAGGACCTGTCCTTCGGGGTCCGAGGCCGCGGTGGTCCGGTCAGTTCCCTTGGGCGTTCGGCCGGCTACTGGGAAAGCTCGGTGTTGCGGACCTCGG
Source organism: Curtobacterium flaccumfaciens pv. betae (assembly GCF_026241855.1). Classification (NCBI taxonomy): domain Bacteria; kingdom Bacillati; phylum Actinomycetota; class Actinomycetes; order Micrococcales; family Microbacteriaceae; genus Curtobacterium; species Curtobacterium flaccumfaciens. The sequence continues at coordinate 3,152,921 of NZ_JAPJDC010000001.1, read as the reverse complement.
GGCTGCCCAGTTGCGACCCGTGTCGCTGGCGAAGTCGAGTTGCCCGCAACACGCACGCCGCGATCAAGAGCGCCATGACGACCCATCCGGTGATGGCGAGCGGCCCGACAAGGCGTTCGTCGAAAGGCGGGAAGAGGACGGACTGGTACGAGGCGAAGCTGTTGAGTGCCGCATGGGCGAGCACGCAGGGCAGAAGCGATCCACTCGCAAGCCGGAGCCAGCCGATCAGCACGCCCGCGCCGACACAGCCGATCATCATCAAGATGATCCCGAGGGGATTGCGTTCCTCGTAGTTCAGGCCGAGCAGGATCGCGGGAGCGTGCCAGAGGCCCCAGATCGCGCCGCTGACGCTCAGCGCCCATCCGGAGCCGAGTGGCAGCAGTTTCGGGAGGAGCCAGCCGCGCCAACCGACTTCTTCGCCGATCGCAGCGATCGCGGTGATGGCAATCCCGATCGGGAGGTTCAGCAGTTGCAGCAGCGCCAGGAGCGCCATCGGCATCGGCGGTTGCTCGCCCGTGACTCGAACGATGAGTTCTTTCGCGACGGAGTGTTCGGGGTCGAGCTGCACCCACCCGAACAGCATCCCGAGGCCCCAGCTGCCGGAGATCAGCAGAGCAGCTCCGGCGATTCCTGCGAGAGCGAAGCGCCAGCCTTGACGCGTGAAGAACCCCGTCAGCCCGAGTGCAACCAGGATCGCCTTCCCACGGCGGCCTTCGAGCGTGATCGCGACCAGCAGCGCTGCGAGGCCCGGTGTGAACATCATCGCTACGGTCGCGATGTACGCACCAGGGTTCCCGGCGGGGTCCGAGAGGTCCGCGCTCGCCTCAATTGCTGGCCAGAGCAACACCCACGCCGCAACGTAGGCCAGGCACACGAACACGCTGACCACACCCCACCGGGTGCCCCGCGACCTCCCAGCTGCGGTCTCGCTCTCGTTCTTTCGCCCCCTGATCTCCCTCATGGTGCCTCCTTGTCGAGTCGTAGCAGCCAGTACGGAACGACTGCCCACGCCGGGCCCGCCAGGATTGCCCACCAAGCTTCTGGTGGCACGGTCGAGGCCGCGACTCCCGCGATGTTCAGCCAACTGATAGCCACAGCGGCGATGAATCCAGCGGTGACCGCGCAGGCGATCCGACCTTTCCGCCGATCTCGAGCGAAGGCAGATCCGACCGCAGCGACGAGAAAGAGGGTCTGCACGGCGGCGAGAAGGATCACCGTCCCCAACGGGGTCCCGTATCCGCCTGGGCTGCCGTCCGGACCGAAGGTCGTAGCGATCCGATCGGGGAGTCGGTTCCACCATGCACTCGTGACTGCGATCTCGATGAAGACGGGGACGGCCGCCGCGAGGGAGCCAAGAGACGCGCTACGCACGTGCTGCGCGCTCACCGGACCCCAGCGCCACCCACGCTAGGGCTGTGCACGGTGGCGTGGTGCCTTCTGCCGAGACGGGACCAGAACTGGTGCGTCTGCTCATGCGGCGTGTACGGCATCGCGGCGATGCCGACGATCGCAATCATGATCAGCCCGAAGCTCCAGAGCCCCATCGTGATGATGATCGCCCCGTGCAGCACCACGCACAGGACCAAGGCAATCGAACGACTTCGCGGGCCACACAGAATCAGCACACCGATCGCGATCTCCGCTATCACCGCACCCCAGGTCACGCCCACCGTCACAGCGGGCAGCGTTGTTGCAGCTTGTAGGACAGGAGCAAGCGGTCCGCTCGCCCCGAAGAACGGGTCCCGAAGGACGTAGTACTCGGCTGTGCCGTTGACCCATTCGGGTGCAAACAGCTTGGCGATCGCGGCGTTGAAGTAGATCGCAGTGACCTGCACTCGCATGACCATGAGACCTGCGAGCGCCACTTGTCGGCGCCAGTTCGCGACTGTCTGCGGCGGACCGAGCAGCCAGCGACGTCGGTCGGCGAAACTGACGGCGACAAGGAGCAGGGTGCACACCGCGGCCGCTTGGTCGCCCCCGTCGGGGAGCGAGATCGACCCAGCGATCGAGAACCCAACCCACGCGTGCAGGATCGCCATCACGGTCGGCGCAACCCCAGCCGCAACCCCGATGAGGATCATGACCATGGCGGATGTGACGAGCGCATCGGGCAAGGATCGTCCAAGGCAGTATGTCGAAGCGTTTCGAAGCCCATCACAAACCGGTCCGGCTCCGCTTCCCACCAGAGTCTGCATCAACGCGTCGTACGGCGTTGCCACGAGGATCGTGAGTTGAGCCAGCACGAGCGTCCCGCGAAAGCCGCTGAAGCGGAGCGTCTGAAGGTCAAAGCTGCGGAGGGTGCGCCGCAGCCGGGGCCCGCTCACCTCGGCGAAGATCAGTTGCACGACACCTCCACACGTGCAGCCTTCAGCACCCGGAAATTCGGGAGATCGAAGCTACGGAACTCGAACGGAGTCGCCTTCTCCTGAGCGAGGAGGAGATCTCCGCAGAGAGTCTTCCGCTTCGCCCCATTCCTCAGAGCCTGCGGTCGCTCTTCGGCCGCCTGTCGGATGCACTTCTGAGACGCAGACTTGTCCACGCACTTCTTCCAGTTCGCCACCTGCTGATGCAGCGCTGCTAGCTCAGGACCCTGCGCACGCTGAGCGCGCGAGACGCCGAACAGGTTCGTTGCTTTGCCTTGCGGCAGCGAAAGCGCCGAGTCGCCTGTCTGCGTGCGGTAGGCGACGTATTGCCGGCCCTTGGAAGATGCGGTGAAGAACTCCCAACGCTGTGGAGCGATTGTCAGCACTGCATCTCGCACCTTCACCGCGGCAGGATCACGACTCGACAACGCGTGTGGAGACAACGACTCCACAATGCTCAGTGCCGTCCAACTCATCAGCAGTACGGCCGTTGTCGCAAATGGCCAAAGCGCTCGTTTCGGGCCCATCAGCCCAGGTCGCGAGTCAGCTCCGCAGCAAAGAGCGCGCCGGAGTCACGGTCTGCTGACTTCGGCCCCCAGAACTTCACCGAGACCGAAACAGCCGCCCAGACCAGGACACCGACTGCGACGACCACCAGGCACTTGCCATCACCGGTGATCGTGGCGGGCTCCGAGGTTGCGATGCGTTCGGTTGCGGTTTCGAACGCGTGCAGCGCGTCGAGCACTCGGTACGGGTCGCCGCTCTGCAGCGGGACGGTGATGTTGTCGCGGAACTGCGGGTAGGCGTTCTGGTACTCCTCCGTGACGGCGGAGATCTGCGCAGCTGTCAGCTTCTGCTCGCCGCTTGGTACGTACTTTGCAAGCTCCGGGTGCTCGGCGATGATCCGCCCCTGCCCGGTGAAGAGCTCGATCACGTTGCGGTCAGAAAGCGGAGCCCGTTCGGCGGTGAGGTGTTGCGTCGTCGGTGTTGCTGCCTGGACCGGCGCAGCCGGCACTGTGATTGCAGCGGAAACGGTGACCATCACGGCCGCAGCCGCGATCATGATCTTCGACATCGAAGGTTTTTCCTCTCGAGGTTCTTGTCAGTTGCTCGACGGCAAAGCAGTCGCCAGCTCGGCCGCGAACTGTTCCTCGGTCAGGGCGGAGCCGGATCGGCCCGCAACCCAGACAAGGACGCCCAACCACAGCGTTGCAGCGACAGCGACGGCGACCAGCAGGGCGCACTTGCCGTCGCCGGTGATGGTGGCGGATTCCGAGGTTGCGATGCGTTCGGTTGCGGTTTCGAACGCGTGCAGTGCATCGAGCACTCGGTACGGGTCGCCGCTCTGCAGCGGGACGGTGATGTTGTCGTGAAACTGCGGGTAGGCGTTCTGGTACTCCTCCGTGACGGCGGAGATCTGCGCAGCTGTCAGCTTCTGCTCGCCGCTTGGTACGTACTTTGCAAGCTCCGGGTGCTCGGCGATGATCCGCCCCTGCCCGGTGAAGAGCTCGATCACGTTGCGGTCAGAGAGCGCAGCCCGCTCGGCAGCGACCTGATGCTGCGTTGTCGGTGACGTTGCGTGGGCCGGTAGCGCCGGCACTGTGGTTGCAGCGGAAACGGTGACCATCACGGCCGCAGCCGTAATCATGAACTTCGACATCGAAGCCCCCTTCTCGCGCGGCCCCTCCGCGCACGGGTATGAACGTACATGATGTGAAGTTTGAACCGCAACATATCGACCGATTGGAAATGCGGCGCTCGCAGAAGCCCGCTAACGCTGTTCGGGTTCGGGTTCGGGTTCTGGTCGCGACACCAGTACCAACGCGCCCTGTCGACCGGGCGGAAGCCGCGCCTCCAGGCCGGACCGAAAGCCGCGCACGCGGCGGACGCAACACGAACGGCGGCCCTCCTCCTTCCGGAAGAGAGCCGCCGTGGTGTCTCGCGGCGATCAGCGGGCCGACGGGACCGCCGTGCCGACGAGCTCGGCCCGCACGATGTCCGCTCCAGCCGACAGCGCGCCGAGCTTGTCCAGCGCCGCACCCCGCGCCAGGGGTGCCATGCCGCAGTTGGAGCTGGGGATGAGCTTGTCGGCATCGACGAACTCGAGCGCCCGACGAAGCACCTCCGCGACCTCCTCCGGCGTCTCCACGGTCTCGGTCGCGACGTCGATCGCCCCGAGCATGACCTTCTTGCCGCGGATCAGCTCGACGAGCTCGAGGGGAACGTGGGAGTGGATGCACTCCAGCGAGACGATGTCGATCGAGGACTGCTGCAGGAGCGGGAAGGACTGCTCGTACTGCCGCCACTCCGCGCCGAGCGTCTCCTTCCACTTGTTGTTCGCCTCGATGCCGTAGCCGTAACAGATGTGCACGGCGGTCTCAGCGTGCAAGCCCTCGGCCGCGCGTTCGAGTGCGGCCACGCCCCAGTCCTGCACCTCGTCGTGGAAGACCGTGAAGGCGGGCTCGTCGAACTGGATAATGTCGACGCCGGCGTCCTGCAGTTCGCGTGCCTCTTGGTTGAGGATCGTGGCGAACTCCCACGCCAGCTTCTCGCGGCTCTTGTAGTGCTGGTCGGACAGCGTGTCGATCATCGTCATCGGGCCGGGGAGCGCCCACTTGATGGGGCGATCGGTCTGAGCCCTCAGGAACGCAGCGTCCTCGACGAAGACCGGCTTCCGACGGCTCACGGCACCGACGACGGTCGGGACGGCCGCGTCGTACCGGTCGCGGATGCGGACGGTTTCCTTGCGGTCGAGGTCGACGCCATCCAGGTGCTCGATGAACGTCGTGACGAAGTGCTGGCGGGTCTGCTCGCCGTCGCTGACGATGTCGATGCCCCGGCGCTCCTGCTCGTGCACGGCGGAGCGCAGGGCATCCTGCTTGCCCTCGGTCAGGGCGGCACCCTCGAGCAGCCAGGGGGACCACAGTCGCTCGGGCTCGGCGAGCCAGGACGGCTTCGGCAGGCTGCCGACGATCGAGGTGGGGAGGAGAGAACGCATGGGAGTGACGGTCCAGTCAGTCGAAGGGCAGAGGAGGTCAGCGCGCGAGGGCGGGGTCAGCCCACCGGGCGAGGAGTGCGTGGTGCGGCCGCACCAGGTGCTCCTCGGTCCACCGGCCCTGCGTGATCCCGAGGCGGCTGCGCTCCTCGCGGTCGTAGGTCACCGGGGTGGGCGTGAAGTCGGTGTGGTCGAGGGTGGGGCGGTAGGTGCTGCCGGCCGGGGTGTCCGCGGCGTAGACCTCCGGGCGGTAGATCTTCTGGAAGGTCTCCATGGTGGCGATCGTGCCGATGAGCTGGAGGTCCGTGTAGTCGCCGGTCAGGTCGCCGCGCGTGTAGAACGCGAGCGGGGCAGCCGCTCCGGCGGGCTGGAAGTACCGGACTCGCATGCCCATCCGGCCGAAGTAGTCGTCGGTGAGCGAGGAGTGCTCGTGCTCGTACTCGGCGCCGAGGACCGGGTGGACGTACCCGGTGCGGCGGTAGGTCTGGCTCGTCGAGACGCTGATGCAGACGACGGGCTCGGCACTGAAACTCGAGTGGAACGCGGATGACTCCAGGAAGCGCTGGAAGAGCGCCCCGTGCAGCTGTCCGAAGTCGGACGGGATGCCGGACGACGCCGAGGGCAGCAGGACGGAGAAGTCGTAGTCGCGCAGGTACGACGAGAAGTTGTTGCCGAGGATTCCCCGGTGGCGCTCGCCGGTGTGCTGGTCGAGGATCGTGACGTCGAGCATCTCGAGCAGCGGGAACTCGGCGTCCGAACCACCGTCGGAGAACTCGAGCGCCACCGAGACGATGTCGAGCTGCAGACGGTAGCGGTCGTGTGCCGCGGCCAGCTCGTTCGCTCGCCCGTCGATCATCGCCAGCGCAGCACGCAGGTTCTGCTGACGGTGCTCGCCGCGCGCCAGGTTGGCGAAGTTCGTGGTCAGCCGGGAGCTGTCGGCGGGGGAGTAGTCCTCGTCGAACCGGGTCCGGGTGATGCTGAAGGTGAGGTCGTTCGCCATGGTCGGCAATCTGTTCGTCGAGCGGCCCGTGGGCACGATGGGAGGGATGCATCGATCATGGCTGGATTCGCGAGCCATCAGGTAATACCGAGACGCTATGCACCGGTATAGCCTCGGCCTATGGCTCGCGTTTCGAACGACATCACCCTGCAGCAGCTCCGGTACTTCATCGAGGTGGCGACGGAGGGCTCGATCAGCGCAGCGGCCGACCTGCTCTATGTGTCGCAGCCGACGATGTCCGCAGCGATGAAGGACCTGGAGACGCGGATCGGGCGCCCGCTGTTCACCCGCTCGGCCCGAGGCGTCGTGCCCACCGTCGACGGCGTCGAGTTCCTCGGGTACGCCCGGCAGGTCGTCGAGCAGGTCTCCCTCCTCGAGCAGCGGTACGTCGGCGGCCAGCGGTCGCGTCGGCTGCTCGGGGTGTCCGCGCAGCACTACTCGTTCGCGGTGGAGGCCTTCGTCCGGATGGTCGAAGCGGCAGCTGCGGACGAGTACGAGTTCTCGCTGCGCGAGACACGCACCTGGGACATCATCGAGGACGTCCGCACCCTGCGCAGCGAGGTGGGCATCCTCTACCGCAACGACTTCAACAAGCAGGTGCTCGGCAAGCTGCTGCGCGACGCCGGCGTCGTGTTCACACCGCTGTTCGTCGCACAGCCGCACATCTTCGTGGCGAAGCGGAACCCGCTCGCGTCGCGGGAGCGTGCGACCCTCGAGGACCTCGCGGACCTGCCTCGGCTCACGTTCGACCAGGGCGCGAACAACTCCTTCTACCTGGCCGAGGAGATCCTGTCGACGATGTCGAGCAAGCGGGAGATCCGTGTGTCGGACCGGGCGACGATCTTCAACCTGATGATCGGCCTCGGCGGGTACACGATCTCCACCGGGCTCATCAGCGACGACCTCGATCCCGAGATCGTCGCCATCCCACTCGACGTCGACGAGCGCATCGAGATCGGCTGGATCGCGCACGCTTCGGTTCCCCTCACCGTGCAGGCGCAGACCTACCTGGACGAGTTGCGTGCGGTGGTCACCAGCTACGGCGTCGAGCCGCTCGGGTAAGCAGGCTGCGATGACACCGCGGAATCACTCTTGACTACGTAGACAATCCCGTGGTTGTCTTGCTCCCACACCCGGTCCCGGCCGGTCCCACGGAGCAGCGAAGGAGCTGACGATGAGCGGCAACGCATCGGTTCATCGCCTCCGCCCGGCCTCCATGACCGACGTCGCGAGCCTGGCCGGCGTCTCCCAGAAGACCGTCTCCCGCGTGGTGAACGACGAACCGCACGTCACCGAGGCGGTCCGCGCCCGGGTCCTCGAAGCGATCGACGAACTGGGTTTCCGCCCGAACGCCGCTGCCCGCTCCCTCAAGTCGCAGCGCTCCCGCCGGATCGGTCTCATCACCATCGGTACGAACCTGTACGGCCCGACCGCCATGCTCACCGGCGTCGAGCAGGCGTGCCGCACGAACGGGTACAGCCTGGCCATCGTCCGGACCGTCGCCGCGACCGCATCCGAGCTCCAGCCGGCGGTCGACTCGCTCGTCGGCCAGGACGTCGAGGCGATCGTCTTCTCCGAGCCGGTCGAGAACCAGATGGACCAGCTCCGCCTGCCCCAGGGCGTGACGGTGCTGACGCTCGGGCCGCCGGACGTCGCCGACCGCGAGAACACCCTGGCGGTCGGCCTGGACGAGAGCGGCGCTGCGTTCGCGGCCACCGATCACCTGCTGGCCCTCGGGCACGAGACCGTGTGGCACATCGCGGGTCCGGCGGACTGGACCTCGAGTTCGCGCCGGCTGGCGGGGTGGCGGGCGGCGCTGCAGGACGCCGGCGTCGCCGAGCACGCACCGGCCGAGGGGGACTGGTCGCCGCAGAGCGGCTATGAGGCCATGCGCTCGTTGCTCGGCCGCCCGGACCTGACGGGGGTCTTCGTCGCGAACGACCAGATGGCGATCGGCGCGATGTCCGCCATCCAGCAGCACGGGTTGTCCGTGCCGGGTGACGTCAGCATCGTCGGCTTCGACGACATGCCGATCTCGGCCTACCTGCCGACGCCGCTCACGACCATCCGTCAGGACTTCGACGAGGCCACCCGCCTCGCGATGCACCGCCTCTTCCGCACCCTCGACGGCCACCCGCCCGCCGAGCGCCACCGGATGCTGCCCGGCCAGCTGATCACGCGTGCCACCAGCGCGCCGCCGTCCGCTGAGCGGCGTCACCTCCGCCCCGCCGACTGAACCCCCGGACGGGAGGCGCGGCTTGCGTCCGTCCCGTGAGTGAGCGCTCACGCGCGCTCACCGCCACTTCCGCACGCACCTCGACGACGACGTCAGGAGACCTCCGTGACCCCAGTACCCAGGCGACTTTCCCCACCTGCGCCACCCGTGCCTCCAGGCCGTGGGCCGAGCCGGCGCGACCTGCTCCGGTGGGGCGCCGCCGCTGGCGGCAGCATCGCCCTCGGCGCGCTGCTCGCCGGCTGCTCCCCGCAGTCGACGGCCGCCGTCCGTTCCGGACGCGCCGACCTGTCCTTCTGGACCCACGACCCCGGCTACGAGAAGTTCTTCACCGAGGCGTTGCCGGTCGCCGACCGGAAGTCGGACTTCGACTTCGCGCTCGACATCACCACGATCGCGGCGGCGGACATCCCGACCAAGCTCATCGCGCAGGCCGTCGCCGGCACGGGGACGCCGGACGTCGCCGGGCTCGAGATCGGGGCGTTTTGCCGGATGCTCCGCGGTGACATCGCTGCCGAGCTGCTGAGCGACCTGTCGCCGTCGGTGGCGTCGCGCAAGGACGACCTGATCGCTGCACGACTCACGCCGTTCTCGAAGGACGGGCACCTCTACGCGCTCGACTCGGACACCCCGTTGTGCGTCTACTACCACCGCGCGGACCAGTTCGAGGCCCTCGGCATCCCCGACGACCTGACGACGTGGGAGGAGTACATGGACGTCGGCGCGAAGCTCAACAAGAACAAGGGTGTCTCGCTGCACGCCGTGGCGGTCACCGATCCGGGCGGCACGCTGCAGAGCTACCAGATCCTGCTGCTCCAGCGGGGCGGCGACCTGTACGACGAGGACGGCGGAATCGCCATCCAGACGCCGGAGGCCGAACGCACCCTGCAGTTCCTGGTCGACGGTGTGCAGTCCGGGGCCATCGCGACGGTCGCCGACATGTACGGACCGAGCCTGCAGTCCGGGCTGAAGGGCGGCACGATCCTGGCCGTCGACATGCCCTCCTGGTACGCCAGCTACGGCATCAAGCCGAACGTGCCCGAGCAGAAGGGCAAGTGGAAGGTGCGGAACCTGCCCCGGTTCGCGGGTGGTGGCAGCACGACGAGCGTCGGCGGCGGCACCGGGTTTGCGGTGCTCCGCGACAAGCCGCTCACGAAGGCCGGGATCAACCTGGTGCTCGCCGCGTACCTCGACCCGGACCAGCAGGTGAAGCGCTACCAGGACCTCGGGTACCTGCCGACGCTCCGCTCGGTCTACGACGACCCGCGGCTCGCGGCGCTGAGCGACCCGTACTTCGGCGGGCAGCAGCTGTTCGGCGTCTACAAGTCGGTCGTCGACGACGTGCCCTCGCAGCACCAGAGCGCCGATGCCTCGATCCTGCAGACCGTCCTGAGCGGTTACCTCATCAAGGCCTACAAGGGCCAGATCTCCCCGAAGCAGGCGCTCGACGCCGCTGCGGCCGACTTCCGCGGCCAGACCCGCGCCTGAGGAGGACGACGTTGTCCACATCAACCGCCACCGGCATCCCGGTGTCCGCCACCACGACCACCACCGATCCACCCGATCGCCGTCGCCGCCGTCTGAACACGAACGGTGGCAGCGCGCCGTACCTCTTCATCGCGCCGTTCTACGTCCTGTACGGCCTGTTCATGATCGTGCCGGTGCTCGCCGCCGTGTACCTGTCACTCACCGAGTGGGTCGGCCTCGGCACACCGAACTGGATCGGTCTGTCCAACTACGCGAACCTGTTCCGGGACACCAGCTTCGGCACAGCCCTGGTCAACTCGTTGATCTACACACTCATCGCCGTGTTCGTCATCGTGCCGTGCTCGCTCCTGGTCGCGCAGGCACTCAACGCCAAGGGACTCCGCGCCCGAGACCTGTTCCGGGTGACGTTCTTCATCCCGATGGTGCTGTCGCCGATCGTCATCGCGCTCATCTACAGCCTGGTGTTCGACACCAACTACGGGCTGCTCAACGCCACGCTCAAGGCGCTGTTCGGACTGCCGAACACCGACTGGCTCGGTGACCCGACGCTCGCGAAGGTCGCCATCGGCTTCGTGCTCCTGTGGCGCACGGTCGGGTACCTGACGATCTTCTTCCTGGCAGCACTGCAGAACGTGTCGCCCGAGCAGTACGAGGCCGCGTCGCTCGACGGGGCAGGAACCTTCCGGAAGTTCACCAACGTGACGCTCCCGGCGATCCGGCCGGTCACGGCGTTCGTCGTGGTGACGAGCTTCATCAGTGCCGCGCAGCTGTTCGACGAGCCCTACCTGCTCACCAAGGGCGGTCCGGGTGAAGCCACGCTCTCCGTCGCCATGTTCATCTACCGCGCCGCCTTCGAACGGCAGCAGTTCGGGTACGCGGCAGCCGCCGGTGTCGTGCTGTTCGTCGTCGTGTTCGGCGTCAGCCAGATCCTCAACCGCGCACTCGCCATCGGGAGGGACGCATGACCGCCACCACCGACCGCCCGGACACCCGGGCCGTCACGACCGCCGGAAGCCGGGCGCCTCGGTCCGGCCCGCCCCGCACCAGGGGCTGGATCGCTCGCCGCGGCCTGCTCTACGCCACACTCGTGGCCCTGCTGCTGGTGTTCGTGTTCCCGCTGCTCTGGACGCTGTCCGGCTCGTTCAAGCAGCGTGGCGACATCTTCGCGACACCGCCCACGCTCATCCCGAGCCCGGCGACGGGGGAGAACTACACGAACCTGCTCGCCACCCAGCCGTTCTGGGCCTGGTTCGGCATCAGTGTCGGCACCGCCCTGATCGCGACCGTCGTGTCCGTGTTCGTCTGCGCGATGGCCGGGTACGGGTTCGCGAAGTTCCGGTTCCGGGGCAAGCGGATCCTGTTCGCGGTGATGTTCTCGTCGCTTTCGGTGCCGTTCGCGGTGATCCTCGTACCGCTCTTCATCCTGGTGGTGAAGTCCGGGCTGACGAACCCGTGGTTCTCGCTCGTCGTCCCGTGGGTGGCGCCGGCGTTCGGCATCTTCATGATGCAGCAGTTCATCGTGCAGGCGATCCCCGACGAACTCATCGAGGCGGCCCGCATCGACGGCAACTCCGAGTTCGGAACGTTCCGCCGGGTCGTGCTCCCGCTGCTCCGGCCGTCGCTCGGCGCCCTGGCGGTGTGGAGCTTCCTGCAGAGCTACAACTCGTTCCAGTGGCCGTTGGTCCTGCTGTCCGACTCGAGCCAGTACACGCTGCCCCTCGGCCTCAACGCGATCTTCGCGTCGGAGAACCGGTCGTACGACCTGGTGCTCGCCGGCGCCGTGCTGGCGAGCGTGCCGACGATCCTCGTGTTCCTGCTCCTCCGCAAGCAGCTGCTCGACGGGCTGACCGCGGGGGCGGTCAAGGGATGACCGACACCCGCACCCACCACCGATCCTTCTCGAACGGAGCACCCAGCACCATGCAGCACGACCGCGTCCTCTTCGGCGCCGCTTACTACCACGAGTACCAGCCGACCCCTCGGCTCGACGAGGACATGCGCCTGATGCAGGAGGCCGGCTTCTCGGTCATCCGCGTCGGTGAGTCCGTCTGGAGCACCTGGGAGCCGGAGAACGGCCGCTTCGACCTGGAGTGGCTCGCGCCGGTGCTCGACGCCGCCCACGAACACGGAATCCGGGTGATCCTCGGCACACCCACGTACGCCGTGCCGATGTGGCTCGCCCGCATCGTGCCGGAGATCAACGTCCGCCGCCGTACCGACGGCGAGGCGATGGGCTGGGGTGCCCGGCAGGAGATCGACTACGCCCACCCGGCGTTCCTGTTCCACGCCGAGCGGGTCATCCGGAAGATCGTCGCCCGCTACGCCGAACACCCCGCCGTGATCGGCTACCAGGTCGACAACGAGCCGGGCAACGAGCTCATCGCGAACCCCGAGGTGTTCCAGCGCTTCGTCGACCACCTGCGTCACACCTACGGCAGCGTCGAGCGGTTGAACGAGGAGTGGGGCCTGACCTACTGGTCCCACCGGCTGTCCACCTGGGCTGACCTGTGGACGCCGGACGGCAACGCGCAGCCGCAGTACGACCTGGCCTGGCGCCGGTTCCAGGCCTCGATCACGACGGACTTCATCGCCTGGCAGGCATCGGTCGTGCGGGAGTACTCGCGTCCGGACCAGTTCGTGACCACGTGCATCGCCTACGAGCGGCCGACCGTCGAGGACGAGGTGCTCACCCGGACGCTCGACGTCACCGCTGGCAACCCGTACTACCGGATGCAGGACGCCCTCGAGCTGCCGAGCGCCGAGGAGCCCGCACAGTTCTGGACCTCGTCCGGTGCCTGGTCGATCTTCGCCTCGGGCGACCGCATGTACGGGTCGAAGCAGGCACCGTTCCTGGTCACCGAGACCAACGCGCAGGCCATCGGGTTCTCGTGGATGAACGAACCGGCCTACGAAGGGCAGTGGCGACAGGCCGCCTGGGCACTCGTGTCCCGAGGCGCGTCGATGATCGAGTACTGGCACTGGCACACGCTGCACTACGGCGTCGAGACGTACTGGGGTGGCGTCCTGCCGCATTCGCAGCAGCCCGGTCGCACCTACGAGGAGATCGCCCGGATCGGAGCGGAGTTCGCGCACGCCGGGGACCGGGTCGCCGGCCTCCGCCCGCACGCCGACGTCGCCCTGCTGTTCTCGAACGAGTCGAAGTGGGCGCTGAACGAGCACCCGGCGCTCGGCGACGGCATGGAGCCCGACCGGCGGTCGTGGCAGACGATTTACGACGCCTACGCCCGAGGCGTCTTCGATGCCGGACTGCAGGCGAACACGGTGCATCCGTCGCAGGTCTTCGACCGTGATCCGGCGTCCTTCGCCGCGGAGCGTCCGGTGCTCGTCGCTGCCGCGTTCACCATCGCGACCGACGCACAGCTGCAGTGGCTCGCCGCCTACGCCGAGGCAGGCGGACACCTGGTCGTCGGCATCCGCACCGGGTACGAGGACGAAGAAGCCCGTGCGCGGCTCGAACGGAAGCCCGCGTTCCTCGACGTGCCCGCGGGCGTGCACTACGACGAGTTCAGCAACCTCGGCCGACGCATCCCGGTGTCCGCCGGAGCCGCGGCCGCTGAGCACGGGTTCACCGTGCCGGCCGGGGCGACGGCCACCCGGTGGGCGGACGGCCTGCTCGTCGACGACGCCGACGTGCTCGTCGGGTACGACCACCCGCACCACGGTCGGTTCGCAGCGGTGACCACACGGTCGCACGGAGCCGGTCGGGTCACCTACGTCGGGACCGTCCCGGATCCGGCGCTCGCCGCAGCGATCACGGAGTGGGCCGTCGCGCAGGGCAGCGGGTCGCCGAGCTGGCAGCCGCAGGCCGACACGCAGTCGGTCGCGAGCTCGGTCAACGGCCACGGCGAGACGGTGCACGTCATCCACAACTGGTCGTGGGAACCGAGCACGTACGCGGTGCCGGTCGCCGCGGAGGACCTGTTCGAGGGCACGGCACTCGACGCGGATGCCGTGCTCGAGCTCGGGCCGTGGGACGTCCGGGTCGTCGTCGTCGCGTAGCGAGACCGGAGCAGGCGGGCCGTCGGGTCGGACGGTCCGCCTGCTCCTTCTGTGCAACGGTGGCACCCGGACAGCGGTCAGGCCGCGGCCCGGAACGCCTCCGTCGCCGCTCGGGCCTCCGCCGACGAGGCGAGCGAGACGGAGTGGCTGCCGATGCCCGTCGCCAGGGACAGTGCGACGGCGGCGGCACCGACCTCGGATGCCGAGACCCACTCCGGCTCGCCGCCGACGAACCGGGTCCGCACCGGCCCGAGCACGAGCGCGTGGACACGCTCGTCGGGCGACTCCGCCGCGAGGACCCGCTGCATCATGAGCACCGCGGCCTGCTCCATGCTCACGAGCCCGCTGCCCGGCACCGGGAACTCGGCCGACTGCCCGACGATCACCGTGTAGGCGCCGGCGCCACTGAGCCTCGGGACGATCGCCCGCGCCAGCGCCATGTGCGCCGTGGCGAGCCCGGTGAACGCTGCCGCCCAGTCGTCCTCACCGATGGTGGTCAGGGGCCCGCCCTGCCACCATCCGCCAACGGGGACGACCACGTCGTCGATGCCGCCGAGCCGCTCGGTCATCTCGGCACCGAGTGCTTCCGCCCCGGCGAAGGACGTGTAGTCGTGCGTCGGCAGGTGCAGCAGCTGGGACGTGCCGATCGTGCCGAGCGCGGCGCGGAGTTCCGACCCACGCTCGTCGGAACGCGTGGGGACGACGACGTCGGCACCAGCGTCGAGGTAGGCGCGCACGATGCCTTCCCCGACACCGCCCGTGCCGCCCGGCACGAGGACGCGACGACCTGAGAGGTCAGGGGTGACGGGATCTGTGGACATGTTCGACTCTTTGGTGGGATCAATGTTGGTTCAACCAACGATATGCACAAATGGTTGGTCGTGCCAACTGATAAGCTTTCGACATGTCCGACGAACCCACTCCGCCCCAGGCGCTCCGGACGCTCGTGAGCTGGCAGGCCGGGCGACTCGCGACGATCGGCGCACGCTTGACGGGCGCCCGGATGCCGCTCGAAGCGCGGTCCGACTTCGCGGTCCTGGCGGTGCTCGAAGAGAGCGGCGCGCTGAGTCAGGCCGAGATCGGCCGGGTGCTGGGTCTGGACCGCAACAACGTCAACGGCATCGTCGTCCGGCTCGAGGGGGACGAGGCCGTGACTCGGGAGCCTGACCTGTCGGACCGCCGGCGGAACGTCGTCACGATCACGCCCACCGGACAGCGCAGGCTCGCCGAGATCCAGGTGCTCGCGGACGCCGTGCAGGACGAACTGCTCACCGCGTTGTCGACGAAGGAGCGGAAGGACCTCATCCACCTGCTCGACCGGGCTCTCTCCGGTCACTGTGGCCAGTCCGCCTGACCCCGCAGGCGACTCCGCACGGCCGAACCCCAGGGGTGACGGCGGCGGTCCACGCTGCCGTGTTGCGCGCCAAACAAGTCCCGGACGACGATGTCGGAGGAGGCGCGATGACGCACGCAGCGCGGTCGACTACGCCGGTCGCTTCGCCGTTCGCGAGTCCGATGTTGGCGAAGGCGAAGGCATGGCGGGTCTGCTCGACGGTGACGCCGGCATCGGGGATGGGTGCGCCGGTGGCATCGACGAACGTCAGGGTCGTCTCACCGAAGCGGTGCTCTGTTGCGAACGAAGAAGCAGGCACCGAGCATCTCGCCGACCGCTACACCGACGCCTTCAACTGGGTTGCGATAGCCGTGTTCCCAGGGGAAGCCCCCCCTGAGAGTCGGGCCACACCATCTGCAACGCAGGTACGACCCGACGGTGGCCGCCTTCACGGTCGATCGCCGATCCGGGCGCGAGCTCAGCTCGAGCGCGCAACGAGGTCGCTGTAGGCCGCCGCGTACCAGCCGACGGTGCCGTCGCCGGCGGTCGGTCCGATCGTGATCCACCCGCTCGACGTGACGACGTACAGGTCCTCGTCGTGTCCGCAGTGAACCGAGCGCGATGCGAGCCGCTTGCCCGTCGTCGTTCCGTCCGTGGCGGCACGGCCCGCCCACACGGCCATCTGCACGGTCCCGTCACCCTGGCAGGTGACCGAGACGCGGATGCGCGCACGGTCCCCGGCTTCGTCCCCGTCGTTGCCGAGCGAGAGCCGGTCGGTCGGGTGGTCGTTGCCGGCGCCGCTGCCGAGTTCGCCGGGCTGTCCGGCCCATCGCTCCTGGACACCCTGCATCCAGCGGGAGTGCGCCTTGTCGTTCTCTTCCGGTGTCGGGTGGTCGGAACACGCCGTGAGCGACACGAGGGCCACGACGGCGACGCCGATGGCGAGGGTGCCGCGTCGTCGGCCGTGGCGGGCGTGCAGGAACGGTGTGCGCATGTGGCGGCAAGTGTTCCGGAGATCGGCATCCCACCGCATCCTCCCGTTCGCGGGACTCCGCGCTCCCCAGGAGGACCAAAGGGTGCGGGTTCGCAGCCGAACACGTCGAACACACCATCCATCGCCCGATTGCGGATCGCTAGGAGCAAGACCACCCGAGGGATCCGCATCGGTGCCGTCGTGTAACGCCGTCAGGAGGGGTGCAGGGCTGGCGCTGAGCGCGGGCGCCTTCCGCATCTCGTTGACATCCGCCGGTTGCTGTTTGTGAGTTCCAGTGATGGACGCCCCCTGCTCGGCGCGTGTCGCTATGGTGGTTGCGGGGTGGAACGGGGGCGTCATGATCGATATCCAGTTTGACGATCGTGCGGCGGCGGCTCTGGCCGCGGCTGCCCGCGCAGCGGATGATTGTCTGCGTGGTCAAGGGGCCTCAAGATCAGCAGCGGCGCAAGACGCGTTGTTCAACTTTGACGGCGTCTACTCCCTGCGGTTCGTCGCAGCCGTTCAGGTGGAGGCGTCCGACCGGGCACTACTGGCGAATCGCTTCGCAACAATAGCTGAGCAGGTCACAGCGGTCGCAGCTGAAGCAACCAGAGAGCGTCAGCGGATGGCCGACCTGGCCGACTGGACGACGCGTGAAGCCCGCCGCCAGCAAACCGCGGCTGCGGGTCCACTGCGGATGCTCGAAGTTCCTCCGATCACATTTCCAGATCCGAAACCATCGACGACAGCGATCACACCGGCCGAGATCTCCGCTTCGTTCGCACCGCGACACCGAGAGCGGACAGGAACTGGGACGAGCAGTGGGCGAAGCTCCGCGGTGCCCGAGAACTTGCGAGGGTTCGCACGGACATGCCGGTCCGAAGACCGGTCAGCGGGCGTAGCCGTCGCCCGCATTCGTCGGGCTTGGGCGGCGTTCGTCGCTTCGTGCGGATGGGCGCGGATAGGCAACACAACATTCCTCGCTGGGATGGACTCGTACTTGCGGGAGAACAACGACGACGCGTTGTGGATCGATCGCATAGCCGAGGCCTTCGACCGGGCTGGCCGGTCCGGGAGCCTCTCCAATGCGACGCTCGACGTTTCCACTTCGAACGAGGTCCCCGCCGCTGTGCAGCGCATCTTCGGTGACGGGCTGGCACCGAGCGAGGTGCACGAGTTGTGGGCGGCATTCGGATACACGCCAGAACACCGCGCTGATCTGCGTGCCCTACCACTGCCCGTGCTTTCCGCTTTGGGGAACCTGGAAGGCATTCCGTACTGGGCTCGTGACACGGCCAACCGCGTCGTGCTCGGCGAGCGTCTGCAGGCTGCTCGGCATGGGGGGAATGATGTGGAGCTGGAGGCGCTCACGAGTATCAACAAAGCACTTCGCGGTGCGACCGATGAATACCCCAGATCGCTCACTGCACTCACCGCGGACGTGCCTCCGCTTGCTGCGATCTCGATCGGTGACCTTGATGCGGCAGCGAATGTGACGTGGACGGTACCCGGCATGGGCACGACGACCGCTGACATGGTGGGTTGGGCCAACGCCGGCCAGAACCTCGTGGAGCAACAGGCCGAAGCAAACGGCCGCCCTGACAATGCAGTACTGGCGTGGATCGGATACGAACCGCCTCCCGTTCCAGACGGTGAGAATCGGGACCTCGGCGTGCTCGGCGATCGATCCGCTCGAGAAGGGGCACCGAAGTTGGCGTCGAGCGTTCGAGGTCTCGACGCAGTACGGGGCGATGACAGGCCGCGGACGAACGTGGTCGCTCACTCCTACGGATCGACCACTGCCGCGTTCGGCCTCACCGAGGAAGGTGTCCACGTAGACACCTTGACTACGATTGGATCAGCGGGAATACCACGCAGCATTCACGACGCGGGCGACCTTCACGCAAGCCACGTTTACTCCGGCCAGGCGCAACAAGCGAACCCGCTGAACGATGACGAGCCGAGCGGCGACCAATGGGCCTGGCTCGGTCGTCTCGGAAGTAACCGCAAAGATCCGACAGATGACGACTTCGGTGGCACCGCCTTCGAGGTCGACGACGGTGCTCAGGGCAACCCAGTCCTGGACCATGGAGTACACACAGGTGGCAAACGTGGGTACCTGGACAAAGGGACCGAGTCGCTCCGGAACGTCGGCCTGATCTCCACCGGTCAGGGTGACAAGGTGACCCGACCGGACGATCACGAGGAAGCCTGGTGACCAACGAATGAACGGTTCCACGATTGCAAGGAGCGCGGCGCTGGGACGACCCGCGGCGCGTTGGTCGGGTGCGGCGGTGGCCGCGATCGTGACGATGTCTCTGCTGACAGCATGCGCAGGAGGAAAACCGATGGAAAGTCCCTCGACCAACCACACCGTGAAGCCCGATGCAGCCAAGCGCACCGTGGTGGATCTCGTCGATGAAACGGCTCGTGCCGTGGACGGCGGCCCTTGGAAGGTCATCAGTGGACCGCGAGTCGGCCTGTGCCCCGGATCTGACGGCTCGGGGCGTGCGGACGACAGTGGTGGAGTCACTTGGGTGTACGTGAAGCAGCGCGAGGGCGCGGCCGACCCGAGGGACGATCTCCGGAAAGTCGAGGCGTTGTGGAAGAGCCTCGGCATCACGACCGAGCGGTATCGGAGCGGCGGCGACGATCCTGATCTCGGGGTCCGGGGCCGCGGTGGTCCGATCGAGACGATCGACTTCCTCGCTTCCACAGTGGGTGGCTACAGCATCGACGCTGAATCGCAATGTGCCGACGGCGATTACGGAGAGATGACCGGGAGCGGCTCGACCAGCTGATCAGGGGCTCATCAACGGACCTCCGCTCGACCACAGCTCGTGCGCAATCCTCCGGCTGCTGCATGTCCGAGATGACCGTGTCCTGCTCGAAGGGCACGCTGTCCGTGTGGTCAGTCGGAAGAAGCGGGCGGTAGGCCGATGGCAGGCGCCCTCGGCCGCAACCCGAGCTCGGCAGCAGCCGTGAGGTAGGCGCAGTACACCTCGCCATACCGAGCGGTCGCGCGATCCGCACGAGCGACGTCCCTCGGGCGCTCGACGTTCGTCTCGTACCCGATCGTCCGGCGCTCCGCGGCCTCGTCGATGACCGCTACCGACCACCGCCAGATGTCGGAACTCGACGCAGTCGGCGGTGCATGCTGCAGCACCTCGTCCGGTACTGGGATCACCCGCCGGTCGGGGGCGGCGCTGCGGAAGAAGGCGAAGAGCATCGCGGGGACGGCGACGACGCCTCCGCCGAGGACCGCGCCGATGAGTCGGGCAACGACTGGCTCGTCTCCGGGCAGCGGCGGCGGCGCGACCACGAAGCCGAATGCGCCGCCTGCCATGTACCCGACCGCAAAGACCGCCAAGACGGACGCTGTTGCGAGCCGGTCTTGACGGCGCACGCCAGCGGGATCGTGGAGTCGGCGCCACCGAGACGCGGTGTCGGCAGCGGGGCCGTCGCGATCGACGTACACGCGGCCGTCGGGGGCCCGGAAGAAGGGTGAGTCTGCACACTCCGGATCGATCACAGGATTCCGTCAGCCCTGCTCATCGCCCCTGTGGTCAGCATCAGAAGTCCGGGCTCTGGTGAGTCTGACCCTTGGCCAAGGAGCATCTGGCCAGCGACCCGCGCAAGCGTGGCTCCGAACACGCAGACGAGCACCGGCGTCCACCGTGAGGTGCGTCGAGCGCAGTGCTTCTGCGAGTTCACACCATCAATCTACGGCGTGACGCCCACGCCCTCCGCTGCTATGTTTGCGCGCACAACAAATCCCGGACGACGATGTCGGAGGACGCGCGATGACGCACGCACCAGAGCACCGCTTCGGTGAGACGACCCTGACGGTCGTCGATGCCGAAGGCAATCCCATCCCGGATGCCGACATCACCGTCGAGCAGACCCGCCATGCCTTCGCCTTCGGCAACATCGGCTTCGACTTCATCGGACTCGCCAACGGCGAAGCGACCGGCGAACCGACCGGCGAACCGGCCGGCGAAGCCAACGCCGAAGCGCAGGAGGAAGCAGGCACCGAGCACCTCGCCGACCTCTACACCGACGTCTTCAACACCGCGACGCTCCCGTTCTACTGGGGTCGCTTCGAGCCCGAGCGCGGAGCGGCGGACACCGCCAGACTCCTGACGACGGCGCAGTGGTTCCGCGACCGCGGCATCGCCCTCAAGGGCCACCCGCTCGTCTGGCACACCGTGCAGCCCGATTGGCTGCTGGGGCTCCCGCTGGACGAGGTCGAGCAGCTCCAACGGGAGCGCATCCGCCGCGAGGTCTCCGCCTTCGCCGGCACGATCGACACCTGGGACGCCATCAACGAGGTGGTCATCATGCCGGTGTTCGACAACGGCGACAACGCGATCACCCCGCTCGCCCGTGCCAAGGGCCGCATCCCGACGATCCGGATGGCCGTCGAGGAGGCCCGCGCCGCCAACCCGCACGCCACCCTGCTGCTCAACGACTTCGACCTGTCGAGTGCGTACGAGTGCCTGATCGAGGGCGTGCTCGAAGCCGGCGTGCAGATCGATGTCATCGGACTGCAGACCCACATGCACCAGGGCTACTGGGGCGAGGACACGATGCTCGCGATGGTTGACCGGTTCGCCCGCTACGGCCTGCCGCTGCACCTGACCGAGACCTCGCTCGTCTCCGGTGACCTCATGCCCGCGCACATCGTCGACCTCAACGACCACCAGGTGGCCTCGTGGCCGTCGACGCCCGAGGGCGAGGCGCGCCAGGCCGACGACCTCGAGCGGCACTACCGGAGCCTGGTCGGCCACCCTTCCGTCGAGGCGATCACCTACTGGGGGATCACCGACGCCGGCGCCTGGCTCGGCGCCCCGATCGGACTCGTCCGCGCCGACGGCACCCCGAAGCCGTCGTACGAGGCCCTCCGCCGGCTGGTCAAGGAGGAGTGGTGGCTCGGCCCGACGGTGCTGCGCACCGACGACCGTGGTCAGGTGCAGATCCGCGGTTTCCGTGGCGACTACCGCGTCGACGTGCGTGGCGCGTCCGCGGCGTTCGCCGTCGCCGACGTGCCCACGCAGGTGCAGATCGTCGCGTGACCACCTGACGGCATGGAGGCCCGGTGCGGCCCCGCCCCGCGCCTCCCGTCCGTCACCTGGTCGCGCGTCGTGCGGCCTCCACGCCCCAGAGGGCTCCACCGACGAGGATCGCGGCGCACGCGACGAACGCGGGAACGTCGTCGGTGCGTCCGAGTGCGATGTAGACCAGGCTCACGACCACCGTCGCGCCGCCGGCGATGCTCGTCGGGACGACCGCTGCTCGGTGGCCGAGGATCCAGTTCTCGTCACTGCGCATGGTCGCCCGGGTGCGGATGCCCACGAGTCCGTTCCTGCCGATGAGGCCCCGCGCCGGCAGTGCGACGAGGACGATGGTCAGGACGGCGGCCGCCGTCTCGATCGCGATCACGTGGTCTCCTTCTGGGTCGGTCATCGCGCTCGTGTGCGCAGTGAGGCTGCGCGGAGCGTGTCAGACCAAACCTGCCGGTATCCGGTGAAATACGCAAGGGCAACAGGGCCCGCTACCGCCGCACGTACCGGTGCTCCGGCCGCCCCGCAGCCCCGTACCGCAACTGCATCGCCACGGTCCCGTCCGCCGTGAGCTGCGCCAGGTACCGCTGCGCCGTCGCCCGCGACACCCCGATCGCCGCAGCCACCTCCGCGGCGGATCGTTCCTCACCGGCGACGAGCTGCTCGAGCACCAGCGCCGCCGTGGCCGCCCGGGACGGCGACGCCCCACCGCTGTCGCCGGCGTGCAGGATCCGGAACGCCCGCTCGACGGCCTCTTGATCGAGGGTCGACCGCTCGTCGAGCACGTTCCGCGACCGTGCGTACGCCTGCAGCCGCTCGGCCAGCACCCCGGCTGCGAACGGCTTGATCAGGTAGGCGAGTGCCCCGCTGCGCATCGCCCGCCGAACGGTGCCCGAGTCCGACGCAGCACTCAGAACGAAGGCGTCGGCATCTGTGTCGATCGACCGCAGCAGGTCGAGCCCGCTGCCGTCGGGCAGGTACACGTCGACGAGCACCAGGTCCACGGTCCCGCTCGACAGCGCGGAGCGGGCGGCCGCGAGGGTCCCGACGGGTTCGAGTGCCCGGAACCCCGGTACCTCGTCGACCTGCCGCCGGTGCAGGTCGGCGACGTGGAAGTCGTCGTCGACCACCAGCACGGTGAAGACGGAACTCACGACACCACTCCTTCCAGTCGGGCGCAGAAGACCGCGCCGTGGTCGTCACCGCCGGGGGAGGCGAGCCACACCTCGCCACCGTGCCGCCGGGCGATCTCCCGCGACAACGGCAGCCCGATCCCGAGCCCGTGCACCTGCGAGACGTCCTCCGACGCAGGAGCCGCCGCCGGCGCGCGGACGAACAGCGAGTCCGCGGCATCGTCCGGCACCCCCGGCCCCGAGTCCACCACCGACAGGTGCAGGGTCGCGCCGTCGTCGAGCACCTCGACCTCCACCCACGGGGATCCGCCGTCGCGCGTTCGCTCGTCGCCGCCGAGCGCCGCCGAGACCGCGTTGTCGACCAGGTTGCCGAGCACGGTCGTCACGTCGCCCGGTTCGGTGATCGTCCCCTGAACGAGCGTCTCCGCCCCGATCCGCAGCAGCACCCCGCGCTCGGCGGCCTCGACGCCCTTCGCTCCGAGGAACGCCTGCAGGTACGGCTCGGTCAACCGGTCGGCGTGCTGCACCGGGTAGCGCAGCGGCCCGCGCTCCTGCACGTCCGCCAGGTAGGCGCGTGCCCGCGTTGTCTCGCCGATGTCGAGCAGCCCCGAGATCGCGTGCAGCCGGTTCGCGAACTCGTGGCGCTGCGCGCGGAGCGCCGTGCTCATCGCCCCGACGGCGTCGAGCCGTCGGGTCAGGGCCTCGACGTCGGTGCGGTCGCGCAGGACGGCGACCCGGCCCAGGTCGCGTCCGTCGCGGAACACCGTGCGGACGTCGACGAGCAGCACCCGGTGCCCGGCGACGATCGTGGCGCTCGCCGGAGCCGCGGTGGACGCGACGAGCATCGACCCGAGCGGCGCGGGCAGGTCGAGGGAGGCCACCGGACGGCCGATCGGGTCGGTCAGTCCGAGCAGTCGCACGGCTTCGGGGTTGCAGACGGTGACGACCCCCGACGGGCCGATCGCGATGACGCCTTCACCGACGCCGCCCAGCACGGCCTGCTGGTTCTGCACGAGCGTCACGAGCTCCTCCGGCTGCAGCCCGAGCGTCAGCCGCACCAGTCGCCGCCGGATCAGCACCGAGGCGATCACCGCGAGCAGGACCGCCGCCAGCCCGGCACCGATCACCGGCATGCTGTCCTCGACCAGGGTGTCGTAGACGCGTGCCCGGTTGAAGCCGACGCTCACCTCGCCGACGACGGCGGACTGCCGGGAGGCCCGGCTCGTCTCCGCCCCGCCGGCTGCGGGCGCGGAGACGGGCACCTTCGCCCGCGCCGACTCACCGAGGGTGCCGCGCGCCCAGGACACGGTCTCGCGGCCGGCGAGTGCGGCGTCGGGAGAGGTGCTCACCATCTCGCCGATCCGGTCGGTGTCGGGGTGGGCCAGGCGGATGCCCCGGTCGTCGGTGACCACGACGAAGAGCGCCCCGGTCCGGCGCTGGGCTGCGAGTGCCGCACGCTGGACGGGTCCGTCGGCGAGGACCGCGGGGTCGAGGTCGGTGCCGTCGACGCTGAGCCGGGCGACCGCGGCCCGGACGTCGGACTGCGCGGCGACGCTCTGTGCGATCGCGAGGGCGGTCCCCTCGGCAGCGCGCTCGAGCCGGGTGACCTCGATCCGGACGAACACGGCACTGGTCAGGGCGACGACGGCGACCACCACGGCGAGCTGCAGCACGAGCACCTCGGTGGCGAAGCGGAGCCTGGGGCGCCGTGAACGGTCGTCGGTCACGACCCCAGCGTACGGAGGGCGAGTCGACCTGCCTGCGCACAATGCGCAGAAAGCGGTCAACGCGCGATGGTGCGCCAATGTGCAGAAGCGCGCCGCGCCTCCAGGCCGGGTCGTAGCGTGCCCGGACTGCCAGACACGGACGAAGGAGTCCTGATGCTCGTCATCCTCGGGTACGCGATGGTCCTGACCTTCATGGTCCTGATCATGACCAAGCGCATGTCGCCCATGCTCGCGCTGATCATCGTGCCGACCGTGTTCGGACTGTTCGCCGGGGCGGGTCTGGGACTCGGCGACATGGTGACCGAGGCGATCGGCACGCTGGCACCGACGGCCGCGCTCCTGATGTTCGCGATCATGTACTTCGGGCTGATGATCGACGTCGGCCTGTTCGACCCGCTCGTCCGGTTCATCCTGCGGGTGACCGGCAACGACCCGGCGAAGATCGTGCTCGGCACGGCTCTGCTGGCCGGTGCGGTCTCGCTCGACGGGGACGGCTCGACGACGTTCATCGTGGTCACGGCGGCGATGCTGCCGATCTACCTGAAGCTCGGCATGAGCCCGGTCGTGATGACGTGTGTGGCGGGTCTGACGAACGGCACGCTCAACATCGTGCCGTGGGGCGGTCCCACCGCCCGTGCCGCCGCCGCGCTGAAGATCGACCCGACGGACATCTTCGTGCCCCTCGTGCCCTCGCTCGTGGTGGGGCTGCTGCTGTGCTTCACGTTCGCGTGGACGATGGGCCTGCGGGAGCGCAAGCGCCTCGGCATGATCGAGTTCACCGAGGCCTCGCGGGGCGCGCGGGTGCCGGAGCGGGCGAACGCCCGAGCCGGGTCACGGGTGCTCGCGGCGGTCGGCGGGACCGGCGGCGGGATGTTCACGAGCCCCACGGTCGCGCTCGGGCTGCGCGGTGGGAAGGCCGACGGCCGGCGTGCGGACGGCGAGGGCGTGGACGGCACCGGGGCGGGGGACGACAGCACGGGGACCGGCACCATGGCCGAGACGATGCTCGACCCGAACCGTCCGACCCTGCGGCCGAAGCGGATCTGGTTCAACCTGGCGCTGACCGTCGCCGTGATGATGGCGCTCGTGCTGGGGCTCCTGCCGCTGCACTTCGTGTTCATGATCGGCACGGCGATCGCCCTGCTCGTGAACTTCCCGCAGCTCAAGCAGCAGACCGCGCAGATCGTGGCGCACGCCCCGAGCATCGTCGGTGTCGTGTCGATGGTGTTCGCCGCCGGGGTGCTGATCGGGGTGCTCGACGGCACCGGGATGGTCGCGGCGATGGCCGACTGGCTCGTCGCGGTGATCCCGGACTCGATGGGCCCGTACCTGGCGGGCATCACCGGCGTGCTGAGCATGCCGCTGACGTTCTTCATGAGCAACGACGCGTTCTACTTCGGGATCCTGCCGGTGCTGTCCGAGAGCGCCGCGGCGTACGGGATCACGCCGGCCGAGATGGCGCGGGCCTCGGTCGTCGGGCAGCCGGTGCACATGCAGAGCCCGCTGGTCCCCGCGATCCTGCTGCTGGTGTCGCTGGCCAACGTGAACCTCGGCGACCACCACCGCAAGGTGCTGTGGCGGGCCGCCGTGGTCGCGATGGCGATGCTCGTGGTGGCGATCGTCGTGCGGGTCATCCCGTTCGGGTGAACCGACCGCCGGTGCCGACTCGGCGCGCGCCCGACCGGGCCGGGCCCGACCGGCTCAGGCGGCGTCGAGCTCCCGCGTCAGGGCCGCGACGAAGTCGTCGATGTCCTGCTCCGAGGTGTCGTACGCGCACATCCACCGCACCTCGTTGCGGCTGGCATCCCAGTCGTAGAACCGGAAGTGCTTCCGCAGCCGGTCGGCCACCCCGGCGGGCAGGGTCGCGAAGACCCCGTTCGCCTGGGTCTGCTGGCTGAAGCCGACACCGCGGATGCTGCCGTCGGCGATGCCGGCCTCCAGCGCACCGCGCAGTCGGGCGGCCATGGCGTTGGCGTGCCCGGCGGAGCGCAGGTACAGGTCGTCGCTGAGCAGGGCGATCAGCTGGGCGGAGACGAACCGCATCTTCGACGAGAGCTGCATGTTCATCTTGCGCAGGTAGTGCAACCCCTCGGACGCCGACGGGTTCAGCACGACGATCGCCTCGCCGTAGAGCATGCCGTTCTTCGTGCCGCCGAAGCTCAGCACGTCGACACCGGCGTCGGTGGTGAAGTCGCGCAGGGGCACCCCGAGGGACGCCGCGGCGTTCGAGATGCGGGCGCCGTCCATGTGCAGCTTCATGCCGAGCGAGTGGACGTGGTCGGCGATCGTCCGGACCTCGTCCACCGTGTAGGCGGTGCCGAGCTCGGTGGTCTGCGTGATCGACACGACGAGCGGCTGGGCGCGGTGCTCGTCGCCCCAGCCCCAGGCCTCGCGGTCGATGAGCTCGGGCGTCAGCTTGCCGTCGGGCGCCTCCACCGGCAGGAGCTTGATGCCGGCGACGCGCTCGGGCGCACCGGCTTCGTCGGTGTGGATGTGCGCGGTCGCGGTGCACACGACCGCTCCCCACCGCGGCAGCATCGACTGCAGGCCGACGACGTTCGCGCCCGTGCCGTTGAACACCGGGAACGCCTCGGCCTGCGACCCGAAGTGCTCGCGGATCACCTCGTTGAGACGTGCGGTGTAGACATCCTCGCCGTAGGCGATCTGGTGGCCGTCGTTGGCCGCGGCGATGGCGGCGAGGATCTCGGGGTGGACGCCGGCGTAGTTGTCCGAGGCGAAGCCCCGCAGGTCCAGGTCGTGCAGTCGGAGGGTCACTCGTTCATCCTAGGTTCGAGGGATCAGGCGCCGTGAGCGGGATGCGGGCACCGTTGACGTCGGCCGATGGGGTGTCCCAGAGCCGGACGACCTCGGCGCCGAGCTGCGCTTCGAGGCCGGACAACTCGCCGACGACGAACACGGCGGCAGCGGCGGTCTCCGGCCCCTCCTTCCGGAACCCCTGCGCGACGGCCCGGACCCAGGCGTCGGACGCGGCCTTCGCCGCCGCGTAGTTCGCGGCGCCGGCGGTGGGGGAGTCGACCGCGGTGGACGACACGAACGCGAGCCGTCCGGCAGGGGACGCCACCAGGTCGTCGTGGAAGACCCGGGTCGTGTTCCGCAGGGTCCGGAAGGCGCGGTCGAAGAAGTCCCAGTCCGCGTCGGACTGGCCGACGATGCTGCCACCGCCGCGCCACCCGCCGACCAGGTGGACCAGTCCGTCGACGCGGCCGGCGTCCGCGTGGACGTCGTCGGCCAACGCGGTGACCGCACCGAGGTCCGACAGGTCGCACGTGCGGGTCGTGACGCCCGGGACGGACGCGCGCAGGGCCTCCAGGGCGTCGGGTCTGGTGCCGACCGCGACGACGGACGCACCGGCGGCGGTGAGTGCGCGCGCGACGGCCGCGCCGCTGGCACTGGTCGCACCGGCGATCAGCACCAGGCGACCGGCCACCGAGCGGTCGGTCACGCGGCGGCCTCGCCGACGAGCTCGGCGTCCGTGGTGCCGGTGATGCCGGCGGTGGACGCGATGACGGTCGCCATCTTCTTGTCGAGGGCCTCGTAGAACATCGACAGCGGGAACTCGTCGTCGAGCACCGCGTCGGTGTAGCCGCGCGGCGGTCCGGCGAGCGTCTCGTCGGGCAGCCCACGCGCCCACTTCGACGCCGGGTGCGGCGTGAGCGTGCGGGTCAGTATCTCGTACGCGGCGAGCCAGTGCGCCGACTTCGGCCGGTCGATCGAGCGCCGGTAGAGCTCGTTGATCTCGTCACTCAGGGCGATGATCACGTCCGGCACCTCGGGCCAGTCGATCGTCAGCTGGGTGTCCGTCCAGTGCAGGACGCCGTGCTGGTGCATCCAGGCGAACAGCAGCTGGCCGCCGAGTCCGTCGTAGTTGCGGACGCGGCTGCCGGTGATCGCGAAGCGGAAGATGCGGTCGAAGACGACCGCGTACTGCACCAGGCGCGCGTGGTCACGGATGGCGCGCTGCGCGTCCTGGAGGCCCGCGTCGGGTCCGGCGGACAGCTCGCGTTCCAGACGCACCGACTCGCGGAACGCGGTCAGGTCGCAGCGGAGCTCCTCGAGCGAGTAGAGGAAGAACGGCATCCGCTGCTTGATCATGAACGGGTCGAAGGGCAGGTCCCCGCGCATGTGCGAACGGTCGTGGATGATGTCCCACATCACGAAGACCCGCTCGGTCAGCTGCTGGTCGTCGAGCATCGCTGCGGCCTCGGCCGGCAGCTCGAGCTTGGTGACGTCGGCGGCGGCACGGACGACCCGGCGGTAGCGGGCGGCCTCGCGGTCCTGGAAGATCGCGCCCCACGTGAAGGCGGGGATCGTGCGCATCGCGACGGTCTCGGGGAACAGCACCGCCGAGTTCGTGTCGTACCCCGGGGTGAAGTCGACGAACCGCAGCGCGACGAACAACGCGTTGCCGTGGTCGCCGGCCTCGAGCTCGACGATGAACTCCGGCCAGAGGACCTCGACCAGGACCGCTTCGACGAACCGCGAGGTGCTGCCGTTCTGCGTGACCATCGGGAACACGACCAGGTGGCCGAGCCCGTCGACGCGGTGCTGCTGCGGCTGGAACGCGGTGAGGGAGTCGAGGAAGTCGGGGACGCCGAAGCCCTGCTCCTGCCAGCGAGCGAAGTCGTGCTGCAGCACCTGCAGGAACGCGGCGTCGTGCGGGAAGTGCGGCACCAGCTCGGCGATCGCCGGCACGATCACCGCGACGTGACCGGCAGCAGCGGCGTGGTCGGACGGTTCGGGGACGGAGCCGTCCCGCGTCTGCAGGGCCTGCAGGGCGACGACCGCACGCTTGAGCCGGAGCCAGGCGGGGTGGGCGGCGATCTCGCGCACCGACAGGTGGTCCTCGACGACCTCGGGCTCTCCGACGATGGCGTCCTGCGAGATCTTCTGGACGAACTGGGACATGTCGAACCTCCCGTCATTGGGGTCGGCCGCGGATCTGCGGACGAGTGGTGCGCGTTACCGGATCGTCTCGAGCCTAGGGAAGTTCGGGGGACGCAAAGTTGCCCATCTCCGGTGGAATCGTGCGTCGTCACGGCGCTCGCGCGGGCATCCACGCGAGCCGCGCACGGAACCGTCGCTCCGCGTGGCTGGGATCTCCGGAAGGGACCGGGGAGTGCTGTCGACTGGCCTCGGGGCAGGGCTGCTGCGCGCGCTGGTCCGCATCGACGGCTCGGCTGCCGTGTGATCGGTACGGTGGTCGCCATGGCCCGATTCACGCCCCCAGCCGCTGACGCGATGCGCGCCCGGCTCCTGCTCGCCGCGCGGGACGAGTTCGCCGCGGTCGGACTGGCCGCCGGCAGGGTCGAACGGATCGGTGCCGCAGCGTCGAGCAACAAGGCGCAGGTCTTCCACTACTTCGGCAGCAAGGAGGGGCTGTTCGACGCCCTCGTCGCCGACACCGTGACCGAGACGTTCGCCGAGGCCCCGCTCGACACCGCCGACCTCGCCGCATGGGCCGGCCGGGTGCACGACTCGTACGTCCGTCGCCCCTGGGCCCAGCGGCTCGCGACGTGGCACCGGCTCGAGCGCGCCGACGTCCCGCTCGAGTCCGTCGCGACGAGCTACGCCGACGCGGTGGCCGAGGTCGAGCACGCCCAGCGTGCCGGGGTCCTGCCGCGGGCGTTCCGTCCGGCGGTGCTGCTCGGGCTCGTGCTGCACACCGCGGCGTTCTGGAGCGCGACCGCTCCGGAGTACGAGCCGCTGGTGCAGGCCGTGACGCCGCCGCGGCGTCGCCAGGTCGTGGTGGACGCGGTCGCCGCCCTGCTCGGCGGGAAGTCCTGACCGAAGGGTCCACGAGCACCAGCGTGAGGGCGCTGGGGCCAAGCGTGCGGGACGGGGCCGCACCGGGCCTCCTGGCCGCCCCTCAGTCGGCTGCGTCGGCGGCGACCCGCAGCGTCCGCTCCGCATCGTCGAGGTAGTCGGCGAGCAGCGCCGAGGCGGCGTCCTGGTCGCCACCGCGCAACGCGGACACGATCGCGTCGTTGCGTTCGACGAAGTCGGCGTGGAACGAGGCCGGGTCCGCGGTGGTCAGGAAGGCGAGCCGCATCTCGGCGAGCAGGCCGTCCATCAGGGCGTGGATCCGCTCGCTCGGCACCGCGCGCACGAGCTCGGAGTGGAACCGGATGTCGGCGGTCCCGACCGCACCCCAGTCGCCCGCGGACGCTGCTGCCCGGGCGTCGGCGACCGCTGCGGCGGCCTCGGCGAGTGCCGGTGCGTCGGGGGTGCAGGCGCGGACGGCTGCCTCCTCGAGCACCCGCCGAGCCGCGTAGAGATCGGTGACGTCGGCGGCGGAGAGCCGGCGGACGAAGACCCCGCGGTTGAACACGTGCTCGACCAGACGGTCGCGGGCGAGCAGCCGGAAGGCCTCGCGCAGGGTGTTCCGTGAGACCCCGAGCTGGTCGCTCAACCGCTCCTCGGACAGCTGCGCCCCGGGGGAGAACCCACCCGACGCGATCATGGTGCGCAACCGCGTGGCCGTGGAGTCAGCGCCGCCGACGGTTCGGGTCATGGCACCGATCCTGGCACGGGTGGCGTTTGTGAAGGGCGTGTTACAGAGCGGAACCGGCTCTTGCGATTGTTGAACAATGCGGTCCAGACTGTCCCGCATGTTCGTCCTCATCGGCGTCGCCGTCGTCATCGTCGGCTTCGCGTTGCGCATCAACGCGCTCCTCGTCGTCACGGTCGCGGGCATCGTGACCGCGGCCATCGGCGGGATCGGTCCCGTCGGCATCCTCGACGCGTTCGGCAACGGGTTCGCCTCGAGCCGGTCCGTCACGACCTTCGCGCTCGTCCTGCCCGTCATCGGTCTGATCGAGCGCTACGGCCTGCAGGACCAGGCGAAGCGCCTGATCGCGAAGCTCGACAAGCTCACGACCGGGCGCCTGCTCGCCGGCTACCTGGTGATCCGGCAAGTCACCGCTGCGGTCGGCCTGACGAGCATCGGTGGGCCGGCGCAGACGGTGCGCCCGCTGGTCTACCCGATGGCCGAGGGCGCTGCCACCAAGAAGTACGGGCGGATCGACGACCGCATGCGCGAGAAGATCAAGGGCTACTCGGCGTCGTCCGACACCGTCGGTGTGTTCTTCGGCGAGGACGTCTTCGTCGCGGTCGGCTCGATCCTGCTCATCACGACGTTCGTCGACTCGACCTACGGGCTGTCGCTCGAGCCGATCGACCTGGCCCTGTGGGCGATCCCGACGGGCATCGCGGCGCTCATCGTGCACGGCGGACGCCTGCTGCTGTTCGACCGCCGACTCGACAAGATGGCGGCGGACGCCCGTGCCGACGCCCCGACCCTGGGGGCAGCAGCGTGATCACCAGCGAATGGCTCTACTGGCTCATCGGCGCGTTCTTCATCGCCGTCGCCGTCCTGATCGTCACCGACACCGCGCACGCGAAGCGCCTGGGCAACGCGGCGTTCTGGGGCATCCTCGGGCTGTCGTTCTTCTACGGCACCTTCGTCGCCGCCGGCACCGTGCCGGCCTGGACGCTCGGGATCGCCGTCCTCGTGATGGTCGCGCTCGCCGGACTCGGCTTCACGGGTACGACGAGCCGCACCCGGGTCGCGAGCATCCCCGGCGCGGGCACGGGTGCCGAGACCGGCCCCGCCGAACCCACCGGCGTGACGCAGAAGATCACGAACGCCGGCAGCGGCAGCACGAGTGTGCTCGCCACCACCAGTCCGGACGAGCGCGCCGCCTTCGCGACGAAGTACGGCAACCGGCTCTTCATCCCGGCCCTCGTGGTGCCGGTGGTCGCCGTGCTGGTCGCGACGCTCGGCCCCCTCGTCTCGTTCGGTGGCGAACCGCTCCTCGCCGAGGGCAGTGCGACCCTGACCGGTCTGGGCATCGGTTCGGTGCTCGCCGTGGTCGTGGCCGTGTTCGTCCTGCGCCCGCCGAAGATCGCCACCCCGATCCGCGAGGGCGGTCGCCTGCTGCAGGCGATCGGCTGGGCGGCGCTGCTGCCGCAGATGCTCTCGACGCTCGGCATCGTCTTCACCCAGGCCGGGGTCGGTGACGCCGTCGGCACGATCATCAAGTCGGTCCTGCCCGACGGCTCGCTGCTCGCCGCCGTGGTCATCTACTGCCTGGGCATGGCCCTGTTCACGATCATCATGGGCAACGCCTTCGCCGCCTTCCCGATCATGACGGCCGCGATCGGCTGGCCGGTGCTGGTGCAGGGCTTCGACGGCAACCCCGCGGCGATCTTCGCGATCGGCATGCTCGCCGGCTTCTGCGGCACGCTCGTCACCCCGATGGCCGCGAACTTCAACCTGGTGCCGGCCGCCCTGCTCGAGATGCGGGACAAGTACGGCCCGATCAAGGCGCAGATCCCCACCGCCGCCATCCTGCTCGTCGTCAACATGGGAGTCATGTACCTTGTCGCATTCTGATGCCGCCCCGATCGACCTGACCCGGGCCGCGTGGGCCGACCGCTTCGCGGCCGTCGCCGCGGACAACACGACCCGCGAGTACCCCTACGCCGCGCACCACGCGACGTCCGGACCGGACGACCGGGCACTGCCCGTCGAGCTCCACCCCGCCTTCGCCACGTCGTACGACTGGCACTCGTCGGTGCACATGCACTGGCTCGCTGCACGCCTGGTCGCGCACGGCCTGCCCACCGACCTGGAGGCCCGGCTCACCTCGATCCTGCGGGCGCACCTCACGACGGATCACCTGGCGACCGAGGCGGCCTACCTGCGTGGGACGCCGCACTACGAGCGCCCCTACGGCTGGGCCTGGCTCGCGCGGCTCGCCGCCGAGGTGTCGGCGTCCGAGGCGCCCGCCGTCCGGGCACTGGCGCCGGGCTTCGCGCCCGTCGTCGACGTCCTCGAAGACCTGGTCGTCCGGTGGATCGACGGCGCCGCGCACCCGGTCCGGCACGGCGTGCACTCGAACTCGGCGTTCGGGCTGCTGCTCGTGCTCGAGGCCGCCCGGTCGCTCGACCGTCCGGCCCTGGCGGCTGCGGTCGAGGGGGCTGCGGAGGACTGGTTCGGCGCGGACGCCGGGTGGCCGTTCGCCTGGGAGCGGAGCGGGCACGACTTCCTGTCCGCGGGCCTCGCCGAAGCCGACCTGATGCGGGCGGTGCTGCCCGCCCCGGAGTTCGCGACGTGGGCGCGCGGCTTCTTCGCCGCGGTGCAGCCGGGCGACGCGATCCTGCGGTCGACGGTGGTCCGTGACGAGAACGACCCGCAGCAGGTGCACCTGTTCGGGCTCGACCTGTCGCGGGCGGGCTCGGCCCGGCGCATCGCGGACGCACTCCGCGCCGACGGTGCGGACGACTCCGGCACCGGGATCGCCGACCTGCTCGACGACGCGGCCGATCGGCTGCTGGCCTCCGGGCTCGCGGCGAGCGTGGGCGAGGAGTACTACTCCACCCACTGGCTGGCGAGCTTCGCCTGGGACGCGATGGAGGCCCGGGAGCACGCCGCCCGCTGATCGTTCGTCGGGAGCGCTGGTCGTCTCCGGACACGTCGAGGATCCGGAGGTACCTTCGGGGCCATGAGCGATCCGAAGGACGACGAGACCCTCGACGACTTCCGCGAGGCGCAGGAGACCGACTACGAACCGGAGCCGACCGTGCTCGACCCCGACGACCTGCCGGTGGTCGACGACGCGGACGACGAACTGCTCCCGGACGACGACCGACCGGTGCCGCTCGACACCGACGACGACACGATCTGAGCGATCGCGCCGGCGTCGTGCCGCGGCGTCAGCACCGGCGTTGGCGTCAGCTTCGGTGTCGGTATCCGCTCAGTCGAGCGGCAGGGTCCGCGCGAAGGTGCGGGTGACCGGAGTGGCGGCGAGGAACGGTGCCATCGCCGGAGCGCCCTCCGGCGTCGCACGCCAGGCCACGTAGGTGTCGTGGTCCTCCGCGGTCGTCCACGACTCGACGACGACCATGCGCGCCGGGTCCTCGTCGTCGACCAGGACCTCGAGCGACTCCAGGCCGTGGAACGACGCGGTCTGTTCGAGCGTCTCGCGGATCGCACCCTGGAGTGCGTCGTCGGGGGCATCACTCTGGAACTGGACCTCGAGCAGGACGGTCATCGACATGGGGAACCTTTCGTCAGCGGTGTCCAAGCCAACCCCTGACCCCCTGCGCTTGTTCCGGGTCGGTCAGTCGACGATGCGGAACCGGAGCGGATCGCCCGGACGGAGTTGCGCAGCGAGGTCGATCGACGACGGTGTCAGGACCGCGACGACCGGGTAGCCGCCGGTCACCGGGTGGTCGGCGAGGAACAGCACGGGGAAGCCCTCGGGCGGCACCTGCAGTGAACCGGTCTCCACGCCCTCGCTCGGCAGCTCGCGTGCCACGGAGCGGGTGAGCGGCGTCTCGGCCGTGGTGCGGACCCCCACGCGGTCGCTGTCCGCACTGACGGAGAAGTCCTGACCGGTCAAGGTCGCACGCCACTCCGGGGTGAACCAGTCGTCGCGCGGTCCGGGCACAACGTCGAGCACGACCGGCTCGTCGGGCCACCGTGGCTCGGGCTGCGGCACCGCGTCGACGATCGGCCACGACACCCGGGCGTCACCGACGGGCAGGACGTCACCGGCGGACAGCGGCGGCGGACCGAGGCGCGCGAGGGAGTCCCACGAGCGACTGCCGAGCACCGGGTCGACCGCGAAGCCCCCGAGGACCGCGACGTAGGCGCGCAGGCCGACGGTCGCGGTGCCGATCCGGAGCGTGTCGCCCGGAGCCAGCAGCAGCACCTCGTGTGAGGCCGCCCCGCGGACCGACCCGTCCGCCCGCTCGACCTCGACGGGGCAGGCCGCGCCGGTGGTGGCCGCGACCACGTACGCGTCGGCGCGCAGCGTGACGGAGCCGAGCAGGGCCTCCAGGACGGCCGCGTCGGGACGGTTGCCGACCAGCCGGTTGGCGAGCGCCGCGGAGCCGCGGTCGGCTGCTCCGGCCGCGCCGAGGCCCATGTCGCTGAAGCCCGGGCGCCCGAGGTCCTGCGTGGTCGCGCCGTAGCCGACCTGCACGACGGTCAGCGCGGTCATGCCGCACCCGCCACGACGAAGCGGACGAGCGTGCCGGCGGGGGCGAGCGCCGGGGGCGTGCGGTCGAGCGACCACATCGGGACGTCGGTGCGGCCGATGAGCTGCCAGCCGCCGGGCGAGGTCCTCGGGTAGACGGCGCTGAACTCGCCGGCCACCGCGACGGCCCCGCTCGGGACGGCCGTGCGGGCGGTGCTGCGGCGGGGTAGGTCGAGCGGCCGATCACTGCCGGTGAGGTAGCTGAAGCCGGGTGCGAAGCCGCAGAACGCGCTCGTCCAGAGCTGCCCGGTGTGCCACGCCACGAGCTCGTCCCGCCCCATGCCGGTCAGCTCGGTGACGGTGTCGAGGTCCTCGCCGTCGTAGGTGACGGGGATGACGAGCGGGTCGGCCTCGTGCGCTTCGAGCGTGGCGCTGACCGGGCTGACCTGCGTGAGCTCGGTGCGGAGCCGCCCGGCGTCCGTCGTGGTCGGGTCGAACCGGAGCAGCAGTGTCCGGGCGCCGGAGACGACCTCGGTCAGCCCCGGCAGGGCGGCCTGCGCGAGCCCGGCGCGGAAGGCGACGACGTCGGCGAGGGAGTCGAACGTGGCGAGGAGTGCGGTGCCGCCCGCGGAGCGGACCTCCGGACCAGTCACGGTGCGAAGGGCGCGATCGTCACGCCGTGCTCGGTCAGCAGCGCTCGGATGGCACGGGCCATCGCGACCGCGTCCGGGGAGTCGCCGTGGACGCAGACCGAGTCGGCACGCACGGCGATCTCGGACCCGTCGACGGCGGTCGCGACGCCGTCGGTGACCATGCGGAGCACCCGGGCTGCGACCTCGTCCGGGTCGTGCAGCACCGACCCCGGCTGCTTCCTTGACACCAGCGAGCCGTCGGGTTCGTAAGCACGGTCGGCGAAGGACTCGCTCACCGCGCGGAGCCCGTGCCGCTCGGCCGCCAGCAGCAGCTCCGACCCGGGCAGCGCGAGCACCGCGAGGGACGGGTCGACGTCGGCCACGGCACGGACGACGGCCTCGGCCTGCACCGGGTCCGCGCAGGCGGTGTTGTACAGGGCGCCGTGGGGCTTGACGTAGGTGACGGCCGTGCCGGCGACGTGCGCCGTGGCGGCCATCGCGCCGAGCTGGTGGACGACGTCGGCGTACAGCTCGTCGGGGGTGACGTGCACGGGTCGGCGGCCGAACCCGATCAGGTCGCGGTAGGCCACGTGTGCCCCGACCGCCACACCACGCTCGGCGGCGGCGCGGGCGGTGGTGAGCATGATCGTCGGGTCGCCGGCGTGGAACCCGCACGCGACGTTGGCGCTCGAGACGACGTCGAGCATCGCGGCGTCGTCGCCCATGGCCCAGGCGCCGAAGCCCTCGCCCAGGTCGCTGTTCAGGTCGATCGTGGTCACGGGTGCTCCCTGTCCTCGCGGGTTGTTGAACAATCTACCGATCGTCCCGGTCCCTGTCATCCGTTGCCTCCGGGTGGACGGCGGTTTCCGAGGTGCGCCACGTACTGTCCGAGTCCTCAGTACCACCGGCGGCAGTGCTGCCGGATCGATCTCTGCACTGGAGCAGCTCATGACCGACAGTGACAACACGCACGACGCCCCGAAGAACGACTCCGAGGGCACCGAGAAGCCGGGCGGCCTCGGCGACGACAACACCATCCCGAACAACCCCGACGGCCTGGCCGCGGGCCACACGGGTGACGACTCGCACTTCAACCCGGAAGAGGACGGCGAGCACTAGCGGCTCCTTTCCGGCCTGCGGGTCGATGCAGAACGACACCGTCGTTGTCCTCCGACAACGGCGGTGTCGTTCTGCGTCGCCACGCATCCGTCCGCGCCCGACGAAACATGCGTCACAAAACCTTCCGGCACGAGGTTTCCGGTGCTACAGTCCCGATCACCTAGCAGCACTAGGGATTCAGCGGGCGCCGAAGCCCCCTGTGACTCAAGGAGGAGTCATGTCGACACCGACGTCGAAGGAAGAACCCACGCGGGGCATCGCCGGGACCGCGTCCCCAGCGGTCACCGCAGCCGCCGGAGCCACCGCCACGGACGCCGCGGCGTCCCGAGCGTTCTCGGTCGAGGGCATCACGCAGTCCGTCAGCACCGTCCGGGTGGGCCGCGGCTACCTCTGGGGCCTCAGCTTCGCCCAGTTCGGCCTGTTCGTCGCCCTGCTCACGCCCGTCTTCGTGAGCATGTCGATCAAGGCGACGGAGCTGAACCCGACGAGCCCCGAGACCGTCGTCGGCTCGGTCCTGCCGTTCGGCGCGCTCGGCGCCCTGTTCGCCAACCCCCTGTTCGGCGCGCTCTCCGACCGCACCCGCACGAGGTGGGGCCGTCGCCGCCCCTGGATGGTCGGCGGTGTCGTCGTCTTCGTCGGTTCCCTCGCCTGGCTCGCGTTCTCGCCCGACGTGCTCCAGCTCACCCTGGCCTGGGTGCTGGCGCAGGTCTCCGCCAACGCGGTCCTGTCCACGCTCACGGCGAGCTTCGCTGACAACGTGCCGGAGTTCCAGCGCGGCAAGGCGTCGAGCGTCATCGCCCTGGCCCAGAACATCGCGATCCTGGCCGGGCTCTACCTGGCCGTGTACCTGGTCGGCAACCTGCCGGTCCTGTTCATCGCACCGGGCGTCCTGGCGATCATCGCGGTCCTCGTCTACTCGTTCGTCGCCCGTGACGACCTGCCGACGACGCCGGTCAAGCCCTTCAGCTGGATCAACCTGATCAGCTCGTTCTGGACGAACCCGATCAAGCACCGCGACTTCGGGCTCGCCTGGTGGGGCCGCTTCCTCATCACCTTCGGCACGTTCATGTTCACGACGTACCGACTCCTCTACATGCAGGACCGCATCGGACTCCCGCAGGCCGAAGCGGTCGGCGCCGTGGCGTTCGGTGTGCTCCTGTACACGATCGCCCTGCTCGTCAGTGCGGCCGTCTCCGGCTGGGTGTCCGACCGGATCCAGCGTCGCAAGGTCTTCGTCTGGGGTTCGACGGCCATGACCGCCGTCGGCCTGGTGATCCTGGCCCACGTCGACAGCGTCGGCGGGTTCTACTTCGCCGAGATCGTCCTCGGTTTCGCCTTCGGCATCTACGCCGCCATCGACACCGCCCTGATCGTCGACGTGCTGCCCGACCCGGAGCGCCCCGGCAAGGACCTCGGTGTCATCAACATCGCGAACGCCCTGCCGCAGTCGCTCGCCCCCGCCGTCGGTCTGTTCCTGCTCGGCATCGGAGGCGGCCAGAACTACACGCTCATGCTCTGGGGTGCCGGCGTCGCCGTCATCCTCGGTGCCCTCGTGATCCTGCCCATCAAGTCGGTCCGGTGACCGACGCGACCGCCTGGAGGCGCGACCTGCGTCCGCAACGCACGCCGCGCCTCCAGGCGGTCACCTCCACCGCAGGTGACCGATTCAGCGGGCGCCGTGCTGGCGCAGTGCGACGACGACCTCGTCGAGGAAGTCGTCGACCTGCCCCTGGTCGTACCCCTCGCGGAACTTCGTCGGCTGGAACCGGACCGCTGCGACCTGCTCCGGTGTGAGCGGGTCGACGGGGCGTCGCTGCTCGTACCCGGCCAGGGTGGTCTGGATCCGGTCGAGGAACGCGTCGACCTCGCTCTGGTCGTACCCCTCGCGGAACTTCGTCGGCCGGAACCGCTTGTCCGCAACGTCTCGTGCGAGCATGTCCTCCCCCTTCTGCTGGCGCCTCTCGTGGCCCTGCCATGGTGTCACGGGCGGGTTGCCGGGGGTCAGAGCTGCAGTGTGCGCCTGCCGAACAGCGCGTCGAGGAACCGCGAGAACCGCGACTCCGGCTCGTGGGGCGTCTCGATCGAGCGGGTCGGGGAGCGGAACGCCAGGTCGTGCAACATGTTCCGCTTCGATCCGTCCCAGTTGGCGAACAGGTAGGTCCCGCCGATGAAGGACATGCTCCGGACCGGCGTGCGCTTCCACGAGTCGGCAGCCACGTAGTACCCGGCGTGGCCGGCGCGGATGTGCTGGATCACGGTGTCCACGTCGATGACACCGGTCGGTGTCACGACGGCGGTGATGCCCGTGCGGTCGCGGGCGACGTACTCGATGAGGTGTTCGGTCACGATGGAACTCTTCGTCACGGTGGTGAGGCGCCACGGCAGGGAGCGTGGCGAAGGGGATTCGGAACCGCCGTTGCTTCCGTTTCCAGAGTACGTCCGCGATGGGCGTGCCGTTCCCGGATGTCCGCCGTTCGCAGATGGATGAGCGTTCAGTGGATGGGGGTCCGGTCGGCCCAGTCCACGATGCGTTCGATCGTGTCGTCGAAGTCCCGCGTGCCGGGTCGGTTGAGGAACGCGTGACGGCTGTCCGGCAGGACGTGTCGTTCGACCTCGATGCCCGCGGCCTCGAGCTCGTCCGCGAAGCGCTCGCCCGAGGCGCGCATCACGTCCTGCTCGGCGTCGATCAACAGGGTGCGGGGGAACCCGCCGAGGTCGTCGGACGCCGGGTAGACCGCAGTGGGGCGGCCGCCCGCGTACGCCCGGTTGCTCAGGTCGAGCAGCAGCGGCGCGTGCGTGAGACGCCGGTGCCCTCGGACGAGTCGCCGCACCGCCCGGTCACGGGGGAGCCGGGCGTGGAAGAACCCGTAGGTCAGCACGAGGCCGGCCAGCGGCGGGGCGGTCGCGACCGCGGACGCCGCCAGGCACGCACCGGCGCTCGCCCCGCCGAGCAGCAGGCCGGACGGCGCCTCGTCGTGCAGGTGGTGGAGGACGGCGACGATCTCGTCCCGCGCGTGGGGTGCCCGCCGTCGCCCACGGGGTCCACGCCGGGCGAGCCAGGGCAGTCCGGGCAGCGGTCCGAGGCGGTAGTCGACGGTCACGACCGGCAGGCCGCGCTCGGCGAGTGCGCGTGCGACGGCGTCGGACTCCGGCAGGTCGAGGTCGCCGCGGAAGAAGCCGCCGCCGTGCACCCAGACCAGGGTCGGGGTTCCCGTGCCGCCGCTCCGGTCCAGCGGTCGGTAGCGCCTGATGGGGACGGGCCCGTGTGGTCCGTCGATCCGTTCATCGGCGACGTCGATCGTGTCCTGGTGCTTCCCCCGCATGGGAGCAGTGTCGCAGCACGCCGCACTACCGTCACCTTCACCTGGAACGACGAGACCGGCCGGGTCGAGATGACGGGCGACACCCCACCCGCTCAGTGACGGTCAGCTGGCGCGGAAGCCACACCGAGTTCCCGCTGCAGCGTGCGGAGGACCCGCACGAGGGTGTCGAGCTTGTCCGGTCCGGCCTCGAACCCACGCCCGAGGGCAGACCGCGGCTGCACGACCACGTCGTCACCGTCGGTCGTGGTGATCCAGACGCCGAAGTCGGCACGCTGGCCGCGGGACTCCCTCGTCGCGACGGAGAACCGCCGGATGCGCGCCCACGGCAGGTCGAACACCGGCGCGTCCCGTGACGGTGCCCACGCGTGCAGGCCGAACTCGTCGACGGTCCAGACCTCGGGGCGGGGCTTCGGGAAGTCGTCGGAGGTGCGCAGGCCGGATGTCAGCACGGGCAGGTGGAACCGGGGTGCCCGCCTCGCTCCGATGCGCGCGAGCGTCCGGCGGTCACCTCGCCCGGCGGACAGCGTCGACACGGCCAGCAGCAGCCCGAACCCCGTGACCACGATCGGCCACAGCACGAACGACCCCTGCGTCCGGGCACTGTCGATGCCGCGCAGGAAGTCCGGGAACGCGAACTCGGCGATGAGCGCGGCGAGCCCCACCGCCGTGGTGACGACCGCCGCGAGCAGCAGCGGCCCGCGCTTCGGCATCTCCCCGTCGCGCAGCCGCTGCACCCACCGTTCCCCGGAGTACTCCACCGTGCCATCCTGCCCGTCGCGGTCACCGATCGTCCACGGGCGCGACATGCTGTTCACATGCAGTCCGTCCGTGCCGTCGTACCCGGTGTCGCCCTCGCCGTGGCGATCGGCATCGTCGCCACCCTCGTCGGCCGGGTCGTCCCGGTGGTCGGCGGTCCCGTCCCCGCCGTCCTGATCGGTGCCGTCGTGGGGTGGATCGTCCGGCGTCGCACCGGTGGCACACTCGC
Organism: Curtobacterium flaccumfaciens pv. betae; assembly: GCF_026241855.1. Classification (NCBI taxonomy): domain Bacteria; kingdom Bacillati; phylum Actinomycetota; class Actinomycetes; order Micrococcales; family Microbacteriaceae; genus Curtobacterium; species Curtobacterium flaccumfaciens. The sequence goes on along the minus strand of NZ_JAPJDC010000001.1, from coordinate 3,111,528 downwards.
CGCGCTGGCTCCCGGCGTGAAGTTCTCGTCCAGCCGGGTCCTGCAGTTCGCGGTGGTCCTGCTCGGCGCGCAGCTGTCCATCGGCGAGGTCCTGCGCATCGGCGGTGAGACCCTGCCGGTGATGCTCGCGACGCTCGTCGTCTGCCTGGTGGCCGCGTGGGGGATCGGCCGACTGCTCCGGGTCTCGGGCGCACTCCGCACCCTGATCGGCGTCGGGACCGGCATCTGCGGCGCCTCGGCGATCGCCGCCGTGACACCCGTCATCGGCGCGGTCAGTGCGGACGTCGCCTACGCCATGTCGACGATCTTCCTCTGCAACATCGCGGCCGTCTTCGCCTTCCCGCTGCTCGGGCACGCCCTGGGCCTCAGCCAGCACGCCTTCGGCGTCTTCGCGGGCACCGCCGTGAACGACACGTCGTCCGTCGTCGCCACGGCGACCGTCTACGGCCGCCAGGCGACCGACACCGCGGTCGTCGTGAAGCTGGTGCGCACCCTGATGATCATCCCGATCGTCATCGGGCTGGCCGGACTGGAGGCCCGCCGCGCCTCCCGCGAGCAGCACGCCCCCGCCTCGGGGCCGGGTCGCGGGTTCCGTGTGTTCCGGTTGGTTCCGTGGTTCCTGATCGGGTTCCTCGTGGTGGTGCTGCTCCGGACCGTCGGGGTCCTGCCCGCGTCCGTGGCGCCGGGGTTCGCGACGGCCGCCTCGTTCCTCATCACGGTGGCGCTCGCCGCGATCGGCTGCTCGACGGACTTCGCCGCGCTCCGCCGTGCCGGGTTCCGGCCGATGCTGCTCGGCATCGCGCTGTGGGTCCTGGTGGCGGGGACGAGCCTGGGCATGCAGGCGGCCTTCGGTCTGCTGTAGGGGTTGCCGGCACCGGACCTATCGTTTATCGTTGCATCGAAATTCGATGGTATCGATGATCGACAGGGGAAGCAGCCATGACCACGCCCGTCTACGAACCGCCCCGCGGGCGGAACTCCTACCTGGCCTACGTCGTCTCGTGTGCGATCGGCATCGCGATCGTCGTGTGGCGGTACGTCGACCTGCTCGTCCACTCGATCACCTCGGGCACGGTGGCGGTGCCGATCCGGATCCGTGAGACCAGTGCCGTCCCGCAGCCTCCGGGCGGTGCGATCGTGACGTCCGACCAGCTCGTGCTCCGGGCGCCGATCGCCGACGTGCCGGGTGGTGCGATCGGGTACATCCGCGTCGGCGACGCCCTGGAGGTCCTGCTCGTCAGCGCCCTCATCGCCCTGGTCGCGGCGGTGGCCTGGAAGATCTCGCGCGGCGGACTCTTCGACCGTTCGACCACCCGGATCCTCGACTGGCTCGCCGGCGCGGTGCTGGCTGCCGGGTTCCTGCCGTCGTTCGTCCGCCGCATGGGGTGGAACTGGGTGGTGTCGGGCCTCGGCTGGGACGGGTACCTGCCCACCCCGGTGGTGGACCACCAGTTCCTGCCCGTGTACCTCGGCCTGCTCGTCGTCGTCTGCTTCCGGTTCGCGCTCACCGCCTCGCAGCGGATGGTGCGGGACCAGGCCGGGCTGGTCTGATGCCCCCGGAACAGGAGGACGGCCACGCGGTCGTCTGTCACCTCGACGACCTGCTCGCCGAGCGGGGGATGACCCTGACCGAGCTCGCCGACCGCGTCGGTGTGACGGTCGTCAACCTCTCGGTGCTCAAGAACAACCGGGCTCGCGCGATCCGGTTCTCCACCCTCACCCGACTGTGCGAGGTGCTCGGCTGCCAGCCGGGCGACGTCTTCTCGGTGCGCGCGGACTGACGACGGACGGCCCGCCCGATGTGAGCTGATCTGCTCACCCTGGGCGGGCCTCCTGGCCGTACCTGACGGGCCGGCGGCGTCAGCCGCGCAACGCCTCCGACAGCTTCACGCGACTGCCGGTGCGGAGCAGGGCGTTCTCGTAGACGCGGGCGCCGATGACCACGACCGCGACGACCGAAGCGGCGACGATGACGAGCGACAGGATCGGCTCCCACCACTCGGCGGTCCCCAGGAAGATCCGCATGGGCATGCCGATCGGGGCGCTGAACGGCACGTACGACATGATGCCGAGGATCGTCGGGTTGTCGTACGCGACGATGATCAGGAAGTACGGGATCATCACGAGCATCATCACCGGGGTGGTGACGCTGCCGACGTCCTCCTGGCGGGACACCAACACGGCCGCCGCGGCGAACAGCGACGCCAGGAGCACGAACCCGATCGCGAAGAAGCCGATGAACCACAGGATGCTCGGGCCGAGCATCGCGAACATGTTGTCCTGGCCGGTCACCGCCAACGTGACGATGGCGGCGACGGCCACCGCGACGATCTGGGCGAAGGCCATGATGCTGTTGCCGAGGACCTTGCCCGCGAGCAGTGCTCGGGCCGGGATCGCGGACATCAGGATCTCGACCACCCGGGTCGACTTCTCCTCGACGACGCTCTGCGCGATCGACTGGCCGAACGTCACCGCCGACGCGAAGTACACGACGCCGAACGCGATGGCGATGAGGTAGACGAGGCCACCCGGCAGTGCGTCCGGGTCGAGCAACTCGATGCGCGGGGTGACGCTCAACGCCGAGACGACCTCGGACGGGGCCTCGTCGAGTCCGACGACCTTGTAGCCGAGCGGGTCGTCCGACGGCACGATCGCCGCGTCGACGTCGCCCTTGGTCACGAGCCGTTCGGCGTCGTCGACCGATGCCGACTCCGTGACGTCGAGCCCACTGGTGGTCGGCAGCGAGACGCCGTCGACGACCGCGACCGGGGTGGTGTCGTCGGCGGTGGCCTTGCTCACGATCCCGCCGACGACGATCGACGCGACGACCATGCCGATCAGGATGAGCGCCGAGACCACGAAGGCCTTGCTGCGGATGCGTGCCTGGATCTCACGTGCGGAGACGAGCCGCACGGCCTGCACGAAGGAGTTGTTCATCGGACGACCTCCCGGAAGACCTCACTGAGCCGCGGCACCCGCGGCGAGAACGACCCGACGGTGCCGTGCTGGACGGCACGCTGCAGGACGCGCTGGGCGGTGGCGGCGTCGGCCTCGAAGACCGCGTACCCGCCGTCGAACTCCCGTACGGCCACACCCGGCTCGTCGCGGAGCCAGGCGACGTCCCCGTCGACCAGCAGCTCCCAGGCGGCCGGACCGGCCTGCTTGCGGAGCTCCTCCTGGGGACCGGCGGCGCGGATCGTGCCACCGGCGATGACGACGACGTCGTCGCACAGCCGCTCGACCACGTCGAGCTGGTGGCTCGAGAACAGCACCGGGACGCCCCGGGCCGCGGTCTCGCGCAGGACGCCGAGCACGGTGTCGACAGCCATCGGGTCGAGGCCCGAGAACGGCTCGTCGAGCACGAGCACCTCAGGGTCGTGTGCCAGCGCCGCGGCGATCTGCACGCGCTGCTGGTTGCCGAGCGAGAGCTTCTCGACGGGATCGCCGGCGTGTGCGGTGAGTTCGAGGCGTTCGAGCAGCTCGCCGGTGCGGTTCGTCGCCCCGCGCTTGTCGACGCCGTGCAACCGGGCCAGGTAGGTGATCTGCTCGGCCACCGGCATCTTCGGGTACAGGCCGCGTTCCTCGGGCATGTAGCCGAAGCGGCGGCGGTCGGCGGGGCGGACAGCGGTGCCGTCGATCGAGACCGAGCCGGCGTCGGCCTGGAGCACGCCGAGCATGATGCGCATGGTGGTGGTCTTGCCGGCACCGTTGCCGCCGACGAAGCCGGTGAGGCGGCCGCTGCCGACCGTGAACCCCACGTCGTCGAGCACCCGGCGGTCGCCGAAGTGCTTGGTCACCCCTTCGATGGTGAGCATGTCGTTCCCCTTCGTCGCGACGCTGGTCGTCGCTGCGACCGACGCTATTGGCCGGGAGGCACGCCCCGCCTCCGCCGCCAGGCGGGACTTGGGTGGGTGGTCGGCTCCACCGCGTGGGGGAGGAACGCGCGTCGGCCCGGCTCGGTCAGCCGGCGACGCCGTGCTCGAACGCCCAGACGACGGCCTGGATCCGGTCGCGCAGTGCGAGCTTCTGCAGCACGTTCGACACGTGGGTCTTCACGGTGGCGTCGCCGACGTAGAGCTCGGCGGCGATCTCCGCGTTGCTCAGGCCTCGGGCGAGGAGTCGCAGCACCTCGGTCTCCCGCTCGGTGAGCCCGGCGGCGGCGAGCGCGTCCTCGCCCGTCGTCGAAGGGGTCGCGGTCGTGGTGGTCGCCGAGGGCTGGGCCGCAGCGGACGCCGTCGCCCGGCTGATCACCCGGCGTGTGACGTCCGGCGCGAGCAGGGCGTCCCCGGCTGCGACGGTCCGGACCGCGTCGATCAGCCGCTCGGGGGAGGCGTTCTTCAGCAGGAACCCGCTCGCTCCCGCCTCGAGCGCCTGGAACAGTGCGTCGTCGCTGTCGAACGTCGTGAGGATGAGCACCGCCGGCGGGTCCGGCAGTGCCGCAATCCGTCGCGCGGCCTCGAGCCCGTCGACACCGGGCATCTGCACGTCGAGGCAGACCACGTCGGGACGGAGCTCCTGCACGGCCTCGATCGCCCCGGCGCCGTCCGCGGCTTCGCCCACGACCCGGAACCCGGGCTCGGACTCCAGGATCACGCGGAACCCGGCGCGGACGAGTTCCTGGTCGTCGGCCAGCACGATGGTCAGGTCGTCGGCAGCCATGCGCGCACCAGGTAGCCTCCTCGGGCTCGTGGCCCGATCTCGATCCGTCCGTCCACGGCGGCGACGCGTTCCCGCATCCCGACGTGTCCGAGTCCGCTGCCGGAGGTGCTCCGGGCGGCACGGGCACCGAGCCCGTCGTCCGTGACCTCCACCTCGACGCCGTCGTCCAGGTACCGCACCCGGACGTCGGCGCGGGCGGTCGGGCCGGCGTGCTTGAGGATGTTCGTCACCGCTTCCTGCACGATCCGGTACGCCACCGCGGCCACCGTCGGCGGCACCGGGCGCTCGTCACCCACGACGACGTACTCGGCGGGGTGGCCCGCCACCCGGGCGGACTGGGCCAGCTCGGCGATCCGGGTGATGCCCTCGGTGCTCGGGCCGTCGCCACCGGCCGCCCCCAGGCCGTCCGCGTCGTCGTCGGAGCGCAGGGTGCCGAGCATCCGCCGGAGTTCCTCCACCGCGGTGCGGGCGCTCTCCTCGACCACCCCGAGCGAGGCGGTGGCCTGCGCGGGGTCGCGGTCGATCACGCGCCGTGCAGCACCCGCCTGCACGCCCATCAGCGAGACGTGGTGGGCGACGACGTCGTGCAGCTCGCGGGCGATCCGCACCCGCTCGATCGTGACGGCCTGTGCCGCGGACCGCTCCCGCTCGGCGGCGAGTTCGGCGGTGCGTTCGGCGAGCTCGTGTCGTGCGACCGCGGAGGCCCAGGCGCGGTTGCCGGCGTACCAGGCGGCGCCGAAGTAGATCACGTTGATGACGATGTTGAGCAGCGAGATCGCGACGTAGGGCGCCACAGGGGAGTCAGTGTCGTTCGGCAGAGCGTTCGGTGACGCCCACCCGAACGAGATCGCGACGAACAACCACGCGAACATGCCGCCGATGACGACCCAGCGCACCGCTTCGGCTCGCACCCGGTCGGAACACCACGCACCCACCGTGTACAGCGCGATGAAGAGCGTGAAGTTGACGAGGAAGACCTCGGGCACCTGGAGCAGCTGCGTCGCGGCGAACGCCACCGCCGACACCAGGGCCACCGACATCGGGAACCGTCGGCGGAACGCGATCGGGGCCGCGTTCGCGACGATCATCAGCGCGGACACCCACCACTCGGCCTGGTCGTCACCGTACGTACCGGCCGACCCGTACAGGAACGTCGTGACGGCGAGCCCGCCGGCCAGCACCACGGCGAGCACCGTGTCCTGCCGGTACTCGTGCCGCCCCACCGGCAGTCGCGACCACTCCGCCGTCGTCCCCACCCCCGAAACGCTAGCGGAATCCCGGTGCGATGTCGTCATCATCGGCCGACGCTCGCGGTCATCGCCACGACGCTCGACTGCCGGCGTTCGCTCGTTTCACCGGGCGGCGGTCACCGGGCGGGCTCGGCGATCGCCCGGATGACGGCGAAGTGCCGCTCGAACGCATGTCGTCCTGCGTCGGTGAGGGCGAGCCAGCTCCTCGTGCTCCTCCCCACGCGAAGTCTGCGGATGCGGAGGAAACCCGCCTCTCGCAGAGTCGCCGCCGCTTGGGACAGCGTTGAGTCGCTGACCTCGAGTGCGTCCCGGACGACGCCGAACTCCGCTTCGTCCACCGTCCGGAGCAGAGCGAGCAGGGAGAACCTCACCGGCGAGTGGATCCGGTCGTCGAGTTCGTGCCGAGGGTGGGTGCCGCTCGTCATCGACGCCGCGGCCGAGCCTGCACCGCCGCCACGACGAGCGGAGCTGCAACGACGAGCGCGGTCGCTCCCCACGCCACCAGCGACGCTGACCCGTCGAGTCCTCGGAGCAGCGCGGCATCGAGCGGAGCGACGGCGAGGACGTAGAGGACACCTGTTGCGATCCAGGCGACGGTCATCAGTCGGTTGCCTCCGCGGGGGATGACCCGCCGAGTGCTCGCGACGAGCCAGAGCACGATGACGACGACCGCGGCGATCGCGAGGACGGGGAGTCGTGGGCCGTCCAGCCCTTCGGCCACGAACACGAAGCACGCGACCACGGCAGCACTGCAGAGGAACACCGGTGTCTGCCAGCCGTGCCCTCGCCTGAGCCGAGTCCCGACTGCAGCTTCTCGAGTGGGAGTGTTCATGTTCACAGATGGTAAACGTCACAGGACCGCTTCTGCGGATGTCCCAGGGGAACAGCAGCTTCACGCCGAACGCGTCCGTCGGTGCACGGCAGGAGTAGCCTCCCGCCAACGAGCAGGGGAGACGCCATGCAGTTCCTCGTCAACGTCATCGACGACGGTCAGGCCGCCGCCGTCGGCAACACGTACTCCGCGACCGACGCCGAAGCCGCCGCGGTCGATGCCTTCAACGAACGGATGGCCGACGCGATCGTGTTCGCCGCCGGGGTCTCCGCACCGGCAAACGCCACCGTGGTCGACGCCCGCGGGGGCGCGGTCGACACGACGAACCGGCCCGACCCCGACGAGTACGTCGCCGGGTTCTGGGTCATGGACCTCCCGGACGCCGAGACGGCTGCCCGGGTGGCGCACCAGGCGTCGCAGGCGTGCAACCGGAAGATCGAGCTCCGCCCGCTGCTCTGACAGCGCGGACCCCACCCGGCCGACGGGCCACCGCGGGGACGGCGCTCGCCGCGGTCACGCCAGCCCCGACCACGAACGTCGCGACGAACCCGATCGCACCGACGAGCGCTCCGGCAGCCGCAGCGCCGACGGCCTGCCCGAGCACGAGTGCGACGAACAGCATCGACGTGCCGGCCGACGACCGCTCGGCATCGATCTCGGTCGTCCACGCGATCAGCGCCCCGGTCGCCGCCGTGTAGCCCCAGCCGAACACGGCACACGCCAGCAGTGCCGCGACCGTCGACTGCGGAGCTGCCCCCAGCACCACGACGGCGACGGCGACCGACCCCGCCGTGACCGCCCAGAGCGTCCGGGCGCGCAGTCCGTTCGTCCAACGCGCGGTGACCACGACGGCCGCTCCGCCGATCCCGAGCGCGATCCATGCCGACACCGAGACGACGACCGACGCGCCGGCCTCCACCAGCGCCGAACGTCCGTAGGTCCAGACGACGGCGGACCCCGCCCCGAACAGCAGCGCCAGCACGAGCACCCCTCGGTGCGCCGCGAACCAGGGAGCGCCGGGCAGCGGTGACCGGGACGCGGCAGTCCCGCCGCGGGACACCACGAGCAGCAGCGCTCCGATGGCCAGGGCGAACACCCCGGACACCGCCCAGGCCGTCCGCCAGTCGGGCAGCAGCACGAGTGCGAGCGCGCCGGCGCCCACGAGCCCGGGGCCGGTGCCGGCGTTCACGATCGCCTGCGCGCGGCCCTGCAGCGCCTGGGGCACCTGCGCCGCGACGATCCGCACGAGGGCGGGCGACGCGAGTCCGGCGCCCGCCGACGCGACCACGGCGCTGATGCCGAACGCCGGCGCCCCGCCGGCCGTCGCCATGGCGATCGCACCGGCTCCCGCCACCAGGGTCGCGACCGAGACGAGCACGCGGGGCATCCGTGCGGCGAGCAGGAACCCGGCCACCGCACCGACGCAGTACAGCGCCGAGGCACCCGATGAGACCCACCCGGCGGCGTCTGCCCGGAGCCCCAGGTCCCGCTGCACGTCGGGCAGGAACAGCCCGTACGCCAGGCGCACCAGGCCGTAGGTGGCGGCGATCAGGCCGAGTCCGCTCACCAGGAGCAGTCGATGTCGTAACGAAAACGATCGTTTCACTTTTCAGAGCCTAGGGTGCTCTCATGGTGATGCGCCCAGGGACCGAGCAACGGCTGCTCGACGCCGCCGAGGAGCTCTTCTTCTCACAGGGCATCGCCGCCACCCCGATCGACGCCGTCCTCGAACGGGCCGGGGTCTCGACGGCCACCCTGTACCGCGGCTACGCGAGCAAGGAGTCCCTGGTCGCCGCGGCCCTCACCCGTCGCCACGAGGACTGGATCGCCACCTGGGACCGTGCGGTCTCCGCCGAACGGGACGACCTGGGCCGACTCCTGGCGGTGTTCGACGCCCTCGACGACTACCGCTCGACGCCCACGGGCTCCCGTTGGTGCGCCTTCCTCGGCACCGCCGCCGAGTACGCCGACGCCCCCGCCGAGGTCCGGCAGGTCCTGGACCTCGAGACCACCACCCTGCGCCGGCGGCTCATGGCACGGGCGGTGCCGGTGGTCGGTCCCCGTGCCGAGGTCCTCGCCGACCAGCTGCTCCTCATCGTCTCCGGTTACCTTGCGATGCGGTTGCGCGACCCCGCGCTCGACACGACGACGGCACGGTCCGTCGCCGCGTCCCTCATCCGGGAACACACCCCAGACGGAACGGCGCCCACCACATGACCCGATCGCGGGCTGCCACGATCACCCGCCGCTCCCTGCTGATCGGTGGCACGGGCGTCGTCGCCGCGGGAGCCGTGGCCGAGGGGATCAACCTCGGCCTGCTGCCCGGACGCTCGACCCTGTACCGGGTCCTCGGTCTGGACGGCACCGACGGCACGGTCCCCGACGTCGAGGCGGTCCCCACCGCCTCCGGCACCTTCGTCTCGACCGCTCGGAACGGCCGCACCGTCGGGTGGACGATCGCGGCTCCGGCATCCGACACCCCCTTGCCCGTGGCGGTCGCCCTGCACGGCTACGGCGACGACCACACCTCGTTCTTCGGGCGGAGCCTGGGCTACGACCGGTTCCTCGCAGCGCACGTCGCCGACGGCGGAGCCCCGTTCGCGATCGCCTCGATCGACGGCGGCAACCGCTACTGGCACCCACGAGCCGACGGGGACGACCCCGCCGCGATGGTCGTCGACGAGTTCCTGCCCCTGATCGCCCGCCGCGGCTTCGACACGGACCGCCTCGCCCTGACCGGCTACTCGATGGGTGGCTTCGGCGCCCTCCGGCTCGGCGGAGTCCTCGGCGCCTCGCGCGTCCGGGCCGTCTCGGCCATCAGCCCCGCGCTCTGGAAGTCGGCCGCCGACACCGCTCGCGGCGCCTTCGACGATGCCGCGGACTTCCGCGCGAACACCGTCCTCGGGCGGCAGCGCGCCCTGGACGGTGTCGCCGTCCGCGTCGACTGCGGCAACGGTGACGGGTTCGCGCCAGCGGTGCACACCTACGTCGACGGCTTCGACTCGCCTCCGGCCGGAGGCTTCGCACCCGGCGCCCACACGCACGGCTACTGGCGCCGCCTGGCGCCGCAGCAGCTCGCCTTCCTCGGCCGCCACCTCGGTCACTGACCGGGCCCGCGCCCTGGCCGCGCGTCGAGGCGGACGGGAGGCCCGTGGCGGCCCCGCACCGCGCCTCCAGGCCGTCGACCGGTCACCGCAACGGCCCGTGCCGCGTGACCAGGCGCGCTCAGGCGCGACCGCGGTTGCGGCGCCGGATCTCCTTCGGAGCCCGCCCGGCCATGAAGGACCGTGCAGGATCGACGAGGAAGCCCTGCCGGAGCGCCTCGCGCCCGACGAGCATCCGGAACCCCATCTGGTCCCGGTTGCTCAAGGTGACCTCGGACTCGACGACCTGCCCGGCCAACGCGATCCGCGTGCGGACGACGATGCGCTCCTGGGTGTGTCCGGTCGAGCTGCGGACGATGCGGCGGTCGTGCACGTCGCACTCGATGGTGGAGGCGTCGGCATCGGTGTCCTGCCAGGGGTGCAGCGAGAACCGGACCCGCTCGCCGGGCAGTTCCTCGAGGTCGAAGGCGTGCAACGCGGAGCTCCGGGCGCCGGTGTCGAGCTTCACCTTGATCCACGGCACGCCGAGGTCCGGCAGTCCCGCCCACTCCCGCCACCCGGCGACGACGAGCCCGCTGTCGGAGGACTTCGGAGCTCGGGCCATGTGCCCATCCTGTCGCATGCTCCGTGGCCACGTCCGCATGCTTTGATGGAGCGTCGCCGTCGATCCGACCCAGCGGAGAACCCCTCGATGAAACTCGCCATCCTGTCGCGCGCGCCCCAGGCGTACTCGACCCAGCGCCTCCGCGCAGCGGCACTCGACCGCGGTCACGAGGTCAAGGTGCTCAACACCCTGCGCTTCGCGATCGACCTGTCCGGCGACGACCCGGACCTGCTCTACCGCGGCAAGCTGCTGAGCGACTACGACGCGGTGCTGCCGCGCATCGGCAACTCGATCACCTACTACGGCACCGCCGTCGTGCGCCAGTTCGAGCAGATGGACGTCTACACGCCGAACACGGCGAACGGCATCACGAACTCGCGCGACAAGCTCCGGGCGAACCAGATCCTGTCGCGGCACGACATCGGCATGCCGGCGACGACCTTCGTGGCCGGCCGCAACGACGTGCGCGGGGCGATCGAACGGGTCGGTGGCGCGCCCGTCGTCATCAAGCTCCTCGAGGGCACGCAGGGCATCGGTGTGATCCTGGCACCCGAGGCGAAGGTGGCCGAGTCGATCGTCGAGACGCTGCACTCCACCAAGCAGAACGTCCTGATCCAGCGGTTCATCGCCGAGAGCCGCGGTCGTGACATCCGGGCCCTCGTCGTCGGTGACCGGGTCGTGGCGGCGATGCGCCGGACCGCGTCGGGTGACGAGTTCCGCTCGAACGTGCACCGCGGCGGCACCGTCGAGAAGGTCACGCTCTCGCCCGAGTACGAGGCGGTGGCCGTGCGCTCGGCGCAGATCATGGGCCTCAAGGTCGCCGGCGTCGACATGCTCGAGGGCAACGACGGGCCCCTCGTGATGGAGGTCAACTCCTCGCCAGGACTCGAGGGCGTCGAGCGTGCCACCGGCCTCGACATCGCCGGTGCGATCGTCGACTTCATCGCGAACCAGGTCTCGTTCCCCGAGATCGACGTCCGCCAGCGGCTGTCCGTCTCGACCGGCTACGGCGTCGCCGAGCTCCTCGTGCACACCAACGCCGACCTGGTCGGCAAGACGATCAAGGAGTCCGGGCTCTGGGACCGTGACATCACGGTCCTCACGCTGCACCGCGGCTCGAACGTCATCCCGAACCCGCGCAGTGGCGTCGCCCTCGAGCCGGGGGACCGCCTGCTCTGCTTCGGCAAGCTCGAGGAGATGCGGTCGATGATCCCGGAGCGCCGCAAACGGCGCGCGAAGGTGCGGAAGCTGCCGAAGGAGCCGTTGCAGACCGAGGGCTGAGCGCTCGGGCGCTGCAGCGCCGTGACAGCCGGGAGGCCCGGATCGCGTCCCCTCGTCGGGTGCGTGATCCGGGCCTCCAGTCCGCAGTCCGGGGCTCAGTCGCCGCGCACGTCGCCTTGGCGTCGGCGCGCGAGCAGGCGCAGGACGGCGCCGAGCCCGAGCGCGGTCAGCGCGGCGGCGAGCCAGCCGCCGAGCTCGACGCCGGTGAAGGCGAGCTCACGGTTGGTGGTGGCGGTGCCGGTGGTGCTGGCTCCGTCGGTCTCCGGAGCGGGTGCGGTGCGATCGTCGGTCGTGCCGAGCTGCGTGCCCGTGCCCGGGGTCACGATCACCGGGAACGCGATTCCCGTTCCGGCCCCGTGGTCGTTCTCGGCATCGCCATCGTCATCGCCTTCGCTCTCGGGGACGAGCGTGACGAGCATGCTCGAGCCCGGTGAGACGTGACCGAAGCGGTCCACGGCGACGACCGACAGCAGGTGTGCTCCCGGCTCCAGGGGAACCGTCGTCCGGAAGGCGAACCGCCCGTCGGAGTCCGCTGTCCCGCGTCCGATCTCGCGGCCGTCGGTGTCGCGGATGACGACCGTCGAGCCGGGCTCGGCGGAGCCCCGGACGATGCCGGTGCCGTCGACGATGTCGTCGAACGCCTCGAGGACGGGTGCCGCCGGGGCCTCGGTGTCGACGTCGACGGTGGTCTTCGTCGGGTCGGACTCGTTGCCGACCTTGTCCTGCGCGATCAGTTCGAGGTCGTGCGCCCCGTCCGTGAGCGGCTCGTCGAGGACGATCTCGAAGTCGCCGTTCTCGTCCGCGGTGTCGCGGCCGAGTTCGTTGCCGTCCTCGTCGCGGATGATGACGGTGGAGCCGGGCTCGGCGGTCCCGGTGATGGGGCCCTTGCCGTCAGCGAGGTCGGACGGGCTGGTGACGACTGGTGCCGTGGGCGCTTCGGTGTCGACGTCGACCGTGGTGTCGGTCGGGTTGGACTCGTTGCCGGCGTCGTCCTGGGCGATGAGTTCGAGCTGGTGCTCGCCGTCGTCGAGGGGCTCGTCCAACTCGATGGCGAAGTCGCCGTCGTCGTTGGCCTCGCCACGGCCGATCTCGTTGCCGTCCTCGTCGCGGATGATCACGATCGAGCCGGGATCGGCGGTGCCGCTGATCGGGCCCTTGCCGTTGTCGAGATCGCTGGGGCTGGTCACGACCGGTGCCGTGGGGGCTTCGGTGTCGACATCAACCGTGGTGTCGGTCGGGTCGGATTCGTTGCCGGCCTTGTCCTGGGCGATGAGTTCGAGCTTGTGCTCGCCATCGTCGAGCGGTTCGTCGAGCTCGATGCTGAAGTCGCCGTCGTCGTTGGCTTCGCCGCGGCCGAGTTCGTTGCCGTCTTCGTCGCGGATGATCGCGGTGGAGCCGGGTTCCGCGGTCCCGGTGATCGGGCCCTTGCCGTCAGCGAGGTCGGACGGGCTGGTGACGACAGGTGCGGTCGGTGCCTTCGTGTCGACGTCGACCGTGGTCTTCGTCTCCTCGGAGGCGTTGCCGGCCTTGTCCTGCGCGACCAGTTCGAGCTTGTGGTCGCCATCGGTGAGCGGCTCGTCGAGGACGATGGAGAAGTCGCCGTCGTCGTTGGCGTCGCCGCGGCCGATCTCGTTGCCGTCCTCGTCACGAATGATCACCGTGGCACCAGGCTCAGCGGTCCCCGTGATGGGTCCCTTGCCATCGGTGAGGTCGGACGGGCTGGTGACGACCGGTGCCGTGGGTGCTTCGGTGTCGACGTCGACCGTGGTCTTCGTCTCTTCGGAGGTATTACCGGCCTTGTCCTGCGCGACGAGTTCGAGTTTGTGCTCGCCGTCATCAAGGGGCTCATCGAGCTCGATGCTGAAGTCGCCGTCGTCGTTGGCTTCGCCGCGGCCGAGCTCGTTGCCGTCCTCGTCGCGGATGATCACGGTGGAGCCGGGTTCGGCGGTCCCGGTGATGGGGCCCTTGCCGTCGCTCAGGTCGGACGGGCTGGTGACGACCGGTGCCGTGGGTGCTTCGGTGTCGACGTCGACCGTGGCCTTCGTCTCTTCGGAGGTGTTGCCCGCCTTGTCTTCAGCGATCAGTTCGAGCTTGTGCTCGCCGTCGTCGAGGGGTTCGTCCAGTTCGATGCTGAAGTCGCCGTCGTCGTTGGCTTCGCCGCGGCCGAGTTCGTTGCCGTCCTCGTCACGGATGATCACAGTGGAGCCCGGCTCGGCGGTGCCGGTGATCGGGCCCTTGCCATTGTCGAGGTCGCTGGGGCTGGTCACGACCGGGGCCGTGGGCGCTTCGGTGTCGACGTCGACGGTGGTCTTCGTTTCCTCCGAGGTGTTGCCGGCCTTGTCCTGGGCGATCAGTTCGAGCTTGTGCTCGCCGTCGTTGAGCGGCTCGTCCAGCTTGATGCTGAAGTCGCCGTCGTCGTTGGCTTCGCCGCGGCCGAGCTCGTTGCCGTCCTCGTCGCGGATGATCACGGTCGAGCCGGGCTCGGCGGTCCCGGTGATCGGGCCCTTGCCGTCAGCGAGGTCAGAGGGGCTGGTCACGACCGGCGCGGTCGGTGCCTTCGTGTCGACGTCAACCGTGGTCTTCGTTTCCTCGGAGGTATTGCCGGCGTCGTCCTGGGCGATGAGTTCGAGCTTGTGCTCGCCGTCATCGAGGGGCCCGTCGAGCTCGATGGAGAAGTCGCCGTCGTCGTTGGCTTCGCCCCTGCCGATCTCGTTGCCGTCCTCGTCGCGGATGATCACGGTCGAGCCGGGTTCCGCGGTTCCGCTGATCGGACCGTTGCCGTTGTCGAGGTCCTTGGGGCTGGTCACGACCGGTGCCGTGGGTGCTTCGGTGTCGACATCGACCGTGGTGTCGGTCGGGTTAGAGGTGTTGCCGGCCTTGTCTGCAGCGACGAGTTCCAGCTTGTGCTCGCCGTCGTTGAGCGGCTCGTCCAGCTCGATCGAGAAGTCGCCGTCATCGTTGGCCTCACCGCGGCCGATCTCGTTACCGTCCTCGTCACGGACGATGACCGTGGAGCCGGGTTCCGCTGTGCCGGTGATGGGGCCCTTGCCGTCAGCGAGGTCAGAGGGGCTGGTGACGACCGGGGCAATGGGGGCTTCGGTGTCGACATCGACCGTGGTGTCGGTCGGGCCAGATTCGTTGCCGGCTTTGTCTTCAGCGACGAGCTCGAGCTTGTGCTCGCCGTCGTCGAGGGGCTCGTCCAGCTCGATCGAGAAGTCGCCGTCGTCGTTGGCTTTGCCGCGGCCGATCTCGTTGCCCTCCTCGTCGCGGATGATCACGATCGAGCCGGGTTCCGCGGTCCCGCTGATCGGGCCCTTGCCGTTGTCGAGATCGCTGGGGCTGGTCACGACCGGTGCTGTCGGTGCTTCGGTGTCGACGTCGACCGTGGTCTTCGTTTCCTCGGAGGTGTTGCCGGCGTCGTCCTGGGCGACGAGTTCCAGCTTGTGCTCGCCGTCGTCGAGGGGCACATCGAGTTCGATGGAGAAGTCCCCATCGTCGTTGGCCTCGCCGCGGCCGAGTTCGTTGCCGTCTTCGTCACGGATGATCACCGTGGAGCCGGGCTCGGCGGTGCCGCTGATGGGACCCTTGCCGTCAGCGAGATCGCTGGGGCTTGTGACGACGGGTGCTGTCGGTGCTTCGGTGTCGACGTCGACCGTGGTGTCGGTCGGGTCGGATTCGTTGCCGGCCTTGTCTGCAGCGACGAGTTCGAGCTTGTGCTCGCCGTCGGTCAGCGGTTCGTCCAGCTCGATGGAGAAGTCGCCGTCGTCGTTGGCCTCACCGCGGCCGAGCTCGTTGCTGTCCTCGTCGCGGATGATCACGGTCGAGCCCGGCTCCGCGGTACCCGTGATCGGTCCCTTGCCATCGCTCAGGTCGGACGGGCTGGTGACGACGGGTGCGTCGGGTGCTTCGGTGTCGACGTCGATGGTGACCGGGGTGGGGGTCGAGATGTTGCCGGCGTCGTCCTGTGCGATCAGTTCGAGGTGGTGCTCGCCATCGTCGAGGGGGTCGTCCAACTCGATGGAGAAGTCGCCGTCGTCGTTGGCCTCACCGCGGCCGATCTGGTTGCCGTCCTCGTCACGGACGATGACCGTGGAGCCCGGCTCGGCGGTCCCGGTGATCGGGCCCTTGCCGTCAGCCAGGTCGGTCGGACCGGTGACGATCGGTGCGTTCGGAGCGTCGTCGTCCACGTCCACCGTGACCGGCGTCGGGGACGAGACGTTGCCGGCCTCGTCCTGCGCGACGAGCTCGAGGTCGTGCGCGCCGTCGTCGAGCGGCTCGTCGAGCACGATGGTGAACTGCCCGTCGTCGCGGGCCTCGGCACGGCCGAGTTCGTTGCCGTCGGCGTCCCGCACGATCACCGTCGAACCGGGTTCGGCCGACCCGGTGAAGGGGCCGGTGCCGTCGGCGAGGAACTCGGGGGTCGTGCTGATCGGTGCGTCGGGTGCGGTGACGTCGGGTGCGGTGACGGTCACGGGCGAGGGAGCCGACTCGTTGCCGGCGTCGTCCTGCGCGACGACCTCCAGGCCGTGGTCGCCCTTGGTCAGCGGCTCGTTCAGCTCGACCGAGAAGTCGCCGTCGTCGTTGGCTTCGCCCCGCCCGATCTCGTTGCCGTCCTGGTCACGGATGATGACGATGGAGCCGGGCTCGGCGGTTCCGACCACCGGACCGGTCGGGGTCGCGAGGTCCTGGCGCTCGACGACCGGAGCATCAGGCGCTGTGGTGTCCGGGACGACCGCGGTCGCGGTCGCCGGGCCGGACTCGTTGCCGACCGCATCGGCGGCGACGACCACGAGATCGGTCGCGCCCTCCGGCAGCGGCGCGTCGAGACGGACGGAGAAGTCGCCGTCCTCGTTCGCGCGGTCGCGGCCGAGTTCGTTGCCGTCACGGTCCCGGACGATGACGATGGAGCCCGGGTCGGCTGTACCGGTGATGGGTCCGGTCGGGTCGTCGAGGGTGCCGGGGTCGTCGACGATGGGGACATCGGGGGCGGTGGCGTCGACGTCGAGGGTCGCCGTGGTCGGTTCGGCGGTGAAGCCGTTGCGGTGCTGTACGGCGGTGACGGTGACCGACCCGTCCGACAACGCCTCGGTGACGGGGAGCGACCAGGTGCCGTCGTCACCCACACGGACGTTCACCGGTGCCCGGTCACCGACGGTCACGTCGACGGTGCCGCCGGGGACGCCCTGGCCGGTGATGGTCGGCTTCGGTCCGACTGCTGCGGTCGGCTCGTCGATGACGGCGGAGGTCAGCGGGATGGTGACCTTCCACGTCGATGTCGTCTGCTCGTTCGTGTTGACGTAGTCGGTGGCGGCGTTCGGGGCGAACGAGCCGTGCACCGTGACGACGTCGCCCGGCAGCGCCGAAGCGTCGACGGTGATCGGCACCCGGATGTGGTTGAAGTTCGCTCCTCCGGTGTTGAGCGGCTGGGGATTCGCTCCGAGGCAGTCGGTCTGCGTGGGAGACGTGAACGTGCAGTTCGCGACGTTCGCCGTGCCCGAGTTCGCCACGCTGAACGGCGGTCGTCCGCGTGTGAAGGTCGCAGGGCCGGTGATGGTCCAGTGGAAGTCGAGCGAGCGGCTCGGGATCGTGAAGCCACTCGAGTTCTTGACGTTGAAGATCGACGTCTCGAACCGCTGTCCCGGCTGGCCGATCGCGTCCGTCGCGCCCTGGACGTAGACGTTGATCGGCGTCTCGTTCGGCGTGACCTCGTCGGTCGTGGGCTGTGCCTCGGGCGTGGGGGTCGGGGCGGGCGCGGTGCTCGGCGCCGGGGCCGGCTCCGGCTTCGTGGCGGGGTCGGCGTCGACCGGGGCCGCGGTGTCCGCGGGTGCCTCGGGCTCGACAGGTGCGCCACTGTCGACAGGCGACTCGCCCTCGCCCGCGCCCGGAGCCTCCGGCTCCACGGACGCGTCGGCTCGCTCCTCGGTCGGCGCGGGTGCCGTCGTGACGGTCGTCGCGGCGGCCATGTCCGGCACCGCCAACGGCGCGAAGGCCAGCAGGAGGGCTGCGGCAGAGGTGGACTTGCTGAGCGGGGGCATTCGGGGCTCCGATCGAAGGGGTCGGTAGCCATCGTATGCAATATGTATTTCACATGCAATGCATTGCTCGGATTCAGGGCCGTCCAGCGCATCCGGATCGCGCACACAGGCCGGATGCGGAAGTATGTGTCGGTGACGATCATGACGGAACGGCCGGTCGACCAGGCATCGAGCAGTGAACCGGAGCAGCCCGGCAACGCCACGGCGAAGCACCGGAACGTCTCGCTGCTCTCCGTGGCGACCACCACGGCGGAGCGTGTGACGACCTCGGCCGACATCGAGGCCAAGCTCCGCGGGGTCCTCCGTCGGCTCCGTCTGCCGATGGGGCTGCTCGAGCGCGTCGCCGGGGTCATCGAGCGTCGCAACTGGGGCGAGGGCCAGACTTTCCAGGACGCCGCGATCGACGCCGGCCGCCGTGCCATGGCCGAGGCCGGTGTCCGTCCGGACGAGATCGGGCTGCTCATCAACACCTCGGTGACCCGTCCGCACCTCGAGCCGTCGGTCGCCGTGCGCCTGCACCACGGTCTCGGGCTGCCGTCGTCCGCCATCAACTTCGACATCGCGAACGCCTGCCTGGGGTTCGTCAACGCCATGAGCGTCGCCGCGGGCATGATCGACTCCGGGCAGATCAAGTACGCGCTCGTCGTCGACGGCGAGGACGCCGACCAGGTGCAGCTCAACACCATCGACCGTCTGAACCAGGGCGGCCGGAACCGCAAGGACTTCATGAGCGAGTTCGCCAGCCTGACCCTCGGGTCCGGTGCTGCGGCGGCCGTGCTCGGCCCGGCGGATCTGCACCCCGAAGGCCACCGGATCGTCGGCGGCGTCACCCGCGCGGCGACCCAGTGGTACGACCTGTGCGTCGGCAGCGTCGACGGCATGTTCACCGATGCGAAGATGCTGCTCAAGGGCGGCATGGAGCTCGTCGTCGCCGCCTGGACCGAGGCACGAGCCCACTTCGACTGGGCCGACATGGACCGCTACGTGCTGCACCAGGTCTCCGACGTGCACACCAACGCCTTCGTCGAGGCGATCGGCATCCCGCGCGACAAGGTCCCCACCACGTACCAGCGGTTCGGCAACGTCGGCCCCGCGTCGATCCCGATCACCCTGGCCGACGAGGTCGCTTCCGGCGGCATCCGTCGCGGTGACCGCGTGTTCCTGGGTGGCGTCGGGTCGGGTATCAACACGGCGATGATGGAACTCCACTGGTGAGGTCCCGGCTGCCCCGCGTCGCCGCGAGCACGGCTCCGGCGACGCAGCCGCCCTCCCTGCCCGACCTCGACCCGGCCTGGTCGCGTCTGGTCACGGTCCCCGCGTGGTCCGGAGATCGGACGGGAGGCACAGATCGCGCCGCGCGCACCTGGCACCTCCTCGACACGGCCGGGTCCCTGGCCGCGCTCGGCGTGGAACCGATCGGCACGATCCTCTGCGTGCACGGCAACCCGACGTGGTCGTACCTGTGGCGGTCGGTGCTCCGCACCTCGCTCGAGGTCGCGCAGGCCGGCGGCCCCGCCTGGCGTGTGGTCGCGGTCGACCAGCTCGACATGGGCTTCTCGGAGCGCACCGGCGTCGAGCGCGGACTGGCGCAGCGCGTCGCGGACCTCGGAGCCTTGACCGACGAACTCGGGCTGACCGGACCGGTCGTCACCCTCGGCCACGACTGGGGCGGTGTGGTGTCGCTCGGTTGGGCGGTCGACCACCCGGACGTCCTGGCCGCCGCGATGACGTGCAACACGGCCGTGCACCAGCCCGACGACGCCCCGATCCCCGCACCGTTGCGGCTCGCCCTCGGTCCGGGGATGCTCGGCCGCGCGACGGTCGTGACCCCGGCGTTCCTCGAGACCACCCTGGCCATCGCGCACCCGAAGCTCGAGCGGGCCGTCGCCGACGGCTACCGGGCGCCCTACCGCGGTGCCGCCCGACGCGGTGGCATCGGCGGGTTCGTCGCGGACATCCCCGTCGACGCCCGGCACCGGAGCGCACCCGAACTCGACCGCATCGCCGCCGGGGTCGCCGCGCTCGACGTGCCGGTGCTCCTGCTCTGGGGTCCGCGCGACCCGGTGTTCCTCGAGCGCTACCTGGACGACCTGACCGAACGCGTGCCGCACGCCGACGTCCACCGGTTCGAGGGCGCCGGGCACCTGCTGCCGGATGACGCCGACGTGGCGGGCGCGGTGTTCGACTGGCTCGGTGACCGCCTGCCGGACGGTGGCCGTCCTGCCCAGGCCCCCACGGGCCTCCAGTCCGACGCCGTGGACCCGGGCCAGTCCGCACAGGCGACCCCGCCGCTCTGGGCGCGGCTCGACGAACTGCGCGAGAGCGACGAACCCGCGCTGGTCGAGATGGCCGCCGCCGGTGGCCCCCGCACGATCACGTGGCGACTGCTCGCCCGACGGGTCGACGAGATCGCCGCAGGACTCGACGACCTGGGCGTCCGGAGCGGCGACCGTGTCTCGCTCCTGGTGACCCCCGGTGCCGACCTGACCGCCGTCCTGTACGCCTGCGTGCGGATCGGGGCGGTCGTCGTCGTCGCGGACGCCGGACTCGGACTCGGCGGACTGACCCGGGCCGTCCGTGGAGCCCGACCGGACTGGATCATCGGCGCGCTGCCCGGGCTCGGTGCCGCGCGTGCCCTCGGCTGGCCGGGGCGACGCATCGCGACGGTCTCGTTGCCCGCGCCGGCCCGGAAGGCGCTGCGGGTGGAGCACACGCTCGTCGACGTCGCCCGCTGCGGAGCCCGCCGTCTCGCGCACGGCACCGCGCTGCCGACGGCCCCGTCGCCGGACGCGCCCGCTGCCGTGCTCTTCACCTCGGGATCGACCGGGCCGGCGAAGGGTGTCGTGTACACGCACGGGCAACTCAGTGCCGTCCGGGACGCCCTGGCCACCCAGTACGACGTCGGTGTCGGCACCGGCCTCGTCGCCGGGTTCGCACCGTTCGCGCTGCTCGGCCCGGCCCTCGGGGCGCGGTCGGTCGCGCCCGACATGGACGTCACCGCGCCGCGCACCCTGACGGCGAAGGCGGTCGCGGCCTCGGTCGCCGCGGCGGACGCCACCGTGGTGTTCCTGTCGCCGGCGGCCCTGGCGAACGTCGTCGCGACCGCGTCGGAACTCACCGACGCCGACCGCCAGGCGCTGCGGGGCGTGCGGCTGTTCCTGTCGGCCGGGGCTCCCGTCTCGGCCGCGCTGCTCACCGCGGCGACCGAGCTGATGCCGAACGCCAGCGCGCACACCCCCTACGGCATGACCGAGGGGCTGCTCATGACGGACGTCGACCTGGACGGGGTCCGTGCCGCCGGCCGGTCCGATGACGAGGGGATCTGCGTCGGGGTGCCGGCAGCGAACGTCCGCGTCCGCATCGCACCGCTCGACGGTTCCGGGCGCTCGACCGGAGCCCTGACGGACGAGCCCGGGATCACCGGCGAGATCGTCGTCGCGGCACCACACGTGCGCGACCACTACGACCGGCTCTGGCGCGCCGACCGGGTCTCGCGCCTCGGCGTCGACGACCCGCGCGGGCACCGCACCGGAGATGTCGGGCACCTGGATGCCGCGGGACGGATCTGGGTCGAGGGCCGGCTGCAGCACGTGCTCACCACCCCGGACGGGGTCGTCACGCCGGTGGGGCCGGAGCAGCGGATCGAGGGCGTCGACGGTGTCGGACGTGCCGGGGTCGCGGGCATCGGGCCGATCGGCACCCAGCAGGTGGTGGCCGTCGTCGAGACGGACCCTGCCGTTCGCCGACCCGGGCTGGCGTCGCCGTCGCTCGCCGCAGCGGTCCGTGCCGCCGCCGGAGTGCCACTCGCCGCGGTGCTCGTCGTGCCCGTGCTGCCGACGGACATCCGGCACAACTCCAAGGTCGACCGCACCCGGCTGTCCCGCTGGGCCGGCTCGGTGCTGTCCGGCGGACGGATGGTGCGCCCGTGAGCGGCGCGTTCGGCGCGTTCGGCGCGTTCTCGCGCGCTCAGCGACACCTCACGGGCCGTCGGGTGCGTGAGGTGTCGGTGAGCACGAATCTCCGACCCGCCGCGGTTCGAGACGGCGGCCGGAAGGTGCGCCCGTGAAGGTCCTGGTCACCGGGGCCAGCGGGTTCCTCGGGCAGGCCACCGCCGCAGCCGTGCGGGACGCCGGGCACGAGGTCCGGACCTTCCAGCGCCGTCCCTCCGGGGTCTCGGGCGTGCAGGACGTCGCCGGGACGATGACGGACGACGCTGCGATCGCCCGCGCGGTCGACGGGGTCGAGGCGGTCGTGCACCTGGCCGCGAAGGTGTCGCTCGCCGGGGACCCGGCCGACTTCGCCCGGGTCAACGTCGAGGGAACCCGCTCACTGCTGGCGGCCGCCCGCGCCGCCGGCGTCGGGCGCTTCGTCTTCGTGTCGTCGCCGTCGGTCGCGCACACCGGTTCGTCGCTCGTCGGGGCCGACGCCGGTCCGGCCGAACCGTCCCGTGCGCGTGGTGACTACGCCCGCACCAAGGCCGCGGCGGAGCTGCTGGCACTCGGTGCCGACGCCCCGGACTTCGCCGTCGTGGCCGTCCGGCCGCACCTGGTGTGGGGTCCGGGGGACACCCAGCTCGTCGGACGGATCGTCGAGCGGGCCCGAGCCGGACGGCTCCCGCTGCTCGACTCCGGCGCTGCGCTCATCGACACGCTCTACGTCGACAACGCCGCGACGGCCATGGTCGCGGCACTCGAACGCGTCACGGACGACGGCGTGCACGGCAACGCCTACGTGGTCACGAACGGTGAGCCCCGACCCGTCGCCGATCTGCTCGCCGGTATCTGCACGGCGTCCGGCGTCCGGCCCCCGCAGTGGCACGTGCCGGCTGCTGTCGCCCGGGCAGCGGGGTCCGTGGTCGAGGCCGTCTGGCGCGTCCGACCGGGCGAGGACGAGCCACCGATGACCCGGTTCCTGGCCGAGCAGCTGTCGACCGCGCACTGGTTCGACCAGCGGCGGACCCGGCAGCACCTCGGGTGGACCCCGTCGGTGTCGATCGACGAGGGGCTCGAGCGACTAGCCGCAGCGGCCGCGCTTCAGGCTTCGTCGGCGGCGACGTAGACCCAGGCCGTCCGACCCGAGGCGAGTGTGACCCGCACGCGCTGGTAGTCGGCGACCTCGTACCCGTCGACCGCGCGGAGCTGCCACTCGTACCCGAGAGCCAGGGCCACCCCTTCGACGACGTCGTCAGGAGCACCGCGGCGCAGGATCGGGTGCTGGTCCGAGCCGCTCGTCCGGATGACGTCCGGGTCGGTGATCGTCACCCGGTCGAGCCGCCAGCCGGGCAGGGAGTCCGGGGTGGTCGGGACATGCTCGCCGAACAGTGACTCCTGCACGAGGGGCTGCTGGAGCGTGCCGTAGGAGAACACCCGCTGGGTCTGGCCGGGCAGGTGCTCGGGTCGCCGGACCGGCTTCGGACCGATCGTCGGGGTCGAGGTCCAGACGAGTGCCCCCGCGAGCCCGGTGAGTCCGAGGTGGAGCAGCCCGACGACGGCGAGGACACTGCCCCACAGGATGCTGCTGGTGTCACCGGGGCACGCGTACTGCAACCCGTCGTCCTCGGCGTCGACGCAGGTGGCTGCGCCGTTGCCGATCCCGACGGCGATGGCGATGATGCCGACGACGAGGCAGACGAGCGCGAACGCGCCGAGACCGATGACCCAGCGCTGGCCGGGGGAGAGACGCTTCACGTCGCGAGGGTAGCGGACCGGAGGCGCGGACCACGCGAGCCGATCGGCTCGCGTGATCCGCGCCTCCGGTCCGGCGACGTCACCCGCAGAACTCCGTCGGCGGCGACTGATCGACCTTGCTCACCCACACCGAGTCCGCCCGGTCGCTGGAGCCGAGCGACGGGCCCCGGAAGCTGACGAACACGCCGTTGATCGTCGTCGTCCAGCCGCCGTAGGGCGAGTCCGACGGCTGGGCGTCGTCGTTGCCGGGCTCCGTGTAGTGGAGGTCGGGGTACGCCGCCCGCAACTCGGCGAGCGTGCTGCCGACCCCGAGTCCCGCAGCCGTCGTGGGGCCGTTGCCCGGAGCGTCCGGGGCGCCGGTTCCGATGGCGAGACTCTGCACCGTGCCGTCGTCCGCCCGGACCACCGTCAGTTCCGGGTAATCCTGCGACCGCCAGAAGGTGACGTTCGGGTTGAGGCAGGGCGCGGGCGTGTAGATCCCGTCCAGGTCGTCCGTCTCGGCGGCGTCCTCCCCGCCGAGCGCGATCGGCCCCACCTCGCTGCCGGAGATCGTCCACGTGTCCGGATCGGACAGCGAGTACGGCGGCCGGGTCGACGTCGGCGTCGGGGTCGGGGTCGGGTTCGCCGTGGGCGTCGGGCCGCCCACGACCGGGGCCCCGGACGAGGTCTCGGTCGGCGACGGCTCGGGTGTCGTCGTCGCGGTGGGGGCGGGGGCGGTGGTGATCGACGTCGGGATGAGGCCGAGCGCGACCCCGCCGCCCGCAGCACCGAGCAGCAGCACCCCGACGACACCGATCGCGATGCCTGCCCGGCGGCCTCGTCGCTTCGGGCGAGGGGTGGCCCGCTCGAGGACGTTCTGCTTCATCGAGACGAGCATGCGCTGCAGGTCGTCTCGCTGGGGAGGTTCAGTGTTCATCGTGCGTCACCGCCTTCCTGAGTCGTCGGCGGGACCGGGAGACCCGCTGGGTGACCGCCCCGACGCTGAGTCCGAGCAGTTGTGCGGCTTCGGCGTAGGAGTACCCCTGCAGCAGGCAGAGTTCGCAGATCCGGCGGTCGGTCTCCGGCAGTGCGGCGATCTCGGCGCGGACCCAGCGGAGCTGCTCGGATGCCTCGGTGGTGTCAGCGGGGGCGGCGAGGTCGAAGGGGAGCTCGTCGCCGGCGTGCTTCTGGTTGCGCCGTCCCAGGTTCTTGGCGTGGTTCCGGCACACCACCAGCAGCCACGGCAGGAGTGTGCCGGTCGGGAGCTGCAGGCCGTCGGCTCGCTGCCAGAGCGTCAGGAACGTGTCCTGGACCAGCTCTTCGACGTCCTGCTTGCTCCCCGCGATCGCCCAGGCGTAGCGGGTCAGCGTCGGCGCGAACCGGTCGAACGCCGTCGCGAGTGCTGCTCTGTCCCCCGAGGCGAGGCGCCGGGCGAGGCCGGCGTCGTCTTCTGCGGTGTTGTCCACGGTGCTCCCTCCACTACGACAATGTCGTGAAGAGGCCGAACATGACACGGATCACGACGCGAGTCGTCCGTGTCGTGATCCATGTGTGATGCGCCGGAGGCGTCAGCGGTGTCGGCGCGTCAGCCGGTGAAGCGGTTCCAGAGGTCGGCGACGATCGGCCAGACGCCACCGGCGCGGTCGGCGGACCCGATGGCGACGAGGACGACCGGGACGATCGTGACGGCGACGGCCACGAGGACGGCGAGCACGACGGCCGAGGCTGCGGTCGCGGTGTGCCGTCGGGTGAAGGCGAGGGCGAGCAGCGCGAGGACGACCAGCGACCCCGCGATCGTGACGAGTGCCACCCGCACGAACGGGAACGGCACGAGTCCCGAGGTGGTCGCCGTGACGCCGCCGAGGAACCCGACGAGGGGCAGGAACGCCCCCAGCGCCGTGCCGAGGACCAGGACCACACCGATGCCCGAGGCGATCCAGACGCCGCGTGGCCGGGGGCGACGGAGCTTCGCCCGGCGGTTCCCGGACCAGGCGGTGGTCACGGCTGCTCTCGGCGGTGCCGGGCGACGTCCGTCTCGGCCGCAGCGGTCTCGGTCTCGGCCGCGTCGGCGGCAGCGGCGGCGGCGTCCTCAGCGGCGTCGGCTGCGTCGGCCGCGGCGTCGGCGGCCTGCTCCGACGCCCGTGCGAGCGACTCGGCGGCGGCGTCACGCACGTCCTCGGTGGTGTCGGCGGCGCTCTCGACGACGCGCTTCGTGGTCTCGGCGGTGGCGTCGGCAGCGCGCTTGGTGGCGTCGGCGGTCGCGTCCGCGGTGCGCTTGGTCACGTCGGCGGTCGCTGCGGCAGCGCGTTTCGTCGCGTCCGCCGTGGTCTCGGCGGCTTGCTCGACGGCGTCGCCGGTGGTCTCGGCAGCCTGCTCGACGGCGTCAGTCGCGACCTCGGTCGCGCGGCCGAGCGGTGACTGCTCGTCGTCGAAGGGGCCGTGCACGTCGAGGACGCGGACGTCCACGCTCGTCGGGAGCTCGGACAGCTGCCGCGTAGCGGCGATCACCTGCTTCCGCACCTCGTCGGCGACGTGCAGCACCGGCTCCGGGTAGCTGACGACGATGGAGACCTGCACGCCGAGCGCGCCGTCGTCCTCGTCGACCTGCACGCCGGCGGCGCCGGCGCTCCGGCCGAGCTGCTTGCGGAGCTGGTCGGCTGCACGGGCGGCGATCCCGCCGAGGTGGTGCACACCGGGCACGCCGAGTGCGGTCTCCGCTGCGGTCCGGGCGACGATCGTGACGGTGCTCGCGTCGTCGGGCAACGGCTCCGTGAGCTCCGCGGGCAGCGCCACCTCGGTGACCTGCGTGTGCGCGTTCGGGTCGTGCTGCATGGTTCTCTCCTCGTTCGGGTTCCGCCGGAACGCATCGGGGCACCCGACTGCGCGAGTGCCCCGAGACGGTACGTACGACCTACTTCTTGAAGACGTCCTTGACGTCCTCGCCGGTCTGCTTCGCGCTCGCGGCGGCCTGGTCCTTCTTGCCCTCGGCGACCTTGGAGTCGTCGTTGGTCAGGTTGCCGACGGCTTCCTTCGCCTTGCCGGCGAGGTCCTGTGCGGCGTTCTTGATCTTGTCGTCGAGTCCCATGACGGGTCCTTTCGTCGGTGGGCGGTGCGCCCGGTGGTGTGGTGGTGGGCCGGGAGGCCCGGGGTGCGTCCGGCTGACGGGTGTCAGTGGACGCGGGTCGACTTCGCGAGCGCGGAGCGGGTACCGCCGGTCAAGTGCACGAGCACCGGGACCGGACGGCCGAGGGTGCGGTCGAGGACCGCGACGGCTCGGTCGACGGCGTCGAGCACGGTGACGGCGTCCCCGCCGCGGCGGACCGCGACACGGATCCGTGCGGCGCGCTGCCGGCGGACGAGGTAGGTGTCGACACGGGAGCCGACCACGTCGCGGACACCCGCGAGTTCGTACTCGAGGACGTCCCGGACGAGTGCGACGTTGATCGTGACGGCGTCGTCGCCCGAGTGCTCCCGCACGGCGACGGACGTGCCGCCACCACCGCGGGTGAAGACCCACACGAGCGACAGGACGATCACGAGGGTCGCGGCCCCGGCGACGATCCACAGCGCGGACGCGGGGACGTCGAGGCTGCGGGGGAGGTCGACGTACGGCTTGACGGCGTCCTGGACGGCGGGCAGCACACCCGCGCCCATCGCGATCCCGATGACGACGGCGACGAGGCCGAGGACGAACAGGATGATCCGGTTGAGGGTCCGGTTGCTCTTGGTCATGCCAGGGTTCCCTTCTCCTCGACCCGGACGCGGACGCGTCGGCCGAAGCGCTCGTCGAGGCCGCTCAGGCGCTCCACGACGGCGGCGCGGACGCTCGCCTCGTCGACCGGCACACCGGTGACGGGGACGATCCGGACCTCGGTGGAACGGCCACGGGCGGTGGCGGAGGCGTTCCCCTCGGGGACACCGGCCGCCATGCCGGCGGCGTTGGCCGCGGTGGAGGCGAGGATGCGGGCGTCGATGACGACGGCACCACGCTCGTGTTCGACGACCGATCGGTGCTGGCGGCCGGGCTTGAGCGCCAGGACGACCAGCACGACGCCGAGGACGACGAGCACACCCGCGATGGCCTCCACGATGGTGACGAACGCGGCGTCCGGGCGGAGCGCGGTGTCGACCACGGTCTGGGGGTCGGCGACGAGCGGCGGGCGGCCTATGGCGCTGAGCACCGACTCGGTGCCGATCCAGGCGGCCACCAGGGCGAGCACCACGAGGGCCACCGCCACTGCGGTGGAGCGGGAGCGGTGCACGCTCCGACGACGGATGCGTCGTTCGACGGAACCGTTGCTCATGATGGCCTCCTAGCGGGCACGGGACTCGTGCTCGCGCACGATCCCGGTGAGTTCGATGTGGGCACTGCCGACGCGGCGTCCGGTCAGGTCGCTCACGCGGCCCTTGACCTGGTCCGCGATCCGGATCGACCCCGAGACGATGTCGTCGCTCGCGGCGATCGGCCCGGTGATGTCGAGCGACAGTGCTCCCGACGCGTCGCCGAGTCCGACGCGCACCCGCTTGGCGGGGGCGCCGAGCCCTTCGGCTGCGACGGCCCGCGCCAGCGAGGTGAGCGCGCGTGCGGTGATCTCGACGCGGCCCGGGACGTCCGGGCCGGCGTTCACCGGGAGCTCCGGCGTCCGGTCAGCACGTCGGTCAGGGCACCGCGGTCGATGCGACCGGTGGCGAGGGCGGCCACGAGGGCCCCGATCGCACCGAACACGATCACGAGCACGAAGCCCCAGAACCCGAACTGCAGTGCCACGACGGCGAGGACTGCGCCGATGAGGGCGCCGATCAGCGTGTTGCTCATGCGACTCGGGCTTCCTTCTTCTCGTCGTCGTTGTCGTCGTCGTCGCCCGGGATGTAGACGTCCTGGACGGTCACGTTGACCTCGGCGACCTCCATGCCGACGATCTGCTCGAGGGCACGGGCGACACCGGAACGGACGCCGTCGGCGACCTGCTGAAGCGACACCGGGTACTCGGCGACGATCACGATGTCCGCGGCGACCTGCTTCTCGCCGACCTCGACCTTGACGCCCTGACCGAAGTCGCGCTGGCCGATGGCGTCGCGGAGGGCGCCGATGGCACGGGCTGCGCCGTTGCCGAGGGAGTGCACGCCGTTGACCTCGCGGGCGGCGATGCCGGCGACCTTCGACACGACGGTGTCGTCGATGACGGTCTTGCCGGTGACGCCGCTGGTGCCGGCGTGCGAGGTGGCACGGGTCGCCGTGGTGGCCGGGGTGGGGGTGATGGTGTCAGCCATGTTCGTTCCTTCCGTTGACCCGCCGGGCGTTCCCAGCGGTTGCTGTTCACGGATGAGACGGGCTGTGGAAGAGATTCGTCACACACGACTTCTCGGATTCGGGTGATGTCCAGGCATCCCCGGAAATCCGGGGATCTGCGTGTACCCCCGGGCTGTTCCGTCGGGCCTTTCAGCCGTTTCCGGCCGCGTCGTTGCGCTCGGCCGCGGCCCGCATGGCTCGCACGCAGGCCATCGGGGACTCGCCGCGCTCCTCGCGGAAGAGCTGCTGCAGCCGTCGGGGGAGCACCCCTGCGGCGGCCGCGATGTCGTCGAGCGTGAGGGGGTCGTCGAGGTGCTGTTCGATGTACGACACCGCACGGCGGACACGCCACGACGCCCTGCCGGCCTCCGGCTGCGCAGCCAGCGACGCGCGTTTCGTCACGGCGGGGTCCTCGCCGAACCGGTTGCGGTAGGTCTCGGCGAACCGACCCGGGTTGGTGAAGCCCCAGCGGCGGGCGATCGCGGCGATGCCGGAGGACACGAGCGGACAGTCAGCCGGGGCGACCGGGCCACCCCGGTCCGCGCGGAGCAGCTCTTCGCGCACACGGTCCAGTCGGTGGTCGCGGAGGAACCGGTGCGGGGTGGTGTCGAGTGTCCGGGCGAAGACGTCCTGCAGCCCGCGCTGGCTCAGTCCGCACGCGGCGGCGATCGTGGGGACCGAAGGGCGTTCGGCGGCGTGCAGCTCGATGAACCGGATCGCGTCGCGGAGCCGGTTCGCCACGGGCACGTCGTCACCCCGGTTGCGGATGGGGAACGTGTCGAGGATGACGACGGCCAGCCGGCGGTTCAGGGCGGTCCGCATCGGTCCGAGCACGCGGTCGTCGACCAGGGCCGGCCCGAGTTCGCGGATCAGGTGCCGCAGCGGTTCACGCCGGGCGACGACCTCGTCCTGCTGGTCGAACAGCAGTGGGCCGTCGGGCAGGCGGTAGCCGAGGTCACGGCCGACGCTGCGCAGGAACCGGTCGGACACGTGCACGCCGTTGTAGACCGTGCCGTCGGACTCGAACCGGTAGGCCTCGGACGCCGAGGCGATGTACGGGCTGCCCGGCTCGACGACGCGGGTGCGGTCGGCGAAGTGCATCTCGAGCCGGCCCTTGGTCAGCCAGAACACCACGTGGTCGTCCCGCACGCCGATGACCCCGCCCCGCCGGCCGCCCTCGGCACGCATGGTGCGCAGCGACAGGTCGTCGTCGCCCACGACCGTGTACTCGTACCGGGTGTCGTCGGTGGCGAAGGTCTCGGATGCGAAGTCCGAGCCGCCGTACTCGGCCGCGAAGATCTCGGAGTAGTCGGAGCCCTCACCGTCGGAGAACCGCAGCCGGCGGAATCCGTTCGTCGTCGAGGGGTCCATGCGCCGATCATGCCACCGGTTGCGCTCGGACGAGATCGGAATACCCTAGGGGGGTACCGTATTGAGAACGGTGGAGGCGGACATGCACGAACACGTCGGGTACATCGGCGACAAGGACGACCTGCTCAAGCGACTCCGTCGCGCCGAGGGGCAGGTGCGCGGCATCGCGCGGATGGTCGAGGACGAGACGTACTGCATCGACGTCCTGACCCAGATCTCGGCGGCGAACCGGGCGCTCGAACGCGTCGCGCTGTCGCTGCTCGAGGACCACCTGGCGCACTGCGTCGCCGAGGCCGTCGCCGAGGGCGGGGACGCCGCCGACGAGAAGGTGCGCGAGGCCAGCCAGGCGATCGCCCGGCTCGTCCGCTCCTGACCCTGACGACCACCACCGAGAAGGAGACACCATGACCACCGAAACGCTGCTCGTCGAGGGCATGACCTGCGACCACTGCGTGATGAGCGTCACCGAGGAACTCACCGAGGTCGACGGGGTGTCGGGCGTCGACGTCCGACTCGTCCCCGGCGGGTCGTCCGAGGTCACCGTCAGCTCCCCGGCACCCGTCGACGCGGACGCCCTCCGCGCCGCCGTCGTCGAGGCGGGGTACGAGGTCGTGCGCTCGTGACCGACCGCACCGTCGAACTCGACATCACCGGGATGACCTGCGCCTCGTGCGCGAACCGCATCGAGCGGAAGCTCGGCAAGCTGCCCGGGGTCACCGCCACGGTCAACTACGCCACCGAGAAGGCGCAGGTGCAGGTCGCCGCGGACGGTACCGCCGACCCCGAGGCGCTCATCGCCGCGGTGGAGTCAGCCGGGTACGGCGCCACGGTGCCGGCCCCGCCCGCCGCTGCTGACGCCGGCCCCGCGGTGGACGAGGACCCGACCGGCCCGCTGCGCCGGCGCCTGGTCGTGTCCGCCGTGCTCGCGGTGCCCGTCGTGGTGCTCTCGATGGTGCCGGCCCTGCAGTTCCCGAACTGGCAGTGGCTCGCCCTGACGCTCGCCGCGCCCGTCGCGGTCTGGGGCGCGCTCCCGTTCCACCGTGCCGCGTGGGTCAACGCCCGGCACGGTGCCGCCACCATGGACACCCTGGTGAGCGTCGGCGTCCTCGCTGCCTTCGGGTGGTCGCTGTACGCCCTGTTCTTCGGCGACGCCGGCACGACCGGCATGCACATGACGTTCTCGTGGTTCGCCACGGACCCCGAGGCCGCCGACCTGTACCTCGAGGTCGCGACGGCCGTGACGGTGTTCATCCTCGCCGGCCGGTACATGGAGGCCCGCGCGAAGACGCAGTCCGGCGCCGCGCTCCGGGCACTGCTCGAACTCGGTGCGAAGGACGCCACCGTCCTGCGTGACGGCGGCGAACACCGCGTGCCCGCCTCGTCCCTCGTCGTGGGTGACGTCGTCGTGGTGCGACCCGGCGAACGGATCCCGAGCGACGGCCTGGTGCAGGACGGCTCCTCGGCCGTCGACCTCAGCACGTTCACCGGTGAGTCCGTGCCGGTCGAGGTCGGCCCGGGCGACCGGGTCACCGGCGCGACGATCAACGTCGGCGGCCGGCTCGTCGTCGCGATCACCCGCGTCGGCGCCGACACCGAGCTCGCCCGGATGGGTCGCCTGGTCGAGGACGCCCAGACCGGCAAGGCCGAGGTGCAGCGCCTGGCCGACCGCGTGTCGGGGGTCTTCGTGCCGATCGTCATCGCGCTCGCCGTGCTGGCCTTCGTCGGCTGGCTCGTGTTCGGCGGTTCGGTCACCGCGGCCTTCACCGCGGCCGTCGCCACCCTGATCATCGCCTGCCCGTGCGCCCTCGGGCTCGCCACGCCCACCGCCCTGCTGGTCGGGACCGGCCGAGGCTCCCAGCTCGGCATCCTGATCGGCGGTCCGCAGGTGCTCGAGCGCACCCGCGGCGTCGACACCGTCGTGCTCGACAAGACCGGCACCGTCACCACGGGGTCGATGACCCTGCGGTCGGTCACCGCCGTCGACGAGACCGAGGACACCGTGCTCCGGCTCGCCGCCGCGGTCGAGGACGGCTCGGAACACCCCGTCGCCCGTGCCGTCACCACCGCGGCCCGTGACCGAGGCGTCGACCTGCCCGAGGCCGAGCAGTTCACCGCGACCGCCGGCGCTGGTGTGCAGGCCGTCGTGGACGGCGACGTCGTCCTGGTCGGCACGACCCGCTGGCTCGCCGACTCGTGGTCGATCACCCTGCCCCCGGTGCTGTCCGGCGCCGTCGACCGCGCCGAGGCCGACGGGGGCACGGCGGTCGTCGTCGCCCGGAACGGCACGGCCCTCGGTGTGGTCGTCGTCGGCGACACGGTGAAGTCCGAGGCCGCTGACGCGATCGCCCGCTTGCGGGCGCTCGGCCTGCACCCGGTGCTGCTCACCGGCGACAACGACGGTGCCGCACGTGCGGTCGCCGCCCGGGTCGGCATCGACGAGGTGCACGCTCGCGCGACCCCGGCGTCGAAGCTCGAGACCGTCCGCCGACTGCAGTCCGAGGGGCGGAGCGTCGCGATGGTCGGCGACGGCGTGAACGACGCAGCGGCGCTGGCCGCGGCCGACCTCGGCATCGCCATGGGGGCCGGCACCGATGCGGCCATCGCGGCGAGCGACATCACGGTGGTGAGCGGCCGGCTCACCGTGGTCGCGGACGCCATCCGGTTGTCGCGCGCGACGCTCGGCGTCATCAAGGGCAACCTGTTCTGGGCGTTCGCGTACAACGTCGCGGCGATCCCGCTCGCGATGGCGGGGCTGCTCAACCCGGTGCTCGCGGGTGCGGCGATGGCGTTCTCGTCGGTCTTCGTCGTGACGAACAGCCTGCGCCTGCGTCGCTTCGCGGCGCAGCCGTGAACCCGGCGAGCCGACCGCAGCCGTGAACCGGGCGAGCCGACCGCAGCCGTGAACCGGGCGAGCCGACCGCAGCCGTGAACCCGGCGAGCAGACCGCAGCCGTGAACCCGGCGAGCCGACCGCAGCCGTGAACGCGACCGGCCGGGAGGCGTGACGCGCGCAGCGAACGCGAGCCGCGCCTCCCGGCCGACTGTGCGCACCACCTGCCGGAGCGCACTACGCTCGAAGACGGTCCGCGACGCAGCGCTGCGTGACCCGCGGGCTGTACGTCTTGAACGTGATCCCCAGGAGGACCGAAGTGACCGAATCCGCTCCCGTCGACCCCACATCGACCGAAGGCTGGAAGAAGCTCGACAGCATCGCTGCCGGCTTCACCCCGGACCTGCGAGGGTGGTTCGACAGCGACCCCGGTCGTGCCGAGCAGTACACCTTCCAGGCGGCCGACCTGACCGTCGACCTGTCCAAGGGCCTGGTGACCGACGAGATCCTCGCCGCGCTGCTGCAGGTCGCGAAGGACACCGGCGTCGCCGAACGCTTCCAGGCGATGCTCGCCGGTGAGCACATCAACGTCACCGAGGACCGCGCCGTGCTGCACACCGCGCTCCGCCGCCCGAAGGCGACCGAGGGCCTCGTGCCGGCGGCACCCCTGACCGTCGACGGCCAGGACGTCGACGCCGACGTGCACGCCACGCTCGACAAGGTCTACGGCTTCGCCGAGCAGGTCCGCAGCGGCGCCTGGACCGGTGTCACCGGCAAGCGCATCGAGACCGTCGTCAACATCGGCATCGGTGGCTCCGACCTCGGCCCGGTCATGGTCTACGAGGCACTCAAGCCCTACGTCCAGCCCGGCCTCGAAGCCCGCTTCGTCTCGAACATCGACCCGGCGGACATCTACGAGAAGACCGCGGACCTGGACCCCGAGACCACGCTCTTCATCGTCGCGTCGAAGACCTTCGGCACGCTCGAGACCCTGACGAACGCGCGTCTCGCCCGCCAGTGGCTGTGGGAGAAGCTCGGCCTGACCGACGCCGCCGACGACGAGAAGAAGAACGCCGTCGCCAAGCACTTCGTCGCCGTCTCCACCGCGCTCGACAAGGTCGAGGCGTTCGGCATCGACCCCGAGAACGCCTTCGGCTTCTGGGACTGGGTGGGCGGCCGCTACTCGGTCGACTCGGCCATCGGCACGAGCGTCGTGATCGCCATCGGCAAGGAGAACTGGGAGCAGTTCCTCGCCGGCTTCCACGCCATCGACGAGCACGTCCGCACCACGCCGCTCGAGCAGAACGTCCCCGTCCTGATGGGCCTGCTCAACGTCTGGTACACGAACTTCCTCGGAGCGCAGAGCCACGCGGTCCTGCCGTACACGCAGTACCTGCACCGCTTCGCCGCGTACCTGCAGCAGCTCACGATGGAGTCGAACGGCAAGCGCGTCCGCTGGGACGGCTCGCCCGTCACCACCGAGACCGGCGAGGTCTTCTGGGGTGAGCCCGGCACGAACGGCCAGCACGCGTTCTACCAGCTCATCCACCAGGGCACCCGCCTGATCCCGGCCGACTTCATCACGGTCGCCAACCCGGCCCGTCCGCTGAAGGACGAGACCGGCGACGGCAAGGGCGTCGCGCCCGGCACCGACGTGCACACGCTGTTCCTGGCGAACTTCTTCGCGCAGACCAAGGCGCTCGCGTTCGGCAAGAGCGCCGACGAGGTCCGCGCCGAGGGCACCACGGACGAAGGCATCGTCGCGGCGCGCACGTTCCCCGGCAACAAGCCGACCACGTCGATCATCGCGCCGGAGCTCACCCCGAGCGTCCTCGGCCAGCTCATCGCCCTGTACGAGCACATCGTGTTCACCGAGGGCACGATCTGGGGCATCGACTCGTTCGACCAGTGGGGTGTGGAGCTCGGCAAGCAGCTGGCGCTGCAGGTCACGCCGGCCGTCGAGGGCGACCAGGCCGCGCTCGACGCGCAGGACCCGTCGACCAAGGCGCTCATCGCGAAGTACCTGGAGCTGCGGAAGTAGCGCACGCCCCCACCTGACGGACGGGAGGCCCGTGGCGGATTCGCCACGGGCCTCCCGTCCGTCGTGTGCGTGCGCTGGCCGCGGGGCGGACGCCGGGCCGGTTTCGCGGTCAGCGACACCTCACGCGCGCGCTGGCCCGTGAGGTGTCGCCCAGCGCGAAACGCGCCTGCCGCCGCGCCCCGTCACCGCGCCGGACGGTCCGCCGGTGTCGGTCGGAGCGGCTACGGTCGAGGGCATGGAGCGTTCGGAGATCCTCGCCGCGGCTGCCGCCGCGCACGCCGCCCGCATCGCAGCGGCCGGTGGTGACGACGTCGCAGCGCGTGAACGGGCCGACAGCGTCCGACGACGTGCCGACGGGCTCACCGACCGGTACGACACCGTCGAGGGCACGGACGGCGAGTCCGACGCCCGCGACGCCGCTCGCCGACGCGCAGGCGAGGCGGACCGCGCGGCCTCGCGCACCGAGGGCGTGCTGTCGGACTGGCACCGGATGGGCACCCGTCGTGGCGTCACCCCCGACGCCCAGGTCCGCACGGCCTGGACCGTGACCGGGGTCCCCGAGCGCGGTGACGCCCGAGCGCTCGCGAACGTGCTGCTCTCCACCGCGGGGCACGCCGGACGCGTCGCCGACGCCGCACGACGCAACCCCGCCCTGTCCGGTGCCGCGAGTGCCGCCGCCCGACGGACCGTGCGCCGCTACACCGACCACGGTGCCGACATGGCCTCGTTGGGGGACGTCCTGGGCGAGGGCCCCGTCGACGACGAGCGCTGAACCTGATCCGCAGATTGGACCGCTCCCGTCCTCATCAGGCCTTCTGTGGACCGATCCAAACGACCTGACGACAGAATGTCCAATTGACAGGACATGGAATCGGGTTACGATCGGTCCACGCGATGAAGCGCGATCACCGACGAAGGAGTCACCGAATGGTCGACATCAAACCGACAGCCCCGACTGTCGCACTGCCCCCGTTGGGGACCGGGCCGCACCGCCGACGACTCGGCGTGCTGGCCCTCGTCGCCACGTTCGGCGGGTTGCTCTTCGGGTACGACACCGGTGTCATCAACGGTGCCCTGAACCCGATGAAGGCGGAGCTCGGCCTCACGAACTTCACCGAGGGCGTGGTCACCAGCTCGCTGCTCTTCGGCGCCGCGATCGGCGCCATGCTCGGCGGCCGCATCGCCGACGGCTGGGGTCGTCGCAAGACCATCATCCTGCTCGCCGTCACGTTCTTCGTCGGCACGCTGATCTGCGTGTTCGCGCCGACGTTCGAGGTCATCGTCGTCGGTCGTGTGCTCCTCGGCCTCGCGGTGGGTGGCGCGTCCACGGTGGTGCCGGTGTTCCTCGCCGAACTCGCGCCGTACGAGATCCGCGGGTCGCTGTCCGGCCGCAACGAGCTCATGATCGTGATCGGTCAGCTCGCCGCGTTCGTGGTCAACGCGATCATCGGCAACGTGTGGGGTGAGGGCAACGGCGTGTGGCGCGTCATGCTGGCCGTCTGTGCGCTCCCCGCGATCGCGCTGTTCGTCGGGATGCTCCGGGTGCCGGAGTCGCCGCGGTGGCTCGCGTCGAAGGACCGCTACGACGAGGCGCTCTCGGTCCTCGAGCAGGTCCGGACCACCGATCGGGCCCGTGCCGAGCTCGACGACATCAAGCGGAGCAACGACCTCGAAGCGAAGGTCGAGCGCGTCAGCGGTTGGCACACGCTGCGCGGGAACAAGTGGCTCATCCGCATCGTGCTCATCGGTGCCGGGCTCGGCGTCGCGCAGCAGCTCACCGGCATCAACTCGATCATGTACTACGGCCAGACCGTGCTCATCGAGTCCGGGTTCCAGGCGTCGGCAGCCCTCATCGCGAACATCGCCCCCGGCGTGATCGCCGTGGTCGGTGGCGTCATCGCGCTGTACAACATGGAGAAGATCAACCGCCGCACGACGCTGATCCTCGGGTTCACGCTGACGACGATCTGCCACTTCCTCATCGGCATCGCGTCGGTGGCGCTGCCCGAGGGCAACCCGGCTCGCCCGTGGGTCATCCTGTTCCTGGTCGTCGCGTTCGTCGGCTCGATGCAGACCTTCCTCAACATCGCGGTGTGGGTCGTGCTGTCCGAGATCTTCCCCACCCAGATCCGTGCGCTCGGCATGGGCATCTCGGTGTTCTGCCTCTGGATCGCGAACGCGTTCCTCGGGCTGTACTTCCCGACGATCGTCGCAGCGACCGGCATCACCGGGACCTTCTTCGGGTTCGGGGTCGTCGGGCTGCTGGCGCTGCTCTTCATCTGGAAGTTCGTGCCGGAGAGCCGCGGTCGCACCCTCGAAGAGGTCGAAGAGGGCGTCACCACCGGCAACATCTTCACCGTCCCCGTGAAGGCGTCGCGCCGCTAGTCCGCACCACGCCGCACCGAGTGAGCAGGAGACGTCGGGTCGCCCGAGGGCACCCAACGTCTTCTGCTCACTGGATCCACCGTCGTCGCCCGGTTGGTTGCATGGAGGCGTGACGGAACTGGTGCTGCAGGACTTCCCGGCCGCCCTGAACGTGGTGTGCTCCGCGCTGCTCGTGGTCGCCGTGGGCTGTGCCGTGTTCGTGGCGGTCGACGTGGTGCGTCGGCCGCCGCAGATGCGCGTCATGGCGTTCGTGTGGCCGCTCACGATGCTCTTCGGCAGCGTCGTGTGGCTCGTCTTCTACCTGCGTCGGGGGCGGGCGACGGCGCCCGGCCACGGACGGTGGGCGGGCACAGTGATCGACACGAGCCACTGCGGGGCCGGGTGCGCCCTCGGTGACCTGATCGGCGAGTTCGGGCTCGCGGCGTTCCCGGCGCTCGGGGTGGCGGTCGGCCTGGGCGCGCTCTACCAGGACCGGATGATCGCCGGGTGGATCGTCGACTTCGTCATCGCGTTCGTGCTCGGCATCGTGTTCCAGTACTTCGCCATCGCGCCGATGCGGGGCCTCGGCGTCCGGGCCGGGCTCGTCGCCGCGCTCAAGGCCGACGCGCTGTCGATCATCGCGTGGCAGGTGGGCATGTACGGATTGATGGCGGTGTGGCAGCTCGTCGTGTTCCCGGCACTCGTCGGCGGGCGCGCGAGCGTCTTCTCGCCGGAGTTCTGGGTGGCGATGCAGCTGGCGATGGTGGCCGGCTTCGTCTGCTCGTACCCCGTGAACGTGTGGCTGGTGCGTCGGGGCATCAAGGAGGCCATGTGACGGACCAGCAAACAGACGGGAGGCCCGGTGCCAGCTGGCACCGGGCCTCCGTCCGTTCTGTGGTCGCGCTACGGGCGCAGGAGCACCTTGCCGACGCGGCCCGCGGTGTCGCTGGCGCGCACGGCGTCGCGGACCTGCTCGAAGGCGAAGGTCTCGGCGACGGGGAGCGTCAGCGAGCCGTCGAGCACGCGGGTGATGAGCTCACCGAAGAGCTGCCCCTTCGTCTCGGCCGGCATCGTCTTGCTGACGACGGAGCCCCAGAAGCCCTTCACGGTGAGCTGGCCGAAGATGACCTTGCCCGACGGGATCTCGAGCGTCGGCGACGCCATCGCGCCGAAGACGACGAGGGTGGCGTTCTCGCCCAGCACGGAGGCGATGTCGCCAGCGGCCTTGCCACCGACCGACTCGACGCCGGCGATGATCGGTGCACCACCGGTGATCGCGGCGACCTGGTCCTGCCAGTCGTCCGCGTCGGTGGCGACGATGCGCTCGATGCCCTGCTCGCGGAGCTCGTCGACACCGGCGGCGCGACGGACGAGTCCGATCACGTTGATGCCGCGGGCGGCACCGAGCTGGGCGACCATGCGACCGACCGCACCGTTGGCGGCGTTCTGGATGATCCAGTCGCCCTCGTGCAGGTCGAGCGAGTGCAGCAGGCTGATGGCGCTGAACGGCATCGAGACGAGCTGGGCGGCGGCCTCGTCGGTCATCGCATCCGGCACCGGGACGAGCCCGGCGGCGTTCGCGGTGTAGTACTCGGCCCAGACGCCGAAGGCACCGCCGGCGACGCGCTGGCCGACCTGCAGGTTCGTGACGCCGTCGCCGAGGGCCTCGACGACGCCGAGTGCCTCGGTGCCCGAGGCGGCGGGCAGCTCCGGCTTGAAGCCGTAGGTGCCGCGGACGGTCCACAGGTCGTGGTTGTGGATGGGGGAGAGGACCGTGCGGACGAGGACCTCGCCGGCGCCGGGCGTCGGGACGGGGCGCTCCTGCACCTCGAGGACGTCGGCGGGCTCGGCGAACGTCTCGTGGACGACGGCGCGCATGGTGGTGGGGGTGGTGGTGCTCATGGGTCAGTCCTCCGAGACGACGATGGTGACGTCGATGTTGCCGCGGGTCGCGTTCGAGTACGGGCAGACCTGGTGGGCCGCGTCGGCGAGGGCCTGGGCCTGGTCGTGCTCCAGGCCGGGGATGACGACCTCGAGCATGACGGCGAGCTGGTAGCCACCGTTGCCGTTCGGGCCGATCGACACGCGACCGCCGACGGACGAGTCGGTGATCTTCACCTTCTGGCTGCGGGCGACGCCCTGCAGTGCGGAGTGGAAGCAGGCGGCGTAACCGGCGGCGAAGAGCTGCTCGGGGTTGGCGCCGTTGCCGGAGCCACCCATCTCCTTGGGGATGGCGAGGTCGAACTCGACCGTGCCGTCGCTCGTGGCGACGTGACCGTTGCGGCCTTCGCCGGTGGCCAGGGCCT
The DNA here is from genome assembly GCF_026241855.1 of Curtobacterium flaccumfaciens pv. betae. Classification (NCBI taxonomy): domain Bacteria; kingdom Bacillati; phylum Actinomycetota; class Actinomycetes; order Micrococcales; family Microbacteriaceae; genus Curtobacterium; species Curtobacterium flaccumfaciens. Next base: position 3,071,896 of record NZ_JAPJDC010000001.1, on the reverse strand, counting down.
CGGCGGTGTAGAGGGTTTCCATGGGGTTCCTTCCTTGTGGGGCGGATCGTGAAGTTGGTGGGTGTGCGGCGTGCTCTCGCGCTCCGCGACAGTTCACGGGCGCACGGGGGCGTGAGGTGTCGCTCAGTGCGAAACGGCGCCAGCGCCAGCGCCAGCGGCACCGGCGGGGTCGGCCGCCGCGTGCATCGTCTCGGTCAGCCGGTGCAGCGTCGCGATGAGCTCGGCGGCCGCGCGTTCGTCGGCCAGGCCCATGCCTGCGGCGATCCGCGCGGGGATGCCGCTCAGCTCGGACCGCAGTTCGCGGCCGCGGTCACCGACGGTCACCGTGACGACGCGCTCGTCGGTGCTGCGGCGCTCGCGGCGGACCAGGTCGCTCTGCTCCATGCGGCGGAGCAGTGGCGAGAGGGTGCCGGAGTCGAGCTGCAGGTGTTCGCCGAGACCGGAGACGGTCTGGTCGCCCTCGACCCACAGGGTCACGAGCACCAGGTACTGCGGGTACGTCAGGCCCCAGGGTTCGAGCATCGTGCGGTACGCCTGCGTGGTGGCGCGGGACGCCGCGTAGAGGGAGAAGCACACCATCTCGTCGGTCACGGGCATGCGTCCACACTGTCACGCAACCCAGTTGTGTGCAACCTACATCGACGGTTCGCAGGCGAGCTCACAGCGAGCACCGGGCAGGTGCCCCGCCTCGGCGAGTGCGGCCTGGGCGTCCCGGAACGACGAGTAGGGCACGTGCACGCCGCGGACGTCCCGGTAGTCGGTCAGGCCCGGACCGGCCCAGTACACGACCCCGTCGTCACCGACCTCGGCGATCGCCCGGCGGATCGCCCGCGCCGGGTCCGGCTCCTCGACGACCAGCGCGTCGTGCCCGCTCGCTCGCGCACCCTCGACGATGGCCGCCCGGATCGGGGCCGGGTCCTCGAACCGCGGGTGGTGGTCGGCCACGACGACGACGTCGGCGGCCTCGGCCGACACCGCACCCATCGCCGCCCGCTTGCTCGGGTCCCGGTCGCCGTCCGCCCCGAGGACGATCCCGACCCGGCCCGGTGCGAACGCCCGCACCGCCTGCAGGCTCTTCGCGAAGGCGTCCGGGGTGTGCGCGAAGTCCACGAAGACACGAGGCCCGGTCGCGGCCGATGCGTCCGCCATCCGCCCGGGGACGACGACGTCGAGACGACCCTCGGTCGCGTCGAGCAGGGCCGCGACGGGCACCCCGGCGGTCGCGAGCATCGCCACCGCCAGCCCGGCGTTCGCCGCCATGTGCACGCCGAGCAGCGGGAGGTCGAGGTCGAACGTCGTGCCGTCCGGTGTGGTCAGGCTCGAACGGGTGCCGTCGGGCCGCTGCTCCCGCACCAGGACGGTCCAGTCGGCCCCGGCCGCGGGGTCCGTCGAGATCGTCGTCACCAGGACCGTCGCCCGCTCGACGACGCGTCGACCGGCGGGGGAGTCGAGTGACACGACGCCAGCCCGCGACCGAGCCGGCGTGAACAGCAGGGCCTTGGCCGCCAGGTACTCGTCCATGTCGGCGTAGTCGTCGAGGTGGTCGTGTGACAGGTTCGTGAAGCCCGCCACGTCGAACCGGACGCCGTCGGTGCGGTGGCGGGAGAGGCCCTGCGCACTCACCTCGAGGGCGGCACCGTCGACCCCGCGTTCGGCGGCGCGTGCCAGGAACGCGTGCAGTTCGGGGGCCTCCGGTGTCGTCAGCGCACTCGGCAGCGACTCGTCGTCGACACGGCGCTCCACCGTGCTGCTGATCGCCGACCGCCACCCGAGCCGGCGCATCAGGGCGTCGAGCAGGTGCACCGTCGACGTCTTGCCGTTCGTGCCGGTCACCCCGAACAGCGGGAACGACAGCGATTCCGTGCCGGCGAGGAGCCGTGCGACGGCGCCCAGGTGTGCGCGGACGTCGGGCACGACGACGACCGGCAGCCCGCTCCGTCGCGCCGCGGCCTGCCCGTCCGGGTCCGTCAGCACCGCGGCGGCACCGGCGTCGCGCGCCACCTCGGCGTACTGCGCGCCGTGTGTGACGCGGCCGGGGAGCGCGGCGAACAGCATCCCCGGCCGGAGCTCGTCGGTGGCGAGCGCCAGGCCAGCCACCGGGACGGCACCGGGGCCGCCAGCGGCACCACCACCGGCACCGTCGCCGGGCCCGTCGACGCCGAGTGCTCGGGCGAGCACGTCGAGTCGGACCGGGTTCGGGCGGTCCGGTCGGAAGGCGTGCGGCATCGCGGCTCCTCGTCGTGGGCGGACCCCGATGGTGCGCCGCGCTCCCGGAACGGCGTCCCAGGTCCGCCCGCAGCGCACGACGAACACGCCGACGGCCCGGACGGTTAGGCTGACGTGACCCAAGATGACCAGCAGCGACCTCGACAACACCACGACCCCCGGCAACGGATCGGCGTCGTCCCACGGCAAGACGATCCTGATCGGTGAGCACGCCGTGGTCTACGGCGCACCCGCTCTCGTCCTGCCGGTGCTCGACGCGCGGGTCGTGGCGACGGTCACGCCGGTCGCCGCCGACGCCGAGCAGCCCGGTCACAGCCTGCAGTCGACCGTGCACACCGGCCCCCTCGACCTCGCACCCGCGGCCGTGATGCCGACCGTCACCGCCGTCACCGCGACCCTGCGCCACTTCGGGGTCACCGACCGCCACTTCCACGTCCGGGTCGACAGCGAGGTCCCGACCGCCCGCGGCATGGGCTCGAGCGCCGCGGTCGCCGCCGCCGTGACCGCCGCCGTCGCCGATGCCCTGGGCGAGACCCTCGACGTCGAGACCCACCACGAGCTCATCCAGGAGTGCGAGCGCGTCGCCCACGGCCGACCGTCCGGCCTCGACGCCCGGGGCGTCGTCGCGTCCGCGCCGGTCTGGTTCGAGGGCGGCCGGATCGAACCCGTCACGCTCGGCGCCCGGTTCACCTTCGTCGTTGCGGACACCGGCGTCCCCGGGCACACCCGCGAGGCCGTCTCGGCCGTCCGCGCCCGCCACGACCAGGACCCGGTCGGTGTCGGCGCCGTGATCGACCGGATCGGCGCGCTCGCCCGGCGCGCACGGGGGACACTCGAGGACGGCGATGCCCAGGGTCTGGGTGCCACCATGGACGCCGCGCACGACCTGCTCAGCACACTCGACGTGTCGAGTGACGACCTGGACCGGCTCGTCGACGCCGCACGCGCTGCGGACGCCCTCGGCGCGAAGCTCACCGGCGGCGGGCGGGGCGGGTGCGTCCTCGCGCTCGCCACGGACGACGACCACGCGGACCGCATCGCGGCCGCACTCCGCGGCGCAGGGGCCGCAGCCACCTGGACCACCACGATCGGAGCCCGCGCTTGCTGACAGCCACCGCCGTCGCGCACCCCAACATCGCCCTCGTCAAGTACTGGGGGAAGGCGGACGCGCAGCTCGCGCTGCCCGCCACGGGCAGCGTCTCGATGGGGCTCGACGTGTTCCCGACGACGACCACCGTCACGGTGGACGGCGGACGGGAGGCGCGTGACGCGTTCACGCTGAACGGTCACGTCGTCGACGACGGTGCGCTGGTGCGCGTGCAGCAGTTCCTCGACCTGGTGCGCGAACTCGCGGGGTCGTCCGAGCGGGCGTCGGTGGTGTCCGAGAACACGGTCCCGACCGGTGCCGGGCTGGCCTCGAGCGCGTCCGGCTTCGCCGCACTGGCGACCGCCGCTGCCGCGGCCTACGGCCTCGACCTGTCGCCGCGCGACCTGTCCCGTCTGGCCCGTCGCGGTTCCGGCTCGGCCACGCGTTCGATCCCCGGCGGTGTCGCCGTCTGGCACGCGGGCGACGACCAGGGCTCCTTCGCCGAGCCGATCCCGGCCCCGCCGATGGCGATGGTCGTGGTCACGATCGACGCCGGACCGAAGCCGATCGGGTCGCGCGAGGCCATGCGCCGCACCATCGCGACGTCGCCCTTCTACCCGGCCTGGGTGACCTCGACGACCGAGACCGTCGGCGACATGCTCACGGCCTGCGCGGCCGGCGACTTCACCCGCATCGGCGAGATCACCGAGAGCAACGCGCTCCGCATGCACGCGACGATCGAGGGCGCGTTCCCGCCGATCCGCTACCTCAACGCCCGCAGCGTCGCCGTGTTCGACGCCGTCGCCGAGCTGCGCGCCGGTGGCACCGAGGCCTACGCCACGGCCGACGCGGGCCCGAACGTCGTCGTGCTCACGAAGCCGCAGGACCGGGCGGCGGTCGCCGGGGCGCTCGCGTCGCTGGGGGACGTCATCGAGTCCGGCACCGGACCTGCCGCGCGGGTGCTCCGCTCCGAAGAGATCGGGAGCAATCCCGACCAGAAGGAGTCCGCGCAGTGATCGAGTTCCGTGCACACGGCAAGCTGTTCGTCGCCGGCGAGTACGCCGTCGTCGAGCCGGGCCAGCCGTCCGTCCTGATCGCCCTCGACCGCGCCATCACGGCGAAGGTGCGCGAGGGCCACGGCGCGGGCAGCGTGCACTCCGAGGAGTACGGACACCTGCCGCTCACGTGGACCCGTGCCGAGGACGGCCTGGCGCTCGACCGTGAGCACCACCCGTACGACTACGTGATGGCCACGATCGACCTGGTCGAGAAGCTCCGCGCCGAGCACGGCATCGCCCCGCGGTTCCACGACCTGCGCATCGAGAGCCAACTGGACGACGCCAGCGGCCGGAAGTTCGGGCTCGGGTCGTCGGCCGCGGTCACCGTCGCCACGGTCGGCGCCCTCGACCGCTTCTACGGCATCGGCCTGACGCAGCGTCAGCGCTTCCAGGTCGCGCTGCTCGCCACCATCCGGGTGAACCCCCGGGCCTCCGGTGGCGACCTCGCCGCGAGCACGTTCGGCGGCTGGCTGCGCTACAGCGCCCCCGACCGCGAGCGCCTCGCCGCGATGCTCGGCGACCACGCCGTGTCCGCGATCCTGACGGACGCCGACGCCTGGGACGGCTTCGACGTCCAGCGGCTGCCCGCTCCCGAGAACCTGCAGCTGCTCGTCGGCTGGACCGGCTCGCCCGCGTCCACCACGAAGCTCGTCGACGTGGTGCGTCGGCACCGCAACGGCGGGTACCAGGCGTTCCTCGACGAGAGCCGCAGCGCCGTCGACGACCTGACCACGGGCCTCCAGACCGGCGACGCCGAGCGCACGCTCGGTGCCCTCCGACGCGCCCGCGGGCTGTTGCAGCGCCTCGGTGCGTCCGTCGGGTCGCAGATCGAGACCGAGCGTCTCGCGACCCTGTGCGACGTCGTCGAGGCCGCGGGCGGGGCGGCGAAGCCGTCCGGGGCCGGCGGCGGCGACTGCGGCATCGCGCTCGTCCCGGCGGACACCGACCCCGCCGGCATCCACCGCGCCTGGGAGGCGCACGACATCAGACACCTCAGCGTCGCGGTGCGAGCACCAGAAGGAGCCCTCGATGAGTGACCTGCTCACACCGATCCCCACCAAGTGGGTCGGCCCGATCCGCGTCAGCGGCAACACCGTGCAGGGGGAGCACGAGGTCCCCCTCGCCACCTACGAGTCGCCGCTCTGGCCGTCCGTCGGCCGGGGTGCCCGCATCTCGCGCATGGTCGAGGACGGCATCGTCGCGACCGTCGTCGACGAGCGCATGACCCGCTCCGTCGTGGTCCGTGCCGACAGCGCCGCCGCAGCCCACGTCGCCGCGGGCCAGATCCTCGCGCGCCAGGACGAGCTCGCCGCGATCGTGTCCGGACAGAGCCGGTTCGCCAAGCTCATCGAGGTGCACCCGGAGATCGTCGGGGACCTGCTGTTCCTGCGCTTCGCGTTCACCACCGGCGACGCCTCCGGCCACAACATGGTCACGCAGGCGGCGGACAAGCTGCTGCCGGCGATCCTGGACTGGCAGCCGGGCCTGCGGTACGTCTCGGTGTCGGGCAACTTCTGCACCGACAAGAAGGCCACCGCGGTGAACGGTATCCGTGGCCGCGGCCGCAACACCATCGCCGAGATCGTGATCCCCGGCGAGATCGTCGAGAAGCGCCTGCGGTCGAGCACCGCGCGCATCGTCGAGCTCAACATCGCGAAGAACCTGATCGGGTCGACGATCGCCGGGGCCATCCGCTCGGCGAACGCGCACTACGCGAACATGCTGCTCGGCTTCTACCTGGCCACCGGACAGGACGCCGCCAACATCGTCGAGGGTTCGCAGGGCATCACGAGCGCCGAGGACCGCGACGGCGACCTGTACTTCGCGACCTCGCTGCCGCACCTGATCGTCGGCACGGTCGGCAACGGCAAGGGCGGGGACCTGCCCGTCGTCGAGGACGCCCTGGTGCGCCTCGGCTGCCGCGAGGACCGCGCGCCGGGCGGGAACGCCCGCCGCCTCGCCGCCCTGTGCGCCGCGACCGTCCTGTGCGGGGAGCTCTCGCTCCTCGCCGCACAGACCAACCCGGGTGAGCTGATGGCCGCCCACGTCGCCATGGAACGCCGCGGCGCGAAGCCCGCAGGGGGTGCGGCATGACCGGCGTCGGCATCCACGACATCGCGATCGCGACCGGGCACCACGTGCTCGAGCTCGACGACCTGGCCGAGCGGCTCGGCGTCGACCCGGCGAAGTACCACGTCGGCATCGGGCAGGACGCCTTCAGCGTGCCCGCGCCCGACGAGGACATCGTCACGATGGGCGCCGCGGCGGCGAAGGAGCTCATCGACCGGCACGGCGTCGAGGGCATCCGCACGGTGCTGTTCGCCACCGAGTCCGGCGTCGACCAGTCGAAGGCCGCCGGCGTGTACGTGCACGGCCTGCTCGGGCTGCCGAAGGCCGTCCGCGTGGTCGAGCTGAAGCAGGCCTGCTACGGCGGGATGGCCGCGGTGCAGCTCGCACTCGGCATCGTCGCCCGCGCCCCGCACGAGCGGGTGCTCGTCATCGCCGCCGACGTCGCCCGGTACGACGTCGACACCCCGGCCGAGCCGACCCAGGGTGCCGGTGCCGCCGCGATCCTGGTGTCCGCCGACCCCGACCTGATCAAGATCGAGCCGGCGGCGGGTGTCTACACGGCGGACGTCGACGACTTCTGGCGGCCGAACGACCGCTCCACCGCGCTGGTCGACGGTCGGCTCTCGGTGAGCGCGTACGTCAACGCCTTCGTCGGCGCCTGGGACGACCTGGCGGAACAGGGCGGCCCGGCGTACGACGACATCGCCCGGTTCGTGCACCACCAGCCCTTCACCAAGATGGCGATCAAGGCGCACCGCAAGCTCACGCAGCACGTCGGCGCACCGTTCGACGAGGCCGACCTGGCGATCGGGTTCACCTACAACCGGCAGACCGGCAACACCTACACGGCGTCGCTCTGGATCGGGCTCGCAGCGCTGCTCGACCTGGACGACGACCTGGCGGGGGAGCGGCTCGGCCTGTTCAGCTACGGCTCGGGCAGCGTCGGTGAGCTCATCACCGGCACCGTCCGGCCCGACTACCGCGAGCACCGTCGTGCGGGTCGTGTGCGGTCGCTGCTCGAGGCACGGGTCCCGCTGACGGTCGACGCGTACCGCGCGCTGCACGCCGCGGGTGCCGCCACCAGCGAGGACGTCGAGCGTCCGCGCGTCACGACCGCGCCGTTCCGCTTCGCGGGCGTGCGCGGTGGCGCGCGGCACTACGAGGCGTCCTAGACCGGCACGAGGCGTCCTGGACCGGACACCGCAGACGGACGGGAGGCCCGTGGCGGCGCCGCCACGGGCCTCCCGTCCGTCTGCTGGTCACGCTGCGGACAGGACCTCGCGCTCCAGCCGCCGGTAGCTGGCCTCCATGCCCTCCGTCATGCCGGTCGCGAGGATCGCGTCCCGCTGCTGGCGGTCCGGGTAGGTGACGAGCAGCGTCATGAGCGTGACGCCGTCGTCCTCGTCGAACTGCAGGTCGTTCGTGTTCGGCGGGAAGGGCGCCCCGGTCATGCGCTCGGTCGACACCATCCGGCGTTCGGGTTCGACGACGAGGTTCTCGCCCTCGAACCCGAAGGGCTCACCCTCGGTGTCACCCGTCGGCGCCCAGGCCTGCCGGAACACGCCGCCCGGGGTCAGGTCGTTCTCGTACACCGTCATCTCCCACCCGTCGGGGCCGAGCAGCCACCGGCGCACCAGGTCGGGCTCGGTGTGTGCCCGCCAGAGCAGGTGCCGCGGCGCCGCGAACGCCCGGGTGATCCGGACGTGGGTGTCGTCGAGGACCTCGGTCTCGGTGCCCGCACCCAGCGCCCACTCGCGCAGGTCGGCGAGCACCCGGTCGAGCTGGCCGAACGCCTGCTGGTAGCCCTCGAGCATGCCCATCTGGAGCATCGCGTCGAGGTCGGCGGCCGAGGCGAACGAGGACACCACGGTGACCCGCGAGCCGTCGTCGGCCGGGCCGAACGACAACACGGTCTCGCCCGCGGGCAGTGATTCGTCGACCGTGCCCTGGGGGTCGGTGAACAGGTCACGGAAGACGATGCGGCGGGGCTCGTCGACCTCGGTGACCTGCCAGACGGCGTGGAACCGCTCGCCCTGCGGGGACGTCATCCGGTAGTCGGCACGGCCGCCGGGGCGCAGGTCGAACGTCGTGAACGTCGCGGGGAACCCGGGCGGTCCCCAGAACCGCTCGAGCTGGCGCGGGTCGGCGAAGGCGGCCCAGAGGCGTTCGACGGGGACGGGGAACTCGGCGACGAGGGTCATCGAGAGGGTGTCGGGATCGGTGTGGACGGACGTGGTGGGCATCATCGCTCCTGGTGTCGTCGGGGGTCGTCTGGTGCTGGGTGTCCGGACGCGTCGCCGTCGAGCAGGTCGCCCAGGCGGTTCATCCGGCTGTGCCAGAGGCGGCCGTAGGCGTCGAGGAGATCACGGACCCGGTCGAGCTGCTCCGGTTCGGCGCGCACGATGCGGGTGCGGCCGCGGGCCTCCTTGCTCACGAGTCCGGCTCCTTCGAGGACGGCGACGTGCTTCTGGACGGCGGCGAACGACATCGAGTAGGCGTCCGCGAGCTCGCTCACGGACGACGACCCGACGAGCGTGCGCCGGACGATGTCACGACGGGTCGCGTCGGCCAGTGCGTGGAACACCCGGTCGACCTCGGCGTCGGACAGTTCGATTCGTACAACCATTTGGTTGTAGGTTACGTCCGGCCGGTCTCGTCCACAAGGGGGACCTGCCGGTAGTCTTGCCGCGGAGATCGGAGGGGCGATGGCGGAGCAGCTGGGTGCGTCCGGTGCCGTCCGTGCCCTCGTCGCCACCCTGCCCCGTGCGCCGCAGCTGTCCGACGTGGTGACCGGCGTCGGTCGGATGGTCGGCAAGCCCACGCGCGTCGTCGACGTCGACGGCCCGAGCTGGGGTCCGCTCACCGCGCTCGTGTCGCAGTTCGAGCACGAGAACCTGGTGCTCGTGCCGGCCGACGCACCGCCGCTCTACCGCATGCACTGCGTGCTGCACGAGCTCGGGCACCTGGTGCACGGCGACGTCGGCACCCCCACCCCGTCGTCCGTCGCCGAGTTCGTCGCCGGGGGCCACGTCTGCCGTCGTGCCCTCGACGCCGACTCCGGGCTCGTGAGCATCTCCGACGACGACGAGCACTTCGCCGAACGGTTCGCCTACGAGCTCGCGACGGTCCTGCTCGCCGGGGCCACGGGCGCGGACGAGCGGGCCTACGGCTGATGGCCGTCCTGCACGCCGCGGCCTTCTGGTTCGCGGCGCTGATCTTGCTCGCCCGCACGCCGTACGTGTTGCGGAACCCCCGTGGTCGGGCGGCCTGGGGTGCCACCGGCGTCGGGGCGCTCGGGCTCCTGACCCTCGGCAGCGTCGTGCCGCAGCCGGTGCTCGACGGTGCCCTGGGCGGCTCGAACCTCATCAACCTGGTGCAGAACGTCTGCGCGACCGTCGCGTTCTGGCTGATGCTGCGCGCGAGCACGGACGACCTGCCGGAGCGCCCGGTGCTCGCCAGGCCGGTGGCGCTGCTCGTCGTGGTCGTGGCCTTCACGGTGCCGTTCCTGCTGGTCGAGGAGCGCGGCGGGACCGACTTCCACTTCATCGTGCGCGAGATCGAGCAGACCCCGATGTGGCTCTACGCGACCGTCTACATGGTGGGCGTGGGACTGATCGCCGCGACGACACTGCGCCGCGGCGTGCTGCAGAACCCGGTGGCGCTCGTGGTGTTCCGCGTCGGGCTCGCGCTGGTGGTCGTGGCGAGCGTCGACGAGGTCGCCTCGCTCACCGCCGACCACTTCGGGCTCTTCCCGGCCGGGGTGCGGGACGGCCTGCGCCTGGCCTTCGACCCGCCGTTCTACCTCGGCATCGTGCTCATCGTCGTGGCGATGGCCTCGCTGACGTTCCGGCGGTGGGGCCGTGACCTGCGCCACCGCGGGCACCACCGACGCCTGCGCCGCATCGCCCGGCGGCACGCGGTGCGGGCGGTCGAGCGGCCGGGGGACCCGCAGGCCCGGACCTACGACCTGGTCATCGCGATCCGCGACGCCGAGGTGCAGGGCCGGACCCTCGACGACGCCGAACTCGCGCAGGTGCGGTCGGCGGAACGGACCCTGACCCGGAGCCTCGGAGGATGACGGCGTGACGATCGTGTGGTGGGTGCTCGGAGCGCTCGTGGTGCTGGCGGCGGTGTCCCTGGCGGTCCTGGTCGTCCTGCGGAAGGTCGTCGGCAGGATCGTGCTGCCCGGTGGCGATCGGTGGACGCCCGTGCTCGAGTCCGACGCCGACTCCGTCCGGCTGCCGATCACCGACGACACCGTGCGGCCGGGGGAGTACGGGCTGTGGCACGACGGCCCGGGGCACACCACCGTCGGGCCGGTGCTCGAGGTCGACGAAGCCGCCGGGTTCGTGCGCCGGGCCGTGGTGCGGACGACCGGCGCGGTGTCGTCGCGGGTGCGGTGGAGCGGACACGTGCACCCGGACCCGGCGGCGATGGACGTCGACTGGTCCGAGGTGTCGCTGCCGACGCCGGTGGGGCCGGCACCCGCGTGGGTGGTGCGGCCCGGGCCGGACGGTGCTGCACGCCCGGACCGCGGTGCTGAGCAGGGTGCCGACTCCGTGGCTGCCCGGGGTGCCGATCCCGCGGCCGCCCGGACCTGGGCCGTCCACGTGCACGGGATCCGGACGACCCGGGTCACCGCGCTCCGGACCGTCCCCGCCGCGCTCGAGCTCGGCTGGACCTCGATCGTCCCGTCGTTCCGCGGGGACGGCGAAGCACCGTGGGAAGGCCGGGCCTCGCACCTCGGCGCGCGCGAGTGGGCCGACGTCGAAGCGGCGCTCGACCACGCCGTCGCGAACGGCGCCGAACGGCTCGTCATCGTGGGGTGGTCGATGGGCGCGACGATCACGCACGAACTCCTCGCCCGTTCGGCGCACCGTGGCCGCCTGGCCGGGATCGTGCTCGTCGCCCCGGCACTGGACTGGGCCGTCACCGTCCGGTCCCAGGCCCGTCGCGCGGGGCTGCCCGGCCCTGTGGTGGGCGCTGCCCTCGAGGCGATGGCGACACCGGGCCTCTGCCGGACGGTGGGGCTGCGCTCGCCGGTCGACGTGCGCGTGCTGTCCTGGTTGCGCGCACCCCGGCCGCTGCCACCGACCCTGCTCATCCACTCCACCGGCGACACCACGGTGCCGTTCTCGGCCAGTCAGGAGTTCGCCGACGCCCACCCCGGCACGGTGACCCTGGCGGTCAGCGAGCCGGCCGAGCACGCCTGGGAGCGCAACGTCGACGCCGCCTGGTTCGACCGCACCATCACCACCTGGGCGTCTGGTCTCGCGCACACCGGAGCGCAGGAGTAGAAGGAGCCATGGGGCAGCTCATCTACGACGGCCGACCGCTCGACCTGCGGATCGACGACCGCGCGCTCACGCACCTGCAGATCGTCATCGTCAACATGCTCCGGCGTGACCACCGGTTCGCGTTCTCGTGGAAGGACGACGTCGTCCACGGCAACGGTCGCAGCACGATCTGGCTGCACCCCAACGTGAGCCTGCACTTCAAGTTCACCGGCAGTCGGGTGCCGTCGATCAACCGCAGCTGGCTCGAGGACCTCTACGCCTCGGCCACCTCGGGGTCGGGGCTCGTGCTGACGCCGGAGCCGGCGGACACCAGCACGGCGGACGACTCGGCGTGGTCGCGGGCGGTGGCACCCGGCGACGCGGACGACGCCTCGGGGACGCCGAGCGGGAGCACCGCGCGCTGATCGCGGCAGCAGTAGCACAGCGGGTTGATCCGGGTCAACGGGTTCCGCTCGAACTCCACACCTCGTACGGTTTCCGTACCGCGGTTCGCTGTCGTCCCCCCGCACCGGCCTGCTAGGGCGCCGGTGCTGGCAGTGTCCGCGGCAGGAGGGGAACCCGAACAGCCCGTGACGCACAGCGAGTCCGGTGCCGACCAACCACCGGTGACCGAGACGAGCGAGGGACGTGAGTCCCGGATCAGGGGACTCCCTGCTCGGGTCGCCGACGCCACGCGTCGGTGATGCGTGCGTCACGCTGCGGGGCTCGCCGGTCCGCCCCCATCGACCGGCGCTCCTCCGGGACCGCCCCGGCCATCGGATTCGGGTTCCGTGGCCGGGGCGGACTCATCACGTCTGCACGCGGATCCGCCGTCAGGTCCGTGTGCGGCTCAGTAGACGTCGCGCACGTACCGCTTCGCGCGACGCATGTCGGCCAGGTACGCCTGCGCGTCGTCCTCGCCGCGCCCGCGTCCGGTCCGGATGACCTGGAGCAGCGCTGCTTCGACGTCCTTCGCCATGCGTGAGGCGTCGCCGCAGACGTACACGTGGCCGCCGTCCTCGAGCCAGGCGAAGAGCTCCGCCGAGCGCTCGAGCATCCGCGTCTGCACGTAGACCTTCTCGGCCTGGTCGCGCGAGAACGCCAGGTCGAGGCGGTCGAGCACGCCCTGTTCCTGCAGCTCGGTGAGTTCGTCCTGGTACACGAAGTCGGTGTCCCGGTGCTGGTCCCCGAAGAACAGCCAGTTGCGCCCGGTCGCCCCGGACACCGCGCGCTCGTGCAGGAACCCGCGGAACGGGGCGACACCGGTGCCCGGGCCGATCATGATCATCGGGGCCGACTCGTCCGCCGGCACCCCGAACGACGCGTTCGGCTGCAGGTAGACGTCGACGGTGCCGTCCGGGTCGACCCGGTCGGCCAGGAACGTCGACGCCACACCGGCGTACATCCGGTGCGGGTCGCCGTAGCGCACCGACGCGATGGTCAGGTGGATGCGGTCCGGGTGCGCCAGCGGGCTCGACGAGATCGAGTACTGCCGCGCCTGCAGCGGCCGCAGGTTCGGCAGCAGCTCGTCGAGTCCCGGGGCGGCCGGGCCGGCGTCGCGGAGCAGGTCGAGGACGTCGCGTCCCCAGAGCCAACGGTCCAGCTCGTGCTTGTCGCCGTGCGCCACGACGGCCGCGAGCTCGCTCGACGGCGCGCGCTGCACCAGGTCGGCGATGAGGTCCTTCGAGGGCGTCCGGATCTCACGGTCGGTCCGCAGGACCTCGGTGATCGGCCGGCCGTCGAACGCCTCGCCGCCGTTGGCGCCGACCTGCTCGAGCAGGTCCGCCACGAAGACCTCGTCGTTGATCGGTACGACCGCCAGGGCGTCGCCGGCCGCGTACTCGATGCCCGAGTCGCCGAGGTCGAACTCGTAGTGACGGATCTCCTTCGCGCTGCGCGGCGAGGAGAGCAGCCGGTTCTCGACCAGGCGGGACGGGTACGGGTTGCGCTTGTTCCACTGCGACCCCGGCCGGGAGGCACGGCTCGCGCCCGCCCCGCCGGTCGCGCCGGCACCGTCGCCGGCGCCACCGCCCGTGGTCGCGCCGGGTGCGGCCGTCGCGCCGGCCTCGGCGGCGAGGCGGTCGAGGACCGCCGCGGTCCACAGCGCGGCCGGGTCCTCGAAGTCGACGTCGCAGTCGACGCGGTCGTGGATCCTGGTCGCGCCGAGCTGCTCGAACCGGGTGTCGAGGAGCTTGCCGGCCTGGCAGAACTCGTCGTAGCTCGTGTCGCCGAGGCCCAGGACGGCGTACTGCAGCCCCTCGAGCCGCGGCACGGTGCTCGCCTGGATCGCGTCCCAGAACAGCCCGGCGTTGTCGGGCATCTCGCCCTCGCCGTAGGTCGAGGTGACGACGAGCACGTGCGACATCTCGGCGAGCTGCTCGGGGGTGACGGCGTCGAGCGCACTGGCACGACCGCCGAGTCCGCGGGCCTTCGCGCCGGCAACGAGCTCGTCGGCCAGGAACTCGGCGTTGCCGGTCTGGGTGCCGAAGAGCACGTCGATCGTCGTCGTGGGTGCGCTGGCCGCGACCTTCTTGCCGGCGGCGGCGATGCCCGCGATGAACCCGGCGAGCCAGGACTCCTGGGCGGCCGAGAACGGTGCGTCGACGGGGATCAGCGACCCGGTCGGGGGGAGCAGACTCACGCGGTCACCGCCTCGGTCGGCGCCTGCGGTGCCCGGCGGGCGATGTCCTCGAGCGCCGCGGTGGCGAGCAGCTCGTCGAAGCGGGCCTCGCGGACGCGGCCGTCGTTCTTGGCGTTCTGGTGCATGATCCACCCCGTGGTGCCCGGCGCGTCCATGCTGCGGTTGTTCCGCTGCGTGAGCGCGCGCTTGTAGTCGTCGAGCCGCTTGATCGCGATGAGCGTGGCGAGCTGGTCGTCGGCGAACCGGTCGAGCGTGCCGCGCAGGTACTTCACGACGCGCTGCTTGACGGAGAAGTCCTCGGTGAGCACGAGGTTCTTGACGGCCTCGGCGACCCGCGGGTCGGCGGCGCCGCGCGCACCCGGGACGCGCTCGAGGGCGACGTCCTGGGCGACCCCGAGCACCGTGTACGACGACAGCAGCGAGAACATGTCCTCGCCCTGGTCGCCGAGCGCCGGGGCGCGGCCGTCGAGCACCGTGCGCTGGTCGCGGTAGTCGAGCTTGAACGCGCGGAGCTTGTCGGTGGCGATCGAGGTCGCGAGCTCGTCGAGGAGCTCGGGCCGGGTCGCCGCCGCGAGGATCTCGCCGGCGTCCTGCGTGAGCAGCAGGGCACGCGGCATGCCGACGTACACGTGCGCACGGGCGGTGTCCCACTCGGCGAGCAGCCGGTCGGCCAGGGCCGAACCCGTCGCCTCGAGGTGCCACTCGAGCAGCAGGCGGGCGGCGGCCTCGTGGAACGCACCGCGCTCGGTGTCGGTGACCGGGAACACCAGGAGCGAGTCCGTGCTGGCACGCTCGGCGACCTGGCCGGAGGGGTCGTACTGGTACAGGAACCCGCCGGACATGCCGTTGCCGAGGCCCTTGCCGAACGCGCCGAGGTTGAACACGGCGCCGCCGGTCATGTACTCGCAGCCGAAGTCGCCGAGGCCCTCGACGACGGCGGTCGCGCCGGAGTTGCGGACGGCGAACCGGTCGCCGGCCTCGCCCTCGACGAAGGTGCGGCCGCCGGTGGCCCCGAACAGCGCGAAGTTGCCGACCAGGACGTTGCCGCCCTGTGCGGCGCTGCCGCCACCGGGGGCGCGGACGATGATCCGTCCGCCGCTCTGGCTCTTGCCGACACCGTCGTTCGCGGTGCCGGTGTGCTCGAGCACGACGCCGTCGTTGTTGAAGACGCCGTAGGACTGCCCGGCCGATCCCTGCGTGCGGATCGTGACCGCGCCGTCCACCAGTCGGCGGCGTCCGCGGTCGTCCGTCGTCACGGCGGGCAGGCCCTGCACGTCCTCGGCGCGGAGCTCGTGGTTGAGCAGACGCTCGAGGTCGATGCCGAGCTGGCCACCGACCGACTTGTCGGCGTTGCCGAGCAGCACGCCGTGCACGAGCACGTGCTCCTGCGCGTGGTCGACGAGGGCGGTGCGGACGCGCTCGAGCAGGGCGTCGTCGGTGTGGAAGTCCTTCTCCAGGTACTCCGGGTCCGCGACGATCTTCTCGGGCACCTGGGCGAGCAGGGCACGGGCGTCGAGCCGGCCGACGCTCGCCGGGTGGTCCAGGAGCTGGAGCAGGTCGGTCCGGCCGCGGGCCTCGCGCAGGGAGCGCAGGCCGAGACGGGCCAGGATCTGCCGCACGTCGTGGGCGATGTTGAGCAGGTACTGCGCGAGCGCGCGGGGGTCGCCCTCGAACGCCTCGGCGTTCGTGGTCAGGCCCGCCGGGCACTTCACGTTGCAGTTCTTCGCCATCACGCAGCCGAGCATCATGAGCGCGGTCGTGCCGAACTCGAAGCTGTCGCCGCCGAGCAGGGCGCTCGTGACGACGTCGCTGCCGGTCTGGTGCGCACCCGAGCAGCGGAGCGTGACCTTCTGGCGCAGGCCGTTCGCGACCAGGGCCTGGTGCACCTCGGCGACACCGATCTCCGCGGAGCGCCCGGCGTACTTCAGGCTGGTGACGGCCGCGGCGCCGGTGCCGCCGGTGTTGCCCGCGACGTTGATCACGTCGGCACCGGCCTTCGCGACGCCGACCGCGATGGTGCCGATGCCCTCGGACGAGACGAGCTTCACGATCACCCGGACGCGGGCGGCCTTGCAGTCGTGGATGAGCTGCGCGAGGTCCTCGATCGAGTACGTGTCGTGGTGCGGCGGCGGCGAGATCAGCTCGACGCCGGGCGTGCCACCCCGGGCCGCAGCGATGTCCACCGTGACCTTGGGTGCGGGCAGCTGGCCACCCTCGCCGGGCTTCGCGCCCTGGCCGATCTTGATCTCGAGCTCCTCGAGCATGGGGTCGGCGAGGTAGCCGGCCCAGATGCCGAACCGGCCCGAGGCGAACTGCTTGATGCGCGAGCCGCGGATGGTGCCGTAGCGGGAGTGGTGCTCGCCGCCCTCACCGCTGTTCGACATGCCACCGACCATGTTCGTGCCGTGCGCGACGGCCTCGTGGGCGGTGGCGACGAGCGCGCCGTGGCTCATCGCGCCGGACGCCAGGGTCCGGGTGATCTCGTGGGCCGGCTGCACCTCGTCGAGCTCGACGCTCGCCGGGGCGCTCTGCAGCAGTGCGAGCAGGGCGACGGCCGCACCGGTGGCGCGGAGCGTCACCCCGGTGTCGTCGACGGCGTCGACGTCGATCTGTCCGGGGTGGAGCAGCGCGAGGCCGTCCGCCAGGGCCGCGTGGCGCAGTGCACCCGTGGTCCCCGTCGACGTGAGTTCCAGGCGGAACCGCTCCGTGCCTCCCGGCAGGTCCTGGTCGTCCGACGGACGCGAGCCGGAGAGCCCGCGCACGGTGACGCTGGCGTTGCCGCTCGTCGAGAAGCGGCCGAGCTCGCGGGCGAAGTCCTCGGCGGTGTCGATCCCGGTGACGTCCGCGGGCAGCGCGAGCACGTCGCGGAGCGCGGCGGGGCGGCGGGACCGCTCGTCGTGGGTCGTCTGCAGGAACGTGACGTAGCCCGGCGTGATGCGGTGCGCGTCGATCTCGGCGTCGCTCAGCCGGTCGTACCCGGTGTTCCGGTACGCGGCGTCGGTGATGCCGAACGAGTCGTCGAGCTGGCCGAGCGTGAGCAGGCGCAGCGCGTCGGAGTCGCCGGAGCGTTCGAAGGCCGGGCGCTCCTCGGTCATGCCGCCGAACCCGCGGACGCTCGCGACGCCGAACGAGTGGCCGGCGCCGTCGGAGCGTTCCTTGAACAGGCCGAGCAGCGGGACCTGGCCCTCGGACGCCACCGTGCGGGCACGCTCGTGCCAGTCCGTCGCCGCCTGGGCGATGCGCGCGAAGCCGACGCCGCCGACCGGTGCCTGCATGTGCGGGAAGATCCGCGCGAGCACGTCGTCGCCGGTGTCGAGGTAGTTCGGCTCGAAGAACTCGCCACCGATGTAGCTCTCGGCGGTGCACAGGCCGACGCGGCCCATGGTCTTCGCCAGGGCCTTCTCGGCGGCCTTGCGGAACTGCTTGAGCGCCAGGTCGGTCGCGGTCAGCTCGCCGGCGGGTGCGGGTGCGGCGGGGTACTTCTCCTCCGCGCGCAGCCGAGCGCTCAAGCTGTACACAGCGGCGGCACCGAAGCCCAGCGCGGTCGCGACGTGGTGTGACGATGGCAGCTGACCGCTCTCCGCGACGACGGACACCCGCAGGCGCAGACCGGTCTCGATGAGCCGCTGGTTGACGGCGGCCACGGCCAGGATCACGGGGAGGGGCGCATGGGTCGACGACACCTCGCGGTCGGTCACGACCGCGATCCCGCCACCGCGCGCCGCGAACGCCTCGATCGCGTCGCACAGCGCGTCCAGCGCGCCGCGCATCGCGTCGGCGTTGGCCTGCTCGTCGGCGGGCACCGGCACGTAGAGCATGTCGAAGCGCTCGAGCGGCACGATGTCCTGCTCGCGCAGCCGCACCATGTCGAGGTGCCCGAGGATCGGCGACTGCACGACGAGCTGACGCCCCGTGGTGCCCGTGCCGTCCGGCTTCGCGCCGAGTGCCACGCGCATCGACATCCCGTCGGCCTCGCGGATCGAGTCGAGCGGCGGGTTCGTCACCTGGGCGAAGCGCTGCGAGAAGTACTTCGCCATGCCGCCCTCGGTGTCGCTCAGGGCGTTGATGGCGTTGCCGTAGCCCATCGCCGAGATGCGCTCCGACCCGTTCTGCAGCATCGGGTCGAGCATGAACCGGAAGCTCTCCTGGTTCAGCGAGTACGCCACGTACCGACCCGCGAGCGACAGGTCGCCGTCGTAGCCCAGGGTGGACGTCGTGCGCTCGTAGTCCGGAGCGGGCACGTCGTCCAGGTTCACGCGGGCGGCGTCGAGCAGGGTGCCGTAGTCACGGCGGGCCGCGAGCATGTGCAGCACCTCGCCCGTGCGCATGCGGGTGCCGGTGCGGTGGTCGACGACGAGCATGCCGCCGGCCTCGATGCGGCCGCGGTGCACGACCTCGTCGGCGTCGAACTCGACCTGGCCGGCCTCGGACGACACCATCAGGTACTCGGCCGTCTCGACGGTGCGCAGCGGGCGCAGGCCCAGGCGGTCCAGGCGGGCGCCGACGACGTCGCCGTCGCTGAAGATCACGGCGGCGGGACCGTCGTTCTTCTCCTCGTACAGCGAGAAGTACTCGAGCATGTCCCGGACGTCCGGGGTCAGGGTGCGGTCGTTCTCCCATGCCGGCGGCATGAGCGAGACCACGGCCTCGATGATCTCGAGCCCGTCGTCGAACACGCGGCTCTGCAGGGTCTGGTCGAGTCGGCTCGAGTCCGACTGCCCGGGCGGACGCACGATGCTCCGGGTGCGAGCCCGCGCGAGCGCCTCGTCCGACAGCCGGTTCTTGCGGTCGGTGTTCAGCTCGCCGTTGTGCGCCATCAGGCGGAACGGCTGCGCCATCGTCGGGTGCGGTTCGGTGTTCGTCGAGAACCGGGTGTGGAAGTACAGCGTCCGCACCGAGTGCCGGGGGTCGCGCAGGTCGGTGAAGTACCCGATCACCTCGCCGGAGTTCAGCCGGCCCTTCAGGATCTGGGTCCGGGCGCTGAGCGACAGCGGGTACAGGGCGGCGTGCTCGGCGCGCTCGGCGGCTGCCTGGGCGTAGGAGACCGCCTCGATGGCGAGCAGGGCGCGGTTCGCGGCGGCGTCGACCTCGGTGCGGTCCCAGTCGGACGGAGCACGGAAGACCCACTGCACGATCGGCAGCTGGTACTGCTCGGCCTCGGGGCGCGCGACGGAGTGGTCCACCGGGACGTCACGGACCAGCAGCAGTTCGAGGCCCTCGGCCGTGATGGCGTCCGTGACGGTCTGCTCGGCGCGGGCACGCTCGTCGGAGCCGTCCACTCCGTCGCTGCTCGGCACGAAGCAGTTCGCGACGCCGAAGTGCCCGGCGCGCAGCTGCTCGCCGGTGATGGCGCTGAAGAACTCCACCGACAGGTCGATGCTGACGCCCGCGCCGTCACCGACACCCTCGGCGGACTTGCCGCCGCGGTGCGGGATGGAGCACAGCGCTTCGTCGCCCTTGCGGATGACGTCGTGGCTCGGCGTCCCGTCGAGACGGGTGATGAAACCGACGCCGCAATCGCTCGATTCGCGGGCAGGGTCGTAGAGACCGAAAGAGGTGGGGTTCACGTGCGGGTCCAGTGGGGCGTTGCCGGCAGCGGACGGCGCGGGCTGCATCGATGGAGCGCTCGCCGCGGGCAGACCGATGGTGGCAGTCGGGCCCTGTGGGGTGGTGGTGCGGTAGGGCGATGCTACGGCTTGGTATACCGACCGTGCAACACGGGTGGTGTGGGGCGCGGCGCGGGGGTCTCCGGCTGGTGCGGGGTCGATCACTCGGTGCGAGGTCGCAGCGCCGCACGGAGCGGACGACCTCGCCCCGGATGGGCGGTGCGGCGGGCAGGTGCCGTGCTGCTCGCACCCGGTAGGCCCGCCGAGGTGGTGGTACCGGGGCGGATGGCTCCGGTCGTCTGCGCCCGCGGAACACCCACGCCTCAGATGACACGAACCGCACGCCCGTCGCCACCGGGTTGGCTGCCGCCAGCACCGAGATCTCCACACCGAGGCGGAGCGCTGTGGCCGAGGTGAGAACGAACACCACGTGAACGCAGCGGACACGACACCTGTTGTCCGGATACGGTCGACGCACGATGACGACCGAGCGCGACGACGCACGACGGACGGCCGTGCTGCTCCCCGGGGAGCGGCTGGGGCTGGCGCTCGACGAGCGGTGCCCGGAGTTCACGGAGCTGCTGCTCGCGCCACCGTTGCACGGGATCCGACCCGACGGGCACGACTGGCTCCGGCGTCGGTACGAGCAGATCGTCCCGCTCGTGCTCCCCGCGGCACTGCGCGCGGTCGAGCGTGGGGAACCACTCGATCCGGAGTGCCTGGTCCGGCTCCGCGAGGTCGCAGCCGCCAGCGCCGACGATCCGCAGGTCGACGTCTCGGTCGTGCTCCGCGGCGCCCTGCCCGCGATCCGTGTCTTCGCCCTCGTCATGCACACGGCCACCCGCGAGCACGCGACGACGATCGACCATGCCGGCCGGACGATGCTCGCGATGAGCCGGGCATCACTCGTGGCGCACGAACTCGGCTCGTGCTGGGCGGAGGCCTGGGCGCAGCACCGCGGAGGGGCGTCGGCGGACGCGACGACAGCACTCGGTACCGACGACATCGACCTGGTGGCGTCGGCGCCCGGCCTGGACGAGACCGAGGAGCGGATGCTGGCGCTCGCCGCCCGCGGGCTCTCGAACGACGCCATCGCCAAGGAGACCGCCTACAGCCGACAGGCCGTCGCCTGGCACCTCGGCCGGCTGATGAAGTCCTGGAACGCACCGAACCGGACGGCGCTGGTGTCGGTCGCCTTCGTCCGGGGCTGGATCCGGTCTCGGAGGGACTTCAGGCTGGCTGCACGCAACCGGCCGTCGGCGATCGAGGCGGCGCAGGCGGGCGACGACGCTCCCTGAGTCCGACAGCACACGGCGACGCCCCCGGAGACCGAGGTCCCAGGGGGCGTCGTCGATGAACGGGGAAGTCAGCCGCCGTTGACGTGGATGACGTTGTCGATGCGCTCGATGTTGCCGAACACACCCCAGTTCAGCCAGCCGCCGTCACCGTTGTTGGTGACCTTGCCGGGGCCCTTGAACCAGTAGATGACGTAGTTGCCACCCTTGATGTCGATCGACTGGGCGTCCGCGACGTCGCCCTCGACGGTGATGTCCTGGTTCTTGTTGACCACCGCGACGGTGAGGCGGTCGGGGTTGCCGGCGTTCCAGTAGCCGACGTCGAGCGCCGCCTGCACGGCACCGCCACGATCGCTCTGGTCGTTGACGGCGTCCTTGATCGCGTTGACGATCGCGACCGGGTCGAGGTTGACGTTGACGTTGCCGCCGACGGACGACGAGGTGCTGGGCGGCGCGGGCTCGGCGGCCTGCGCGGGGGCTGCGACGAACGCCCCGGCGATGACGGCGCCACCGAGGGCGGTGCCGGCGAGGAGCTTCACGGACTTGCGCTTGAACGAGTTCATGATCGTGTTTCCCATCTCTGCAGTGGTGACCCGTTCGGGTCGTCTTGCTCGGACAGGACCCAGCCTGCGTGCGCTCTGACGCGGATGCACGGGATGGGGCTCGACGTTGGTCGATCGTCTGACGATCCGGACCACGCCCGGATTTCGTGCTCAGCGACACCTCACGCCGTCGGCTGTGCGTGAGGTGTCGCTGAGCGCGTGAGAAGGCGTCCGAGCGCCCCGCTCCGCTCGGTCGCGCTCTCGGTCAGCGGGGCAGCAGGATCTGCACGATCGCGACGACCACGAGCGCCGCGATCGGGACGCCCGCGATCCACGCGCCCGCCCGCATCTGCGTCCGACGGATCGTGGGCGGTGCGTGCGAGGACCGCGCGAACTCGGTCGCGGCCACGAGCTCCGGCGCCGCGGCGGGCGGAGCGGGTTCCGGCTGGGGGCGGTCGTCCTCGAACGCCGGCACCTCGACCACCAGGTCGGTGGGGTCCGGGCGGCCCGGGAGCTTGTCGTACGAGTTCGTCACGGGGCCTCCTCGTCCGGCGTTCTCCGACCAGTATGCGACCCGGGCGGCACTCGGTGAGCAGGAGATGTCGAGTGCGGTCGCGGCACCCGACGTCTTCTGCTCACGAAGCGGCCGCAGCACCGCGTGCCGCCCCCTTGCACGGTGCGAGGGGGCGGTCTGCCGTGGTGCGAGGTTCCGCACTCGGTGCGAGGCACGCGGGGTCGCACGGAGTGTGGAACCTCGCACCGTTCGTGCGGCGCCCCTCGCACGGTGCGAGGGGGTCAGGCGTACCGCTGGGCTGCTCGGAGTGCGGCCCCGGTGTACGAGCCGCCGAACAGGAACACGTGCAGCAGCAGCGGCGCGAGCTGGTGGAGCTCGACGCGCTCCTGCCAGCCGTCGGCCAGCCGTGACTCCCGGTCGTAGGCGGCGAGCACCGTCTCGAGCCGGGGGAGCCCGAACAGCCCGAGCAGTGCCAGGTCGGTCTCCGCATGCCCGCCGTGGGCGATCGGGTCGATGAGCACGGCGCCGGTCGGTTCGGACGAGTCCGTCGGCCAGAGGACGTTGCCGGCCCACAGGTCACCGTGCAGGCGCGCGGGTCCGTCCCCGACGAGCGCGGGCTGCGGCGACCCGAGCGTGCCGTCCTGCACGCGCGAGGCGACCCGTTCGAACACGGCGGCCTCGGCGTGGTCGAACCCGCCGGCGTCGACGATGCGGCGGACGAAGTCACGG